>NZ_WJQT01000010.1 GCF_009659375.1 Fundicoccus ignavus
AAAGCGGACTTGATCCATGGATAGGTGGACCCGATGTGCGGATTTAGTTTGGTTATTACGTGAATTTAACGGTTGGCCTGGTGGACTCGATATGGATATTGGTGGTCCTGAGAGCGCGGAATAATCAAATAATGACAGATGAACTAATAATTAGTAAAAGATTATTAATTTTATAACACAGCTTTAATTATGGCCATAATAAAAATCTTTCAAAACTCAACTATGTAAATAGTAGTTGAGTTTTGAAAGATTTAAATATACTCTTCAGTGATTCCTATTGAACACTTATTGTTTCAATAGTTTAGTATGGAGATGAGGGGGCTCAACCAAGCCCCTTCACATCAACGTTTATAGTGCTATAGTAATGGTTTTGGTAATGGTTTGGACTAAATATTCGCGCATACGCCTATGTTTTATGATAAAAGTATTGTTCAAACGTTAATTCAACGTTTTCCAAGCGGTTCATTAGATTTTTAAATTTTATTTGAAACTCAATCTTTTCACATAGTTACTCAAATTTTCTTTCTTCTAATAACTATTACAACTTTAAGCTAGTTCACCAATTGCAAAAGTTCTAATGTTTCTCTTAATTTTCCTCCAAAAATTCCTATTGTGTTAATAACGTAATAAATTGAGAAGGTAGTTGTTTTTTTGAACTTCCCCAAGGCATCATTTTTTCTAAAGGATAAGTTATATAACATCTTCGTTTGGCTCTTGTAATTGCTACAAACATATTATTTTTTTCTTCAGTTAACTGCTCTTCTGTTTTTGCCCTATAATCTGGGAAGGTTCCCTTAGTCACTCCAATTATAAAAACATTATTAAATTCTAAACCTTTTGAACCATGAACTGTTATAAGACTAACCCCTTCTAGGGACGTTTCCTTTGACTTACCTAAAGCAATAAAATTTTTAAACATATTTAAACTTCTATTGTCAATCGATGTTTCAGCACAATATTTTGTCCATTGTTTTTTCAGAAATTCTATATCATTAATAATAAGGTATTTGAGATTTTCTTCAAATTCAAGAGTGAGAATACTATTGTATAGGTTATCTAAAACTCGACCATATTTTTTGTCATCTTTAAATATTTCTTTCCACGCGTAAATGATTAATGAAAAAAACTGAGAAGAAATATTAGGATTGTTATTTACTGGATTATTAATTATTTCTTCATCGTAGCGATTATAAAAAGGATCACCTTTTCGATTCAATAATTCATTAATTTCAGCATAATGAAATTCATCATAAGGATTAGAAATTATTTTAATGCCTAGATTAAATAGTCTCATTTCTTCTGTTTCGCATTCTAATTTTAGTCCAGACATCCCTTCATTATAGTCTATATCTTTATCATTGAGATATGTTTTAACGTTTTCAAATAAGTATCTATTTCTGCCAATGACCGCTATCTCAGAAGGATATTCTTTGTCTTGATTAATCAAATCTTCAATCATCTCAACAATCCAATCTCCTTCATCTTTCTCATCTTGAAACGATTTTACTTCGAATACCCCTTCTATTGGATATTTAGAGGTTGATTCCGATGTTGGTTTTAATCTTTGGGCTGCTTCTATAATTCTTTTAGCTGATCTATAGTTTTCCGTTAATTTAAAAATTTTTGGAGAAAAATCTTCAACAAAAAATTTTGTCATTATTAAGCTATTAGAACCATTAAAACCATATATAGATTGTGCTTCATCTCCAACAAACATGATATTGTTATGGCCGTTAGCGAGCATTTTTTTAATTATCTTATATTGAGTATCATTTAAATCTTGAGCTTCATCAACTAGAAAATATTTGTATAATCTAGATATATTTTTAGATACTTTATTGTTTTCACTTAAAATCTTATAACTATAAAATAGTATATCATCAAAGTCTAATAATCTATTTTGATTCATTAATTTATTGTAACTATCATAAATACTTATAAATTCTGTATCTTCTTCGTTTACTAGTGATTGAGGAGTTTTGAATTTTGATTTGTAATCACTTATTTTCCCCAATATATTAGCTAATTCTTTACTATCAGATAGTTTTACACCAATGTTAGTTAGAGCTTCTAATAAAATTATTTTTTGATCATTAGAACTTTCAATGATTGACATATTGCTTGGCAGACCAATAGTGTGGCTATTATCTTTTAAAATTTCCAAGCAAAAGCTATGAATAGTGCTTATTTTGACTCTTGAAATATCTTCTACATGGTCTTCTATTCGCTCATTAATTTCTTCAGCTGCCTTATTACTAAAAGTAAGTGCTAAAACTCTTCCTTTTCTCTTATTTAAAATACTTACTATTTTTTCAGTTAATACTCTGGTTTTCCCACTCCCAGGGCCAGCAGTTACTAGTAATGGTCCATCTATATAATCTACAATTTCTTGTTGTTTTTCTGACAACTCAATCATTACTTTCCTCTTTTCATCTATATATATTTTTTAAAATCATTTAATTTCCTAAAGAATTCATTATATGGCTCTAAAATCTCAAAATCTACTTGTTGTTCAATATAATCGGCGAGTTTTTTAGAATATATAGACTTGTTTTTCGAAAGATATTTTAATACTTTCTCGCTCTCGTTGTGATCTTTATCTCCAGATTGGTAACTGCTAATAAAATCTTCTTTCCCTTCAATTTCATCAATTAATGTAGTGAATAATTCTAGTTCATAATGCTCTACGAGATATTTCTCAGTATCTAAACCATCTGGAATAAAAGTAATATATTTAGATATTACTTCTTCAAACTCTGTACTTCTATCGCCTTTACCATGTACATATCTATAATCGTTTTTCACTTTCTTAATAGCAAATTCTTCTCCATCACTAAAAATAAAAGTATCTATATTTAATGATTTTGCAAATTGTAAAAATGGTACATAATTTTTATATCCATCTACAGATACAATATTAATACCATATTCATAGTATGGTACTCCGAAATATTTTTCGAAATATGCAGGCAATAATCTCTCTTCAGTAATACCTTCACATAGAATTAAACAGTCAGAAAAAATTAATTCGCCCCTTGAATATAAAACTTCTCTCTCTATTTTATACTTATCTTTTTTGTTAACACCAGAAAAGTCAATATAGTCAATATTACTATAAGATGATTTTTTGGATACATATAAAACACTCTCTATATCTGTTTGTGTAGCAATAATATTTGAATGAGTACTAACTACTTTCTGTCCCTCTAAATCTATAATTTGGTGGTATATTCTTCGCTGTGCCTGAGGGTGTAAATGAGCTTCTGGCTCTTCTAATAATAATATTGGATAAAATGGAAGTTCTTCTTTAATCATTTGCAGATTTTTCCACTCTAAGTACGATGAAAAAGCTAGAAAGGTAGCCCAGCTCCTTGTACCCATACCTTGTTTAGAAATTGAAATTGATTCAGACCCTTCACTTTTTATCTTTATATCCATCCCTCTGCCAATATCTGTTATCTTCTCGGAAATGGCATTTATTTGAACAGAATTATTTTCACTACCTGTTACAGAACTAATATCTTTTAGTTTTTTTGAAACATGTTCTAAAACATCACTGTTATTAACAATATCAATATTTAAATCATATAGTTCTTGTTCTAATTGGTTTCTTTTGTCACTTTTGAATTTAATATCACCAACTAATCTACCCCAATAAGAATATTTCTTTTGTAAATCATCGTTGATATCTCTTTTTGCATCAAGATAAAAAACAGGAATTGAATCAAAGATCAGATTTGATACATTGGAAGATTTATACTCTTCGAAATCTAAAAAATCATTAAATTCTGGCCAATAGTTGAGTGCCTTATTTTCTTGTTTATATTCTTCTTTCAATTCATTATGAGAAAATATAGTTCTCAATGCTACAGATTCTGGTTCGTTAATAATAAGGTCACCAAATAACTCAAACCATTGGTCGGAAAATTCGTCTTCGATAGGTTCTATTAATACATCTATAATTATTTTTCTATCTTGAGGTACTTCTTCACCTTCTTTAAAATAAACCTCTTCCTTTGTAACTAATGAATTTTTTGAAAAAGCGATTTTTATTGCTTCCAAGAAAGCAGTTTTACCAACATTATTTGATCCTATTAATAATAACTCATTTTTTAAATCGACCTCTATACGTTCATAACATTTGTAGTTGGCGATTCGAATTTTTGACAGCTTTATTTCCAAGTAATGTCCTCCTATTTATTTTTACACTATTAAATTTTAAACTTCTTTATAAATTATTTATTAGTTATTCTTCTTCAAAATAAAAATCGCTCAACTCATATGTAGTTACAGGAGTGACATAAAATTCGTACTTAGCTACTAAGTCACAAATATCATCACCATTAATCAGAGTAATAACTCGTGTTCCAACTCTTGATGCTTCAATTGCAGACCTTGTATAGTCCGAGGTTGTTATAAAAATACCATATTCAGCATTATATTTATCCATAGCACCGCGAAATTTATCGATTTCAGGAGAGCTTACTTTGCCTTCCCAACGTTTAGCTTGTAGTGCAACTCGAGTTGTTCTAAAATCATCGGCAGTTATGTACCCAAATCCATCAAGACCTCCATCAGCTGTCGTTTGGATTCCAATTTCCTTATCTAACTCTATACCCATTCGTTTCATTAGACCTCTAGCAAACATCTCAAACTTATCAGGAGACATCTTCTTGAGTGCTTCATTAAGTTCAGCTCTCCAGACGTCTTCTATTCCTTCTGAATCTAACACTTCTTCTTCAGGTTTTATTTCCACAGTTTCAGTTATTTGCTTCTTAGTTTTTCTTTTCTTTGACTCTTCTTTCATTGCTGGCTCAGACAAGACACGTACTTCAGTTACAGGATCGAAGGTATCTAAATCTACTTTCCTACCTTTTTCTGTAAGTTCAACCTCACCTTTCTTTGGGTACCGTACAAAATCCGCTAGCATCAGATATTTAATTGCAAAATTAAAATGATAATTGAACGGTTTATATTTTGCTCCTGTTTTTTTGGACTGTCTCAAATACTCTATATAATCTTCAGGAATCAGTTTAGAATTTTCGTATATATCACGTTTAATATCCTTTCGTTCTGCAATTCCACCTATGTCATTTAAAGAATTTATAATCGCTTTCAAAATTAAATCTTCTCAATCAGATGTTGACATTTCGTCCATAATTTTCGGTTTCATATTAGTCGTCATCTCACCTTTATTCTAACATTATTCTTCTGTATACTTTGTATTTTTTTTAAAACTTATAGTTATTAACTGAATGATCATATACCGTCTGCAGGTAAATAATATATTTTTCCTTCTTTTCCTATTAATTTGACATTCTCATCAAAGACCTCTTTTGTAGATACATTCCGACGTTTATCTGCTGTAGTAAGGTGCTTAGTGATAATTTCTACGACATCTTTAGATACTGGACGATAATTTAACTCTTTCCTTATCATTCCCGGTACTTTATGAAGAATACCATCGACTCCATAACGTTCTCTATAACCTTCTTCAAGATTGATACCATACTTTTCCATTTGTTCTAAATGCCAGTTCTGTAATCCAATTTTCACATCTTTCACTTGTTTTCCATAAGTTGATAATAAGGAGTTACATTGATCTCTGGACACAGTACCTAAGTAAAGTGCATATTTCAAATCTGCAATAAGATATAATACTTCCAATAGAGTCTCTTGATAAACAACCCAGTATTGAACACCAACCAATTGTTCTTCATATCCTTTAATACCCATATCCATTTTCTTTGAGTAGTCTGCAATTGTTAAGTTTGCTTGGCCTAATAATTCTATACATTGTTGTTCAAGTCGATTCAAGTTCGATATTTCGGATTTTCTCAACTCTTCATTTTCAAGTATTTCTGTTTGAAATGAGGACATTTTTTTGACTTTAGTAACTAACGCAAAAACTTTACTCTTATATTCATTATTTTGAAAATCCATTATCTGAGAAATATCTGAACTAATTGATTCTAGTTCAGTGTTGATTTGGTGCATATAATATTGACCGACTACCATTGAGCCTACATTCATTGCTGATGAAGCTACATTTGCAGCAACGTTAGATACATTATTTACGGGTAAGAATTCAGCTGATCCGTCTATTCCTTTCTTTCCCATTGTAAATCCTCTAAAGGCGCCTTCAGTGTTTTTAGACTTTGCAAGCTGTTTTCCAGCTGGAAGAATCGCTTCATACAGAGTTTTAGTACTACCTTGAACAGCATTGCCTACAGTAGTTGCAGTCTTAAAAGCTTCCGGCAAGAGATTATTTACATGTGCAAGCAGTTTACTGTTTTTAATCTCTACAAGTCTTGATTCATCAATTTCTCGAATCTCCGACAACATATTAAATTGAACTTGTAACTCATTTGTGGAATCATTCGAAATAGCCAATACGTTATTAGTCTCTTGTTTTGGTGTGTGTTCATTAACTGATTTATTTTTTGATTTCTGTAAAACTATATAACTTCCGACTAGTACAATAAGAACCATAAATATAAATAAGATTGGATCCATTGGTACATCTCCTCACTCTCATGCAGCTAATATATACCGCTTACATTTTTTTAAAAATTTATACTGAACTTAATCGTGATTATCCTGTGTCTCGATTAAGTTCAGTATAATTACGTAAATAACACTTACTAATCCACACCCAATGCTTTATAAACTGCATCAATTGGATCAGAGTAGAATATCGGTTGGATTTTGACTAATAAATCAGATGGGACAGTTTGTAAATCTTGCACAGAAGATGAAGGTAATAAGACTCGTTTGGCACCTGCATCTACACAGACTTGCAAGGTATTCGCAAATTCGGGCACTTTAGAGATCGTGCCACCCATCGTCATGTTCCCTATCACCACTAAACTTTCTTGAAGTGGACGATCTAAAGCAGCTGAGCTTAAACCAATTAATTCTGCTACAGCTAATTCTTCCGTTAAACCAATCCCTTGCAAATCTTCAATATGCATTAAATAATCCTTTGTTTTGACACTTATAGAACTACTAATACTTTTAATATTAGCCGTAAAGTAACGGAATGCGGTATCTAAACTTTCTCTGGCTTCTCGATCACTTCCTACACCAGATTTTTCATACTTCCCTGTACCGCCCACAACTTGATTCTCTAACTTATAGACTCCAATCATACTAGAGCTACTTCTTCCTGCTACATAGACGTGACCAGGCTTATTCATGCCTTCTGGAATCAATTTGCCGCCACCTTGTTCAGGAACAGAAGTATAGTGCTCTTCTGTCGTTTCCTTATCGATATAAGAGAACATGACATCGTAAAATTCCATGCCTCCAATTTTTTTCAATTGCTCTTTGACTCTTCGACGACCTTCTAAAGCGTACTCCAGAACTTCTTCTACTTCTTCCTTCGTAAATTTACCATGCGGATAAATTAACTTTAGTAAGCCAGATACCGTTTTCCGAACACCAATCGTGTCTCGTTGATTTAAATTATTTCCTAAATAGAAATATTGATCAATCGCATCAGCAAATGAACGCTTACGCATTTCACGCATAAATTCTGCTAGGTAATCCGCAATAAATCCAAAGCGATCCGTAAAGAATGTCGGACGGTATTTAGGTATTTCCCATCCTGGTAAGTAATAATGAATGCGATCAAAGAAGGCCGCATCATTTCGCATCGCATCTGGAAATGGCGCAAATAAATGAGAAGTTTTAACCAATGAATCGACACTCTGATTAATATTCCCTACAAAGACCATAGATGCAGAAGCAGCTTTTTCTTCTTTCCCACGACTAAAAGATCCAGAAGCCATATAATCTTTCATAATTTGAACGCCATCTTTATCTTTAAAATTAATCCCTGCGACTTCGTCAAAAGTAACTGTATCCCATAACCCTACTAAACCTACTTGTCTTGTCGACATGTTATAAAATAAATTCGCTACAGTTGTTTGTCCTCCAGAGACTAAGATCGAGTTGGGTGATAATTCTTTATACACATGTGATTTACCCGTCCCTCTAGGCCCTAACTCAACTAAATTGTAGTTGTTTTCAATCAAAGGAACTAACCTCAAGAGAAGGTGCCATTTTACGCGTTCTTCTAACTGAGTAGGCTCCATACCAATCGATCGGATCAATACATCAATCCACTCTTCTTTTGTAAAGTGGTCACGCCCTTTAAATATTTCATCCATATCCATATTCGGCATTTGAATGGGCTGTAAATTCGAGATGATAAATGGATTATTATCTTTTACTTCTTCATCAAAATAATAATCTAGTTTAATCATGCACCAAATTCCACCAGCTAAAAGTTTGTCATATTCCTTTACGTAAGAAGAGGCCATTGAAACACCTTTTAAACCAAGGTTTGAGAACTCTGATTCATAAACATCTTTTTTCGAATTTAGGCGTACAGTAATTTTATCAATGACGGTGTACTGTCCTTGTTCTCTAATTCGCGATTTAATTCTTTCAGCTTCATCTGGACGAACATAGTTTTCAGAAAGGATATTTTTCACTCGATTCACACCTTCTTGTATACTATCTTCATCATCAGTCGCCGCAAACATCCCTAATAAATACTCCAACACAAATGTTGGGACATTAGCTCCTTCTTTAATCAGCTGGGTCAGGTCTTTTCTCACGACCCGACCAGCAAAATGTTCATTCAACTTATCATCTAAATCTAGTGATGCTTTTTCCAACCTTACACCTCATTCTTAAAAGAAATCATTGACGATACCTAAATTAATTTTGAATGGAATCTTGGCTGTATATTGATCAGTTTCCGTATCTTTAATTACCAAGAAGTAATCTTTCTTACGGTCAAATTCCATGGTTTCTAAGGCAAACTGTTTACTAAACATACGCTCTTCTGAATTTTCATTTATTTTATTCGCAATAATGGTTTCAATATTTGAAATGATGTTGCCATTCTCATCTTCCATATAAATATTTACCGTTCGTGCAATGTTTTTGTTCTTCACTTTTTCACTTTGGAAGAATTGTAGTGTAAATAGTTTATTGGTAATTGAGCGGGTGCGACTCGTTAATTCTACATTCACTTTTTCAACTGTCTCTACCCCTTTTTGGGTTGCTCTTCTATTTTTGAATGTAATTAGAGGGATGACAATTTCTTGTAGACTTGCTCCCCCATGTACAAAGTTCGCCCCTGGACCTTGAATTCGATTGCGAATCGATCCATTCGGAATGTATAACTGTAAGTCATTCTCATTATTTAAAACGGTCCCGACATTTATACGGATTTGACCATTTAGTTCTTGTTCTTTATTGGATAATGCATATCGTCTCGAAGATTCGACAGGTTTATCTAACTCTTTCGCAATTTTCTCACTTTCATCTAAAGGACTTCTTTGATACAAGAAACCGTGATCAGTAGTCACATATATATTTGTTCCACTCAAGTCATTTCGAATTGAATTAATTAAATCAAACAACTCAGAAACTGAGCTGTCTGCTGCATCAAACACTCGGTTTTCTGTAGCCGCATTGTCACCTATACCATCAATCGTATCATGATAGATGTAAATCAAATTAAGTCCTTTAAACGTTTCGGATTTTTTAGACTTATTTAATGCCATATAGTCTGAGTATTTATAAACAAGACTATTCTCTATTTTATTCTCTATGAACTTCTTACGAGCACCATAGCCTTCTATTGGCTCCTCATCTACCATTACTTTCCCTGAAGAATCAATATCTAAAGAACGATACGGCAATAAAGCAGCCATACCTAACTTGGTAATGGAAGGTACAATGCCTAGCATCGGTTCGATTTCAGTTGAACCGATTGTTTCAGTGTTTAACCGCTCCACTAAATCCGTTGCGATTTCATAACGCATTGCATCCGAAATAATGACAAAAATACGTTCACCTTTTGAAACTCGAGATGAAACATGTTCCCTGTAGAAATATTGTTGTTTTTTCATACCTGGAAGTTTCCAGTCCTCAACTAAATCTGTCCGAACAGCTTGAGACCAATTTGCGCCCAATTCACCAATAAACCAGTGTGTATAGAGGTATTCGACTTTTTCTTGAAGCTTGTTTACAAACTCATATTTTTCGCTCTTATCATAAGCCAAGTAAAATTTACGATAGTAATTATCCATCAGATAATAAGATTTTACATACCCATTGAAAATATCTTCTGCTCTACCCTGAGGTATGCCTTGGTCAAACCCTTTTCTGAACTCTAGAATTTTAATTGTATAGAATAAAGTGTCGTAAATAGTCTCATACTTTTCAAAGTAATATCTCGAACGTCTATTTTCAATAATCGTCAAGTATTTATCAAAATCTTCTAAGTCTTTTAAAAGAGCATTAGCTATATGAAGGATAATTTCTTGATCAATTATTGGAAAAATATCTACATTTTCATATTTCTCAAGCGGTAGTTCTTGAATAATTTCTTGTAATTGAATTTCCTTCTCTATTTGTCGAGCATACTCTTCAAACTTCGACGCATCTACTTGATTCTGCATCCAATGGTCAATAAGAATATAGCAGTCCCCTGTATGACTTAATGCAATAAAGTTTTCTAACAACGCTAAATATTCTTCGTCCATTTGGAAACTTAGAGCAGAGATGGTTAGATGCATGAAGAGTGTCTTTAATGACTTCTCTTCTCGAGTATAATCATAGTGACTGCCCACCAATTCCCAGAATCGATCGATATCGAAAAACTTTCTGATAGCCTCTAAATACTTATTATCATCTTCTAAGGACTCTATCAAGATGATTCTTAAAGCTCTCTCAAAACTTGGAATATCTAAATTACATAAAGCACTAATCATCCGTAGTTCGATAGCAGCTGTAGACTCTATTACTCCTAAATAACTTTTAAACTTTCGGTACCGGACTTTATTGTCAAAGAATACCGCATATCTTTCCATCGTTGGACGTAAAGTACTATCTATTTGTAATTCATTCATGATTAAATCAATTCGACTGGCTTTAAATGTTTGCGTATAAAGAACCATGTCGAGTAACCAATTATCTTCAGACTGTAAATCTAGATTCGAGTAAATTAAATAACTCGAATCTAAATCTTCGGCCTCTAATAGATGTTTTACATAGAATTGGTTATCATTGGTTAATTCTTGAAATTTAACATCCTTTAATTCGATAGAATCCCAATCATCGTTGAATTCCTCTTGTTGATCTTCCCAAAAAATAATTCGTCGTTTTTCATAACTTTCAAGTGGTTTATCCAACATTTTTTGTAATGTGGATTCGATTTGATTAAGATCCATCCCTACACTAACCTTTCCTTGCTAACTATACTTTTTCAACTAATCCTTTGAATTTCGGATAATTGACGTTAAACCCATCATTTAAGTCAATTTCAATTTGTTGATCAGCCATATGACGTAACTTTTCATCATAAGCGATTAATTCAGCTAACTGTTTTTCCACAGTTTTCATTTCTTTTCTTGCTTTGTTCAATTCTGTGGCACTTGCGTCACTATTTATTATTTGATCCAAATCAACTTTTCTTGTTTCTAATCGTTGTTGAACATCATGTAAGTATTCCGTACGGATACGAGAAATCGTTGTTTTGTCATAACGATGCATATAGATAAAGCAGTTAAATGCATTCTCTTTACCAGAAGTGAATTTCCAATAAATTGGTCGTCTTCCACTACCAGTCACACTGTACATTTTCGCATGGTCTTTAAAGAAATCTTTTAAGAAGTAACTATGAATAGTATCTCTAGCTGTTTCATTCTTTTTCTGACCCAATGCTTCAGCAATAAAGTTAAGGTTTTCTTCTAGCGTTTCTTTGCTATAAACCGTTTCAACAAACTCTACAAAGCGGTTCACTAAATCATCTTCTAAATAAACATCCGAAGTTATCGGGATAATATTATCTTCAACCACATCATATGTCTCATATCTAGAAGCATCAAACTCTCCACCAGCATAAATTAAACCTTCTTCGTCTAATGAATAACGGCCGAACATACAGCCTATTGCGTAAGAAATAAACTGTTGAATCACATCTTTTTTGGTTAATACATACTGATTACCTTTGATTTCAGCAGATATATCTTTTGCTTCATCATATATTTTAGCAACGGTGATATCTCGATCACTGACCTTTGACCTGACATCATCATGGAGATCATAGATTTCAATAAAATCTCGGTTTAAATCTGTTTCTATTTTCTTTAAATCTTCAAAAAGATTATTCGTTTTGTTTTTATAACTATAGTAAACATCTTCAACTTTACGACTATTATGTGTAGCTTCATTTCTGTTAGTTTTTAATAAAGTTATTAAAGGATTCATTTTAAAATCCCATGAAGTTTCAAAACTATCCCAATCAAATTTAGCCATTTTTATTGCTTGTTCTACCAAATCAATTACTTCATCTTTATATTTTTCTTCAATCATCACTGGAAAGCTACTAAAGTTACCTATCTGTAAACTAATTGTAGGGTTTATCATATCAAATATATAATCCGCAATTTTTGTTGAAGTAATTCCTAAAATATACTTCAATAAAGATTTATCTTCTGAGAATGCGGACATACCTTTTACATCATGAATACTACCTGGTTCTCTATACCGAATAGCAAATTTTCCACTAGTAATGTCTGACCATGTAATTGCCTCTTTAAAATAATATTGCGGACTTCTAACCACTGAACGTTGTTTTCCCTTACTATCAGTAAAATTTCTAATTTCTTCTCCGTCATTCTCCCAGTTTATCAAATAGTCATAGTTTCCATACCATTGACGTCTCTTACCGCCTTTATTATAAGGCACCCATTTATAACCACTGTTTTTCGACTCGTCCACAGATTTTGTATTAAATTTTATTTGATTATAATTCGTTTCCCACCACAATCTTAAAAATCGATTATTATCAGCAGTCGCTAATCCTTGCTTTGGCGTGATTAAATCAACAAGTCTATCTCCTTCTAGAAAATTACTTATTAAATTATCACTCGCCCAATAGGAAATAGGATTTCCTGGTAATTGAATGAACTCTTTGGCTGAGATATTATTATTTCTATTTCTAATTACTGGAAACTCAATAGGTCTCCCATCTTTTATATCTACATTTTTAACTTCTGAATAGTTTCCAATGTATTCGTTTAGATGGTGGTTTCTAAAAATTGTAGCCGACGTACCAAATGCAATACCCATCACCATATTATCCATATGTAATAATGAATAGATTGTTTTGTTGTTTAATAATTTAATTCTTAGTTTTTCGTAACTGGATAAAAACATCCATGACTGCATAGTTACAATACTATTAAATCCATTTTCTTTTATAAAGCCGAAATTACGTTCCATGAATGCAGCAAATAAATCTGACTTAGTATTCTTGAAATTTTTATCAAGAAACTTAGTTACTTGGGTATTCATGCTACTACGGCCCATATAAGGAGGGTTAGTACAAGCAACATCATATTTCTTGCTTAACAGACTTGCTTGATTCACCAATTTAGGAAGATTTTCTCTAACTAAATCTTTTTCGTCAAATTCAAATAGATTTGAGTCTTTGGATAAGTATTTATCTAAACTATTAAATATTTTTACTTCATTAATTGGCTCAATTTTTAAAAGCGAACCATATTCTTTAGCGTCAATAAATGTATTTTTCAATAATGTTAAATCTTGTTTGACTTCAGAATCGTTATTGGAAATCTTTTCAATTAAATCATCCGTTAGCCAGTTACTTTCTTCAATAGAATAGATATTAGGCGTCAGCTGCTTTCTAAATATCCTTGAGTCTTTCTCCCGTGCCTTCATCATTAATGCAAATGAAGCTAGTTGTGCAGCTCTATTATCTATATCTAGTCCGTATATATTATTCATAAGAATTAAAGTCGGAATTTCTCTAGAAAGGTAACCTTTTTCTATATAAAAATCATATAAGAGATCAAATGCATATATTAAAATATGACCGCTTCCACAAGATGGGTCGAAAATAGTGATTTCTTCTGGTGTTGCATTTTGGTACTTAATATCATTCAGAATTGATAACGTCTCAACACTTTGCTCTACATCAGGAAGATAATATCTCCAGTTATCCTTTAGATTACTATCAGGATTACTTTCCATCCATACCTTACCTAATGAGTTTTCAACTAAATATCTAACTATCCAGTTAGGTGTGAAAATTTGGGTTGCTGCTGGTAATGTATCTTGAGTAATTTTTATATTTTTTTTCAAATCAGTAAATATTTGGTCTTTTTCTTCCGAAATATAATACTGATACAACCAACCAATAATTTCTACTTCATACCAATCATCCTCAGGGAATACTTCAGTGTTTGTCATTTTTCGTACAAATGAATCCGTATTTAATAAACCTTCTGGGAAGAGGATTTCAGTATAATCTTCAATTGTACCAAACATGAATGGTAAATAATCATTTAAATCATTACAGTGTGCAATGATTAAGTATTTAAACAGTTCATCATCTTGATTATTCAATTTCATTTCATAGACTTTTTCTGTATCAACGTCAAGACCAAGAGACAAAGCTTCCTTCATCATATCTGGTTCATTTCCACCATCTAAAGAAGATAAAACACGAACTCTTGTTGGTAAGTAATCATTGACCTCCATAAAGCGTAAAGCCACAAACCGGTTGAACCAAGTATAAGCTGCTTCCTCCATTACCTGTTCAAAACTGGTTTCTTCAATTCGGCGAATTAACTTGTTTCTTTGAACTCTCTCTTCTTTTGATAAATGTTGTCCATTAATAATTAATGCATCCGAACTTTCTACTGTAGCTTCGTTTATGCTATCTTCTGTCACACCAATTTTTCTAGCTTGAAGAGCTACTTTTTCAAGTAGCTCTCTTCGCGCTTCAACTGCAAATGTTTTTAATTTTCCTTGATTCATGAAATCACCCTTCTAATCTATTATTTCAATAATCTGATGCATTTGAATTCTTTGTTTCAATTCTCGTGACAGTTTATTCAAGTAATTAGCAATATCTTGCTCATTCTCTATTCTAGCTGGTTTTACAAGACTTGTAATTCTTACCTTTTGAACTGGTTTAGGATCCACAACAGTTGATGAAGTGTCTTCATTTCCGTTATTATTCTGATAATGCGCGTATACTTCTCGTTGGATTGTTCTTTCATATTTTTCTTTCGCATCATTACTATAAACCGTCAAAGCATCTACTCGGTGAATATCACTGGTACCCTCAATTTGACTTAAATAATTCGTCCAAGTACTGTTAATTTTTTCTACTGTTTGGTCAGAAATTCCCTCTTGCTTGCTGTATTGTTTCATACGATTATAATCATCTTGAATTCTTTCTTTTGCTTTATTTTGTCGCTCTTCTAAAATATCATCAAATGTTTCGTTAAAGTTATCTCTGAATTCAGGAATTTTTCTGATTTCTGAGTAAGGAATAGGATTCTTTATAATTTTCTCTAACTCTCGCACACTGTTGTCAATCGTCTCGTTCGCTTCATTCTCAAAGAATGATTGATTCTCTTCATAACGATTCAGTATCTCCAAACCATCATCGAAAAGATTTTTTTGATTAGAACCATAAAAGCCTTTAATATACTCAAAATCTTCTTCCCACTGAATCAATTGCTCTTCCATCTCAACTAATTTATTAAAGTAAGTGAGGTTGTCTAATCGATTGTTGAATTGGTCAAAGAGTTGGGTTCCTTTTTCTAATAAACTAAATCCTGGATATTTTTTATTCGTGTACATTTGTTTGTAATCATTAATTTTAGATATTTTGTCATTGATTAAATCTTGAATACCTAACATCATACCATCTTCATCTTGTGGTAAACTGACTGTATCGAACAAGCTTCTTGCGATACGTCTTACTTTGGATATTAAGGCACTATCCACTTTTTCACGTTTAAGAATAATGCCTTTCGCACTTTCTATATTGTTCGTAAAGACATCCATTAACTCTTTATGAGACTCTTGCGTATTTAAATAAACGGTATTGTATCGTAAGCGGATCTTTTCATCTTTTAATAAATCCACTAACATACCTGAAATATCTAATGATTTCCAACCGAATGGAACTGCTCCGAAATGATCATAAATGAATTTCACAGTAATTTGTTTGCTCATTTGAGTTTGTAATTCAATGTACTGTTCAATCTCATTCATAGCAGCTCTATTTGGATAAGTAGAGTCATCCATTTCAAGCGATAAAGCTCCTTCATTCGAAGTGATTTTTAGTTTTAAGTCTCGTTCACTGTTGATATGGTCTTTCACCAAACTTAATTTATAATAGGTATTCTCAACAAGATAAGATAAGCCATTATTGATACGCTCGCGAGCTGTCGAACCATTTGTTGTAAGTTTTTGACCATTCGCATAGAAATCTGCTTCTTTCACGGCTTTTTCCAGTAAATCTCTTACTCGACGTCGACGTTCACGTACCTCTGCCTGCTTATTATTTAGTATGTTTTGTTTTGTCTCAGATAAATCATTTACATTGCGACGCATACGATATTTTTCAATCTTCAGAACTTCTTCCATTTCCTCAATGTAAGAAGCGTCTCCGCCTAATCGAACAATTAAATCTCTTGAATTCATCGAGTCCATTTGTAATTCTTGATCTTCTACGTCACTTGATGAAATAGCTGATAAAACAGATAAGTTGATGCTAGCTGTTTGTCTACCATGCTTTACTGTGTCGAGTATTTCATTAAAATCGAAATGGTAGTGATTTGAGAATCGGAATTTTTTCTCTGGAAAAACATCTTCAAATAAATACTCAGAGAGTGACTGAATAATTTCCATTTCATCTATTGAAATGCTTTGGATTTCACGGTTAATGTCTTGTTCCTCATCGGTTAAGAAGATAAAATTTTCACCATTCTTTTGAATTAAGCGTTCTTGTCGAAGTTTGTTTAAAGATTCCGTCAGCTTTTGTTTAAGTACTGTTTTATCTTCGTTCACATTCGTTAGCATTAAAGTAGCTATATTATCAATGTTTCCAGGAATTTCTTCGATATATTTAATCATAAAGAGTACTTTTAGAAGATTCAAGTGGAATTCATCGTCAGCTAAGTTTGGATTGTTTGCTGCACTATTAATCACTCGAGTGATTGTAGGATTTAAAAATTCACTCATCGTATTATAGAATGCGTAAAGTGGAATGAGTGCCCCTTCTTGTTCATTTCCATATTGCTGTGCTGCTTCTTGATAAGCCGATAAAAGTGAACGCTCCCCTTCAGAAAGATGCTTTCCTGAAGAACCATGTTTTCTTACTTGCTCAAAGATATTTTGTAATAACTTAAATTGGTAGGGTACAAATGGATAATCTTGTGCAAACTCTACTCCATCATTATATCCTCTATAATTTCCTGGCGTGTCTCTGAAACTAATTAGATTATTTAAAATTGGACCTTGTTCCGGATATACTGCTTGTAGTCGTTCAGTAACTGCTGGTTTTTTATCTAAAATTCTTTTCTTAATGACTTCATCTGCGGAAGTCGATGATAAAGAAAGTCTTGTATCAAATCGACCTTGAATTCTCGAAAAGTCATCCCCTTTTACTTTGATAACATCATCGATACTTTCTTGTGACGTCACAAGAACCCAAACTTTACCTAATGAAGTTGCGCCTAAACTTTCCACAACAGTTTGCAAGTTCAACATTAAGCTTCGATTGTCGCCTATGTATTGACCAATTTCGTCAACTAAAAATACTAGATGGAAATTATTATCTTTGCTATCAACGAATTCTTTCACTTCCTGCGCAAATGATTCGATGGTAAGGTCATCTGCTTGATCCACTCTCTCGTACCAATTTCTAGCACCGTCTACTGACATATTCGAGGCATGAGCAAGAGATTGAATAATCTCTTCTCCTCTAAAATAGAAGTTACTTTGATTTCCTACCCAAGATTCATTAGCCAGTCCTTCATATTTTTCCTTGAATGCTTCAAAGTTCCCTTCATCATCCAAGAATTTTTCCATTCTTGAAATAGCTGTGTTATCACCATAATAGCCTCTATGCTCGTCAAATACTTTTTTGAAAACACGTAGAATTGCATCTCTACTTGTATAGCTCGTATTACTCTTTGCATCAATATTAAATAAAATGGTGTCTGCCTCCACAGACGCTGCTTTTTCCATTAAAGCATAAACCATTGGATCATTTATTTTCTCTTCAAAAAAGTCAACAGGTTTTTTACCAAGTACGGGTTGATTATTTAATAAATATGACAAAATTTTCAGGAAGTGAGATTTACCGGAACCGAAGAATCCACTAATCCAAACACCCATTTTATCTGTTGGTTGATCGACACTTCGTGCGTAATTTTCATAAAAACGTGAAAAATGCTTTATCAATTCTTTAGTTACTACATATTCATCCAATTCTTGGTAGACAATCTCTTCATCTCTTTGTTGTACTTTAACGACACCACGAATATCACGATTTATATCCTTTAAAAACATATCTTTTATTATCAAAACAATTCCTCCTTAAAGTCATCGATTAATCGAAATGCACGATAGTAATTTTCTGGTTCTAATCTATCAAATAATTGTAAATCTTGTTCACTATATTGACCTGGGTAAAATAAGATAACAGGTGTTTTATCTTCCAATATGTCTTGAAGATTGTTTAAGATGTTATGTGTTCGAACAATTGGATAGATTTGACCAACTCCTGTTATAAACAGAACGTTATAATCACCAATTTCATTTTTAATTTTATCTAAAAATATTTCGGGCCTTGCGAAAGTGGTTAATGCCCGATAGAGAAATTCTTTGCCTTCTTTTTCTTCCATTTTAAAAATTTGATCGTAGATGTTTTTTTCTTTTGCAATTTCTAAAAACATGTCGTACAGATTAAATTCAATAATCCGTCGATTATGATGCGGTGCCTTGAAGTAATCTTTGATAAGATAGTTCACATGATCCCTTACTTTTAACTCATCTTTTGGATCGTAATCAAAGATATAAAAGCTAAGTTCATTTCCAAGCCCTCGACCGTCAATGAAAGTCTCTTCATGAATTTTATCTTTGATTAGATCTAATCTTCTATCTATGTTTTTCATAAAGTCTATCCTTCCATAGCTTCAACATATTTTTTGTCACCAATTTTCACTAGATAATCTCGCAACAAATCATCCAGTTGAATTAGAATTAAATCTGTTGAGCTTAACTTACTTAAATAACCTATTTCTAACAAAAGACGATTGTATGAGCTTTTTAAGCGTTTAAGCGTTGACTCACTCCAATTAGCTAGCTTCTCATTGTGATCTGCCTTTTCATTAAAAAAAATATTGATATCTTTTTTCTCATAAATCAAATCGCTATTCTGAAGTTTGATTTTTATAATTTCATCTATAAATTCATAGAACAATAAGTCTGTTTTCATAATGGCATAAAAGTTAATTTGTTTAGCCATTTGATTTGATTCTTCTAAGACATATTTTCGTAATTGATCGTCTAATGTTCTTGCTCGTTTTAATATATATGGAAAACTTCTAGTCGTACTCGATGCTTTTTGTTGAAATAAGTTTTCTTCAAAGACTTTTTCCCTTATTTCTTCATCCGTTAATCCTTCTTCTACTAGATTAACTATTAATTTAAATTCAAAAAATCTAAAGCCAGCACCTGTTAAAGATGTTGAATATACTTTATCTGTCATGGTGTGGTTATCTCCTCAGTATTAACGTCAATAATTTTAGATACGATAGCTAAGCGATTTTTACCGCATTGCTGTTTTATTATGGTAGTATAATCGTTATTTTTTATAATCTTATCTTGATTATTTTGGTAAATCATTGTTACATTTTTTTCTAACTCTTCATCTGTTAGATTATCTACCCAATAGTCATCAACAATTTCATTAATTACAGATGCAACTTCACGTTGAGTCCGATAAAACTTCTTTACTTTCACAGATTCACCTCTGTTTTATTAATTTCTTACTTTTATTATACTTTAGGTAAACTTAATTATCTATGCTTCTTTAATGGATTTAGAGAGAGCAAGCAATTAGTGTTCCCTGCTGATTCAACTAATAAACATATAACTTCCAGCCAATTAAGAAACAACATGCGACAAGTTCAAATTAAAGCTGGTTTGCTACAAATAACCGTACATGATCTAAGACACACTAGCACCTCTTTATTATTTGAAGCTGTTGTGCCTATGGAAGTGGTAAAAGACCGTTTAGGTCATTCGGATATTCAAACCACCATGAACATTTACACACACGTCACCAAAAAAAGAAAACTTGAAACTGCTGAAGATTTTGCTTTATTTATGGAATCAAAAACGAAGTGCCTTTCAAACTCGGTTAAACAATTTACTAGTTCATAAAATGAATGCCAAATTGAATGCCATGACTACCATTTAGACAAAATAAAAAAGGCTCTATAAGCTTTGGGAGCTTATAGAGCCTTCTGTGTTTTATATTATGGAGATGAGGGGAGTCGAACCCCTGTCCAAATATCTCGCCACTATCAAATCTACGCCAATAGTTGAGTCCATTTAAAGTTTAGCTCTAATCTAGCCGACCAACGGGCATCGATTGTCGCGAGTCTGGTAATCTCTTATCTAACTTGCAGACGGAAAGTTAAATCGTAACCCACTTAATTTGAGACCAGGACCTGAGCACATGGGTGATGCCAGACTGATCTTCACCCGCAGTTCTTAGGCTGCTAAAGCGAAATTGTTGTTTGTTTTGTTTGCAGTTATATTTAACTGTAGCGTTTTTAGCAAGTCGCTGCCTTGCTGGCGCATCAACAGCTCGACAATACCTGTCGAAACCATGACATCCCCGTAGGACTTTTATTATAACACGTTTTGATTATAATATCAAATAAGGTCAAATAATCTTATCCTTGTTTTAATTATTTTTGCGCTTGAATTTTCATTTAATGAATTTTATAAACCATATTATCTTTTAGGTTATAATCTATAGTTCGGGATATTAAAGGTGTCGATTAATTTATTTACACAAATCTGAGAATACTTCAAATTTTGTTTAGCCGTGTTGTTTACTATATTTCGCTACTTTAGTTAAGCTGTCACTACGGTGAGTGAAACACAAATACTACTAAACTTATAATCTCTAATATTATAAAAAAACAATCCCCTACTTCAATTTGTAGGGGAATTTTTTATGATTAACCTATTACATCATGCATGTCATATAAACCTGGCTCCGCATTTACTAGAAAACGCGCTGCTTGTAAAGCGCCACGAACAAATAAATCTTTTGTACCAGCACGATGAGTTAACTCTAGTGTTTCTTGATTATTCGCAAATAAAATCGTATGTTCCCCTACAATATCGCCGCCTCTAATCGCATGTACACCAATCTCACTATGAGGGCGTTCGTAGTCAACTCCGTCTCTACCATTTAAGACAGTCGTCGTCTCATCGATACTATCTTGTGCAGCTTTTAAAATCATCTTAGCTGTTCCACTTGGTGAATCTTTCTTATAACGGTGATGTTTTTCAATTACTTCAATATCGTATCCTAATGGATACAACATTTTTGTCATTTGCGCTACGAGCGCTTGCATCACATTAACACCAATGCTCGTGTTATGAGTATCGACAATCGCAATATTTTTTGCTGCAGCTTTAATCAGTTGTTCCTGTTCTTCAGTTTGACCGGTTGTCGCCAACATCAAAGGAGTTTGGTGTTTTTCAGCAATTTTTAAAACGTCATCGGTAATTTTCGGTGAAGAAAAATCAATGATAACATCTGCTGCTTCAGGATTTTCTGTTAAATATTGGCTCATTGCTTCAAACGTAGTAAAAACCTCATAACTCTCTTCGTTACTCTCTTTGTCCTGTAATGCAACCGTTACTTGATCAGTCGTTTGTTCAACAAATCGAACGACTGATTGACCCATCGCACCGCTTGCACCTACTAATAGTATTCTCAAGCTTATCTCCCCCTTTATTAAAAAGCTTAAGCTTTTTTATAGTCACTCACTAATGTGTCGTATTGAGCCAATTCTGTTTTTACTTCTTCACTTGGTTCAATTAGTGGTAGTCGGTAACTATTCTGGATATAACCCATTTCATGAACCAAATATTTTACAGGAATTGGATTTGTTTCTAAGAACAATGCTTCATTAATACCTGCTAATCTTTCTGTTAAAGCCTCTGCTTCATCCAATTGACCATTCGCGAATAATTCATATTGTTGATGTAGTTCACGTGGTAAAACATTGGCCGTCACAGAAATAAAACCATTAACGCCTAATTTAAGCATTTCTAAGTTGATATCATCATTCCCTGAATAAATCGCGAATTCTTCTGGTAGTCGCTCGCGTAATTCACGCGTATACTCTAAATCTCCAGTCGCATCTTTAATTGCGACGATATTTGGGTGATTTGCTAATTCAACCACTTGATCAACTGTTAATACAGCCCCGGTTCGGCCTGGAACATGGTATAGAATGATTGGGATATTCACTGAGTCAGCAATTGTTTTAAAATGAATCAACATACCACGTGTTGAGGTTTTATTATAATAAGGTGTAACAATTAATAAGGCATCTGCTCCGACCATTTCTGCCTGTTGGCTTAATTTAATTGAGTGAGCAGTATCGTTAATACCTGTTCCTGCAATAATCGGTACTCGGCCATCAACATAGTCTACCGCAAATTTAATTAATTCTATTTGTTCCCCATCAGTTAAAGTTGAACTTTCACCTGTTGTTCCCGTAATAACCAAAGCATCGGTTAAATTATCTAAATGAAAATCAAGTAACTCTTCAAATGCTGTCCAATCTATTTCATTCGTTCTTTCATCAAATGGTGTTACTAGCGCAACCGCTGATCCTTCATAAATATGCATAATAATTTTCCTCCTAATTTTATATCCTTAAATTTCTCTCATCATCATTTCTTCGAAACTTTCGCGTTTAACCGTTATATAATGTTTATCCTCATTAACATGAATCATTGCCGGTCGTGGGATGCGATTATAGTTGCTTGCCATTGAATAATTATAAGCACCAGTTCCATTAACTAACAATAAATCTCCGGTAGTCAATTCTGGCAACTCAATATTTTCAATAATTTTATCGCCACTCTCACAAGCTTTTCCAGCAATCGTATAGGTTTTTTCTGCAGGAAATTCCGCTTTATTCACTACCATTGCTTCATACTCTGCCTGATACAAGGCTGGTCGAATATTGTCATTCATACTACCATCGATAAAGGCATAATCTTTTCCACCTGCTGTATGTTTCAAGTCACCAATTTCATACAAAGTGCTACCTGAAGCATTAACTAATGAACGTCCCGGCTCAATCGTCACTTTCTTTAAATTAATTTCAAGCTTAACTGCTTCTGCATGAACATGTTCAATGAAATTTGGTAAGAAATCCACAACATTAAATGGTTGATCTGTTTCAGTATAATAAACACCGAATCCACCACCAAAGTTTATTTCCTCAATCTTTATTCCCAACTTATTCTGCACCGCTGCCGAAAAAGTTAATAGTTCAGTAGCAGCTTTGTAGAAAGAAGCTTCTTCAAATATTTGACTTCCGATGTGACTATGGAAACCTGCGAAATTTAAGTTCTCAGCCGTTGCTAAACGTTGAATAACCGTGTCAATGGCTTCATCGAAGACACTCTCACCAAATTTTGAATCTAAATTCGCCGTCATAATATACTCATGCGTATGAGCTTCAACTCCTGGATTCAATCGTAGTAAAACGCGTTGTTTCTTGCCTATTTCTCCAGCGATTTGATTCACACGTTCTACTTCCATACGATTATCAATCACAATTGTTCCAACATTATTCTCAATCGCATAACGAATTTCTTGATTCAATTTATTATTACCATGGAAATACATCTTTTCTGGATTGACACCATTATGAATGCCAGTAAAAATTTCCCCAGCACTCACAACGTCTTGCCCGATGCCTAATTCTGAAATTAAACGAGCAATCGCTTTAGTCAAAAGAGCTTTTGATGCATATAGAACTTCTGTCTCGAAATATGGAGTCTCCATTGCTTGTTGGTAACCTTTGACGCGTTCGCGGAAACTCGCTTCATCAAAAATATATAAGGGTGTGCCATAAGTTTCTGCCAATTCTAAGTAATCATGACCAGCATGTTTTAATCGTCCATCTTGAACGTTTTGATATTTTTCTAAGCGCATCTTGTTGCTCCTCAATATAGTATTCTTTCTTTCCAAAATATACAAAAAGAGACCTCGAACAAAGGGTCCGGGGTCTCACTTCTTAAAAGACTAGCTCCAATAGCTGTCAATTTATCATCAAGTGTAAAATTCTTTGCCCGGTATTTGCTTGCTCTTCGTAATTAACAGGGCAGTTAATTACAACAGTGACAGACCTATTATGATCAGCCCCCAACGATTGCTCGTTTCGGCGATATCCCCTTTCCAAACCTAGTTTGTACTCTTGTCAATCGCGCCTCGCCCAAAAACCATTTATTTATTTTTTCAATCTGGAACTAGCATAACAATCATTTTTCGCTTTGTCAATCAACTGAATTTTTTTCTAATATTATTCCCATTTAAAAACACTGAATTAATAACATTTATTACTAATTTTACAAAACATTATTAATTTTTAATGAAATAATCACTTGACATTTCCAACTGAAATCTTTAGGGTTAACGATAATAAGATTTATCGAAAGGAGTTTTATATCCAATGTCAAAACAATATAACTTAGCCGTTTGTGGCGCAACTGGTGTTGTAGGTCGTAAAATTATTCAAGTTCTCGAGGAAAGAGATTTTCCAATTGAAAACTTAAGTCTTTTTGCTTCTGCTCGTTCAGCAGGTCAAACTATCGATTTTAAAGGTGAAGCCATCACCATTCAAGAATTAAAAGAGGATTCATTAAAAGCCCCAATCGATATTGCGATTTTCTCTGCTGGTGGCGAAACTTCTACACACTATGCTCCTTTCGCTGCTGACAATGGCGTTATTGTGATTGATAACAGTTCAGCTTGGCGTATGGATCCAAAGGTACCATTAGTAGTGCCAGAAGTGAATTCAAATGCTTTGGCCAATGGTTCTAAAATTATTGCGAATCCAAACTGTTCGACAATTCAATCTGTTGTACCTTTAGCAGCACTAAAACCATACGGAATTAAACGTGTTGTTTATAGTACTTATCAAGCTGTTTCAGGCGCTGGTCAAAAAGGTCTAGCTGACTTAGAGAACAACACAACGAATAATTTCCCTTATCCGATTAATGATACGGTTATTCCACAAATTGATGTTTTCTTAGATAATGGCTATACAAAAGAAGAAATCAAAATGATTGAAGAAACACGCAAAATACTTGAAATGCCTGAATTAAGAGTAACGGCAACAACAGTACGTGTCCCAATTAAAAACTCGCATGGTGTCAGCATCAATATTGAATTGGAAAAAGAATTTGATTTAGACACTGTAAGAGAAGATTTTGCTAAATATCCTGGAATTGTCGTAGTCGATGATAACGCCAATCAGAAGTACCCGCTTCAATCAGAAGCTACTGGAAAGGACGAAGTCTTTGTTGGACGTATACGCCGTGATGAGTCACTTGAGAATGGAATTAATATTTATGTTGTAGCAGATAACATCCGAAAAGGTGCTGCCACAAACTCCGTTCAAATTGCAGAAGCATTAGTAAAAAATAACCTAGTATAAGAAAAAAGCACAGGCTCGAGTTTTTACTCAAGCTTGTGCTTTTTAATTTGATTATTTTCTTTCACCATTAACGCCCTTAAGCGCAATTAAAATAACGGGAACTAAGATACCTGCTAAAATCATTTCGGGTATACCATTCGCAATCACAATACCACTTAGAATACTCCATAATGTTTCCATCGAAGCATCTTGAATAGATAAGTATTGTTCTCTTCTAAATACAACAATAGAACCTAGAACTAGCACCGTATTTAATAAGCTGCCTAACACACCAGAAATGGCTGCATTGACTTTAAACGAAACCGATTTGCTTAGTATTTTGTGAGAAATAAAGCCAACAATTAATGGCATCAACATTCTCGGTAATATCGTCACAAAAGGTGAGTTAAATACATAAATGTACATTGGCGATGTCGGCATCACGTAAGCACGTATTAAACTATTCACACCCCATACTCCACCTACAATAACACCAGCCTTAGTGCCTAGGTACAAAGTAGCTACAATGACCGTTACATGTATAAATGTAATAGCCAATGGATATAGCGGAATCGTGATGTTACCTAAAAAAGGTACCCAAGATTGAAGGATAATGATCGCCATAAACAGACTAATCCTTACCAAATCTTTTGTTTTATTGTTAGAATAACTTGTCATAATATTTCCTCCGAACCTCGTTACATTTAGTTAATTGCAACCCCATCTTTAAGATAAACATAATGTGGTTCAGCATGTTCATTCAATGTAATATTCAAATCATGTCCATCAAAAAACCACTCATCTGTATCCTCAATAAAGAATAAAACACCATTATCTGCTTTATAAGTTACGATTGGATTAAGCGGTTCAATTGGATCAATTGCTAAACCGAAGCCCTCACGTACTGGACTACCACCATAAATTTTAGCTTTAATTCGAATACCTGCACCCTCTCGGATACCAACTTCTTCTTTAAACCATGCAGCAGCTTGCTTATCTACAGTTAATTTCATTTTTGTTCTCCTCTCAATAAAGGTTTCTAACATATTATACATTAAACTTATTAAAAAGATAGTCCGTCAAAGTCATAGAAAACATGAATAATTATTATACCCTTTCAAAATATGTCCCACTATTTCATTAGTTCGTTTTGAAAAGCATAGATTGTTGCTTGAGTTCGGTCAACGACTTCTAATTTAGACAGAATATTTGAAACATGCGTTTTAACCGTTTTTAATGTAATAAACAATTCATCCGCTATTTCTTGGTTAGCATAACCTTTGGCAATCAATAATAATACCTCTAGCTCACGGCTAGTTAAATCATCATGTAAATGATGCTCTTTTTCTTTTGCATCACGTTCTAATATTTTGTTCGTTACTTCTGCTTCTATCACATTATTCCCCGCATGAGTCGAACGAATTGCATCGGCTATTTCTTTTGCTGATGATGTTTTAAGAATGTAACTGGATGCGCCCGCTTCAATCGCTGGGTATACTTTCTCGTCATCTAAAAACGAAGTGACGATAATTATTTTGGCTTCTGGCCAGTCTGTCATTATCTTTTGTGTCGCTTCAATACCATCCATTACATCCATTACCAAGTCCATTAATATAATGTCAGGCTGTAATTCCAACGCTTTAGTGTAGCCTTGCAAACCATTTTCAGCTTCACCTACTACTTCAATATCAGGTTGAACCATCAAATAGGATGAAACACCCAATCTTACCATTTCATGATCATCTACTAGTAATACTTTTATCATAATCGACATCCTATCTTTTAAGTTTATACTGGAATACTTATATCTACGATCGTTCCTTGCTGTTTAATGCTGACAATCTTAAATGTGCCGCCCAGACCCACGACACGTTCTCGCATGTTTCTTAAGCCGTAACTCCCCACTTTATCTGGTTGGTTACTTTCAAAGCCTACGCCATCATCAACAATTTTGAGTGTCACACTATCTTGAGTTTGATTGAGGTAAACTTCTAATTTATTTGCTTTGGCGTGTCTTAGCGTATTGGAAACTGCTTCTTGAACAATTCTAAATAAATGGTCCTCAATCCCACTGTCTAAAGTCGTTTCCATCAATTCCCATTTTAATTCTAATGACACTTTCGAATACAACTCTTCCAACAGATTGGTAATGCCTTGTTTTAAGGAGCGGTCTTCTAATGCCACTGGTCTTAAGTGTAACAGTAATGCACGCATTTCCGTTTGCGCATTACCGATAACTTCTTCAACTTTAATCAATTGTTTTTTGACTGGTTCTGATAATTGACCATCGATTGTTTCGTTAATCGCTGATAACATCATCATGGCCGCAAACAATTGCTGACTAACTGAATCATGGAGTTCGCGTGCAATTCTCGAGCGTTCTTTTTCGATAATCTCTTCTTTGGTGTCTTCGCCAACAAAAACAGGTGCAGCGGTAAATTCTTGTAAATCAGCGGATAATTGCACTAATCTTTCGCGTATACGATTGATGTCGTTGGATAATATTTTGTCATTATCATACCAACTACGTTGATTTACTTCTTGGTTGAATATACTGTGTTTATACTTTCCGAGTAAGAGCCAATTAATTTTAGCGCGTATTTGTTCATAAGGTTCATTTAAAGAAAACGCAATATAAACTGCATAGACCGCTGAGCTTGCTACTATAAAAGCTAATAAAACAAGTATAAATGGTAGTCTGAAAACTGTCCTAAATAATAACTCATCCAGAGGTAAGATAGCTAATGGCCTGACAATAATTAATATGATAACGACTACGAAAGAAATACTTATAAAGACTTGGTTTAAAAATAAACGAAACCACAAACGTAAATTCACAGTAAAATCACCTCGATATCTCCGGTAACAATTGAAATGATCACTTTTAATTTGCGATCTGAATCTGAATAAGCAGGACTCGTCCACTGAAAATTATCGCCTCTCAATAAATATTGTTGCGATTCAAACACAACTTGTCCAGAAACTGCGCTAATATTTAACCGCAAACCAATATCTTTGGGAATAATCACACGTGTTCGTCCAAAAAGTTTCCGAATCATAACAATATTTTCTCCTGCTGGTAAGATGGTGTTACCGAGATCGATAATCGAGTTACCTCCAATATAAGCTAAGTTGATATCATCCCATTCATAAACATTTTTATTCTCTTCCCTAGAGTCAAATAGTGACTGATTTTTAAGTAAAGAACGTTGCCCACTTTGAGGTTGAACCAGTTGGATACCATGATACTGTTCTTTTGTTTGAAACGGATGTAAGACAGATTCACCGAAAAAGAAAAATTCATTTCCCTCTGGTGTTCGATATAACAGTATAATTAACAAGATTGCTACTAACAATAACCAAATTGATTTCGTTAATAATAGCGATAATAGTATGAAAAAAAAGCCAATAATGAAAAGAAATCGTTTAACAAACGACTGTTTCACCCACGATGTTGAGACAAGAAATAGAATACCAATTCCTAGAATCGCAACATTTTGCATTGTTGTGAATATTTCAAATGCAATCAAAGTCAAACTGACACCAATTACAATAAATATATTATTCTTCAAAAAATTAATCATCTGACGCCTCTTTTCACTCTATATACATTTTACTCTATCATGCCAAGCTCTAGTTCTAAGAGCATCCGCCTAAAGTACCAAAGTTAAAATTTTATTAAGTCCTTGCTTTAATTTTATCATAATCCTATCAAAATATGATACATTATCCTTATTTTATGACTTTCAATTCATTATCTCTAAAATCAAAAAATATACTGGTTGTAAATGCTACATAAGAGAAATTAGAATAAGTAGCCATTGATATACATTCTGCTCTTAAAATCGTGTTATTTACCTTAATTTCCAATAGCTAGATTGTTGTTTGTTTCACATTGCATTTAGATTTGCTTCTTCAAATGAGCTTAAGTAACTCTCAGAAGAATCTGAGGCTTTGAGGGCGACCACCGTCTTGGATAAACAACAAGATGAGCGAAGTACAAAGCTTGATAAATCAGCATAAAACTCATAGACCTTATATTATAAAAAAACCTCGTACTTTGTCCGAAGCCTTTAAATTCCGTTTAGCAGTATTAACTTGAGTATATCGCTTTACTTTTGTTAAAATATTTAACGTAGCTCAATGACTTGTTTTCCAGAGCGGTACAAAGGGTAATCGGCGTAGCTTGGTGCGACTTTGAGCGCAGCGAATTAGACACATCCTAGCCGATTGAGCTGGAAAAGCACGAACAACCGTGAGGCTTTGAAAGCGACCATCGCCTTGGATAAACAATTAGCTGAGCGAAGTACAAAGCTTGGTAACTCAACTAAAAATTTTCTAACTTCTTAAAATACAAAAAAACGCTCTTGACCTTAGGTTACCCCAAGAACAAGAACGTTTAACTAACATTATGCTTTTTCTACTTTTGTAATCTTAACATCAAAGGCTCCACCAGGCGTTTCGATTGAAACAACATCGCCAACTGATTTATTTAATAAAGCTTTAGCGATTGGTGAGTCATTAGAAATTTTAGCATCTAATGGATCAGCTTCTGCACTACCAACAATTTTGTAAGTTTCCTCATCACCATCTGGTAATTCCACAAAAGTAATCTTACGACCTAATGAAACAATGTTTTCATCAACATCAGAATCGTTAATAATTTCCGCAAAACGAATCATTGTTTCTAAAGTCGAAATACGACCTTCAACGAATGCTTGCTCATCTTTTGCTGATTCATATTCTGAGTTTTCAGATAAATCACCAAAACTACGAGCAACTTTAATACGTTCTACAATTTCTTTTCTTTTGTTAACTTTTAAATCTTCGAGTTCAGCTTCTAATTTAGCTTTTCCCTCTAAAGTCATTGGATAAACTTTTTCTTCCATAATTTTCTCCTAACCCCCTTTTCGTAAAACAACAAAATTAAGATATCATTTTATTGCAAGGATTTCAATATAATATTTTATATTTATATAAAATGTAGTCTATTTTTCCAAACCGATGATCGTTCCAATTTTAGTGGTTAGTAAGTCAATTGCGACTTGATTATAACCACCCTCAGGTACGATGATGTCTGCATAGCGCTTTGTAGGCTCAATAAACTGGTGGAACATTGGTTTTACAACGTTAACGTATTGCTCAATGACAGATTCAACTGAGCGTCCGCGTTCAATAACATCACGTTGAATTCTTCGTGCCAAGCGAATATCATCGTCGGTGTCAACATAAACTTTGATATCCATTAAATCACGTAAACGTTTATCTTCTAGAATTAAAATTCCTTCAATGATAATAACTTCTCGTGAATGCTCTATAACAACTTCATCGCTTCTTGTATGTTTAGCATAATCATAAACAGGTTTTTCAATGGATTTACCTTCTAAAAGGTCATTTATATGTTGGTAGAATAACTCTGTATCAAACGCTAATGGATGATCATAGTTAGTATTCAAACGTTCTTCGAATGTTAAATGTGATTGATCTTTATAGTAATAATCTTGTTGTAGTAACATGACATTCATGTTACCGAAATGCTTTAAAATTTTATTGCTGACACTAGTTTTCCCACTACCTGAGCCACCAGTTACTCCAATGATAATCGGTTTTTTTGACACTTTTACACTTCCTATACTATATCTTGTTTAATTGTTTCTTTACACAAATCGAAGTTGGCTTAGCAACAGTCACTTCTTAGGAGGGACTTGCTTTTAAGCCAACTTATCATATATTAAATGTTTATTCTGTTACTTCGTCCACAGGTTCTTCACTTTCTGCTTGTGATTCATCACTCTCGAAATATGGATTTACATATTGCTCAACTAAAGCATTATGATCATCAATATTAGATGAATAATAAATTTCCTGTGTATCTAAATCAGCGACAAAATAGTAATACTCTGAGTATGTTGGATAAATTGTTGCCATTATCGAAGACATACTTGGACTATTATATGGACCAGGTGCTAGCCCTGTATACATATAAAGATTATATGGTGAATCAACTTCTAAATCTTCTAGCGTAACTAACTCTTTGTGTTCTCCCAATGCATAAAGCACTGTGATATCACTTTGAAGTGGCATGCCCACATCAATACGGTTTAAGAAAACACCGGCTATGAGCGCTCTATCTTCATTAGTAATACCTTCACGTTCAACTATGGATGCTAACGTTAAGACCTGATGGAATGATAACCAAGTATTATCTAAATCTTCTCGAATCGCTTGGAACTCCAAGTTCATCGTTGATACCATCTGGGTAACTAAATCTTCCAAAGTCATACCCGCTAAATAATCATAAGTTGCTGGGAATAAGTAGCCTTCAAGTGGATATTTCAATCCTTCAATATCGAGTAAGCCAGCTAACAATGTTGGAAACTTCTCTGATAAGCCTTTGATAAATGTTTCATCATTAACCAAAGTCATAAATTCTTCTGATGTATAAGGTGTTTTTTCTTCAATTAATTCACCAATCTGTTCTAAAGTTGTTCCTTCAATAACAGTAATTGTTGTATCAACATCTTCGAAAATTGGTTCCCCACCTGCTTTAAGTTGAGCAATAATCCCATCTACGTTCATCGCTTTTGAAAATTCATAATGACCGGCTTGAAGTTCACCCACATTCTGCAATTTCATATACACTTCAAAAATAAATTGATTATTAACTAAAGCATTTTCTTTTAAAATTGCCGCAATATCGTCTGTCGTACTACCAATTGGCACAGTTACCTCAACAGTTTGTTCATTTTTATCATCAACAGGTCCTAACGCATGATTAATATAAAAATAACTGCCTAAGCTCCCAACGATTACGATTGTCAGAAAGGTGATAATTATGATTTTGACGATACGGTTCGTCCACATTTTTTCTTTGACTTGGTAAGTCTCTTTCGTTTTCGCTTGTTCACGAATTTTTTTCCAATCAAATTTAGCCATAACTCCTCCTTTAACTAACAAGACTAATAATGCTAGCATTATATCAGACTTCATCTATGTTGGCTACATATTGCATGTTACAAAAACATCACACTTTCGCGTTAATCGCAAAAGTGTGATTGTCCGATAGATACTATCTTTTTTATTAGTCTTCGTCTGCTAGGAATGTATTCAATACTTCTTCAACCATATCCCATTCTTCTTCGGTTTCAATTGGTTGTAAAGCACCAGCATTACCTTCTTCAGTCTCTATGTATGAAAAAGCTTGTAATTCTACATCTTCATCTTCAACTGTACCTGCTGGATAAACTAATACATAACTCTTGTTAAAATCTTCAGATTCAAAAGTGAATAGAATCTCATATAAAGACTCGTTCCCCTCTTCGTCTAAAATTGTAATATATTCGTGATCGTGGTCATGATTGTGATCGTGGTCGTGATTGTGAACCATAATATAGCCTCCTATTGTTTAATTTTTAGTATTTAAATAATTTTGTAAAATAATTACTGCGGCAAGTTTATCAATAACTTGCTTACGTTTCTTACGTGAAACATCGCCTTCTGTAATTAACATCTTCTCAGCTTGAGCAGTTGTTAAACGCTCGTCTTGATAGGCAATCTCAATTTCTGGTAATAATTCTTGTAATTTCTCACCATAAGCCAGTGACGCTTCTGCTCGCGGTCCAATAGAATTATTCATATTTTTAGGCAAGCCAATAATTACCTTATTAACTGACTGTTCTTTGATTAATACTAACAAGCGATCAAATCCGAAATCTCCTTCATCTTCATTGATGCGGATAGTTTCAACGCCTTGAGCAGTCCAACCCATCAAGTCACTGACGGCTACACCAACAGTTCTCGAACCTACATCCAATCCCATTGTTCTTTGATAATTCAATGTTAGCTCTCTTTCTGAGTCAAATAAAATTCGACTAATTTTTCTACTATTTCATCACGTTCATGACGACGAATTAAATTACGTGCATCATTGTGACGCGGAATATAAGCTGGATCACCAGATAATAAGTAACCAACTATTTGGTTGATTGGCTCATAACCTTTTTCTTCCAGTGCAGTATAAACTATTTCTAAAGTTTCTCGCACGGTGCGTTTATTTAAATCATCTAATTTGAATAATATTGTTTCATCTAATGATTGCATGTCTTTCACCGACCCTTTCTTATAGTCACATTTTACATTAGTTGACCAAGAAATGAAACTTTTATTGATTTAAAACTCTTATTCTGAGAATTAATTCATTAAGTTTGTAATTTCTGTCGCAATTTCACTTAACATTTGATCGATACCCGCTGGATTTTTACCTCCGGCTTGAGCCATTTGTGGACGACCACCACCGCCACCACCAATTTGTTTAGCCAGTGGTTTAATTAAATCTCCTGCTTTTAGCCCTTTAGCCACTGTTTCATCATCAACCAATACCATTAAGTTTGCTTTATCATCTTGAGCAGCTGCTAAAACTAATACATTCGACGCTGCTTTTTGACGCCAAACATCACCTAGATTACGTAAACCATCCATATTCTGGTTATCTAATTTCAGACCGATAAATGTAATGTCTGATGCAGTTTGAACATCATTAAATAGATTGTCTGATTCTTGTTGCATTATTTTTGCTGATAAAGATTCTACTTTAGAATGAGTTGCTTTCAATTCTTCTTGCATCAATTCAATTCGATGTGCTAATTGATCTAACTGTTGAACTTTTAGTTGAGCTTGAACATCTGTCAGTAATTGTTCTTTAGCTTGGTAATCAGCTATTGCTGCTTGACCCGTTAACGCTTCAATACGACGGATACCTGCACCTATACCTGATTCACTAATTAACTTAAATGTACCGATTTCATTTGTGTTGGTAACGTGAGTCCCACCACATAGCTCAATGGATTCATTCGCAATATTGACAACACGTACAACATCGCCATATTTTTCACCAAACAATGCCATAGCGCCTAAAGCTTTCGCATCATCAATCGACATTTCAGTAATATCTACATCCACCGCGTTCTCAATATAGTAATTGACAATACTTGCGATTTGTTTTAATTCTTCATCCGTCACTTTACCAAAGTGCGAGAAGTCAAAACGTAGACGATCTGGCCCAACATATGACCCTGCTTGATTAGCATGATCACCCAAGACAACTTTCAATGCTTTATGTAATAAGTGAGTTGCCGTATGGTTTTGATTTGTTTTAATACGCGCCTGACGATCAACTGTTAGTGTATAAGACTGATTAATGTTCAATGGCATCTCTAATGTTCTCAATTTATGCATAAATTGACCATTAGGTGCTTTCTTAACATCTAATACTTCAGCCAACATATCTGGTCCGTCAAATATCGCGCCGTTATCTGCAACTTGCCCACCCATTTCAGCATAAAATGGTGAACGGTTAAAGAATACCCATCCTTCAGAACGTGCTGGTAATTGGTCGTGTAATTCATCATTGATAACAATCGCTTTAATTGTGCCATTAGTTGATAATTGTTCATAACCAACAAATTCGAAATCAAAATCAATTGTCTGTAATACCGCTGATTGAACAGACATACTTTCTTCTTGTGAACGTGCAGAGCGCGCTCTTTCTCTTTGCGCTTCCATTTCAACATCAAAACCAGCCGCATCAACCGTAAAGTTATTGTCTTGAGCAATTTCTTCAGTTAATTCTAATGGGAAGCCAAACGTATCATATAGTTGGAAAGCTTGTGGTCCAGTGATTTCATTTTTGCCCGCTGACTTTAATTCAGCAATGATATCCATTAAATGCGTTTCGCCAGCTTCAATTGTTTCATGGAAACGATCTTCTTCATTTAAAATTACTTGTTGAACGAACGCCATATTCTGTCTTAATTCGTGATAGAAGTCGCCCATAATCTCTGCAATTACCGGAACCAATTTACTCATGAAAGCACCTTTAATGCCTAATTTACGTCCATGCATCACGCTACGACGAATTAAACGTCTTAGGATATAGCCGCGACCTTCATTAGATGGCAAAGCACCGTCACTAATCGCAAAAGATACGGCACGCACATGGTCAGCAATTACTTTAAAACTCACTTTTAATGCTTCTGCTGTTTCGAATTCTACTCCGTTAGCATAAGTTTCAATCGCTTTAATAATTGGCATGAACAAGTCTGTTTCGAAGTTAGTCGGTGTATCTTGAATAACTGATACTACACGTTCAAGACCCATACCCGTATCAACGTTCTTGTTTGGTAGTGGTTGATAAGTACCATCTGGTAAGTGGTTAAATTCAGAGAACACTAAGTTCCAAATTTCTAACCAACGCTCGTTTTCCCCTCCAGGATAGTTTTCTGGATCACCTTCTGGCAGATCGTTATAAGCTTCTCCACGATCGTAAAAGATTTCTGTGTTAGGTCCACAAGGGCCAGCACCGATATCCCAGAAGTTTCCTTCTTCAGCTACTAAGTGTGTAGGATCAAAACCATCAATATTCTCCCAAATTTCTTTAGTTTCATTATCTTCAGGATAGTACGTTACATAAAGCAATTCCGGATCAAAATTTAACCATTTTTCACCTGTTAAAAATTCCCAAGCCATTGGAATAGCCTCAACTTTATTATAATCACCAATTGAAAAGTTCCCTAACATTTCAAACATCGTATGGTGACGCGCTGTATAACCAACATTCTCAATATCGTTCGTTCGAATACTCTTTTGAGAGTTAGCTAAACGAGGATTTTCGGGCACCTCAGTACCGTCGAAATATTTCTTTAAAGTTGCTACACCTGAGTTAATCCATAATAAAGTTGGGTCATTGACAGGTACTAAAGATGCACTCGGTAAAATTAAATGTTCTTTCTCTTCAAAAAAGTCTAACCACATTTGTCTTACTTGTGCACTATTTAATTGCTTCATTCTATCTTCTCCTCTTATTTTAAATCATAAAAAAATTAAAAGAGCCGTTATAAGTAAGGGCGATTTTCGCGGTACCACCTTACATATAACGACTCTTGTCCTTATTTCTTATCATATCGTTAACGCCGATGATACGCTAATCTTTCGAATAGTTTTCAACTTGAGGGAGCATCTTGAACATCGATTTCTTTCACCTTATGAAATCGTCTCTAAATCGTTTAGATATGGCCTCAATCACTGTACATTATATAGAATATTGAACCTAAAAGTCAATATACCATGGCAGTTTTTGTACTATTTTGTATTATCATTCTTTTTGATATAATGCTTAAGAATTCAAATTACGAGGTGTCCTATGTTATTCATCAGTTTATTAATTAATGCGCTTGCCACTTATTCGGCCTTTAAGTTTAAAAGTTTAACCAAATACGGAGCCACAACAGCTTGTATTGTTGGCTTTCTATTTATGTATTTGGGCGGATTTGCTAGCTGGATTTTACTTATAATGTTATTAGTTTCCTCTACTGTTATTGAAAAAGGCAGTTTGTTGATGAAATTGAAAAGCCCTAACCAAATATCTTCACCTACTAGTGAGCATTCTGGACGTTCTGCTTATCAAGTATTAGCGAATAGTCTTTTAGCTTTGCTTTGTTTGATAGTTTATAGCAACTCAACTAATTCAGTCTATTATTATTTGCTTGTTGTAGCTATCGCTGGTTCAACCGCTGATACCTGGGCATCAGAAATTGGCGTTTTAAGCTCTAAGAAACCTCGCTCACTCATAACTGGTAAACAAATGGCCACAGGTAAATCAGGCGGTGTCACACCTTTAGGTTTGTTTGCAAGCTTTTGGGGGTCTGCTTTTATTGTCACTTTAGCTGTATTGTTTACAGATGAAGTGACACTAAATATGTGGTTGCCTTTATTGTTGTTAGGTGGGCTTTGTTCATTAATCGACAGTATATTAGGCCTAACTGTACAAGTTGTCTATTTAGACTTAGAAACGAACAAAGAAACAGAAGCCCTACCTGATAGCGCAACTGCTTCACAATTTAAGCGCATCAAGGGGCTCCCTGGTTTTGATAATAGTGTTGTCAATATTGTAAGTGACTTACTGACCATATTAATTTCATGGCTGTACCTGACTAAATTCTAAAAGAATTTATCAATGACTTGCACAATACCATCTTCATCATTACTAGCTGTGATGTAATCCGCTGCTTTTTTTAATGTTTCAGTAGCATTGCCCATCGCAACACCTAATCCAGCAGTTTCAATCATTGTCAGATCATTGTTGCCATCACCACAAGCAATTGTTTGTGAAATATCAATACCTAAATGTTCACATAATCGTTCTAAGGAACTACCTTTCGATGAAGCTTCATGCATGAACTCCAAGAAATAAGGTTTCGATGTGACTGCGTTTGTTTGCTTGCCATAACGTCCACCTAAATCTTGCTCCAGTTGTTTACAAATTGTTGGATCTCCCACCCCAATAAATTTTAGTTGAGGTTGTGTAATCGATTTAAAGTACGCTTCATCATATTCCCACGGTAAGCCTGTTAATTCACCTTCAATATGGCTATATTCATTTTCACGATCTACCTTAATACCATCTTCAGTATATGCAATTACCGCTAAGTCATTGGCTTGTATAAAATCAATGACTTCTTGTTGCTCATCTACATCCATTCTTTGACTAAATATTTCAGTGCGACTAGCTACAGCACTGACAACCGCACCATTAAACGAAATAATATGTGAATTAAAATGGTTTAATTTCAACAAATCGGCAGTTTCAAACATAGATGCTGTTGGTCGACCACTTGCTAAAACCAAGTAATTCCCTGCTTCTTGAAACTCAATTAAACGTTTAAACGTTTTAGGCGAAATTTCGTGCTGACTGTTTAATAATGTATCATCAATATCTAATACAAGCATTTTATATGTCATTAATTTTTAGTCCCCTTTAAAATGTCTTATTTGTTATTATAGGCAACGTGAGCATATTTAGCAATTATCTATTAAAGTCAGAATACGAATTAATAAAGAGGTTGCCTGTTAAAACAATTAATTAGCTATTATGCCTATTCAAAAAACTATCGAGGCTTTCGTATCTGAGATTATTTCAGTATAATAGATACAAAGACAAGAGAAAAAGATTGAGGAATATTATGACGGGAAGAGTACATATCATTTGCCATCGAGAATCTGGTGGTGGAAAAGGAAAGAAAGTATTATTTGAAGCTCAACAAATTCTGACGGGTTTTAATGTCGATTATTTGACCTACTACACGGATTACGCCACGCATGCTTATTCATTAGCACAAAGTATCGTGATGCGCGGACACAAACCTTACACACATAAATTATTAGTAATTGGTGGAGATGGAACGTTGCATGAAGTGGTGAATGCACTCCATCAAAGTAATTTGAATATCCCCCTTACCTATATACCAGCAGGAACAGGTAACGACTTTAATCGCGCATGGCAGAATAATAAGTCTATTCGCGAAATTATCGAAACAATGATTTATGCACGAACAGCAGTAAAAATCCCCATCTTTACTTATGAGGAAAGTGTCACCCAGTCCTCTGGGGTCATATTAAATAGTATGGGCTTTGGCTTTGATGCTGAAACTAATTATGCGGCTTCAAGATTACCCTTTGGCAATTTCCTTAAAAAATTGGGCTTGGGTAGCTTGACCTATTTCTTTGCAATATTTACAACCTTAAACAAAATCAAAAGCTTTGATGTGGAATTACTAGTAGATAATAAACCGATTCAAATTCAAAATTGTAATCTATTATCTATTATGAACAACCCCTTTTTCGGTGGCGGCATTCGCTTGGATAATTTATGCGAACCTGACAAAGCTGAAATTTCCATTTTAGCTGTCCATGACATCACAGCTAAAGGTGTGATCGATTTGCTTCCACGCATCTTAGTAACTCAAACTCAACATGAGTCGCCTTATACAAGTCGCTACACTGGGCAAAATATTCAAATCAGACTAAATAAGTCGATCCGAGGCCAAGTAGACGGCGAAGATTTAACTTCAATTGAAGCTGATTTGACTTTAGGTCTAAGTGAATTTTATTTCTACCTTTAATGCAAGAAGAGGCTTGTTATTGCGTGGTAGCTCGTTAAGCAATCAGTATTGAGGATCTTTCTAAAAGGAATTATTCAATTGCGGCGCCTGTGCACGACGCCAGGGGAAGTCTGCTATCGCGATTAAGGTGCTCGTCCTCTTGCAACGGTTCAATAAAGAAAGCTGAAACAATTCATCCGAATTATGAAGGACCACCTCGATGTTTACAAACGCTTGGGGTATAATGGTGAGCAGATAGTTAGAGACTAGTTGGACTATATATATTGGATAAGTTTATAATAGCCCCTGAACCCAGTCATGTGAGTTCGGGGCTATTTGCTTTGTATTCAAAATGATGGTTGAAATAAAACTGCAATTAATAATCGCTCAACTGCTTTGGTTTGAATATATATTATCAAAATGAGTTAGGAGTACTCTGTAGTAACAAAGTTTGATTTTTCAACCAAGATTTTTCAGGAATTGTTAAGAAAATTAACTTTTCTATTATTAAATTACCTTATAGTGCTCTGAAATAGAATAACTTCTTTGGAAAAAGAAGCCAACTTTTTAAATTTTTTCGATAGGAAGCATTTTTTCCAAATTGCCGTTAGTAGGTAAATTTAAGAACATCTCCAATTCCTATCATTTTATTTACCAACTCTATCACTTTCTTGATTCGCATGCATGCTAATGTGCTAACTCAGATTTTGAGTCGACACATTAGAACTAAATTCCTTCCATTCTATAAGAGAACCTCGGACGATTCCGAGGACTTTAAATTCCTTTTAGCAGTTTTAACTTGATTATATCGCTTTACTTTTGCTGGAATACTTAACGTAGCTCAGCGACTTGTTTTCCAAAGCGGTATCGATACAGATACTGGGCAATCGGCGTAGCTTGCTCTGACTATTAATAAAGAAAACGAAGTAGACAGAGCCTAGCCGATTGAGCTGGAAAAGCACGAACGTCAGTGAGGCTTTGAAAGCGACCACCGCCTTGGATAAACAATATGCTGAGAGTAGTACAAAGCTTGATAAATCTTATAAACCCTTATATTACGAAAAAAAACTCTCAGCTTACGCCGAGAGGTGTGCTTTTATTTCATAAAGTCATAGGGAGATAAATTTTCCATGCCGATCATTGGATCAATTTCCCAAATATTTTCCATAGTTAAAATGGTTTTTTTAGGTAAATCTATTTCAATCATTGTTTCATTTTCAATTGCTTGATTTTCTAACAATTCACTAGATGCTACATCATCCTCTAGAATTTTAGTTTCATTTGTGATTGATTCAGAATTAGTTATTTCTAATGATTCTTCAACTGGATTTGATTGTTCTAGTCTTTCAGTTGCTTTTGTTGAATTAGCTAAAACCAATCTTAAGGTGTCGCTTAAAAACGTTTGGCGTGGCGTCTGCTTCTGAGTCACAGCAAGGTTAAAACTTTGCGGGTTCCCCACCATTACCAAACTTTTCTGCGCACGAGTAATCGCGGTATATAATAAATCTTTCCGCAACATACGTGAATAAGTATCTACCAAAGGTAATATCACAAGCGGATACTCACTACCTTGTGATTTATGAATCGAACAACAGTAAGCTAATGTGACTTGATCTAGATCACTTTTTTTGTATATCAATTCCTTATCATCTTCAAAACTAATCACAATTTCGTCCGAACGCGATTCAGTTTCTTTTCCAAAATATATCCCCTCAATTTTTCCAATATCTCCATTATATACGCCTTCTTCAGCGTTATTCACTAACTGTAAAACTTTGTCTCCCACACGTAGTTTTTTTTCAAAATGTATGATTTCTCTTTTTTTACTTGAAGGAGGATTCATCAATTCTTGCAACATCTGATTTAAGGCATTTATTCCAGCGGGACCTTTATACATGGGTGCCAATACTTGTAAGTTGTTCGCATCAAAACCTTTTTTGATTGCATTCCCAACAATTTGATGGACAACATCAGCTACTTGATTAGCTGAACACTGAATAAATGAACGGTCTGTTTGTTTTTCCAAGAAATTAGCTGGTAATTGCCCTTCACGTATTTCATGGGCTAACTGAATAATGGAACTATCTTGTCCTTGTCGATATATTTTGGTAAGTGAAATGGTAGGAATTGCCGTTGATTCAATTAAATCACTAAAAACTTTACCTGGACCCACCGATGGCAACTGATCTTTATCACCTACGAAGACTACTTGGGTATGACTCGGAATCGATTGCATCAACCAATTCATTAACCAAGTATCAACCATCGACATCTCATCTACAATTAAAAGATTGGCTTCTATTTGATTGGCATAAAATTCTTCCACTGAACTTTCACGTGTGTAGCCAATCAAACGGTGAATGGTAGAAGCATCTAGGCCTGTCATTTCTTGCATACGTTTAGCTGCTCGTCCTGTTGGAGCTGCTAGAGCGATTGGATCTAAGTCTGAATTCTTTTTAACATCCTCAATTTGATAGTCATGAAGTAAAGCATGTAATTGAATAACGCCTTTAACCAGTGTCGTTTTCCCCGTTCCTGGTCCACCTGTTACAATCGACATCGGCGAGGATATCGCCAATTTAAGAGCTTCACGTTGCGTTGCGTCATAACTGATACCGGTTATTTCAACGACTTCTTGAATTTTCTCATCAATTAAAGATTCTTCAAATCGTTCAACCATTTCAGTAGATAAATATTGCTTAACACGCGCAACTATTCCGAATTCAGCTTGATAAAGACTCGGAACCATCAATCCTGAATCAACTCGATACAGCATTTGGTCTAGAATTGTTTTATCCAATGCCTCTTGCATTAAATCTGTTTCAATTAATTGACGTCTACTACTTTCCAACAGTCTTTGGGCTTGTTGCAAGGCATCCTCTTCACTAACATACGTATCACCATTACTCATACAGGTTTCTGTAACTGCTGTTACAATCCCCGCTGCTAAACGTTCGACTGCCAAGGCTTCAAAGCCTAATTGTTCAGCTAATTGGTCAGCTTTTTGAAATCCTATGCCTTCTACTTTTTCAATCAGTTCATAAGGATTTTCTTTAATTCTTTCAATAGCGTCACTACGATAAATGTTATAAATTTTTTCGGCAATTTTAGGTCCAAAGCCCCAGTCAGTTAATTGCATAATGACGCGTTCGGTTCCTTGATGTTGTAGTAAAGCATTACGTAAACTTGTGCGTTTCGCCTTAGTCATTCCTGTAATATTCTTCAAACTATTCTCATCTGTAATAATAACATCTATTGCATTTAGCCCTAATTTTTCGACAATTCTTTGCGCTAATACTTTACCAATTCCTGAAAAACGGTCACTCGATAGATACTCTATCAAACCATTCTCACTCGTAGGTGCTTTTTGTTGATAGCGAGTAACTGTAAATTGTTCGCCATATTTCGGATGAGTTGTTAATTTACCGAAAAATTCATACGGAGTATCTAAGTGGATAGACATAAATTGACCCGTACACACAATCTCATCACTAAGTAATAAACTCGTCTCATCAGAGTCAACTTGCACTAACATGACTTTATAAAAGTTTGAGGGGTTTTCAAAGAATATTGCTGAGACTTCACCAACGATGACTTCCTCAGCTTGTTGATTTCGTTCGATCACTTCCACCTCCATTTTTGCTAAATTCAATTATAGCATATCACCAATTAACCTGAAACATTTAGACAAAATCGAAATCTATGGCATAATATAAAAACAAAGTTTTTTTATATAAAGGAGGATCAGTTATGTTTACGCAGCCTAACCCCGATGAAATAACTGAGCTGATGGATACTCAGATTAATTTATGTGTACAAGTGCTTCCAAAATTTCTGAAAGATAGTTCGCAATACTCTTTATTAATTAATCGTATTGAAGCACTCAATATTGCAAAAGCAGTACTTCTAAACGATGAAAATCATATCAAGTATAGTAAAGAACAATTAACTACAAGTTTGGAGCAAGTTACAACACTACTTACTAAATCCGAGAAAGCCGTCGTAAGATTTAAACCTGGCCACCCCGCTCATGTTCAATTAACCAAAACAATTAAAGTTCTAAAATTAGCTGAATCTAAAATTAAAAACGCCACTGAACATCGTATAACTAGTATTTTCAAACATCATAAACAATGACTCTAATCAAATAAATAACCTAGCCTAAGAAGTTTAAGTTCTTAGACTAGGTTATTTGAGAATAAATTATACGTACTGACGTTTAATTTCTCCTGAGTATGCAGCGTCAATTAAACCGCCACCTAAACATTCTTCGCCATCATAGAAAACGACCGCTTGGCCTGGTGTAATTGCACGTACTGGTTCAGCAAAGTATACTGTAGCTTTTGTGCCAGTTTCATCTAAGACAACCTTAACTTCTGTGTCTTTTTGACGATAGCGGAATTTCGCGGTACATGTAAATTCTTTAGCTTTTGGTACGTCACTTGTAAAATGAATATCTGAAGCTTCTAAGTAATCAGCATATAAATCTGGATGATGGAATCCTTGTCCTACATATAAAGTTTGTGTTTCAATATCTTTACCAATAACAAACCATGGATCATTTGATTCGCCTCCGCCACCAATACCTAAACCTTGGCGTTGTCCAATTGTGTAATACATTAAACCTGCATGCGCACCTTTGTCCTCACCATCTAAAGTCATCATACGGCCTGGACGGTTTGGTAAATAATTTGAAAGAAATTCATTGAAATTTCTTTCACCAATAAAACAAATGCCTGTTGAATCTTTTTTCTTCGCTGTCGCTAAGCCTGCTTTTTCAGCAATTGCACGCACTTCGCTTTTTTCCATATGTCCCAATGGGAAAAGACTTTTCTGTAATTGTTCTTGTGATAATTGGTTTAAGAAGTAAGTTTGGTCTTTATTATTGTCGACACCTCTCAATAAATGGACTGTACCATCTTCGTCTTTAGTCACTTGTGCATAGTGACCCATTGCGACATAATCCGCACCTAAGTCCATTGCATAATCTAAAAAGGCTTTAAATTTAACTTCTTTATTACACATCACGTCTGGATTAGGCGTACGCCCTTTACGATATTCTTCTAAGAAATATTCAAACACTCGGTTCCAATATTCTTTTTCAAAATTGACAGAATAGTATGGAATGCCAATCTGTTCCGCAACTAAAGCCACATCCTTATAGTCTTCTGTTGCTGTACAATAGCCATTCTCATCCGTGTCATCCCAATTTTTCATAAAAAGACCTACTACATCATATCCTTGTTCTTTTAAGAGTAATGCTGCTACGGACGAATCAACGCCACCACTCATACCAATTACTACTCTAATATTGCTATTATCTGTCATTTTGTTTCCTTTCCTTTAATACTTACGGTTAACATTTGAAAAACGAACAGTCTAAACCAGCTTAAGCACTCTGATTTAGCATTGTCCGTTTTCCGTTAAACTCACACTATTTCACTTCTAATAAGACGCTTCTATCAACGAAACCATCAAAAATAAAGTTGATTTTTTCTAAAACCATTGCATTGTTTTCCAATTTAGTCACATCAACTGCCGATAATCCTTTATTGTTAACTGTTGAAATTTTCACGCCAGTCAATTCTTTATCTACAGTTACTTTTAAAACTAAACCGTTACGGTGCTCAGTATCTAATGAGCGTTTATATTGGAAATTGCCACCTTTTGTTTCAGAAAAACCATTATCTCTTAGAGTATACGGTTTACATTCAGGGCTAACACTAAATGTTCTGTCGAATCCTTTTAAAACTGCTGTTTTTGCAAATGCCATTTAAATCATTTCCTCTCAATAAACTTTTTAATTTGAATAATAAATTTATCAATATCCGCCTTTGTTGATTCCTTACCAAAAGAAAGTCTAATGCTTTGGCTCCAACGTTCTGGTGTTTCTGGATAATATGCTTTAAGTATTTTGCTATCAGTAAGACTACCTGCTGAACAAGCACTCCCTGCTGAAATGTAAATCCCAGCTAAGTCCATTAAAATTAATAACTGACTGGCCATAAGGTCTTTTAACCAAATATTGTGGATATAAGGCACCTTGGCTTTGGGATTACCATTTCTTTCAAAGACAATCTGATGCTGATTGAATTGATCATATAGATAATTCTGTAAATCATTGTGATGTTCGAGAATACTATTTTTTTCTTCCGCTAGCAGCTCTAACGCTCTAACCATCCCAAGAACATAAGGAACATTTTCAGTTCCGGAGCGTTTATTTGCTTCTTGCCCTCCACCGAAAATTAGAGGAGTAAGTTTCATTTGTTTATCCCAAGGTTGATAGACCATAAAGCCAATTCCTTTAGGAGCATAAAACTTATGACCAGACCCAACAAAACTTGTACACGCTAATTCAGAATAATCCCAATCTAAGTGTCCTAAAGCTTGGACTGCATCAACATGAAACCATAATGATTTCTCTCGAGCTAATTCTCCTAGTTCAAAGACTGGTAGAATTGAACCTACTTCATTATTGACTGCCATTGCTATCCAACCAATTGTTTGGTCTTTAGTTGCTTTTACAAAGGCTGCGGCAGTCACTTCTCCATCTGAATTAGGGTGTATATACGTTATTTCAAAGCCTTCTTGTTCAAGAAAGACAAGTGTTTCCATAACTGACGGATGCTCAATCGCACTCACGATAATGTGGTTTCCTTTGCCTAACTTGCGAGCTAATTCAGCTTGTGAACGAATCGCCCAATTATTACTTTCGGTTGCCCCACTCGTAAAGAATATATCGTGTTCACTTACATTTAATAAATTGGCTAGGCTTTTTCTAGCTTGTGTTAATAAATATTTAGTTGACTTACCGATTCGATAAGTACTGGAAGGATTGCCAAATGACTCGATTAATGCTTCTTGAATCGTCTGGACAACTTCATCTCTTACCGGGGTTGTCGCTGCATAATCTAAATATATCATTTAAATCCTCCTTTATTACATAATCACACTGATATATTATACATGATTTACTTATAATTGTATCTAAACTTTTCCTAAAATAATTCAATTTTAAGATTTCAAAAATCTAACTCATTCATTATAACATTCATTTGAACAACTTGAAAGACATAAATGATATTTTAAAAAAAAGAGTGATCAATGAGTGAATCTTATCCATTCAATCGTTAGATTCGTTTATTGCTTACACAATTAAAGTGTTATGAACGAAAATCAATTACCTATACTGGTATTTGTAGATTTGGGTAACGACGCCTTTAGCAAGTGCTGTCTGATTTATCTATTTCAAAAAAGCTCCTATATAGGAGCTTAGTTTCAAGATTATTGCTTTCTTACAAGTTTGATGGTTAAGCGTTGGCCTTCAAATTTACCTTCTACTTCATCAATCGCTTCACCCAATAAACTATAATCATCATGATAATGAGTATGACTTCCTAACAAAGCATTGTAATATTCATCAATATCAATCTGACGGGGTAAAGACAAATCTTTCATTAATGATTTAAACGATTTAGGTTCCTCTTCAATATCACCAGCTATGGTGATTGTTAAAGCCTTTGAATTAAATTCTACATTGATATCAAAATTACAGATACCATTATCAAAATAATAACCAGCTAATTCCTTCAAGATACGTTTTGCTTTATCTTGCTCGTCAATTATTTTCATTTATAAGACTCCTTTAAAATAATCACTTACGAACCCATGAATCAGGTAATAATTCCAAAAGTGGAACTAAAAATGCTGCTACAAAGCCGCTAGAAAACCCATTATTGTATAAGTTCATACCTAAGTGTAGCACAAAAACGCTATTAACTAAATGATAATGCAAGAATCCAGCTAGAATCCCATACACAAATCCAAATTGCCCCGCAATTGGTGCTAAACTCGTGCCGAATAATAGTGGTAGTAAAAACGTTTGGGATTGAAAATCTCCCCCACTTAATAAGATTGCTAAAGCAACTCCTACCGCAATCGGAAGAGCGTTACGTGGATGCTTACCAAATGCACTAAAGGCAATTACAGAGATTAATCCTCCAATTACCGATCCATTGATTGGAAAATTAGTTAATAAAATTAAAGCCAAATAAATACTACCATTTAAAAACATGTTCATCGCTGATACACCATAACCAAAACGTGTGACGAAATCCGCTGGTACACGCCCTGCACTATCGATTAAACGCGAGTATTCTTCCCGATAATGCGGCGTGCTTTTATGACCAACTACCGCCAGAACTATTAACAGCATTAAAATCAACATAACATATATTAAAGCATAAGTGTGTGCATGATCACTTATATAAGTCACTGCTTTAACTTCATAATTCAACATAGGAAAGAAAAGGACTGCGAACATCGCAATGATACCTGCAGTGAATCCAAAGTTATAAAGTGTAAAACCTTGGTGAAATTTAATCATATGTTCCGCTAATGGGACCGCAATAAAACCAATTGTAATTGCAAATACCATGGCAAGCATGAACGATTTGAAACTGAAGCCATTATTAAATAAAATAAACGAAACAATGGGTCCATTAGAGGCAGAGAATAAACAAATTGAAGCATTTCGAGAAAAATTTTGCTCTGTATATCTTACATAGAGCCAAATTCCAAAAATAATCGGTAAAAAATTTAAAGGATGTGAGCCGAAAAACGCATGTCCAACAAATATCCCGATAGCCGCTATTTGTAAACCATTATAACGGAATGTTTCACGCTCTTTCATAAGTAAAAAAGCAATCAAAAAATGAAAACTCACATTTAAAAATGTCGCAGAAATACCTCCAATTTCAAAAAAATCGTGCATCAAATATGTTTGATGCGTTAACAATCTCCAATAATCTGACAGCATACTTGAGACATCCGGCATAAATAGCGCATATATTAATGTGGCCACACTTAACAGTAAGATTAAGTATTTCCTAAACCAAGCATCAATGCTAAATTCTTTCGTTTGTCCGATAACATTCTCTCCCTTCTATTGAATAACTTAGGCATGCACCTATATAAAATTGCATTAAATTTAATACACATTATTCTACAAAAATATTTATTATATTACATTATACTTTATTCTGTATTTGAAATACAGATTTTTATTGAAATTTAGTATTTTTAAAGCTTGTACTGATTTCATAGAACGTTTACTTTTTTATCAAAATAATTTTATTTACACTTAATTTATCATAGTGTTCTAAATTCTTTAAGCGATTTGTTTTAATAAGATTTCTTTAGTATTATGTGATTACATATTTGAAACTTGGAGGTGTAAAATTGCAACAACCTTTAGCTTATAGAATGCGCCCTACAAATATAGATAACGTATTAGGTCAACAACATCTTGTTGGTCCTGGAAAAATAATCAGACGTATGGTTGATGCTAAACGTTTAGCATCAATGATCTTATACGGCCCACCTGGTACTGGAAAAACAAGTATTGCAAGCGCCATAGCCGGAAGCACAAAATATGCATTTCGCATATTAAATGCTGCAACAGATTCGAAAAAAGATCTAGAAATAGTTGTAGAAGAAGCCAAAATGTCTGGCACAGTTATTTTATTATTAGATGAGGTGCATCGTTTAAATAAAGTAAAACAAGACTTCTTATTACCCCATTTAGAGAATGGACGCATTATTTTAATTGGAGCTACAACAGAAAACCCATATATTTCAATCAGCCCAGCCATTCGAAGTCGTGTTCAAATATTTGAAGTGAAACCTTTAATTCAAGAAGATATGCTACTAGGTTTAGAAAGAGCCATTAAGGATGAAACAAACGGACTAGGCAAACTCAGTATAGAAATCCCACAAGACGTCTTAACTCATTTTGCCAGTGTAACAAATGGTGATATACGAAGTGCTCTTAACGCTTTAGAATTAGCAATTCTATCTACTGCAGCAAATGATGAAGGCAAGATTGTCATCACCAAAGAGATTGCTGAAGAATGTTTGCAAAGAAAGAGGTTAACCCACGACAAAGATGGTGATGCACACTATGATGTAATTTCTGCCCTACAGAAGTCAATTCGTGGAAGTGATGTTAATGCCGCTTTATATTATTTAGCAATTTTAATGGAAGCCGGCGAACTAATCATCGCTTGTCGTCGATTATTAATTATTGCATACGAAGACATTGGCTTAGGTAATCCAGCCGCTACTGAAAGAACTGTGGCTGCTGTTCAAGCCGCCGAAAAAGTAGGCTTACCAGAAGCGGCAATTCCGCTAGCCTATGCTGTTTCAGAATTAGCACTCAGCCCTAAATCTAATACAACTTATCGCGCTTTTAATGATGCAATGCAAGATGTACGATCTGGAAAAGGCGGGCCGGTTCCAGATCATATCAAAGATGGTCACTACCTAGGCGCAAAGAAACTAAATCGTAGTGTAGGTTACCAATACCCACATAGTTATCCTGGCCATTGGGTTAAACAACAATATCTACCCGATAACTTAAAAAACCGAGAATATTTTCAAGCAGAACCAACTGGCAAGTACGAAGCTGCTTTAAACCAATTCTATCAGAATATTCGCCAACAATCTTAACATTCCATACTACTTGGTAGCCTTACCAACCTTTTACTGGCAACTTTTAAACAATAATAAAAGTTCAAATACTTGCATTCAATGAAAGATATGCTATACTTTGTATAAGGAAAATATATCTGGGGTGTGCGTTGTATATGCACTGTGTTGACCGAACATTTTTATTTATATATCGGGATCCTGTCATGAGTAACTATGGCATGCCTTTTCATTTGGAAGTCAGAAAATACTTTTGTGGAGCCCACCTGCTTTTAATGCGGGTTCAAACAAAATATATACTCAGACGGCACCATCGGATATCTTTTTTTGCTGGCTTTACGCCAGCATTTTTTTGTGTCTTAAAACAAATAATAATAATGTTACCAGAAAGTAATCCTATTTAATCCATAATTAATTAAAATTATGTTATGATATCCTTAAGAAAAATAAAATTCGGGAGGACTATTATGATATTACAAGTACTAATGTATGCTTTTCCTTCCATGATGATTATCATCTCAGCATACCTCTATATTTACAGAAATAGTTTAATAGAATTATTAAATTTAAATAATCCACGCTTGATTAAACTCTTCTCTTTAACATTCTTATTGATGGGACTGCTTGGCTTTGTTTTAAATTTGATTGGCGTCATGACATTTATATACATATGGATGATAGTCTCGTTACTCTTAACGGGGATTCTTTCTTTTATGATGTATTCTCTATTAAAATAACTATAAACTAAACGGGTTAGACTCCAACAAGAGATTTTTCTCTTGCTAGGGCTAACCCGCTTATTTTAGTTTAATATTTCTACCATTTCTTTGTTATCTACTTCTTGAATATTTACTGCAATTCTTTCTGATTTAGCTGTTGGTATATTTTTCCCAACGTAGTCCGCTCTAATTGGCAATTCACGATGTCCCCTATCAATCAAAATAGCCAATTGAATACTATCAGGTCGTGCTTCTGTTAAAATAGCATCCATTGCTGCCCTGACTGTTCTGCCAGTATAAAAAACATCATCAACGATGATAACTGTTTTTTTATCCAAATCTAATTTAAAATTTGGTTTTTCAACTTTTGGATCCAGTAATTGTTCCTTGATTGTTAAATCATCACGATAGAATGTAATGTCTAAGACTTCAGTAGGGACCGTTAAACCTTCAATCTCTTGAATTTTCTCAGAGATTCGTTCAGCTAGAAACTCCCCACGTGTTTTAATCCCTACTAAAACAACTTTGTCAATTTCCTCGTTTCGCTCTAAAATTTCATGTGCAATTCGTTTTAAAGTACGCGCAATTGCTTGATCGTCCATTATCGTTCTATTCATTAGACCGCTTCCCTTCTGTAACTACTATCATAATAAGTATACAAAAAAAAACCTACATATTCTATATGTAGGCATTTAGAAAGAAATTATTTAGATAAACGGATTACTTCACGTGCAATCTCAACTTCTTCGTTAGTTGGAACGTTAAGAATTGCAACTGTAGAATCATCAGTCGAAACAATTGCTTCTTTACGTGTATCGTTTTTCACTTCGTCGATTGTACCACCAAAGAATGTTAAACCATCCATGATGATTTTACGAGTAATGGCAGAGTTTTCACCGATACCAGCTGTAAATACAATAGCGTCAACACCGTTCATTAAAGCAACGTACTGACCAATGTATTTTTGAACACGGTTGTAGAAGATATCTAATGCTAATTGAGCACGTTCATTACCTTCTTCTGCTGCAGATTCAACGTCACGCATATCACTTGATACGCCTGAAATTCCTAATAATCCTGATTTCTTGTTGAAGATATCAATAATTTCTTGAACATTTGTAATGTTTAATTTTTTCATCAAGAATGGAATTAATGATGCATCGATATCACCAGTACGAGTTCCCATTGTGATTCCTGCTAAAGGAGTGAAGCCCATTGAAGTGTCAATTGATTTACCGTATTCAACAGCAGTAATTGAACCACCATTACCTAAGTGACAAGTAATGATTTTTAATTCTTCAACTGGTTTACCTAACATTTCAGCTGCACGATTAGCAACATAACGGTGGCTTGTTCCGTGTGCGCCATATTTACGTGCTGCAAAATCTTCATAGTACTCATATGGTAAGCTGTATACATAGTTCACAGCCGGCATCGTTGTATGGAATGAAGTATCGAAAATTGCTGCCATTGGCACTTCAGGTAAACGTTCTTTAAACGCACGCATAACTGTAGCTTCAGCATAGTTATGTAATGGTGCAAATTCACCTAAATCGTCTACTTGTTGGATTACTTCGTCAGTAACTAATGCAGAATCTTTAAAGATTTCCCCACCAGCAACTACACGATGTCCTACACCTGCAATTTCATCGAAGTTTTCGATAACTTTTAATGAACCTAAATGTTCGAATAATAACTCAACTGCACGGTCGTGTGTTGGAATATCTTCTACTAATTCAAATTCTTGATCATCACCGTATTCAATTTCCAAACGTGAGCCTGGTAATCCAATACGCTCCACTAAACCAATTGAAAGAACTTCTTCCTCCGGCATTACGATAATTTGGAATTTTAAACTTGAACTACCAGCGTTGATCGCCATAATCTTAGACATTAATCCATTTCCCCATTTCATTTATATTAGTTAATACCCCTAGTATAACATGATTTTTATGTTTTATTAATATCTAAACGCTATTATCTCTTCGAAGTCCATAAAAAAAACAACTGATACTATAATCATAGGTTATAGTTTTCGTGAAAAAGCCCTAACCAGATTAAATGGTTAGAGCTTTAATCAAATTAATATCTCAATCTGGCAGATAAATTAATACCTACTGGCATCTCGTCCTGATCTACAATAAATACTTTTCCTTTAGCAGCAATGACCTTCGTAATTAAACGCTTAACAAAATCATGGTCAACTTCTTCATACTCTCCTTGGTCAGTAATAATTCCTCTTTGACGATAACCTTTGTTCACAATCAATTCATCAATTCGTCCTTCAGTCGCACTCATAGCTAAATCATTTAATTGATTATCAATTCGATATTTAGTAGTTGTTTCTCTAAAGCGGCTAAACACAACTTCTTTTTGCTTAGCGATTATCTCTGCATTTTTCTTAATCGCTTTATCCTGCACTTGATTTAAATTTACATTTGCTCCAGACTCTTCAATTCCCTCTGGTAATAAAAATTTACTCTTAGAAATTTTTCTAAATACGGCTTGATTGTCAACTAATGCAAATAGAATTAAAGGCAAGTCCCTTACTGCAGTGTAATTTTCATGAATAAACTTATCAACAATTCTAAAGTAATTCTCGCGATCAATTTCTTTTTCCTTACTCGTTTCAGTATGTCCATGCATTGCACTTTCACCACCACCAGCTGACACGCTGGCTGAATTCCCACCAGTTTTTTCAGTTCCTAGTGCAATTTCTAAAGTCTTAGGCGCATCATCATCTAAAGAAATTTCTTTAACTGAAGTTGTATCCCCTTCAAACAAACGAATATTCTCACGGTTTAATACCAAAACGAAATACTGATTAGAGTATTGATAGTTTTCAATTAAAGGCGTTAGGTTTGGCGCCTTTGAAACATTAAGCAAGTTTGATACCGGTATTCCTAAATGATAATAATAAATTTCATCCTGTGTAATATATAACGCTAAACCACCACGATATGTTATGAGCTCAATATCATGTTTTCTCGCTTCATCAATTTGTAATAGTAATTTTTTGGCTAAGTCTTTATCTAATTCTTCTTTGACACGTTTCTTGGCATCATCTAGCAAATTGTTTAACTGAATCTTATCTTGATCCGAACTTACAGAAGTCGAATGTAGTTCTAGTGCGATTGTTATAAAAATCTGATCGTCTTTCTCCAACTCTATAGTTGGAAAGGCATTTAATTTTATCATTTTGAAACCCCTTTCTTAATATACTACCTTTAGAGTATCAAGTTAAATGCGTATTGTAAAATTATTTCGCTTGAAATTTCAAATTATGAGAACATTTAACTTTGTATATATAATATAAAAAGTTATAACAATACTTAAACTCTTCCTAAATAGACTTTCGATATAACTTACTATGATTTTGAACACATCGATTTAGTTAGAGTTCAGCCTACCGATCTAGAATAACACGAATGTCGCGATCACCAATGAAGCTCGAAAGCAACCACCTCCTTGGATAAACAATGAGCTGAATGAAGTATTAGTTGGTAAATCAACATAAAACTTATAATCCCTTATAATGCAAAAAAACAGCGTTAAACAAAAATTGTTTAACACTGCTTTTCTTTTTAAAATAATAACAAATTAAGCTTCTTGCGCTACTGGGTAGACACTCACTTGTTTTTTATTTTTACCTTTACGTTCAAAACGTACAACACCATCCACTAAAGCGAATAATGTATCGTCGCCACCGCGACCTACGTTATTTCCAGCATGGATTTTAGTACCACGTTGGCGGTAAATAATTGTACCTGAGTGAATTGTTTGGCCGTCTGCTGCTTTCGCGCCTAAACGTTTAGCGATTGAGTCACGACCGTTTTGAGTCGAACCTCCACCTTTTTTAGTAGCGAATAATTGTAAACTTAATTTCAACATTGACAAGCACCTCCTTAAGGTTTAATTAAATGTTTTTTCTTGAATTTTTATAAATTCAGAATAGTTCTGTGATAGAACTTGTAATGCAAAGACTAAGTGATTCAACAATAGTTGACCATTTTCGCTCAATTTCTCATCTGATACCACTGGCATCGTCAATTTTAAATAACCGCCTTCGACTTCATTAACTTCGGTCTCAACAGCTATATTAAGTAATTGATGTAAAGAATTTTCAACTGAAATAACTTGGCTAGAAACTGCTGCACAAACTATATCATAGCCTGAGTCTGCATAACCAGCATGTCCTGTTAATTCAATTTGTTTAATCAAATTTTTCTCGTCTTTAAATACTTTTATTTTAATCATGATTATGCGTTGATAGCATCGATTGTTAATTTAGTATATGGTTGACGGTGTCCTTGTTTGCGATGAGAGTCTTTACGACGTCTATATCTAAACGTTACAACTTTCTTATCGCGACCTTGTTTTTCTACAGTAGCTTCAACAGTTGCGCCTTCTACTAATGGTGTTCCCACTTTAGTTTCCTCGCCACCTACTAAAACAACCTCATCAAAAGTAACTTTTGCGCCTTCTTCAACGTCAAGTTTCTCAACAAAGATTGTTTGACCTACTTCAACTTTTACTTGTTTTCCGCCAGTTTTAATAATTGCGTACATTCAAGCACCTCCTATTTTAGATTTTTCAAGTTCTTATGAACTCTACACTTAGACTCGCCACTTTAAGTGATTGTCTCCAATACTTATTAACTTAAGATGTGCGGTTGTAGTCGTGGTGCTACACAAATACAACACTAATATATTACCAAATCGCTAAACATGAGTCAATCATTTTTTACGAAATAATATAAAAATAAAAAAACCTCGGACAAGTCCAAGGATTTTAAATTCTGTTTAGCAACATAAATTGATTATATCGTTTTACTTTTGTTGGAATATTTAACGTAGATCAGCTAATTGTTTTCCATAGCGGTACAAAGGGCAATCGGCGTAGCTTGGTGTGACTTTGAGCGCAGCGAATTAGACACACCCTAGCCGATTGAGCTGGAAAAGCACGAACGTCAGTGAGGCTTTGAAAGCGACCTCCGCCTTGGAAAACAATCAGCTGAACGTAGTATAAAGCTTGATAATTCAACATAAAACTTATAACCCCTTAAACTATAAAAAAATCTGATCAGTCGTGACAACCAATCAGATTTCTTTAGTTCAGTATGATTATTCTGAATCTTCTTCAGATTCCTCAGCTGTTTCTTCATCTGAACCTTCTTCGTCAGATTCTTCATTAGATGAAGCTTGTAAAGAAACATTTGCTTCGATAAATTCTGTGATTTTACCAGATTCAATAGCTTCTAAAACAACTTTATTGACTAACTCTAGTAATTCTTTGTTGTCTTTAGCTAATGCGATTGCTTTACCTTGTTCAGGGTTTTCAAATACAACATCCGCAACAACTGCAATTTGTCCTTCATTCACTGCAACAAATTCAATTGTTACAATGTCATCAATGAAGATTGCATCAACTTTGTTAGTTTTTAACGCTTCAATTAAAAGTCCCGTTTTTTGCATTGAAACTACTTCTGCATTTGGTAAGTTTTCAGTTACCATTTGCTCTTGAACAGTTCCTTTTTGAACACCAATTTTTAAACCATCAAAGTCTTCAACTTTAGTATATTTACCTTCTTCACCAGCAAGCACAACAAAGTTACTTACAGATTGGTGATATTGTTCTGAGAAGTCGATTTGTTTTGCACGTTCTTCAGTATAAGTCATACCTGCAATTGTCATATCAATTCTTCCAGAAATTACAGATGGGATTAAAGAATCAAATGGCATATCTTCCATAACTAATTCTACTCCGATTTCATCAGCAATTAATTGAGCTATATCAACATCAATCCCAACAATTTTAGAGTCGCCGTTCTCATCTAGAATTACCCATTCAAAAGGAGGATAGTCAGCACTTGTACCCACTACTAATTTACCTTCTTCTTTAATTTGCTCTAATGTTTTAGCAGATGCTAAATTCATTGGTACGACCATTAGAATTAAAGCAAAGATTACCGCTAACTTTGTCATCATTTTTTTCATATTATTACCTCTTTCTTTTTCATACATTTCTAATTGTTATCATAGCGAATTTAGAAAAAACAAGCAATTATTATTTTAATTTTCTTGTCTAACTAACTCAATATTTTTTTGAACAATCTCTTCCATTTTTCCTGACTTTACGGCTTCTTCAACCACTTTGTTAATTACTTCAAGTAATTCTTCGTTCCCTTTTGATAAAGCAATTGCCTTATCAAAAGATCCACCTTCAATTTCAACACCTTGGACTGCTTCGATTAAGCCTTCGTTTTGATAAACAAAATCCGCAATGACAATATTGTCCATGAAAACTGCCTCAACTTTTCCAGCTTTGAGAGCTTCAATTAAGTCTCCATTCTTATTCATTGCTACATAATCAGAATCCGGAAATTGCTTCGCGATTAATTGCTCTTGGACCGATGCCTTTAGCACACCTATTTTAACATCTGAAAAATCAGCTAATTCTTTGTATTGCTCTACTTGATCGCTTGCGACTACAAATTGGTTCACAGTTGAGTAGTAAGTTGATGAGAAATCTACTTGTTCAGCTCTCTCATCCGTATAAGACATGCCTGCAATCACCATATCTATTTTGCCACTTTGAACAGTAGGTATAAGAGCGTTAAAAGCATGTTCACTAATTTCTAATTCAACACCAATTTCATCAGCAATCAGTTGAGCTAAATCAAAATCAATTCCAACAAAATCTTGTTCGCCATCTTTCATTTTCACCCACTCGAAAGGTGGATACTCGGCATTAGTTCCCATTACTATTTTGCCTGATTCTTTAATTTCTTCTAAAGTTTTTGCTGATACATTTTCAAGTGGCAACGCTACGAATAATAAAGTGCTTAAAACGAAGACTAATTTTAGAAATTTTTTCATTATATTTCTCCTCTACTTTGCCTTAGTCTTGTGATTTAGTTGATAACTCAATGTTTTTATCAACAATCTTACTTAACTCGTCGGTTTCAATAGCTTCTAGTATGATTTGATCAATAATCGCTTTTAATTCAGCATTGCCTTTTTCAAGAGCTACTGCGTTCCCAAATGAACCATCTTCTAAAGCTAATTCACCAACTACTGCAATGCTATCTGAATTTAAAGTTTCATATTGATAAATAACAACATTATCCATCAAGACTGCATCAATTCGACCTGATTTTAAACTTTCAATTAAATCACCATTTTTATTCATTGACACTATTTCAGTATCCGGGTATTGCTCTTTAATCATCTGTTCTTGAACCGAAGCTTTTAATACGCCAATTTTTACACTAGCAAAATCTTCAAGCGACGTATAGTTACCAACTTTATCAACTGGTACCGCGAATAAGTTTTTCGTTTCAAAATAAACTTCTGAAAAATCTACTTGCTCTGCTCGTTCTTCTGTATATGACATACTTGCAATTGCCATATCAATTTTCCCTGCTTGTATAGCAGGTATTAATGCATTAAACGCTTGGTCGCTAACAACTAATTCAACACCAATTTCATCAGCAATCATACGGGCTAAATCAAGATCAATACCTAAATATTCTTGTTCACCATCGACCATTTCTACCCATTCAAACGGTGGATACTCCGCATTCGTCCCTAAAACGATTTTTCCTGCTTCTTTAATCTCATCTAAAGTTTTTGCTGAAGTTGTTTGTGCTGCAACATTTAACGATAATAAAGCCATTCCTGCCAATAAAACTTTTTGATATAATCTCATAATTAATCCTCCAAAAAAATTTAATTTTCTATTAAGTTTACTGTGACATGTCATTCGTTAAAAACTACCTGTACTTTCAACAAAAAATTGTGATAAAAAAACCCGTCTCTATGTTCACTGAACATAGAGACGGGTTATTCCGCGGTACCACTCTAGTTAACTCCACCACTATTAATGGCTTCATTCCCTCTTTTTGTTAACGCTCAGACAGCGAAGTCGGCTACTCCATTCACCAACTAGTCTCCTAAGTGCGTTTCAATTATTATTCCTCAGTAGGCTTCCACTCTGTCCTACCTCGCTGTGAGCAAATAAATAATTTACTTTCTTAATCTTCGACTTGATTTATTAACTTGATATGAGTTTACACCAAATCCAAATCATCTGTCAATAGTTTTTTAAGAAAAAGATTAGAAAATATTTTTTTAGCAACTTCCCTCTCATATATCTCTTACTTTTAGAAAATGATATATTCATCAAATCCTAGCCAACTAAGTATTTGTTTCGTTGGTAAGTAAAGTAAGAAAGCAAGCACTACATTAAAAATTAAGGTAGGTCCTAAGCGATTCACAAGGAATGTCGTTAAATATACATTAGTAAAACCTAATTCAAAGTAAAATACATAAACAAAAAAATCTACTAATGATACAGCTACAACGAACAACATAAAATTAACAAAAGCTTTCTTAGGAAAGTATTTTCTTATTTTAATAACGAAATAGGCAATCAGTAAATATATCGTTGCATAAACACCTAGTACTGTGCCGATATATGATTCATATACTAAACCAAAGATAAAAGCATAAAATAAAATATGCGTGTCTCTTAAATAAAAACTAAACGTCACAATATAAAATAATGTTAAATGGGAGATAATAATCTGGCTAGAACCGATAAAAGCTCCAGGGAAAATTGCGGGTAAAGCAGCATCCACAATTATTCCAATGAATAAAAGAAGCGGGATTAGCCATCTTGCTTTACGATCTCGACTAATCTTCACTCACTTCACTCCGTTCTCCTACAAGAATTACTGTGACAAAACGAATATCCGTCATTTCGCCTGCTGGTAGAATATTAACCGTTTGGAACAATCCATAATCATCCATTTGCGCCGAAGCTACTTCACCGATTAATAACGTACTTGGTGTCACGCCACCTAAACCTGATGTTATGACCATGTCTCCAGCTTTAATTTCAGCATCAGGGTCAACTTGTGTCATAATATAATTTTTAGTTTTCGGATCATAACTGCTCACAATTCCGTTTGCTGATGTTCCAGATTCTGTTTGTACACGTGCCGAAACAACACCTTCATTCGACTGTTCTGAAGTTAAGAGTAACACTTTGGAACTATTAGGTGTTACCTCAATAACACGACCAATTAATCCGTTGCCTGACATAACCGCTAAATCTTTACGTACACCATCATTTGATCCAACATTAATCACTAATGTCTCCATCCATTGATCTGGGCTACGAGAAATGACGGTTGCACTTAATGGCTCAAATTCACTTAAAGTTTCGGTTAGATTTAGTTCTTGTCTCATTTTCTCATTTTCAACTTCTAAATCTGCGATTCTTACTTGCATTTCATTGACTTGATCAATACGTTGTTTCAAATATTGATTTTCTTCAAAAGTATTCACTAAGTTATCGACTGAATTAACAAATCTCACAACCATATTGACTGGTTCAGAAAAAATTCTCCCAGCCCAAGATGACGCCTCATTGACTGATGTCGTTACAAGATTAGATGTACTACTGAATAACGAGTATGAGACTAACGAAACGATGGCGATACTCGCTATTAAAATTCCAATTAATTTTTTATTATTAAACATTCACGATCCTCTTTCTACTAACGAGCTTTTTTTTCTGCAATTTTTGATTGGATGTCTAACTGCTTTAACATCTTTCCAGCGCCAATCGCCGCACTATCAAGCGGAACACTCGCTAGATTGACTGGAATCCCTATTTCGTCATGAAGACGCTCTGGAAGACGCTTCAGTAAAGATCCACCACCGGTTAAGACTATACCATTTTCGATGATATCAGCTGATAATTCGGGTGGTGTTTGTTCCAACACTTGCTTGATACTCGTCACGATCATTTGAATGACTTCATCAACCGCTTCTGCAACAATGCTCGCTTCAACATACTTTTCATCTGGAACACCCGTCGCAATATTACGTCCTCTGACTTTTAGTTTATCCGAGGTATCCTGTTCGGTAAACATAGCATTACCCAATACTATTTTTATTGTTTCAGCTGTGTAATCTCCCACCGCTAATTGATAATGATTGCGTACATACGCCATTATCGTTTCATTCATTAAACTTCCTCCGGCACGCGAACTGCTACCATTGACAATTTCACCATAAGAAATTGTTGCAATATCTGTTGTTCCGCCTCCGATGTCAACAACCATTTTACCTCTAGGTTCTTCAATCGCTAAATTTGCGCCTAAAGCTGCTGCAAAAGGTTCTTCAACAATCATTGCACGATGAATACCTAAATCTTTGATCGCATCAATAACAGCACGTCTTTCAACTTTCGAAATACTACTCGGTACGCAAATAACTACTTCTGGTCTTGATAAAGATCTCAAAACAGCTTGTTTGATAAAATGAGCTAACATTTGTTTCGTTAAGGAAAAATCTGCAATAACACCATCTCTAATCGGTCGAATCGTTTCATAAGTATCTGATGTTCGGCCAACTAATTTAGCCGCCTCTTTCCCATATGCTACTACTTCACCTGTCTTAATATTCCTAGCAACTATCGATGGTTCTCGAAGTGCAATTCCCTTATTATCTATATAGATAATTGTATTAGCAGTTCCTAAATCTATTCCTAATCGTTGCTTACTAAACAATCCCACTACACTTCGATCTCCTTACTTATTTATATTGTGTGTTTAACACTCGTTAAAATATTATAGCAAAAGTAGATAGCAAAAAGCTACCTGTAGAATGGTTCTTAATGAAATTCCAACATTCATTGGTTTCATGATGTGTTGTTCTATAGGATTTCTTTTAATAATTATTCTAAAAATAAAAAAAAACCGAAGAATAATCTCCGGTTGAATTTCATAAAATAAGATTAAGCTTTTTCTACGTTAGCTGCTTGAGGGCCACGTGCGCCATCTTCAACTTCAAATGTAACTGCTTGACCTTCTTCTAAAGTTTTGAAGCCGTCGCCTTGAATAGCTGAGAAGTGTACAAACACGTCTGCTTCGCCTTCACGCTCGATAAATCCAAAACCTTTTTCTGAGTTAAACCATTTTACTGTTCCTTGTTCCATGAATAGAAATCCTCCTCGTGCCCAAAAGCACTTTTTAATTTTATATTCTTGCTAACTGGTACGAAGCGGATGTTACAAAAACAATCTTTCTTACCTCTTACAAAAACATAATTATATAATAACATACTCTATTAAAATTGCAACCACTTTCTTAACTTCTATTTAAATATAATAACGCTTTTATACTTTATTAGCCACGATGTAAGCGGTCTTCACATTTCCTAAGAAACCGCTTCGCACAGCTCATATCTTGTAATCTAATTTTAATAAAACTGATTAACTCCCATTAAATTGCAAGGTATATTTTACATTATTATTCATCAAAGATTTTAGAACTTTCTCGTAAACTTAAATATTCATTTTGGCCAATTATCAAATGATCCAAGATTTCGATTCCCATTAATTCTCCACACGCAATCATGCGCTTCGTGAAAAACAAATCAGCAGACGACGGCTCTACATTTTATCAAGAGTAAATTACAAAAGAATCATTTAAATCAATACTTTCACTTTGAATACATGTATTTGAAGTGAAAGGTAATTATTTCAAAAATAGTAAAACCTGTATCTTAAATTACTTAATAGTAACATAAGATACAGGCTGATTTTTATTCATTGTTATTTAACTAAAGCACCCTTTTGTTGAAGAGCAGAACGAACAGTTTTTTAGATTTACTTTCTGCACAACCTCTATATTTAAACATTACATTCACTAACCTTCATTTTTTTCTTTCCTCAAAGTGTATAAGAAAAAGAATGGAAAAAAGCCACATACTAAGAAAACTAACGCTGTTATAACGCCGTCCATTGCAGTGTGTCCATCACTGATAGCTGTGATAACTCCTATTGTAATACTAATTAGCGTTACTGCGATAAGTGAAGTCACTAACCCCTTCTTTGCTGATTCTGATTTTTGGTCAGTTTCGTAGGCGACATCGATATTCATTCGCATGAAAATCAATATCATCGTTGCAACTGTAAAGAGAATCCATATCGGATTTTCACGTGCCTGCTCTATACCTCCAGCAGCATACTCATTTCCTAATATAATCACGAATCCAATGACCTGAATAGCGTATGCAATCCGCGTTATTTGCAGATTTCTCAATGTTAGACGTTCATCATCTTTGCCGAAGGACATAAATGCTAATACGATTGTTGAAGCGATAAATACAATCCATAATGGATTCTCAAAGACACCATCTATTCCATTCGTAATAAAGTTATATCCGAGAATGGCAATGATTCCGAGTGTTTGAAGCGTATAGCCAGTACGCATAATTTTTAAATTTTTAATCGCAAGCCGTTCATCATTTATTCTTTGTATCTTCATTGCTAAATTCGCCCCTTTCTATCCAAAATACATCGTTTAATGTTTTGTTGACTGCATAACAAATTTTAAGACAAAGCTTTAAAGTTGGATTATAGTTCCCTTTTTCAATTAAGCTGATAGTTTGCCGAGTAACACCTACTTTTTCGGCTAACTGTTGCTGTGTTAAGTCCACTTGAACCCGAGCGACTTTAAGATTGTTTTTCACTCCTTTCGAACACCTCCTACACTTATTGTAACATATAAATTACATAATTCAATATATCTATTACATATTTCAATGTATAATTTACATTATTTATTGAAGCTACCTTTGTAATACTGATCTCCTCCATTGGTGGAATGAGTTCTTATTATATTTTTATTTTTATAATAAAAAAGCGACTGCTAATTCGAACAATAGCACTCGCTAAGTGAAGTATTTACGTATAATTATAATCATTCCTCAACTATCCTGCCCCGTTAGTTTAAGTGCATCCTTTCACAAGCGGTCTTCACATTTCCTAAGAAACCGCTTCGCACAGCTCATATCTTGTAATCTAATTTTAATAAAACTGATTAACTCCCATTAAATTGCAAGGTATATTTTACATTATTATTCATCAAAGATTTTAGAACTTTCTCGTAAACTTAAATATTTATTTTGGCCAATTATCAAATGATCCAAGATTTCGATTCCCATTAATTCTCCACACGCAATCATGCGCTTCGTGAAAAACAAATCAGCAGACGACGGCTCTGTATCTCCTGATGGATGATTGTGTGCGATAATCAAACGCGCTGTCGGATACTTGACAGCCTCTTTAAAAATCTCTCTAGGATGGGCAACACTACTGTTAACCGTTCCCATAAAAATGGTTTTCTGCTTTATTACCTCATTTTTAGTGTTTAAGAATAGAACAATTAAATGCTCTTGCTGCAAATCAGACATTTCTTGTAGAAGTCTTTGACCTGCTGACCGAGTGGATGTGATATGACCAAATTTAGGTAAATCACTGGCATTAATGCGCGCCCCTAATTCTATTGCCGCTTTTAATTCGAGTGACTTTATAGGACCAATGCCTTTAATCTTTTGCAACTCATCAATACTTGCCTGCTTAAGTTCGTACAAACTCTCAAAAGATTGTATAAATCGAGATGCTAGTTGTAAAACATTCTCTTCTTTTGTGCCTGTTCTTAAAATAATGGCCAATAGCTCGTGTGTTGCCAATGCTTTTTCACCATAATTTAATAAGCGTTCTCTAGGCTGAGCATCTTTTGGTACCTCACGAATAAATGATTGTTGAATTTTTGACATAAAAATAGCCTCCTTTTTGTATTCATATATAAATACGTAAAAAAGAGGCAAAAATCACTTTTTAATTTGAAATCTTTTGAAATTCTTTAACAATATGTTGACGAATAGCCGAAACAAAGTATAGAGAACCCGTTACTAGTAACATCTGATCTGCATTCTTTGTGAAAATAAAGTCTGTAATATATTCTGGCCAATTTTCAACGAATTGAACAGGTTGTTGCAGATGAGTCGCTTCACTTAATACTAATTCTTTGAATTGTTCAAGTGACATAGCATTAGGATGCTCAAATTCTGTTACAGCTAAACTACTACTCTCGAATGTAGACAACAAAGGTAATTGAGCAGCTTGATTTTTAGAATCTAGTCCTGCATATAAGATATGTATTTCTTTATGAGGGAAATATTCTGTCACTAGCTGTTTAAGTGCATTTAAACCTGCAACATTATGTGCCCCATCAATATAAACAAATGGCTCTTCATGAATTCTTTCCATGCGAGCTATCCAATTTGTTTTCTGAAGAGCAGGTTTAGCAATAACCCAGTCAATTGGTTGTTCAATATGGCGCATCCATAGTTCAAATGCTTGTAAAGCTACCGTAGCATTTTGGACTTGGTGTAAACCTAACATACCTATCGCAAAATTATTTTGTTGCGTTTCTTCAGCTTCAGTTGAAGTTTGCCAAAAGTTAAATGTTGAACCTTGATCTAAATGGTTTAGAATATCTGACATACCATACTCAATTTGATAACGGTAAATTTCTGAATTCATTTCTTTCGCATAATTCTCAATTACTGTCAATGGCCCTTCGTCTATCAAACCTGTTACAACTAAACTATTTGGCTTAATAAGACCTGATTTTTCTTCAGCTACTTCTTCAACTGTATTGCCTAGTTTATCACCATGATCTAAACCTATGGTTGTAATAATTGCTAACTGTGCATTCACTACACTCGTACAATCTCTTCGACCACCAATACCTACTTCTACTAAACATACATCAGGCTTCTTCATATTAAAATAAATCGCCATCATAACAGTATATAACTCAAAGAAAACTAAACGTCCAAATTCTGTTTGTTCCATATAATCATTAATTTGAACCATTTCTTCAATTACAAACAATAAATCTTCATCTGAAATAAGTTCACCATTAAATGTAAAACGTTCTTTAAAGGTCATAATATGAGGTGATGTAAAGGTTCCTACTTGTAAACCTTGACTTAGTAATAATTCTCTTAAAAAGGCAGTCGTCGACCCTTTTCCATTTGTTCCAGTAATATGGATAGCAGGGAGACCAATGTGTGGATTGTCAATAAAAGCTAATGCTACCTTAACTCTCTCAACACTATTTCCTTGACCCGTACTTCTTTGAGCGTTTAGCCATTCAATGGCTTCGTTAACATTTATAAATTTCAACTGCTTTCGTTCTCCTTCGTGTTGCCACAGATATAATACACTTAGTGTGTTTAATGCAAAAAGTTTCCATTGCAAACCTCAAGTAAAAAATTACTTGAGGTCAAATTTTAAAATATTATAGCAGCGTTTCGAGCTGTGCGATTCTTTCAGTTACTGCGTTCAACTGACTAACATAGTCTTCACGTTTAGCGCGTTCTTCCTCCACAACTTTTTCAGGAGCCTTGCTAACAAATCCTTGATTCGCAAGCTTCTTATCGATCCGGTCTACTTCTTTATTTAATTTTATTTGTTCTTGTTCTAATCGTTTAATCTCATCTTCAATTTTAATTAATCCTTCTAGAGGCATTAAAATTTGTGCGAATGATAATGTTTGAGAAACTACTTCTTGAGGTGTCTCTGGATCCATTGAAATTACGAGGTTTTCTGGGTTACAGAAACGTTCAATATAAGCTTGGTTAGCTTTTAATAACTCCACAACTTCCTCGTTATTTGCTTTGATGAATAAATCAACCGCTTTTGACAACGGTGTATTCATTTCATTACGAATCGTACGTACGCCACGAATAACTTCAATCAATTGATTCATTGCTGTGACAGCTTCAGGCTTGATGTACGCATCATTTACTACAGGGTAGTCAGCAATAACTAATGAAGATTTTTCGCTAAGTAATTGTTGCCAAATTTCTTCCGTAACAAATGGCATAATTGGGTGCAACAAGCGCAAGAATTGATCCAATACATAAATCAAAATACTTTTAGTAGTCTTATTGTCTGATGTCTCATCTTGTAGACTTTCTTTAGTCATTTCAATATACCAGTCACAGTAATCATCCCAAATAAAGTGATATAGAATACGTCCGGCTTCACCAAATTCAAACTTATCAAATAAACGTGTTACCGATTCAATTGTAGTTTGTAAACGAGCAAGAATCCATTGGTCAGCAATCGTTTGGTCTTCGCCTATCTCGATTTGATCAATCGTTAAGTCTCCTACATTCATTAAAACATAGCGACTTGCATTCCATATTTTGTTAATGAAATTCCAAGCTGAACTTAGTTTTTCTTCACTATATCGAACGTCTTGGCCTGGTGCAGAACCATTTGCTAAGAACCATCTTAAAGCGTCTACTCCGAATTCATCGATAACATCCATTGGGTCAATGCCGTTACCTAATGATTTGCTCATCTTACGCCCCTCAGCATCACGTATCAATCCGTGAATTAAAACGTTTTGGAATGGACGTTTACCAGTAAATTCTAAACTTTGGAAAATCATGCGACTTACCCAGAACGTTAATATGTCGTAACCTGTTACTAAAGTGCTTGTTGGGAAGTAGCGATCAAAATCTGCAGATTCTTCAGGCCAACCCATTGTTGAAAAAGGCCATAAAGCAGATGAAAACCATGTGTCTAAAACATCTGGATCTCTTTGCCAGTCTTCTTCGTTTTCTGGAGCAGTTTCACCAACATAAACTTCGCCTGTTTCTTTATGATACCAAGCTGGAATTTGATGTCCCCACCATAATTGACGCGAGATAACCCAGTCATGAATATTCTCCATCCAAGTTAAGAAAGTATTATTGAAACGTGGCGGGAAAAATTCAACAGCATCTTCACTAGATTGGTTATTAATTGTCTTCTCAGCTAGTGGTTGCATTTTAACAAACCATTGAGTAGATAAAAAAGGCTCTACTACAGCGCCACTTCTTTCAGAATGACCAACACTATGATCCATCTCTTCAATTTTAACTAATAAGTCAATTTCTTTCAGATCAGCAATCACTTGTTTTCTAGCTTCAAATCGGTCTAAATCAGCGTATTTGCCTGCATTTTTATTCATTGATCCATCTAAGTTCATAACGTTTAATCGAGGTAAGTCATGACGATTCCCCACTTCAAAGTCATTAGGATCATGCGCCGGCGTGATTTTCACAACACCTGTTCCAAATTCACGATCAACATATTCATCTGCAACGACCGGAATTTCACGATTCATTAATGGTAACATAACCGTTTTACCAATTAAGTGTTGATATCTTTCATCTTCTGGATGAACAGCTATTGCAGTATCACCTAGCATTGTTTCAGGACGAGTGGTCGCAATTTCGACTACTTCATCACTTCCAACTACAGGGTAATTAATATGATAAAACGCACCTTTAACATCTTTATGAATAACTTCGATATCCGATAATGCTGTTTGAGCTTTAGGATCCCAGTTAATAATATATTCTCCACGATAGATTAAACCTTTGTTATATAGATCAACAAAGACTTTATTAACTGCTTTATTTAAACCAGTATCCAGCGTAAAACGTTCGCGAGAATAGTCAACGGAAACACCCATTTTTGACCATTGTTCACGTATTGTACTTGCATACTCTTCTTTCCAATCCCAAACTTGTTGAACAAATTTTTCGCGACCTAAGTCATAACGACTAATTCCTTGGGTTGCTAATTTCTCCTCAACTTTTGCTTGTGTCGCAATTCCCGCATGGTCCATACCTGGTAACCATAGCGTATCGAATCCTTGCATACGTTTTTGTCTAATAATCATATCTTGCAAGGTTACGTCCCAAGCATGTCCTAAGTGTAATTTACCAGTTACGTTTGGTGGTGGAATTACAATCGAATAAGGTTCTGCTTCTGGATTGCCTGATGGTTTGAACACACCATCATCTAACCATTTTTCGTAACGACCTGCTTCAACTGCCTGCGGATTATATTTCGTAGGCATTTCTTCTCTCTTCATATTCTCGCTTCCTTTCATTGCGATTCCTAGTAGTTTTATTAAGCAATTAAGTGATTTTCACCAAAATAAAACGCCCTATGCTTAACATAGGACGTTTCATCAACGTGGTACCACCTAATTTTAGAAAGTATTATTTTCTTCTCATACATTGTTAACGAAGTTTTACTCCGTGAAGCATTACTAAATTTCACACTTCAAGCTCCGAGTTACTTTCGTTAATTATGAAAGCTTTCACCAAATACTTTCTCTCTGTATATTATTAACTACTCTTCTCTTCATCGCATATTATTATATCAAGTTATCCTTGATAGATTAATCTCAGTTTAGCAAATCATTGCCTTTTAAACAAGTAGCTACAAAAAAAATTTACAATTATAATCGGCAGCTTTTCCAACCGAATGTTTCTGATATTTCACCTTTGAAACGAGAAACAAATGGATTACCTTTTACATAAAATCTAAGTGCTGCATCTGTCCATTTTCCTTTGTTTTTAATGCCAATTCTTGGCGAACTTTGGATTTTAATTGGAATTACTCTCTTGTTTGGTTCAATAGATAATCTGGAATCTAATATATGTTCTAAATTGTAGTCCATCGAAATGCCCATGGCTTGGCTGAGTTTTCCCGGACCATTCGATAACTCATGTCCTGTTTTTTTACGTCGCTCCGTCATTAACTCAAGACCCTCTAGTGGTTCTAATGCACGAATCAATACCCCTTGTGGAACACCTTTAGGTTGTGTCACAATGTTAACTAATATATGTCGATGCATTTGATGCACATATAAAGTGCCTGGCTTACCAAACATAGCTTGGATACGAGGCGTATTACGCCCATTGTAGCTATGAGCAGCTTCGTCCTCAAGCCCAAGATATGCTTCTGTCTCAACAATGATGCCACTTGTTAGACCTTCTGGTGTTTCGTTTACTAAGACGCTGCCTAATAATGCTTGGGCAATTTCTTCTGTGGTGTAATTTTCACCGCTTCCTTGATAGTATTCCAATAAATTAATCATTATAGTTTCATCACCTTACCTGTGAGAACACTTCATTCATTTCAGCTTCGAAAATCAAGGCATTAGGTAAATATGTATGTAGCCTTGTTTTATTCACAACAACCAAATACTTTCCTTTGAAATAATTAATAAGCCCTGCTGCTGGGTATACTATGAGAGATGTTCCAGCGACAATTAGCATGTCAGCTTCTTCTATTGCTTTAATTGAGGATTCAATTGTCTCATTTTTTAAATTTTCTCCATATAAGACAATATCAGGTCTGACTACTCCTTGATCAAAAGGACAACGAGGAATACCTTCTTCGTCAATTTTTAGATCATCCAACGAATACACACGATGACATTCTAAACAATAATTATCTAAAACCGTTCCGTGTAATTCATGAACGATTGTACTTCCTGCAGTTTGATGTAACCCATCTATATTCTGTGTAATAACTGTTACTTCTTTTCCTTCTTGTTCAATATTAACTAGAAAATTATGGGCCAAGTTCGGTTCGGCTTCTGGATAAATTAGCTTTTCTGAATAAAATTCAAAAAATTCTTTAGGATGTTTCACAAAAAAATGATTTGAAATAATCTCCTCCGCAGAATATTTACGATGAGTATCTTCCATGTAAAGTCCTGTAGCCGAACGAAAATCCGGTATACCGCTTGCTGTAGATACTCCAGCCCCACCAAAGAATGCAATCTTTTGACTGTCAGCTAATTGTTCACGAAACAGCTTGATTTTTTCTTCCATCGTCTTCCCTCCTCATTTTCTTCCATATTTTATTATATAATGAAAACAGACTAACAACAAAAAATCTCAACTTTAACTTCCATGTATCATAATCGGATAACTTCAAGATAATTTCGAGACAACTTTGTTTTATTTACTGAATAAAACATTTATAGTTAATTGTTATCTATCTTCTTAATCCATTTAGGTTTGAACACTGCCCTTGAAAATAAATAAGGTAATAGTAGCAAATAGTTTAAGTATCTCTAAAGCAATAAACCCTTATACTATCATAAAGCCTCGGTCGAATCCGAGGCCATTAATTTTCATTTAGTAGTTTTAATTTGATATTACAGCGATACTTTCTTTGAATAGCTACGCATAGTTCAGCGACTTGTTTTCCAGAGCGGTACAAAGGGTAAGCGGCGTAGCTTGCTCTTAATCTGAGCACAGCGAAGTAGACAGAGCCTAGTCGATTGATCTGAAAAAGCACGAACTTCACGATCACAAATGAGGCTTTGAAGGTGACCCACTCCTTGAAAAGGCAATAAGCTAAGTGAATTACAAAGCTTGGTAAACCAACATAAAATTTATAATTCTATATACTATGAAAAAGTAGCGATAATACCGTAAATTGGTACCATCGCTACTTAAAATTATTCTACGTGTCTTATAGTTTTTCAGCTATTTCCAATGCTGGTTTATAGTCTGGTTCGTTAACAACTTCATCGACAATTTCAACATACTGAATTGTTCCTTCAGAATCAACTACAAATACAGCACGAGTTAATAAGGCATTACCGTCTAAATCAATATCTAAGCCATAAGCCTTACCAAATTCTCCCTCAGCATCCGTTAATGTTGTAACATTTAATTCGTTATCTGAATTCCACTGATTAAACTCTTCAACAGTATTTCTACCTACAGTTACATATTGAATATCTTTATCACTTGTTACTTCATCAAAGCGTTTTGTTTGTAATTCACATGTACGAGTCAAAACGTTAGGAATTACACTAATAATTGTAACTTTACCTAAGAAGTCAGCTAATTCAACTGTTTCTCCTTTGGCGTTAACTAATTTGGCATTAGGTGCTTTTTCTCCAACTTTTGGTTGAACACCTTGAACTTCTAATGGATTACCATCAAATTTTACTTGCATTATGCATCTTCCCTTCATCTTTCTACTTATTAAGTATAGTATAACATTGAAAGATTCGAACACATAATTGAATGCTTACTGATAAATAATTAATTACAGTAAACTGTCAAATTCCGCTAGTTGTTCTTTTAAATAAAATTCATCGATTGTCATGATTTCTGTATTCATGACTGCATCAGCTACTAAATCCTCAATATTTAAAGCTGCTTCCATTTCTTGAATTGTATGTAACTTAGGTTTCGTTTTTGGTTTCTTCGGAGCAAACACTGTACAACAATCTTCATAAGGTTCATTCGAAATATCATACGTTCCAATTTTCTCTGCGATTGCAATAATTTCATTTTTATCTACTGCTATTAATGGTCTTAAAATTGGAGTAGTCGTCACTTCATTAATAACACTCATGCTCTGTAGTGTTTGGGAAGCTACTTGACCTAATGATTCTCCGTTAACAATTGCCATTGCTTTATTTTTTACCAATAATTGATCCATAATACGTAACATTATACGACGCATCACAGTCATTGAGAAATCTTCATGTATGTGCTCTTTAATTTCTTCTTGGATTTTTGCAAAAGGAACATTATGGAATTTAATTGGTGTTCCATAACGCGATAGTACTGCCGTTAATTTTTTGGCCTTTTCTAATGCTTGTGGGCTCGTATAGGGTGGACTACTAAAGTGCACTGCTTCTATTTCTAAACCGCGTTTAATCATTTGATAGCCTGCGATTGGAGAATCAAAGCCTCCTGATAACATTAACATTCCTTTACCACTTGATCCATAAGGTAATCCACCCATACCTTGAACAGAAATTAGACTCAAATAGGCAGCATCACGTTGAATACTTACTGTTAATTTATAGGTAGCTTTTTTCATTTCGACGTGCAACTCAGGGAAGCGTTCACCGATTACATGACCAACTTCTCTTTGAATCATCATCGAATCTAATTCAAATGTACGATCAGATCGTTTTGCTACTACTTTAAAAGAAGCATTTTCTTCAAATGTTTGTGCTTCAAACAATTCAATACCTTTTGCATAAATTGCTTCCATTGTTTTCTCAACACGATAAGTAGGTTCAAAACGTGCAATACCTGGTACATCCTTCAATACATCGATGATCGTTTCGTAACTTGCATGATCCCATTTCACATGCATAAAGTCGTGATGAGGTAAAACTTTAACTTTTTCAATGTCTTTCGTTTTATGACGGATTTGATCTGCCATCTTATTTTGAAACATTTTTCGATTTTTACCCTTAGTAGATAATTCACCATAGTGAATTAATATTTGTTTTTGAGACATAGTTTTCTCCTTAATTACTTATTAAATTTTTGCGACACAACTTCGATTGCATTTATTAAAGCTGTAACATCTTCATCGGTTGTAGTATGCGACATACTAATTCTTATAGCTGAGGTAGATATTGCTTCTGGAATATTCATTGCTTTTAAAGTATGGTGCGCTTGATGTTTGCGACTTGAGCAAGCACTTGTTGTCGAAACAATAACGGATTTTTCTGCTAAAGCATGCACTAACACTTCTCCAGGAACTCTTTCTAGTGCTGCACAAATAATATGTTCGCTTCCTGTTTGTTCTGCGTAAACCTGCCATTTTTGACTAGTTAATGACTGACAAATTTTTTCACGGTACAATTTTAGTTTAGGTTTAACAATCTCTTGCGATTCTTTCGATAAACGTAATGCTTTGGCAGTTGCTACAATAGCTGGTAAGTTTTCAGTACTACTTCTTAGACCTGCTTCTTGACCTCCACCATACAACATAGGTTCTGAATCAACTTTCTGGCGCTTAGCTAGTATACCAACACCTCGAACAGAATGAAATTTATGACTAGATAAACTTAACAAATCAATTCGTTTATTTAACATATTCTCGAATTGTGTTGTGACACTTTGAATACCATCGACGTGCCACACTATTTGTGGAAAGTCTTTAAGTAGTTCCGCGATCGCATCGAGGGGTTGAATACTTCCCACTTCATTATTAACGGACATTGTTGAAAGGATTAATACATCTTTGGTTATTAATTGTGCTAATGATTTTAAGTCTAACACTCCATCTTCATCAACTGGAGCTAATTCAACGATATAGCCCATACGTTCAATCATTTCAATTTGAGCAGTAATTGAAGGATGCTCAATACTTGAAATAATAACTTTTTTCCTTTCAGAATGCAGTGATCCTAAAGCAGGTAAAACAGCTTGAAAAACCCAATTATTTGCTTCAGTTCCACTAGAAGTAAAATAAATTTCACTTTCTTTATAATCTAAAAGTTCTGCTACTTGTTGTCTTGCACTGTTTAATAAAGCTTTAGATTTTTCACCCATAAAATGAATACTTGACGGGTTAGCAAAATAATTTATAGCAACTTCTTGCACTACTTTCATTACTGTTTCAGAGGGTTGTGTTGTTGCACTATTATCGAAATAAAACATGATTGGACTCCTTTATTTTAAAAACTCAATCTATCTGCTTAGTCATTATAGCGAAGTGAATTAAACTATTCTAGAGTTGAATTCACTCATGTAGAGTAACTTGAAAATCTCCCTACTCACCTTGTCTTTACTGTTAATTGATGTGTCTTTATTACCTAATGTCTTAGTTCCTATTTACAGAACAAAAGACAGAAAGGCTAAGCCGCTTCTGTCTTCTATCTATAAATATTAATAAATTCTAGCTTGTTTTTCTTGATGATACATACGTCTTACTTGTGTAGGACCATCTTGGTCAACACGACGTAATGCTTTCTCAATTATAGCTAAACTTTCTTGATAGCGGAATTCGCGATGGAATAAATATTGCGCTTCCTTAATCGCTTGATCCATTTCAGGGTAATCATAACGGAATCGATTACTATGTTGAATCATATATTCTGTTAACATAGCACTATCAATAATATCTTCTGTTAAAGTTTCAAGTTGATCTAAATGAGTTTCTAATTGCTCTGCTGTATGTTCAATTTCACTCATGTCAATTCTAACACGGTTTAATTGTTTCGATAAGCTTTCAATTTCATCCGTCACTTGGTAGAACTTAGCGTAGTAATCTTCACTTAAACCTGGTAAGTGATATTTCTCAACTTTACGTTTGATGTTTCTTAAATCTAATTCATATAAATCTAAGTTACTTTTGATTTCTTTTTCTCTAACTGTTAAATCAGACAAATTCTCAACTAACTTACGTTGTTTATCATCAATCTCATCAAATCGTTTTTGTAGTTTCTTGATTACTGATTCAATTTTAGTATAGATGGCATTATGTTCGTTAATTTCTGTTGATAAATCACGGAATTTATTTGCTTCAATACGAATCTGATCTGTTAATTCTTTAACTTGATCTAACTCACTATTGTGTAGAATATAACTCTGTGCAATACGATCAACTTCAATTCCCGCATAACGATTATTTTCTTCAACTTTTTTTATTTGATCGCGTAATTGACTTACGTTTTTATTAACAAATTCTTTAGCTGCAACTTCTGATTCTAATAAATCATATAAAGAATTAATTTCTCGATCAGCTTTATCCATTAAAGTTTTTGCATCAGCTAAGTCTGCGTTTTTAATTTCTTGTTTAGCATTATTTAATTGTTCCTGAATTTCATCAATCTCTTCAGGCACATTAATATTCTCAAAATTATAACGGCTCTCTAACATACGTTGGTAGCCTTCACGCAAGTCAGCTAATGAATCTTCATAATCATTTTTGATTTTGTCATACATGTTTGGAATCTTTTCAAGAATTTCCTCTAGGCTCGTCATATCAGATTCAATTGTATCTAACATGTCTTGCGCTTCAAGGTGATCTCCATTCGTTGTATATTCGTTATACTTCGTAAAGTTCAACTCTAAATACTGAATGTTTTTCTCTAAAGTTTCAATAGCAGGACCATAATCAAAACTTTGGTTCATAATGCTTTTACGGGCTGTATTGTATCTCTCTAATAATTGTTCATTACGCTCTTGGTTTGCTTCATCCACAGATAATAATTCTGTTAGTTGTTCGTGTAACTCATTCACTTGAACCTCTGTTTCATCAAGAATTTCTCTTGCTTGATGGACAGCTTTTTGAGCTTTGACTAAGTTCATTTGCTCAAGGAATTGTTCTGAACCAACTAAAGCAGATTCGATTTCAGTGAATTGAAAGTTTGTAATGGTCTGCCAAGTCGCAACTAAACTTTCATATCTACGCTTAGTTTGACCTGATAAATTCATGTTCTTCAACGTATATAATTGATCAGCAATTGAAATTGCCATCATTTTGTCTTTGCGTTCTTCCAATTCTCTAATGTCTTTATTGCGCTGGGTTTTGAAATAATAAATTACTCCGTAAATAACCAGAACAATGACGACTATAATAAATAGTATGTCAGTAAATCTCAATTGCATTCTAGTTCGCTCCTCTGTTCCATCGTAATTATCTTAATTGGCAGTAGATGAATTTAATCCGTAATTAATCACTCTATATTATAGCATTACAAGTGGTTTAATTAAAGCGAAACAGTGTATTATTAACATTATTTTTCTTTATTTTATAAGGATTCCATCCATCCAACAACGATGAGCAATTTGACTTATCACTATTTTTAATACTAATTCACTTATGATTAAGTCATAAGAAAACAGGTAAGAACCTAGAGATTCCTACCTGTTGCGATAGCATTAATTTAGTGATTAGCCTAATTTGTTGTAGTATTCAACGACTAGAGCTTCATCTACTTCTGCGTTTAATTCACTTCTTTGAGGTAAGCGAGTCATTTTTCCTTCCATTGCTGTTTCATCGTAAGAAACGAACTCTAAACGAGTTACCATGTTTTCTAATGCTTCTTTAACGATAGCAATGTCACGAGAAGATTCACGTAAACCAATTACTTGTTCAGGTTGAACTAAATAAGATGGAATATCAACACGTTTACCATCGACAGTAATGTGACCGTGGTTAACTAATTGACGAGCTTGACGACGAGTAGTCGCAAAACCTAAACGGTAAACTAAGTTATCTAAACGAGTTTCTAGAATAACCATGAAGTTCTCACCGTGTTTACCTTCTTTAATTTTACCAGCTTTATTAAACAAAGTAGCGAATTGACGTTCGTTCATTCCGTACATGTGACGTAATTTTTGTTTTTCTTGTAATTGTAAAGCATACTCAGAAAGTTTTTTACGTTGGTTACCATGTTGTCCTGGTGGGAATGGGCGTTTTGCTAATTCCTTACCTGTTTCTGTTAATGAAATACCTAGACGACGTGATAATTTCCATGATGGACCTGTATATCTTGACATTAAGATTCCTCCAATAATATGTTTTATGGAGTAAAATAATAGTTAAAAAAACCGAATGCGTGCAGTTTAACTTCAACTTTCGCTTTTGCAGCCGCAGTTACTGATTGACCTTTTCATAAGGCGTTAGACTGTTGACGCGCTTTCTTTTTTTTCGCTGCATTATTTTACACTCCTACTATTATAACGAAACCTGCTAGTATTTCAAGTGTTATTTTTATCATTTTATAAATAAATACACCTCATACCGACATAGCAAGTAAGAGGTGTATTATTTGATACTAATTTAAGAAACTTGTTGATTCAATTACTTGGGCTCGACTGCCTAATAACTCCACTAATGTTCTGTCATGTGTAATAATTAAAATCATCATACCTTGAGCTTGCAACTGCAAAATTAAATCTGCAACTTTAGCCACGGTTTGTTCGTCTAAAGCTGAAGTTGGTTCATCAAAACATAGAATACTCGGATTCATCATCATTGCTCTTGCAATGGATACTCTTTGTTTTTGCCCCCCAGATAATTGTCTAGGCTTCATTAACTCTTTATCCGGTAAGCCCATTTGATTAAGCAATTCTTTAGCTTTAACAATCAGCTCCTCACGACTTCCCATTTTATTTGATAATGGTGCTAATAATAAATTTTCTAAAACACTTAAATTAGGAAACAACTGATAATCTTGAAATACTAAACCAATTCTGTGTTGGTATGCTTTAACATCATTAGACGATTTATATACACCATCTTCTACTAAAAGAACACCATCTATTGAAATTGAACCTTGATCGACTTTTTCTAAATTATTAATCATTCTAAGCAGTGTTGTTTTACCACTACCTGACTCTCCTAAAACAATCGTAATTTGTTCCGGGGTCACTTCGAAATCATAATTATCAATGATTAAATTTGACCCAAATTTTTTTGATATACCTTCTACTTTTAAACTCATCAGGTCTCCTCCTAATCTTCAATCTTTTGTTCAATTTTATTCAGAATAAATGTAGTAATTCCCGTAAATACTAGATAGATCACACCAACGTACACAAACGGCAATAAGCTAGCGCTTTGATTAGCCAATGTACGACCAGTTTTTAATAGCTCGTCTAAACCTAGAATATAAATTAATGACGTGTCTTTAATTAAACTAATGACTTCGTTTCCGACTGATGGCATCACAATTTTCCACAGTTGGGGTAAAATCACTTTGCGTAAGCCAGTAAAACGATCAATTGACAATACTTTCAAAGCCTCATATTGAGCATTGGGTATAGCATTTAAACCACCTCGGAAAATTTCAACGAAATAAGCAGCATAATTAATAATTAATGTAAATAATGCTGATTCAAATCGTCCTAACACAATTCCGACAAAGGGCAAACCGAAAAAGACAAACATCATTTGTAATAATAATGGTGTGCCTCTAAACAGATAGACATACACTCTGATAATGCTCCCTAACCATTTGGGTAACTTTTGCTCGATCAAAGCTAATATAAGCCCTAAAGGTATACTTCCAACTAAAGTAAGTATAAAAAATAAAATTGTTGTCTTAAATCCTTCCAATAGTGGCTCCAGCATTGTCAGTGATTCCATCATGTTGCACTTCCTTTTTTGCGATTATTATTCTTCTTCTGATTCGATTTCAGTGAACCAGTTTGCTTTAATTTCTTTAAATGTTCCATCTTCGATGATTTCAGCTAATGTTTCATTGAATTCTTTTACAAATTCCTCATCAACTTTACGGAACCCAACGCCATATTCTTCTTCGCCAAAATTATCTTCTAAAATTCTGTAGTCTGCTGCTGATCCATTTTGTTCTAAGAAATAGCTAGCTAATGTTTCATCTACAACAATTGCATCAACGCGACCATTGTTCAAATCACTAAATACTTCAATAAATGTCGCATAAGTTACTGGATCACTACCTAATGTTTGAACAAACTCTTCATCTGCTAAGATAGCCTCTAATGAAGCAGATTGTTCTTGAGTAGCTAATACTTTACCAGCTAAATCTACTTTACTTACGACTTCGCTATCTACAGGAACAATAATAATTTGACGGTTTTCAATATACGGTGCTGAGAATAAAACAACTTCTTCTCTTTCAGGAGTAATTGAGTAACCATTCCAAATCATATCAATATTCCCTGTGTTTAATTCTGTTTCTTTCATACTCCAATCAATTGGTTGAAATTTAAACTCAACATCCATGCGTTCAAAAATTTCAGCTGCTAAGTCCAAATCAAAACCAACGTGTTCGCCTTCTTCGTTTTTAAACCCAAACGGTGCAAAGGTATCATCAAACCCAATAACAACTTCTTTCTCACGATCAATTACTTGATTAGCTTGAGCATTTACAGTGTTTGGAGCGACCATTAACAATACCATTAAACTTACTAAGAATTTTACCATTTTTTTCATAACAATTCCCTCACTTTAATAATTTTTATTCTTATTTGCCTAACAACAACATCAGTCGACCTACTTAGATAAAACCAAAAAAGGCGTCCTTCAATCCAATTAGGATTAAAGGACGCTTAAACGTGGTTCCACCTTTATTCATAGTCTTTTCACAAAGACTATCTCAATCAGTTACTATTAATAACTGTAGCGATAACGTGGCAAACGGTGAAAAATAGTTTATCTTTAAGCTGTGTCTTCATAGGCTATTTAGATTTGCTTTTCAGCTAACGCAAACTCTCTGTCAAAATAGTGCCCTATCTCTTTGTCTTAAATTATCTCAAAACATTAATCACTTTTTTATTTAAGATAATAATAAGATATCAAGTGTTTTTTGTCAACCTTTTTAATCATATTTTAATAATTATAGTTTTAAGTCCGCTGGAATTGCTTCAATAAACTTCGTAACTAATGAAGCCGACATCTTACCCGCAAATAAAATGAATTGATCAAATGAAATACTTGCTTCTGAATCTGCACTATCTGAAATAGCGCGAATAATAACAAATGGAACACCTAACACGTAGGCCGTTTGCGCAATTGCTGCAGATTCCATTTCCGCAGCTCTTACCGTTGGGAAAGTTGTGGCAATTTCATTAATTTTCTCTTTCGAATTAATGAACTGATCACCACTAGCAATTTGTCCTACAATCGGTTCAATATCGATTTCTCGACAAGCTGCTTGTGCAATTCTTAATAATTCTGTATTCGGGTAATAAACATTAGGCATACCAGCCATTTGACCTGGTTCATATCCAAATCCTGTTACATCCACATCGTGATGTACTAAAGAATGAGCAATCACTAAGTCTCCTACTTTTAATGCTGAATCAATTGCGCCAGCTGATCCCGTATTAATCATTGCTTCTACTTCAAACTTCTCTTTTAAGAGCATTGCACTAACTGTGGCATTTACTTTACCAATCCCTGATAATACAAGCACTACATCGTGGACACCCAGGCTTCCACTCGTGAATTCATAACCATAAAAGTTTTGTACTTCTTGGTTTTGGATAACCTCTTTTAAATAGCGAATCTCTTCTTCCATCGCTCCAATAATTCCAATTTTCATACTTCTCTCCTTAAATCTTTTAAATTATTTATACCAAAAACGCAATCAATAAAATTGCTATTAATAATACACCCACGACAATGATTCCGTTTGTTAAAAAACGGTCGATTTTTGCACTATACTTTGCTCGTTTACCATCTATTGGGGCTTTTTCCAATTCATCAAACATTTCACTTTCATTTTCTGTAATCATCTCATCTGATTGCTGTTTAAAGTATTCACTTCTTGATGGATAAATTTCTTCTTTGTCTTCATATGAATAAGTATCATTCAATTCGTCTTGTAAATGATCATCACTTGAAGGGTGACTATAATAGTTTTCCTCATCATAGTAGTTTGACGGTTGGTCGAACTCTTGGTACCCTACTGTATATTCTTGATTATCTTGGATATATTCAGGAGATTCATTCCAATTATCATTATCCATCCCATTTTGATTATACTCTTCTGAATAATTTTCTATTCCACTATTTTCAATAGAGTTCTCTCTTGTTGTTTCGTGTTCATAATCCAAATATTGATTATAGTCACTTTGTTTTTTTAGCTTTTTTGTTCGGAAATCCATTTTATATTTACTCCTTTCCGATATTACTTTAGCAAGTTTACTGGTTTAACCAGATTTGTAAAGCATAAAGTGTTTTTAAATCCTTAATCTCACCTTTTGCCATCATCGTTTTAATTTCTGCTTTCGTGAATTCATATACAGTTACATCTTCATCTGCATCCTGAGGTAATGGATTGTCAACTTTCACCAACTCTGACGCATGAAACAACGTAATTTCTTCATTAAGATAACCTGGCGTTACATAAAAGCTCGCAATTTTTTCAATACGTTTTGCTTGATAACCCGTCTCTTCTTCTAGCTCTCGAAGCGCGCCGACTTCGGCTACTTCAGTTGCTGAATCATGGTAATCTAAAATTCCAGCTGGCACTTCATAAATTTCTTCAACAATGGCTGGACGGTACTGTTTAACGAGTAAGATTTTATTCTCTGATGTTACAGCAAGTATTGCAGCTGCTGGTTGATGGTGTAATAATTCTCTAGAAACAATCTGACCACTATCTAACTTGAGTTGATTATGATAGAGTCTCAAAATTGCGCCGTCAAAAATTAATTCACTCGAAACCATTCTATCATCTTGTAAAAAATTTATATCTTTATTCTCAACATTCATCTTATTATACTCCTCTTATTTATCATTTATGTATCAATTCTATTGTATAAGCATCTTCATTATAACTTAATCCGTCTTTAGTCTCGATTCTTTTATAAAATTGTTATCAAAAAGAAAAATCAGAGATAAGCCTCAAGTCCGATATGATAGATTCTAACTTATGGTAATCTATTATTGTAAAGCAATAAACTCAATTTTAAGGAGGAAATACTTATGTTATCTTTTGGATATGCATTTTTTTGCATACTAGTTTTAATTATTAGCGGCATTTATGCCCACCGTTTAATCAACGGTAAAAACCTAACACCTAAATATAAAAAGAAAATCCAATTAAGTCTCGGCGTTTTAATTTTTATTGCGGTGGCTCTGTTAATTTTTGGAATTGACTTTTTACATATTACATTTTTACCAACTTATGTCATATCAATCGTCTTAAGCATCATATTAAATAGCTTCTTATTAACGTTGATTTTTAATAAGTTACAAGAGTCGTTTCATTACCCATTGCTAAAAATAATCTATTATATTGGCATCACTTTTATCTTTTTAACATCTTTTACTATTTACCAAGGTGGTTATGGTTTATCATTTGAACCCACTATAGTAACTGCAATCTTAGTAATTGCTTCGTCAATTGCCGTTGGTGTGATGATGTTATTTTTCAAAGCGTATAAAAACCTGCGCAGTGGAAATGTTACATTTAACAATTTCCCTCAAGCTTTTACTAATAAAGATAAAATCCAACATTATTACGATCAAGGATTAAACGACTCAGAGATTGAATACTTCCGTTCTCAAATGGCCGTTGCACGCGATCAAATCAAATCCATTGAATCAGGAGTTAACCAGACTGCTAAACTCCGTGCAATTGAAGTTCGTTACAATACAATTGAAGTCTTACAAAACTTCTTTAAAGACATTGTTGAAGAGCCTACTCGTTTCACTCAAGCAAGTCAATTTCTGTATAAATTCTTACCTTCGTTAGAAGATTTGATTCAAAAATATAATGAAATTAATGGTCATGTCGCCAAAAACAAACAAACTTACTTGATTTTGGAACGCAGTGCTCAAACCATTGAACAAATCTGCGAACAAATCACGGATGAATATGTATTATTCCATGAAGAAACGTATAAAGAGATGCAAGATGAGATTAAATTAGCTAATCGTAATCTTTCACGTAAAGCTGCCCGTCAGAATATGAACCAAGGACAGGATTCTGATTCCATAGCGGATACTGTAAGTGATATACTTAAGGAAAGTAATGATTGGTTGGACGATAATAATGACATTTAACAAGGAGGACATTATGACTGATAACAAAGATACTTCGCTAGATATTTTCGCTGAATTAGATGCTCGGATGAGTCCTGAATTCAATGAGCTGCTCTCAAATCCTTTTGATGAGCAAATTAACAATGAGACAAATACCTTGCAATCAGATTTAGCTGATGCTGCAATCTTAGCTCAACGTGCAGTCACTACGGAAAAGTTAATCGACCGATTACCAGAACATCGTCAAAAACAAGCTCGTGACTTAGCGAATCAAATTGATGAAACTAAAATGTCTGCAGTTATTGCCTATGGATCTAATGCTCAAAAGAAATTGAGTGAGTTTTCGCATAATATGCTAGCGACCGTACAATTAAAAGATACTGGAGAAATCGGTGATGTATTAACTGATTTAATGCAGATGCTGGAGAGTTCAAATCCTAAAGATTTATCTGCTGAACCTAATGTATTCAAGCGGCTATTTGGCAAAGTAAAATCTTCAATTACTGAAACTCAAATGAAATATCAACAAATCGGTAGCCAAATGGATAAAGTTGTGATTCGTTTGGAAAGAGAGAAAAACGAATTGTTGAACGATAATATGATGTTAGAGCAACTTTATCAAAAAAACAAAGATTATTTCGAGGCTTTGAATATCTACATTGCAGCAGGTGAATTAAAAATGCAAGAAATGCAATCAGATATTATTCCTAAAGCAATTGAAAAAGCAAGGGAAACTAATAGCCAGATGGATGTACAAGTTGTAAGTGACTTAAATCAATTTTTAGATCGTTTAGACAAACGGACGCACGACCTACGTTTAACTCGTCAAATGACTATCCAACAAGCTCCTCAAATAAGAATGATTCAGAATACGAACCAAGCCTTAGCTGAGAAGATACAAGTATCTGTACACACTGCCATTCCCCTTTGGGAGAATCAGATTACAATTGCTTTAACTTTACTACGTCAACAAAATGCTGCCATTTCGCAAAGACAAGTATCTGAAACAACGAATAACCTTTTAACAAAAAACTCAGAAATGTTGAAACAAAGCGCTATCGATACAGCTCGTGAATCTGAACGTGGTGTGATTGACTTAGTGACATTGCAGAAAACTCAATCTAATTTAATTCAAACAATTGAAGAAACATTAAAAATTCAGCAAGAAGGACGTCAACAACGTGCTGCTGCTCAGTTAGAATTGGAGAGCATGGAAAATCAATTGCGTGATAAATTATTAGAAATATCAGACCAACAAAAAGCGATGCAAATGGAAAAGTAGTCATATATTAATAAAGAGTCGGTTTTATGATTATCCCATAAAACCGACTCTTTTAATCATATATTCAAGTTTATTCTAATAAATTTCAGCTTCTACACCAAAATGGTCACTAATAACGGGACTTAACCGTCCATCAAAGATAACACGGTAACGTTTGACCTTAAACTCATTCGATAGCAAGATATAATCGATTCTTAATTGTTGATTATTCCCTTCCCAGCCATCGATACTGTTCTCGACGGTAAATTGACCGTCAGTAGTTTCTGCTATTGTAAATGCATCTTGCAAATCAGGTGCTGTCTGCTTAACATAAGCATACCCTTCGCCTTCGATGTCAGCTGCGTTATTCAAATCCCCCATCAAAATAATAGGTGTTGAACCTTTTGCTAAATATTTTAAAGTGTTATCCCATTCAAAAGCGAAACCAGAAGCCCTATCCTCTACCCACCATGAATAATGACCACTTACAACACGAACCGTTTGATTCATTAGTTTGGTTTCACCAATTAATATTTGACGTGTATGGTAGTCTGAAAAATCTTTTTCCAATGAAACCAGCAAGGAATGAGGCTTAATGGGTGCTTTAGAAAATATTGCTGATCCTTCAGCGTATTTATCATAACCTATATGACTAGCCGTCCATGACCAATAATAGTTCAGTCCATGAGCCTTTAATTCTTTAATCAAACAATATGCGAAATTATCTTGGTGAATCACTCGTTGATCAGTCAAAGCCTGAAAGTATTCATCAAGTTCCGCTGGTTTCGAATCGAGTAATTGATTAACTTCTTGTAGCGCTATAACATCATAATCTGCCTTAACAAGTGCGCTGACTAATTGTTCAAATTTAAGTTCCGTTTCTGTTTCCATCCAACTATGTGTATTTAACGTCATTACTTTCGCCATTTTTTCTCCTTTCTAATTCAAAAAGCTAGGAATTCTTCATCCTAGCTTTCCTGTTTAATGTTTCTTAGCTTTCAAATTGTCCGATTACAGCTTTAGCAGCTTGGATACCTTTGTTCGATACTTCAAATGATTTTAGTTGATCGCTATTCGTGATGACAACCACAATTGTCGTTTCTTTACCTTCTGCTTTTACTGCCGACAAGTTCATCTCAGCAAGTAATTCACCTGCATTAACTTTTTGACCTTCTTTTACGTTCAATTTAAAGGCCTCTGTTTTTAATTCTACTGTATTCAAGCCCATATGCACAAGTACTTCAACACCTGCTGTAGTCTTTAAACCAATCGCATGCTTTGATGGGAATACCGATACGACTTCCCCTGCTACTGGTGAATAAACAAATTTGCTCGTTGGTTCAACTGCAAATCCCTCCCCCATCATTTTCCCTGCAAAAACAGGATCGTTTACTTGTTCAATTGAAATAACTTCACCCTCAGCAACACTTAACAGTAAATCAGTTGAAGTAGTTACCTTAGATACTGGAATGTCTTCGATTGCTTCTAAGTCAGAGTATGCTGGTAATTCTACTCCAGAATCTAGCAAATCTTGAATATCTGACTTTAAGACGTCGGCCTTCGGTCCATAAATTGCTTGAACGCCTTTGTCTTTAACAAGTAAACCCATCGCGCCTTGGCGCTTCCAATCTTGTTCTAAGGCAACACTTGAATTATCCTTGACTGTGACACGTAAACGTGTCATACACGCATCTACATCTACAATATTCTGTTTACCACCTAACAAGCCAATAATCGCTGCAGCTTGTGAATTAGTCACACCCGGTGTAGCACTTACTTCAGTAGTTGTGTCTGACTCATAATTCCCATTACGTCCTGGGGTTGCATAATTGAATTTGCGAATCATAAAGTTAGCGATGAAATAAGTTAAAACTGCAAATACAATGACTACAATCACAAAATAAATCAAATCAGCTGTTAAGCCAGCTTTCACAGTAATAGGCGTTCGAGTTAATAATTCAATATTACCAAAAGAATGTAAACGTAATGGTAATATATCTGCCATCGCAAATGCAAGACCTTGAATAACAGCATAAACAATGTATAATGGCACTGCCGCGAACATAAACATAAATTCTAGTGGTTCTGTTACACCCGTCAAGAATACAGCTAAAGCTGCAGAAATATACATTGACTTGTAAGCCGATAGTTTATCTTTATCTACATTTTTATACATTGCGTAAGCAAGACCCATTAAAATTCCAGAGGCACCAATCATTTGTCCAACTTTAAAACGTGCTGGTACCCAGTTATTTAGTACAAATTCATATTGAGCCGAATCAACACCACGTAAGTTAACTAAATCAGTAGCCCAAGCTAACCATAACGGATCTTGACCAAAAACTTGTGTGCCAGCCTGTGCACCAGAAAGAATTGTATAAGTTCCGCCTAATTGAGTATAGTTGATTGGGATGGTTAACATGTGATGTAAACCAAATGGCAGTAACAGACGTTCTAAAGTACCATAAAGAAATGGTGCTAAAACTGGAGCTGTTTCTTGCGATTGAGCTATCCATAATCCAAAATTATTAATTCCCGCTTGAACATAAGGCCAGAATGCTGCTAATAAGAGTGAGATAACAGTTGACCACAGAATTACCACGAATGGTACAAATCGTTTACCATTAAAAAACGAAAGCGCGTCTGGAAGTTTACGGAAATTATAATACTTGTTGTAAGCCATTGCGCCAACAAAACCTGCGATAATCCCTACAAATACTCCCATGTTAAGTGCAGGCGCTTCTAAAACACTTGTGAAGAAACCATCCACCATAATCTTCGTTCCGAATACCGTATGAGTAAATGCTTCTGCATCACTTAACATTTCACTTGTGACACCAAACACTGAACCAGTAATACGGTTAATTAAGACAAACGCAATCCCAGCGGCAAAAGCTCCTCCTGCACGCTCTTTAGCCCAACTTCCACCAATAGCTAAAGCAAATAATAAATGCAAATTTCCAATAATTGCCCAACCTATATTCTCAATAACACCACCTGTTGTAGCTAACATGGCTAAATCTTGATTAATTAACGGAATTGTCTTTCCGATACTAATCATTAAGCCGGCTGCTGGCATTACTGCAATAACAACCATTAAAGCCTTTCCAAACTTTTGCCAAAATTCGAAATTAAATATCTTTTTCAAAATACTTCCTCCTATATTTCCATAAAATTGCGCAATCGGTTTCGCTAAATCACATTATAGTCTGTCTATAATATTTTGTAAACCCTTTTAATAACATTTCAGTGATTACACGTATAATTAGTAGAGTACATAATATCAGCACCATTGACATGCAACCGGTTGCATTTATTATCAGAATAACACTTGCGCATTTATTTGCTGTTTTTGCATACCATTAAAAAGAACTATGTTATAATCATACAAATAAGCGCATTTTATTGAACAAATTATTTTATATAGGTAAAAACAAGGAGGAATAAGCATATGGTCACAGTTAAAGACGTTGCTAAAAAAGCTGGTGTAGCTACTTCAACTGTCTCAAGAGTTATCAATGATCACCATAGTATTTCAGAGAATACCAAAAGAAAAGTTCGCAAAGTTATGGAAGAAATGGGCTATGTGCCCAATAAAACCGCTCAAAATTTAGGCAAGGGTTCCGCAAATGCGATTGGTGTTATCCTTCCCCCTCTTAACTCAAAAGAAAAAATTGGAAATCCTTTCTATTTAGAAATTATTGAAGCAATCAATGAAGAGGCTTTAAAACATGGAATGGCCACTGCAATTGCCTCAGCCAGAAATTTTGATAATTTACTTGAGAATGTTAAGCAAATGCATTTACAAAGACAAGTGGATGGTTTTATCCTACTTTACTCGGATCGATCTGATCCAATTATTGATTATTTAACGACTCATAATATTAACTTTATTCTTGTCGGACAACCTTATGATCAAGAAGAAGTTGTTTCGTATGTAGATAACGATAATCAGTTACTTGGGAAGCAAGCAACTGAACATTTGATTGAAAATGGACATAAAAGAATATTATTCGTGACTAACACGGCTGATGAAATTTTGTATTTCGAAAGATATTTCGGTTATCAGAAGGCTTTAATGTTAGCTGGCTTAAAAACTTTTCCAGCAATTGAGTTGCTTGGGCCAGACGATTATATGACATTTGGAGATAGTTTAAAAGAGAGTCAGGCTACTGCTATCGTAGTCATTGATGATATCTTTGCATTGCGTGTCCTGCAGTTGACTGAATTACATGGTTATAAAGTACCTGACGATATTTCATTAATCAGCTTCAATAATTCCATCTTTGCCACTTTAATGCATCCTTATTTGACGAGCATTGATATTGCGATTCATGAACTTGGACAACGAGGTACATTAGCTTTAATTAATCAATTAAAACATCAGGATCAACCAGTGAGTGGAATGAGGATTGTAATTCCACATCAATTAATCGAACGCGAAACTGTTAAACATCTTAATTTTGAGAAAACCTCGGACTAGTCCGAGGCTTTTTAAATTACTTTTAGCTGTTTTAGCTCGATAATACAGCTATACTATGCGTAGCTCAGCGACTTATTTTCCAAAGCGGTATCAAGGACAATCCATCGCTACTAATAGAATCGCTTGCTCTGACTATGAGTATAGCGAATTCTTTATTTTAGCCTAGCCGATTGAACTGGAAAAGCACGAACGTCAGTGACGGCTTTGAAAGCGACAACCGCATTGGAAAACAATAAGCTGAGCGAAGCACAAACCTTGATAAATCAACTTAAAACTTATAAAACCTTATACTATAAAAAACGCCCTCCAAATTAAAGGGGCATCTAAACGTGCCACTGCTCAATTAGAGTTGGAAAATATGCGTGATAAATTACTGGAAATTTCCGATTAACAAAGAGCGATGCATTCTGATCGGCAAGTTCATCGCTTAAACTTTCTCTTTAAGAACTGATGGTCCAAGTAACAATCCAAATAGACAAGACCTCGCGACAATTCGATTGCGAGGTCTTGTCTATTTGCTATGTCCATATTATTTTGTGGTAATGCAATCGAGTAGGCAGTACATAGCACCACCCTTTTGATAAGATTGAGCCACAGGATATATGATTTTTTTGTTTGCTAATTTTTCAATAGTTTAAGTTAAGATACTCTCTTCTAGTTGCACAAATCGATAATTTCTATCATCAAAGAGTTCTTCCTCATGAGTCACAAGAATCACCGTTTTTTTATTAGAGTGTTCATTATCAAGTAATTTTTTGATAATGAGGCTGTTTTCTGAATCTAATGATCCCGTCGGTTCATCTGCTAATATAATAGGTGTATCTTTTAAGAGTGCCTTCCCCATAGCTACACGCTGACGCTCCCCACCGGACAATTGGTAGATAGGGGTTGCTAGGGAGCATGATAGATTAACTTTTTCCATCACATCCTCCATATACTCTCTTTGCGATTTCTTCGATAACTTCTTATAAATAAGCGGGATTTGTAAATTTTTTTCGATCGATTCATCTACTAATAATCCACTTTCCTGAAAAACATACGAAAAAAGATTTCTTCTCATTAATAGTGATTGTTTGTGATTGGGGGCCTTAGACTCAATGCCATCTAACTTATAACTTCCACCTTCAAAACTATCTAACAAACCAAGAATATTTAAAAGTACCGATTTACCTGATCCGCTCTTTCCTTTAATCACAACAAACTCCCCTTTTTCTACAAAGAAGTTAAAATTACTGAATATATCGTTATTGTGGAAACTTTTAACTAAATTATTTATCTCTAACATTTCATTCCCCCTTTAAATATTTGCTGAGATAATTTGTTTCAAGCATGCGAAGAATAATATGTAGTAAAGTCAATTCAATCATCAAGAATAAAGTCAGCATTATAATTGTTGTAATGGAAGGTGACAGTTTTAATAGAATTAGACTGCCAAGCGTATATTGACAAATAAGTGATACATATAAAGAACGATAGACTCGATACTTCGACGTTCCTTCAATTCTTAATAACATTAGTTTTTTGTAATGAATTTGGAAGTAAAGTATCAAAGTGCACAGTATCATCAACACAAATAACAAACCTACCGTCACAGCTGCTGCTAAATTAAAGAATAAATTGCCAAGCGTTATCTCAAACATCATCTTTTTTACCTGGGAAAGTGTTGCTAACGATGTTAAGTTATCGGCTAGTTTGCTCTTTGTCAAGTAAGGTTTTAGTGCTGAGTAAGTCTGTGCAACATCTATATCAATTTTTACCTTAACTGGATCTTCAAAGCCTCCTCCAGTAATAAACTGCCTTTGGTAAGATATACTATTTCCTTGAGTTTGTATCATGACTAAATTAGGGTCATCAATTTGTGGATCCATAGGATTAAGTGTAGGAAAAGTCTGACCATCTTTCATTATATAAAAGTCAATTTCATTTGATTCAAATATCACGGAGTAGTAATCACGATAGCTCTGCAAGTAAGTCAAGTTTCTTTCGGGAATTAATAATATCTTATTTGTATCTTCGGTAGCAATTTGAATCGGTTTATCCTCGCTACTTACGATAGAAAATTTTTCCAAATAATTGGGATTAACCGTAATCATTTGATTGATTGAATCAGGATTATACCGATAAGATTGACTGTCTATCAGTAACATTCCCTCCTTTTCAAGTTTACGATAAAGTTCGGTATCTTCTACTATATGAGCAGTAATACCATTAAGAACGAGATTCTGATAATCATTTCCTATATACATCGGAAAGAATACACCATATTCATTGGAAAGTGAATCCGTCTTTGCAGTTTGAAAATCCATGGCTAAATAGTTACCTAATGGAATAAAAATCGTAACAGCTACTCCAAAAACGATGAATTTCAGACAGTGAATGACGCTAAGAAAAAAACGCGTTTCAAAATAAAGACTTCTTTTTCTTTTCCAGCTAATAGAATATATCGCAACTATGAAAGCAAACGAAATAATATAATAGGCACACACAATACCAATGTTTATCAATAAATACTTAAATAAAACAATCCTAAAAAGGATACTCATTATCAGGGTTATTATACAGAAAGATGAAAAAAAGGGTTTTACACAAAGCAAGTAAAACAATTGAATTGAAGAAAAACCTTCGGCTATATACAACCTTATTTTTGTTAACGCATTTAATAACCATAACAACGTATACAGAATAACAAAAATAAAACTCAAGAGTAATATATTAAATTCGTTGACACTTCTTCCGATGAGCGGTTCAGTTTTCTGAGACTCATTTATGATATAGTCATCGTACTGAATAGATTGAAAAGAATGCCCACTTAAATTTAGGAATGTATTTATAAAGTTTTGAAGCTCTTCTTGGTTCGAATGTTCCACAAAAATGGATGTTGTGTAAAGATCATCAAGCAAACTAAATTCATTTATTGAGAAGATTAATTCATCTTGTAGCGCATTAGCATTCTGTAATAAATCGGCCTGCCTAGTAAAATTGGATGTTCCATTATTTATCATTGGGTAAAATTTAACGTGTTCAATATTCTGAGTGTAATCAACAACACCTCCACTTAGGATTGTAGCTCCCATATTTGAAGTCCTAAAAACTAGATTTAAATCCATCGTTCTAGCAGATTCAACTAAATTATCTAGAACCTTTTGATCTGATTGACGATAAATACTTTCAGGAAAGTATAATTGCGTAAAACTATCAGCCAAATCATAAGCCTCTAACAATTTATCATTCACATATTCTTGCTCTAAAACTAAACCACCTAAAAAAGATATCACAATAAATAACACCGGTATTAGTTTCTTAACGACCTTACCAACCATAGACCCCTCCAACGTTAAACATAATTGTAGTGCATTGCGTGAAATTTCAATTCATTCAAGCAACTGTACACTCTTAAAAAAGATTATTAAGTTCAGAGTAACTAAAAAAATACAATAAACGCAATTATTTAATCGGTTTTTAATTGCATTAGAATGTTTGCTATTTAATACAAGGTTTTTATTGCTGAAAGAACAATGTTTATTTTACCAATAATTATAGAAAGCTTCTGCTTTATAATTTACATCTCCTACAACTTCAGCATAAGCATAATAACCACCAGGTTGTACAGTAACCTTTTGGGCAGTTCCTACTCGAGCGGTGGCAGAATGTGTCTTTGTATTATGTTTGAAATTTGAAAAACTCATTATTTTACCCCAACCATAGTTTATTTTATCGGAACCATACGTCCAATGTCCAAAAGCGAAAAATTGTTGACCGAAAGGTGTTATCGTGCTTTCACCTTTATCTACGAAACTCTCATGAGTATAGCTAAGTAATTTCCCGTTTTCATCCAAAACAACATGTCCACTCGAAGGTGAATTTTCATAAATCGTGACACTGTACTCTACTAAACCTTCATTTGCATAAACATGTGTACCATAAATAGAAACAGAAAGAAACAGACATGTAAAGATGGAAAGCAGCAATTTTAACGAACATTTTTTATAATCCATTTTTTGATCTCCTTGTTAAATAATTATGTGACTAACAATTGCGTTCCGAAACATTATAATGCAATGGTAACACAAGTTGGTTTCTTTTTCATTATTATTATCACGTAGTTATTTAATTGCATCCGTTTTATTTTAAACTATCCAAGACGTATACCGCTCAGAATAGCACCCATAAATTTTTCATCTTTCATCAATATCGGTAACAATTAATTAATAAATTAGTATCTAGTTACAAACGAGCTAATCGCTCAGAAAGCGTGAATAATCAACTTACCAAATCATGTTCAATTCCAATAAATAAGCAAATCCTACCAATATTCTGACAGGATAGCTCTTCATTACTTTTATATTTCCCTACTAAAAAAACAATTTAACACTAAAAAAGAACAGGTTTCTCACAACTAATTGTGATGACCCGTTCTTTTACTATGTACGATATTTTAACATTTACGCGTCTTCTTGAGTAAAATACTCTGGAAAATTGGCGGCTACAATTTCATAGCAACGACTACATAACTCAGGCGCTGCTTCAATCGCGCCAACTTCTTCTTTGACAGCACGACAACGATCACATACATGACCTGGTGCTGGATTTACTACTACTGAAAATTCATTGACTGTTAGTGCATCTGCTGGAACTTCAGAATTATCTTTCATCTCAAATTTAGACACAATGAGTAATTGCTCCAAATGGTCAGATAAAGCGTTTAAGGCTGCTTGAGCCTCTGTTGGTGCGTAAAGTGTTACACTCGCTTCAAATGATTTCTTAATTGGTTGAGCTTCATTATTCTTAGCTTCTTCCAATGCTTTATTCACAACATCTTTAACTTCAAAGAATTGTTGCCATTGCTCGATTGTTGCTTTCGCTTCAGTAACATCTGTAGCTTTTGGCATGTCGGCTAATTGAACATAACCTTCAACTCCCGGTAATACATTCCATGCTTCTTCCATTGTATGCAATAGAATTGGCGTTAATAACGGAATTAAATCACGTAAAATTGCGTAGATAACTGTTTGCATCGCACGTCTTTCGTATGAAGCTTTTGCTTCGATATAAACCACGTCTTTAGCAAAGTCTAAATAGAATGCTGATAAGTCAACGGTAATAAAGTTAATAACTTTTTTATAAATAGTTGAATAATCAAATTCGTCATAAGCAGCTAATAAATCATTGGTTAAAACTCTAAACTTAGCCAACATATATTGGTCAACTAAACGTAATTCATTTTCTGGAATTAAATCAGTGGCAGGATTAATATCTGAAATGTTCGATAACATGAAACGAATTGTATTACGGATTTTACGGTATGTTTCAGATACTTGTTTCAAAATATCTTTTGATACACGAACATCGTTTTCATAGTCTACACTTGAAACCCATAAACGAATAATATCTGCTCCAAGTTCTTCCATAATTTCTTCGGGAAGAATAACATTTCCAATTGATTTACTCATCTTTTGGCCTTTTCCATCCATTACGAAACCTTGAGAAAGTACGCCTTTATATGGAGGTTCTCCATTAACAGCTACTGACGTAGTGAAACTTGAGTTAAACCAACCACGGTATTGGTCTGATCCTTCTAAGTATAAATCAGCTGGGAACGATAAATCGTCACGCGTTCTCAAGACACCAGCGTGTGATGTACCTGAATCGAACCAAACATCCATAATATCGTTTTCTTTCGTAAACTCTCCATTTGGACTTCCTGGATGAGTATAGCCCTCTGGTAATAAATCTTTAGGTTCACGCTCAAACCAAATATTTGAACCATGTTCCTCAAACAAATCAGCTACGTGATTAATTGTTTCAGATGATAAAATTGGTTCGCCACTTTCTGCATAGAAAATTGGTAATGGAACACCCCAAACTCTTTGGCGAGAAATTACCCAGTCGCCACGGTCACGAATCATATTGTAAATACGACGTTCACCCGATGGATGGAACCACTCTACATCGTTTTCAACTGATTCTAATAACTCTTTACGGAATTTATCAATTGATGCAAACCATTGTGGTGTTGCACGATAAATAACTGGTTGTTTCGTTCTCCAGTCATGTGGGTAGCTATGTTTGATTTTACCTTGAGCTAATAAGTGACCACTATTAATTAACATTTCAATAATGACTTTGTTACCTTTTAAATAGAACATTCCTTCAAGACCAGGCGCTTCAGAAGTAAAGTGTCCACGGTTATCAAGCGGTGATAAAATATCTAAACCGTATTGTAACCCGATTAAGTAGTCATCCTCACCATGACCAGGTGCCGTATGTACTAAACCTGTACCTGTATCCATCGTTACGTGGTCGCCAACCATTAATAACGATTCACGGTCATAGAATGGATGTTGCGCGGTTAAACGGTCAAATTGAGCACCTTGATACTCATTTACAACTTCGTAGCTTTCCCATTCTACATCTTTCGCAACGTTTGCTAGTAAATCCGCTGCTACGATAAAATGACGGTCATTAGCCACAACTTCTACATATTTTGCATTTGGATCAACTGAAATACCCAAGTTAGCTGCTAAAGTCCAAGGAGTTGTTGTCCAGATAATAAATTCAACATTATTTGGAACAACATCTTTACCATCTTTTACTTTAAACGCTACATAGATAGATGGAGAAGTAATATCATGGTACTCTACTTCAGCTTCAGCTAACGATGATTCACTAGATGGTGACCAATAAATTGGTTTTAAACCTTTATAGATATAACCTTTTTCAGCCATTTGTCCAAAGACACGAATTTGTGCCGCTTCATATTCTGGTTTTAATGTTAAATAAGGATTATCCCACTCACCCGTAACGCCTAAACGCTTAAAGCTCGTTTTCTGACCGTCTACTTGTCTCAATGCATATTCTTCACACATACGTCTAAATTCAACTATTGAGAATTGTTTACGGTCAACTCCTTCATTTTTAGTTAAAGCTGATTCAATTGGTAAACCATGAGTATCCCAACCTGGGACATAAGGTGAACGGAACCCAGCCATTGACTTGTAACGAACAATAAAGTCTTTTGTTACTTTATTTAAAGCATGTCCCATATGTAATGCACCATTTGCGTACGGTGGTCCATCATGAAGAATATAAGTCGGACGTCCTGCATTCTTTTCTTGAATTTTGTTATATAAATCTGCTGCTTCCCATTCTGCTTGCATGGTTGCTTCTTTAGTCGGTAAATTTGCGCGCATTGCGAAATCTGTTTGACCAAGATTAAGTGTATCTTTTAATTTCATGTTTTTCTCCCATCTCTATTTAACCTACATATTAATATTATATATATAAATAAAAAAACGCCCTTCAAATTGAAGGGACGTCTAAACGTGGTACCACCCAGCTTATAGTTTTAAAAAAAACTATCACTCTTTCATGATAACGCTCTTTAAGCGGCCACAACTACTTTATTCATTGCGCGATTACACAGATGATCTTAACATAACCAGGGAATATCAAGCTCTCACCGCCCTTGATTCGCTATAAATATAGTTAAATTAAGTTGTTCTGCTACTTATTTCGGTAAGTCTATACGAATTGTTTGTCCTAAGACACTTTCCATTGGTGGTTCAGTTGGTTCAACCGGCATTTCTTCTGGACTCACTTCAGAAACTGCTTCTTCTTTAGTTAATGACTGTGCTAAGTCTTCTTGATTGCCTAATAATGAATCTCTGAATTCTAATGTTTCTTGTAAATTAACTTCATCTACCGTTGGTTCTTCCAAAACTTCTTCAAGTTCTTCTAAAACTGTTTCTTCTTTTTCAATAGCTTTTGGATAGACAAAATTATCAGCAAATTCACTATCAAATAATTCTACGAACTCTTTTTCTTGAATCATTGCTAAATGAGACTCGATAATTTGAGTTAAACGTTGGCGGTAAATACCACTATTGCGTTTTAATTCTTCGTTTTCATTGTAAATACGTTTTGCTTGATCTGATGCATCACTGACAATACGGTCAGCTTCTCTTTCAGCTTCAAATAAAATAAGTTCTGCTTCTTTTCTTGCATTTTGTTTCAATCTTTCAGCAGCATCTTGTGCTACCATAATTGAACTATTTAATGAATCTTGTAATTGAGCGAAGTACTCTAACTTCTCCTCAGAATCTGCTAATTTACGTTTAAATTCATCGTTTTTCTCTAATGCTTTCTCGTAATCTACGCGTACAATATCAAGAAAATCATTAACTTGATCGATGTCATATCCTCTAAATTTAGATTCAAATTCTTTACTCAGGATTTCATTTGGTGTGATGCCCACAATTACACGTCCTTCCATTTATCTTTATGAATAACATACCATGTTTGGTATTCAATCGTATTACACTTGTAATACATTTACTGTTAATCGATAGTTGTCTTTTTTTGTCGTGCCGTCAATACTTTCAATCCAGAATCTGCCTGATTTGCGCAATGAAACAATATCGTTTTCTCCAATTGTCACATCACTGCGGTCCATTTCCATGAAATTAACTTTAACCATCCCTGAAGAGACCGAATCTTTCGCACGCTGTCTTGAAAAATTATAGACTTTTGCAAGCAGTGTGTCAAGTCGTAATGAACTCGCGATGACTGTTCGAGTCTCCCATGTTTCGCTTGATTCGAGCAAATCAGCGAAATCTAAGTCCTCTAATCTAACACCTACATTGCCTATTTTGGTAACGTTTTGTTTGAAGTATTCTTTCACTCCAAAATCTACAATAACATGCCATGAATCTCCATCTGTTATAATATCGCCAATTCGTTCGCGGTCAATTCCCGCTCCAATTAGCGTACCTAATATCTTACCATGTGAGATATTGGCAAATTTAGCTGGAAAAACAATTTGTAACGCAGAAGTTTCATAATCATCATGATTAGGTTCATAGTATGCTGGATAAAGTAAAGCCCGTTTTCTTTCAGCGCCTTCATATCCACCAAACAATTGCAATAGAATCGTTTCACTGTCACCGATTAATTGCTCAACAATCATTGCTTGCCTCGGCGTTAAAAATACACTTAAATAAGGCGAGTAACGATTTTCGACTTGTTGCATCCAGCCATAAACTTGATCTATAAAAGGCTGCTCTTCCTTACGGTAATGCTGATACACTTCTTCATTCATCATACAACCTCCTAAAACCCCGTTTTTAGAAAAGTCTAAACAATAAGCCCATTACACCGTTACGAATTAGTTGTAATACGAAAATAGCAATCATGACATTGATGCTAATTCCACCTATCGGCGGTATATATCGATCAAAAAAGTCTAAATAGGGTTTACTAATTTTGATAATAATTTGGCCCAACTGGCTTTCATATGCGCCAGGCAACCAAGAAAGTAAGGCATAGATAACTAAAACCATACTGTAAATATTGAATACTGAATCGACTAACCTTATTAATAAAATAATCATTGGTCACTCCAATCTTAAGGTTTCTCACCTATACTGTAATCTATCTTATCTCTAAGTTCTGTAACTTTCATTACACTCTACTATTTTACTACAAATATCTAAAAAGAGGAAACCAAAAATGGCTTCCTCACAATGATTTAATATAAATAACACTTAACTTTACTAGTTAATTAGTTACGATTTCTTTTACGGAAAAACGGCGGAGTGTCTAACTCATCATTTTCTACGCTATCAGACTGACGACTTGGTACATCATTTGACGAGCGTTGGAAAGTACGTTGAGGTTTATCTGTTTCTGAAACATCACGTTGATTATCTTCACGTTTAATATCCCAGTTACTAAATAAATCTCTTTCTGGTTCACGTGTTTGGCGTTGAACTGGCTCTTGTACTGATTCAGCTTGTACATTATTAGCTTTAGTACTTGTTTCTGATGCTTGACTGAAGCTTGAACGTGGTTGACGAGCTGGTGTTTTAACTCTTTCAGCTTTTTCTGAAGCAATTCCAGTTGCAATAACTGTTACATGCACTTCATCGCCTAGGCTTTCATTAATAGATGTACCTAATAAAATGTTCACATCAGAGCTTGAAGCAGCAGCAATAACTTCACTTGCATCTTGTGCTTCGTATAAGCTTAAGTCAGCCCCACCAGTGATGTTTAAGATAATTTGTTCTGCACCATCGATTGATACTTCAAGTAATGGTGAAGAGATAGCTTTCTTAGTCGCTTCAGCTGTACGGTTTTCACCTGACGCTGTACCGATACCCATTAAAGCTGTTCCTTGATCTTTCATAACTGTCTTAACGTCAGCAAAGTCCAAGTTTACATAACCAGGAGAAGTTATTAAATCTGAAATACCTTGAACACCTTGACGTAATACATTATCAGCTTCGCTAAAAGCTTCTAACATTGGCGTCTTACGATCAACGATTTCTAATAAACGGTTGTTGGCGATTGTTACTAAAGTATCAACATTTTCCTTTAACTTTTGTAAACCTTCCGCTGCGAAACGTCCACGTTTTGGACCTTCAAAAGTAAACGGACGTGTCACAACACCAATTGTTAACGCGCCTAAGTCTTTAGCAATTTTTGCAACAACTGGTGCAGCTCCTGTACCAGTTCCGCCACCCATACCAGCAGTGATAAAGATTAAATCAGCACCTTCTAAAGCTTGTCTAATTTGCTCTTCACTTTCTTCCGCAGCTTTCTCACCAATTTCTGGTAATGATCCTGCTCCTAAACCTTTAGTAACTTTTGGTCCTAATTGAATTTTTACTTCTGCGTTTGAACCATGTAATGCTTGTGTATCAGTGTTCGCTGAAATGAATTCTACACCTTGTACTTCTTCAGCAATCATACGGTTTACGGCGTTACCACCTGCACCACCAACACCGATAACTTTAATTACGGCTCCTTGTGCATTTGTATTTGAATCAAATGATAATTCCATTCTGTGAATTCCTCCTGTGTAAAGATTAATCTTTCTTAATCAAAAAACGTAGCAAAAAATGCTCGTATTCTAGCAATCAAACCATTCGCTTTAGGTTCTTTTTCTTTAACGATTTGTTCAGGTATGTATGAATCTTCTTGATAATCTTCAAAATACATTGAATCGTCTTCCATTGATGAACCAGCTTGTTCAAATGAACTGTAATTGTATTGTTCTGTCTGTTTAACAGGTCTTTCAGTCACATTACGTGCTTTTGAACCACGATTGTCTCCACCATAAGGTGTTGTGGCGAAACCTCGTGGCGCTTCAGTACGTTCTCTTGAAACAACAGTAGACGCTTGTGTTAAAGGTGTTGTACGGTTGTACGTTCCTTGTGCAATACGATGAATATCGTCTAAGCCAGCTACATATTCAATCATTCCCATACTAGTTGTATAGATTGGATTTCTCATGCCCATTTGTGTTGGAATGTAAACACGTACTTGCTCACCGAAATACTGTTGTGCTAATTCTAGGACACCTGGTAATGATGCTGCTCCACCAGTTAAAACAAAGCCTCCTGGTAAATCTAATGCATCAACAGCTCCTAAGTCTTCATGGATAGTTTCAAAAATTTGAACTAAACGTGCTTCAATAATTTCTGATAGATATTTCTCGTCAACACGAACTGGTTCTTTCTGGCCCACCGTTTCAACTGGGAAATACTCTTCTGAAGAAGTTTGGCTTGATACAGCATAACCGTATTCACGTTTGATTCTTTCAGCACTATCAAGTGATGTATTTAAAATAACCGAAATATCTTTAGTGACGAAATCGCCACCTTCTTGATCTACAAATGAATACTTCAATTGGTTGTCATAAATAATTGAAGCACTTGTTTGGCCTCCACCCATATCGATAATTACAGTACCAAATTCACGCTCATCTGGCGATAAAGCTACTGTCGCAATCGCTTGTGGTTGTAATACAAGTTCATTAATCTTTAAGCCCGCTTTTTCTACACAACGTTTAATGTTATGGATAATTGTACGAGGACCCGTTAATAAACTTGCATATAACTCTAGTCTTACGCCAATCATACCTCTAGGATCACGAATACCAGTAAAACCGTCAACGATAAATTCTTCTGGAATAATACTAATTACTTCGCGTTCAGGTGGAACTGAACGAACTTTAGCTGCTGATATAACATTATCAACATCCCTTGCAGTAATCTCTCTATTTTCACTAGCAACTGCAATCATACCATGGCATGATTCAATCGCTAATTTATTACTCGGTATGCCTACCACCACTTCATTGATTTTAACCCCAGCTTTACGTTCAGCTTGAGATATGGCTTGTTGAATTGAATACACTGTCTCATCAATATCGACAATTACACCGCGGCTTAATCCACGTGACTTTTCATTTCCAACACCAATAATATTGACATTTCCGTTAATATATTCCGCTACAACGACTTTAATGGAAGTTGTCCCGATATCTAAACTCACAAAAATTTCTTGGTTTCTCATTCAGGTTTTAACCCCCTTCTTAATTTGCTAATTTAAGGAGCATTTTCTAATTTCTACTTATGTCTCAACTAATATAGTAGCATAAACTTGATTTTAAAAGAAGAAAAATCATATTTCTTTATCAATTACTATTTTGCTTTTATCTTAATTAATGTTTAAGTTCACACTATTAGTATTACTCTGTTCTGGTATGAAGTAAGCTCCTACTTCAAGATTTATTGTACCAATTTGATCGCCAATTTGTTGAACCATTTCAGGATAAAAGTTGACTTTTTGAGCAAATGTTGAAATTACGGCTCTAACTTTGTTTCCATCTTTCATATTAACAATAATTCCGCTTGGCTTTTGAGGATCATTTGACAAACTAATCGTCGAGATGTTCCTAAGAATCTCTGGATCGACTTGTCTCAAAATGGTTGTTAATTCAATTAATTTACCTTTACGACTAAAACCACTTAAAGTCGGTAAAGTATTTAACGCATCTTCTGTCATCGTGATGACTGTGGTTTCATCATCTAGTAATTCGCCATTAGTCATAATGGGTATATACTGACCGTCTTTTTCAACCTTGGCGACAACTTGATGCTCTGTAACTTTTAACTCTAATCGCATCCAATTATCTCGCGTTATAATGATACTCTCAATGATTGGATTTTCTTCGATTATTTTTGCCTCGATTGCACGCTTCTGGCTAATGACATCTTCGACTGTGTCTGCTGCACGGATTCTCGCTGAATTTTCAATTGCCTCACTCGTTACATAGTTATTTCCAGTGATGACAACTTGGTTAACCTTATTGAAGGGTAAAAGTTGCCAGCCAGAAATTAACATGACCATGTAAATCAAAAAGAATATCGACGTTAACTTTATAATCCCTCTTGGTAATCTTTGAATACTTTTATTATTACCAACAGGACTGACAGTAGCTTGTAATCTTTGATTAAATTTTTGCCAGTTAGTGCGCGTATCCATTCGATAATTTCTTTGAGAAGCATAATCTTGCATTGGTTCATAATTTCTAATGCTTTCTGTAGGTTCATCATAGTACCTTGCTGACGAATTGGTATAAGTTTGATAATCATTAAGATGATAAATGTTCGAGGCGTTTTGAGCACTATGTGTTTGATGCACATTATCTACATTATCAAAATAATCATTATTATCTAAATCAGAATCCTCTGAAAGATTAATATTTGATGGAATAATAGGTTTTCCATTGGCATCAATCCGATAATTTCCCATCGGTATAGTGGATGGCTGTTCGCTTCTTTCAGATATTGTTCGATGTTGCCTTTGGTAATTTTTCTTAAGCATTTCTGTATCAATTCGGTAATTCCCCATGTTGTCACCTCCTTAACACTCACTGATTATGTTGAAGTAATCTTAAATAATTGCTTCCAACTCATTAATGATTCGATCTGACGCGTCTCTAATTCCTAATTCAAGTGCTGATTCTTTCATCGCTGATAACTTCTCAGCATTTGTAATGATTGCATTCACTTGCTTAACTAAGTGTTCTGCAGTCAGTTCATTTTGTTTAATCATTTTAGCAGCTCCGTTATTTACTAACGACAAAGCATTATGCTCTTGGTGATTATTTGTTACAAACGGACTAGGAATTAATATACTAGGAAGTCCTAGTGCTGTCAATTCCGTTAAAGTAGTTGCACCACTTCGACAAATCACTAAATCAATCGCTTGGAAGACAGCAGGCATATTCTCAATATAAGGAACAACTTTAATATTGGCTGGAATTTGTTGCGAATTTGCTTTTAGTTGATCAATAAACTCTTGATAATGAATTTCTCCGGTTGCGACAATTATTTGGTAATCAATCGCTTGCCACAGTTTCATCGCCTCTAAAGCTGCTTGGTTTATAGCTGGCGCACCTCGGCTACCACCAAAAACCAATACAGTTGCTTTAGTTGGATCCAATTCAAATTGTGTTCGTAAAATTTCTGGATCCGCTTGGCTTTGAATAACTTCTTGTCCTCGAGGATTTCCCGTATAACGTACTTTGTCTGCAAACTTACTAAAATCTTTCTCTACTTCTGGGAAACATGTGGCAATAACATCAACCGAGCGACTTAAAAATTTATTAGTAACTCCAGCCACACTATTTTGTTCGTGAATTAATGTTGGAATATTTAATTTTGAAGCAGCATATAGTACTGGTGCGCACACATAGCCTCCCGTACCTACTACGACATCTGGTTTGAAGTCTTTAAGTATTTTCTTAGCTTTACTTGTACTTGTCAACATTAGCCATAACGATTTAAAGTTGTCTAATGATAGACTTCTCTTTAGACCTTGAATTTCAATACTATTGAAATTTAAACCTGCTTTCGGAACAATTGTAGATTCTAAACCCTTTTCTGTTCCGATGTATAAACATTCAACATTCGGATACTTTTGTTGAATTGTACGATAAAGAGCTAGTGCAGGATAAATATGTCCACCTGTACCTCCACCTGAAAGTACAATTCTTTTAATTTCTTTCATTATTTCCACCCTTTATTTTTCTTGATAAGGTTCTTCAATAATTAATCGTTGAATAAGATCAGTAAATACTTTTCCTCTTTCTTCAAAGGTTTTAAACTGATCCCAACTAGCGCAACTTGGTGATAGTAAGACCGTTTCATCGCTTTCAGCTGCACGGTATGCCGCAGTAGTTGCTTCGTCAAGAGTATCAAATAATTCAACTTGACTCACACCAGCAAGCTCGAACGCATTTTTCATTTTATGTTTCGTTTCGCCATATAAATACGCAGTTCTCACCTGTTTTAAATAGGGTATTAACTCATCAAATTCGTTACCTCTATCTAAGCCCCCACCTACAAAAACAATGGATTGATTAAAGCTTTTTAAGGCTGTAATTGTAGCTGTAATATTGGTCGCTTTAGAGTCATTAAAGAAGCTACGACCTTGCGACTGGCCTATAGGCTGAATTCGATACGCAACTCCTTGGAACTGATGTAAGCTCTGTTTAATCGATTCATTTGATACATTTTTAAGTTTTGCGACCGCTATCGCTGCTAAGGCATTCTCAACATTATGTTTACCCGGAATTTGAATATCCGTTACCTCCGCCACTTTTTCACCTTTAAAGTAAATAGCACTATCAATGACATAAGCACCATTCTTCTGAACGAATTCATCAACTTGATCTACTGCAAAAGGCACTCGCTCAGCTTCAGTATTTGCTAACCAGGTTTGAAACTCTTGCTGATCATAATTATATACGATTTGATCTTCAGAAGTTAGATTTTTGACTAGATTTAATTTAGCTTTGATATATTCTTCTCGACTACCATGGTAATCTAAGTGTGCTTCAAAGATATTACATATAACTGCAATCTTAGCTTTAAATTTCTCTATCCCCATTAATTGGAAGCTCGATAATTCAATAATCACATCATCGTCCATTTGAGCTTTTTTGGCTACTTCTAGACTAGGTATACCTATGTTTCCCGCTAGATAAGCTTGTCCTTTTGAACGATTTGAAAGTAACTGGTAGATTAGACTCGTAGTAGTCGTCTTACCATTACTTCCTGTTACACCAATAATTGGCGCCTCACTGAACCATGAAGCTAATTCGACATCAGTATATATTGGTAGTTTTCTTTCAAGTGCCTTTTGAATAATTGGCAACGAATAAGGTATCCCAGGGTTCTTAACAATGAAGTCAAATCCTTCATCTAACAATTCGATTGGATGTCCATTCGAGACAATTTTTGCACCTTGCGATAAAAGTAAAGTAACCGACGGGTCTTTGCTAAGATCCCCTCGGTCATTAATTGTAATGTTTGCACCTTGTTCTAATAGAAATTCTGCAACACTTTTACCAGTCATTGCATAACCTAAAATAAGAACTTTTTGGTTTGTTAAATCAATATTTTTTAGCATGATTAAGACCTCTTTTTACTAAAGTACGCCAGCTAAAGCAAAATATAGTAATGCGGCTATGATACCAACAGTCCAGAATACGAATACTACTTTACTTTCTGACCATCCGCTCATTTCAAAATGATGATGTACTGGACTCATTTTAAATACTCTTTTACCAGTCTTTTTAAAGACAGCAACTTGGATCATCACACTAGCAGTTTCAAGTACGAATACTAAACCGATTATGACTAAACTCCAAGGGTTATTAATCATTAAAGATATAACCGCCAAGCCAGCACCTAGTGCTAGTGAACCAACATCACCCATGAAAATTTTTGCAGGCTTCTTATTATAGAATAAAAATCCTAATAATGCACCTACTACTATCAAACAAATTAATGCAATTGCCTCTTGGCCAGTCTGAAGGGCCAAATAGAAATACGCACCATATGCAATAATATTCAATCCACCTGCTAAACCATCTAATCCATCCGTTAAGTTTACCGCATTTGAAAAACCCGTTATCCAGAATAATGCGAATAAAATAATGATGATTGGATTTGTAATATTCATCCCAAATAAAGGAATCGCATATTGTTCACCTAACAAAATACCTAAGCCTATAACGACAACAGAAAAAACTAATTGAGCAAAAAATTTCTGTTTAGACGTCAAACCTTCATTTTGTTTTTTAAAGATACTGATAAAATCATCAAGAAATCCGATTCCACCAAATAATAAGAAACTTAATAACATCATCCAAATACTAGGGTCTGAAATGTTCATAAACCAGGCAGATAACAACAGCGTTACAATAATTGAGAATACAAAAACTGTTCCTCCCATTGTAGGTGTACCTGTTTTAACTTCGTGCCATAACGGGCCTTCTTCACGTGTTGTCTGGCCAATTTTTTTATAATTAAAGTAGCCAATAAAAAATGGCATAATTGTAACAGTAAGTGCAAAACTTACTGAGAAAGGAACTAATATCTCCATGTTTCTTCTCCTTATTTTAACCTAATCACTATTTCGATAAAGAATTTTTTATTGCTTCTCTAACAACCTCAACTTCATTATATGGAACATATTGATCTTCAATCACTTGGTAAGCCTCGCCGCCTTTACCAGCAAAAAGAATAATATCATCTGTTTGTGCAGTTTCAACAGCATAAGCGATTGCTTCTTCTCGTTTAGCGATTGTGATAAACGTTTTTTCGTCATGTTGCTGAACTAATTCACTTACGATTTTATCTATTGATTCATAACGTGGATTGTCCGCAGTAAACACAATTTCATCGGCATACTTAAAGAGTAAGTCGCCAATTTCTGGTCGTGCCCCACTATCTCGATTCCCTCCACTGTGGCCTGTTAAAACAATTAATTTCCCTTGTTTACGTTCAGACAATTCACTTAATACACGTTCTAATGCATCGGGTGTATGCGCAAAATCTACTATTGCGGTAAAATTTTGTCCTTCGTTAATTGATTGCATACGTCCAGCTACTCCGTGAAATTGTTCTGTCGCTGTTAAAACAGCTGCGACATCATATCCATAATAAACGGTCATACATAAAAAGGCAGCTAAGTAATTTGAAACATTATACTCTCCCAACATTGGTAGCGTTACTGAATATGTTTGGCCTTTATAATATAATTGGAAACTCGTAGCACCACGGTAATTTGTAATATTATCTGCAAAAACCGTCGCATTCGAATTTTTTAAACTATAGTTAACAATGTTAGCTCCAGTTGCTTGGCTCATCACTTCATGATATGGATCGTCTAAATTAATAATTGCTAAACGTGGTTTACCATTATGAAATTGTTGTCCTAACTGTGCAAATAATAAGCTCTTAGCATAAGCATAATTATCCATCGTTTTGTGGAAATCTAAATGCTCACGAGTTAAGTTGGTAAAGATTGCACAATCAATATCACTATACCAAATTCTCCCTAAAGATAATGCATGGGAAGAGGCTTCAATAATAGCATCCTTACATCCTGCTATAAGCATTTCATTATACAGTCTTTGTAATTCCAACGCATTTGGTGTTGTGTTTACAGCTGGATAGTAAGTTTCATCGACCTTATAATGTATCGTTCCGATTAGTCCAGTTTTATGACCGAGTGCATTCAGTAAATCACTAATCATTGTGCTGGTAGTTGTTTTTCCATTAGTACCCGTTACTGCAACTAAGTTCAAGCTTTCAGATGGCATATTAAAAAACTTACTTGCTAAAACTGCTTGAGCACGATACGTAGACGTTACTTTTACAAACATCGCATCTAATTCTTTCCAATTTTCTGGAAGTTTTTCAACGATTAATAACTTTGCTCCTGCTTTAATAACATCATCTAATGCATCATGCCCGTCAAAATTTTCACCCTTAATTGCAATAAAACTACCGTTTTCTGTAACTTTACGTGTGTCATTGACAATGGATGATAATTCAAGTGTTGAATAATCTGTTCCAAAAATTTGAACGTCCACTAACACACTGAGTAATTCTCCTACTTCCATTGTTTGCCTTCTTTCTATTGATTAATCATGACATTCTCAACAAATGGATGGAAAATTTCCGATAAAATTTGCGAGCCTGTTCTTCCTTGTGGATTGTTTGGTTGTTTCATACTGATATATAACATAAATTCCGGATCCTCCGCGGGGAAAAAAGCGACAACTGAGAAATAATAATCGTAATCTCCAGTTAAATAACCATTTCCATTAGGATCGGCAATTTGTGCGGTACCTGTTTTAGCAGCAATATTAACCGTTTGATTTTTAAAGTCTTGCGCCGTACCGTAACTCTCTTCTACTGTATTCACCATTAGACCTAAAACGTGATCAGCAGCTTCTTCTGTTATTGGCTGACCAAGTACTTCACTTTCAAAAGTATTCTGACTACTTTTCATTCGATCAATATATTGAATCTTCATTTGCTTACCATCATTTCCAATAGTTGTATATGCTTGAAGCAATTGAATAGGGCTAGCAGCAAATCCTTGCCCAAAACTCGACATTATTTTCGAAACTGGGTTATCAAATTGTAAACTACCCTCTGTTTCGTTAGGCAAACCAGATTGAGTCGACTTTCCAAATCCAAGTTCTTCTAATACCTGAACCCATTTGTCTTCGCCCATTCTCTCAACTAGTTTAACAACGCCAACGTTACTAGAACGCGAGAGACCTTCATCAAACGTAATTTCTCCCCATCCATACAAGTTATAATCTCGAACAATTTGATCATAAACCGCTACTTCACCCGACATGAATGTTTCGCCTGGTTGATAAAGCCCTAAGTCATAAGATGTTGCGAGGGTTAATATTTTGATAGTGGAGCCTGGTTCAAAAGCTTCTTCAACCAGCATATTTGTCCACTTCTGTTCAATCCCTTCTCGTGTATTGAGATTAAAGCTCGGTCTCTGGGCTGCCGTTAGTAAGCGACCCGTTTCGACTTCGACTAGATATGCACTAACTTCTTCAGGTTGATAACGTTTATAATTAATATCTAACAAATCTTCCATAAAGTTTTGCAATCTCGAATCAAGGGTTAAATAAACATCATCACCTGATAAATAGTCTGCTTGTATATTATTATCTAAGTTAGTTTTATATTGATCAATGCCACTTAATCTACCATCTAAGCCACTCTCAATCCCGATTTGTCCTTTTAGGACAGTGGTATTAAGTTCCTCATCAAATTCTGTAACAGCATAACCAATTAAGTGTGAGGCGAAATAATCATTTACATATTGTCGCTTAACTTGACTATCAAATTTTATACCGGGTAAATTCTCATTGTCAATCAATGTTTTAGTGTCCGGTGTAATATTCTTACCTGCTTCACCAAATTCAACTTGATTTGCGTCTGGATTTAATAAAATAGTTAAAATTTCATCTTGAGTTAAGTCAAGATAGTTTGACAAGACTCTTGCCGTATAATCTGTATCAACTACCTCATTATCGTCCCAACTACTATTTAATACTGCATACATAGAATAAGAAGTAGTATCCATAGCAATCGGCTGCCCATTCTGATCAAAAATGGTCCCACGCCTTGCTTCTGTAATACTACTTCCCATATCATTATTTTGACCATACTCAACTAAGTCAATATTATTTACAGTCTTATTAATCATTAACTGGCCGAATCTTAAGATAAGTAAAACCCCCACAGCTAGGGATAAAAACGCTAATGTTGTCACATTTTTACGCGTGTCTGAATTCGTTTTAAACTTTCTCATTCACCAACATTCCTTACTTGTGATTTCTGCAATGTCATACCATTATCCATGGCAATTTGTTTAATTGTGTTGTAATCATACTTAGCAGCTAATTCCGTCAAGAGCAAATCTGTTTGATTGCTAACTTCTGACGTTTTAGTTTGATACTCATAAGTTGCTGCAGCAAGCTGATTATCTTTATACTGTATCACTAAATTACAAATAGTCAAACAAATTACAATCGCTGCAATCCCGACTAAATAACATTGTTCTAAAGCAGTTAATACCAAACGATTTGATTGGTTACGAGACAAAGCGGCATATGTATCTGGACTGGTTGTCTGGTAATGTTGACCCCCTTGTGCAGGTAAACTTTGAGTTGCAATACTCGTTTCATATTTACCGACTTGTTCAGATACTGCTTGGTCGTACTTTTTAGAATAATCTACTTCAAAGTTTTTTACTCTTTCGGCCACATTTGTCCCTCCCTATCATAGTCTAATTTCATTACTTTAATATAATCAATGTATTTCAATCTGATTGCTTTATTCGTTGATAATTTGTCTTTCGATAATTCTTAATTTTGCACTTCTCGAACGATTATTATGCTCTAATTCCTCATTCGATGCTAGGATTGGTTTGCGATTTACTAAGCGATATGCTGGTTTCATTTGCTCTGGTAATAACGGTAAATTATTTGGCGTTTCTGGTGGTGTACTTACTTGCTTAAACATTTGTTTAACCAAACGGTCTTCAAGTGAGTGGAAAGAAATAACAGATAATCTACCCCCAACTTTTAAAAGGTCTAACGCCTGCTCTAAGGATTCTTCAATTGAACCTAATTCGTCATTTACAGCAATTCTAATAGCTTGGAAAGTTTTCTTAGCTGGGTGTCCACCAGTACGTCTTGTAGCTGCTGGAATTGCTAATTTTACTATTTCAGCAAGTTCAGTTGTATATTCAATCGGTTTCTTCTCACGAGTTTGTTCAATCGACCTTACAATACGTTTAGCAAATTTTTCTTCTCCATAACGGAAGATGATTTTAACTAATTGTTCATATGACCAATAATTAACCACTTCGTAAGCTGACAATTCTTGCGACTGATCCATTCTCATATCTAATTTTGCTTCTTGATGATAACTAAATCCCCTATCTGCATGATCTAATTGAGGTGATGAAACACCCAAATCATAGTAAATTCCATCAACATAACGAATTGACAAGTTAGCCAATTCCTCTTTTAAATTTCTAAAGTTACTATGAATAAATACAACTTTTCCTTGTGCATACTCTTCTTTTAAAACTTCTTTAGCGTTATTAATAGCATTAATATCTTGGTCAAATGCATACAATTTTCCCTTGTCACTTAATTGTGAAAGTATATATTGTGCATGTCCTGCACCACCAAGCGTGCAATCAACATAAACTCCATTAGGATTAATCTCTAGTCCATCTATGGTTTCTCTTAACAAAACTGTTTCGTGCTCAAATTGCACCTTGTTCACCCCATTGATTAAAATCCAAAATCTATCATCTCTTCTGCAATTGCTTCAAAATCTTCTTCAGCTTCTTCTGCAAATGAATCCCATTGATCGCTACTCCAAATCTCAATTCGGTCCGATACGCCGATCACGCGACATTCCTTATCGATCTTAGCAAAGTCAATTAAATTCTGTGGTATATTTACGCGCCCTTGCTTATCAATTTCTACTTCAGTGGCAGCCGAATAGAAAAATCGAGTAAATTTACGGGCATCTTTTTTGGCTAACGGTAATTGCTTTAATTTCTCTTGTAGGGCTATCCAACTTTCCATTGGATAACCAAATAAGCATCCGTCCAAACCTCGAGTTATGACAAATTGTTGTCCTAACTCTGAACGAAACTTAGCGGGCATAATCAGTCTGCCTTTGGTATCAATATTATGTTGAAATTCTCCAATTAGCATGACCGAGACCTCCCCTTTCTAAGTTAACTTTAGTCTACCACACCCCACCACTTTCTACCACTTTTTTTCCTTTTTTCATCAAAAAATCCCTCAACTTAACCACCAACATCGTGTAATCCTTTATAAATCAACGTTTCTGAATAGTGGAGTAAAGTGGGGGATGTTTCCTATTTTTTACCAACTTGGGGGTTCGATTGATTGACTGGTCATGAGAAAACCTCGGTCGACTCCGAAGTCTTTAAATTCCGTTTAGCAGTTTTAACCTGATTATATTGCTTTACTTTCGTCGGAATACTCAACGTAGCTCAGCTTATTATTTTCCAAAGCGGTATATAGGGCAATCGGCGTAGCTTGCTCTGACTATGAGCACAGCGAAATAGACAGAGCCCAGCCGATTGAGCTGAAAAAGCCCTCACAACCGCGAGGCTTTAAAAGCGACCTCCGCCTTGGAAAACAATCAGCTGAGCGTAGTACAAAAGTTATTAAATCAACTTAAAAATTATAAAACCATATATAAAAAACATACTAAGATTAGTAGTGAGTAAACCACGACGGTGGATTACTCACTACTATTTTTTTATAGTAGATTATGAAGGAGAGATCGTAGGTTCTTTAGGTCTTTTTTAGACCGTACAAAAAACTGGTCCGCTTCATATCCTTAGTTGAATCTGTTTTGAGTATGTTGGGCCCTTTGAGGTCGTGTATAGGAAATGGGAATCGATAAGGCTTTATGAAGACTTCAATTAATTTAGAAAGACTAACTATATAAAGTCAAGCAATAAGTTGTAAAAACATTACGTTAAATTTTAGAAATTGAGGGCACACCAAATAAGCTCAAAGAGTGTATTTTTTAAAATTTACTGTAATCGAACTTCGTA
>NZ_WJQT01000011.1 GCF_009659375.1 Fundicoccus ignavus
CTTGAAAGTAACCGCCGAAGTACTGGAAAAGTGCGCTTTCAAATAGGCTCTCATTGGAATGGTACGCATTCGAGCGCTTCTGAGTAAACGGAATAAAATGTTTGACCCGATCCGTTAATCGAATGTTGTGAAAGAATTCTTTGATTAAGAGGAGACCGCCATCAACACTAATGTCGCCTCCTTGATTGGTGACGATAACTTGAGGATTGAATTGCGCTTTAATTTTCTGTATAGTAGACATATGAGAACTCCCTTTCTAGTATGTTGTGGTTAACATTAGTATACAGGGGGTCTCTTTTTTTGCACCTATTTGGTGCAAAACTAATTAAATTGAACTGTTTATTTAATAAGCTTTATGACAGTTAGTGTTGGTTAAGTGAATAATCCAGGTTATAGTAATTGTTTCAATTCAATTTCTGGATATTTATCTTTAAACCAGTTTTCTGCAAAAGTATTCTCAAATAAAAATACTGGATTATCAAAGCGGTCACGCGTTAACAAGTTTCGGCTTGATGACATCTTTGGATTTAAATCTTTAGGATCAATCCAACGCGCAATCTTAGAGCCCATTGGCGTCATAACCACTTCAGCATTGTATTCATGTAATAAGCGGTACTGGAATACCTCAAATTGTAATTGTCCTACCGCACCTACAATGTATTCTTCAGTATGGTAAGTTTTATACATTTGAATAGCACCTTCTTGTACTAACTGCTCAATTCCCTTATGGAATGATTTTTGCTTCATGACATTTTTCGGTGTCACTCGCATAAATAGTTCAGGTGTAAATTGTGGCAGTGGTTTAAATTGTACGGATTTATTCCCTGAATAAATCGTATCACCAATTTGTAAGTTGCCTGTATCGTATAAACCGATAATATCTCCAGCAATGGCATCTTGAACTTCTTCGCGAGCATCTGCCATAAATTGTGTCGTATGTGCCATACGTAATGTTTTACCAGTACGGTTTAACGTTACAGACATGCCTTTTTCGAAATTTCCTGAACATACTCTAACAAAAGCAATGCGGTCACGATGAGCAGGATTCATATTTGCTTGAATTTTAAAGATAAAACCTGTAAAGCGCGGATCTTCTGGTTCAATTACCACTTCGTCCATTGCTTCCGTTTCTGACGGAGCGGGTGCTAAGTCCACAAAAGCATCAAAGAATGTTTGAACACCAAATCCTGTTAAAGCTGAACCAAAGAAAACTGGTGTTAATTTACCAGCATCAATCGCTTCTCGATCGAACTCGTTACCTGCTTCATGTAATAACGTTGCATCTTCAATCGCTTGACTATAAATAGAAGATGACTTAAAAGAATGTTCTCCTTCAGCTTCTCCATCCTCATCCAATGGAATGTAAGCTTCTGTTTCATCACTTTCTTCGTTTAGACGTAATTCTACACGTTTATTATATAAGTCATATAAACCTAATAAGTTTTTCCCCATACCCATTGGCCAGTTCATTGGATAGGCTTGGATGCCTAAAACATCCTCTAACTCAGCCACTAATTCTAATGGTTCACGACCATCACGGTCTAACTTATTCATGAAAGTAAAGATGGGAATCCCTCGCATACTACAAACTTCAAATAACTTTTTAGTTTGTGGTTCAATCCCTTTACCAGAGTCCACTACCATGACAGCTGCATCCACAGCCATCAATGTACGATACGTATCTTCTGAGAAATCCTCATGTCCAGGTGTATCCAGAATATTAACTTGGAAGCCATCATAGTCTACTTGCATCACAGAACTTGTTACGGAAATCCCACGTTGCTTTTCAATTTCCATCCAGTCTGATTTCGCAAATTTATTCGATTTCTTACCTTTGGCCTTAACAGTTCCTGCTTCACGTATTGCCCCACTAAACAAAAGCAATTGTTCAGTAATTGTCGTCTTACCCGCATCCGGGTGAGAGATAATCGCAAAAGTGCGGCGTTTCTTTACTTCTTTTGCTAACTTTTCACTCATTAAATTCACCATACTCACTCTCTATTAAAAATTATCATTACTCAAAAAAGTCGAACAACACCTAAGTATTGTTCGCTTTAGAATTCAACTCATTAATTACTGCCTTTAACACGTTTAAAATCAACTAATTTGTTATTTAAATCTAAATCTTCAATATCAAAAGCTGCTTCTGATTGTTTTTCATTCGCAATCACATCTTGAATTAATTTTTCCAACTCGCGTTTTTCGCTTTCACTCAAGTTATTCTCTGGCGAAGCTTGACTTGGTTCATCACTCATTGACACTTCATCAAAATATCCATCTTCTTCATAAGCATCAACTTGTAGCAGTAATCGCTCAATTTGATTTTCTGGGTAAATTTCATCAAAGTCTGTTTTCTTCAACATATCTTGATAATTAGCTAAGATATCCAACATTTCTTGTTTCATTTCTTTCAATGAATCTTTTAAATGGCTACCATTCCCAACTAATTCACGGCTATTGTAAGCAAACTCCTCTTTGAATTGAATAACTTGCTCTGTTGTACGCTCTTTGATTTTGCTTGCCTCATTTGTTGCTTCTTCAACAATTGTATTACCTGTCACACGCGCATCAAGCACACCATCTTTTAGCGCTTGTTCAATTCCCTCGAAATAAGATACTTTCTCTTCTAACGCTTGAATCTTGTTCATTGACTCGCTTATCTCACTTTCAAGTGACTTAATGCGAGCTTCCTTTTCCTCGACTAACTTCATCACTTGACTGCGATTATACCCTAGTAAACTTAATGATACTTCTCCGATTTCAGCCATAAATCCACCTTCTCCGGCCACTCTATCTAAATATATAATGTGCCTACTTTTTCTCTTATTCAACAATCATAACAAAAATCACAAAATATAGCATTAATTATTTTGAAAAACTGCAGTTAATTGGCAGTAAATGAGTTGTTCAGTTTAAATAACGTTTCTAGAATATGGTTTGCGATTAATTAATTGACAACATCGGTTGAGTTAAATAGGCTACTAGTAAGTCATAAGTAGCATCTATTGATTTGATATGTGTACGCTCATAAGCATGGCTCGCATCAATACCAGCACCAATCAACGCATGTCGTACATCTGCTCCTGCCTTCATTGCCGCCGAAGCATCGCTACTATAAAATGGATAAATATCGACTTGATAGGCGATTGAGCCATTCTCACATAAATCTACTAAATGATTACGTAATTGTAAATTATAAGGACCTGAGCCGTCTTTTGCACAAATTGATACAGTATATTCATCAGAAGTTTGATCATCACCTAAAGCACCCATATCGACTGCCAAATATTCGACAACTTCTGCAGGGATATTTGAGTTTCCTCCATAACCAATTTCTTCGTTATTCGAAATATAGAAGTGTGTCGTATGAGCTAACGCCACTTCCCCTGTCTTAACGCGTTCAATTATTTCTAATAACAAGGCAACACTAACTTTATCGTCTAAATGTCTTGATTTAATATATCCAGTTTCTGTGATTTGAACACTTGGATCGAAACTAATAAAGTCCCCCACTGAAATACCTAATTCAGCTACGTCTTGCGGATTATGTACCTCGTGATCTAAACGTACTTCCATGTTATCTTGATTGCGTTCCCCATTACGCGCTTCCTTATAAACATGAACGCTTGTTTGATGCATTAAAATCGTCCCATCAAAGTCTTTACCTGAACGACTTCCATAAATTTTACAATAATTCCCATCAATTGAATTATAGCTAAAGCCTCCAATTAAATCGATTTTTAAACGACCGTCTGGCTTTATCGCTCTAACCATTGCTCCTAAAGTATCCACATGAGCTGTAACATAGCGTTGTTCTTGAGTGTTGTTCCCAGCAAGACTTACAAGTAATCCGCCTTTTGGAGTCATTTGATACTCTATACCTTGAGCAGTTAAGTGATCCGAAATTTTCTTCATAATAATTTGTGTAAATCCTGTTGGTGATGGTGTATTCGTTAAGTCAGCAATTCTTTCTAAACGTTGTCTAGCTTCTTGAGTCAATTGGAATTCTGTCATGATAAATCCTTCTTTCAGAAATTTATTTACATCGATTAACATAAAATGTAAGATAGTTTCATCATACTGATTTATGGGAGGAGTTTCAAATGTTAAAATTCGAATGGTTCGAGGGTACACACTCTCCCGAATATCGAGATGCATTAAGCATCCGTGAAAAAGTTTTTATTAAAGAACAGAATGTTGATGTAGCGTTAGAAATCGACGGCGAAGATGATCAGCGTTGGCATATTGTGGGGTACTTAAATGAGCAACCTGTTGCTACATCTCGTGTTTATTTTATTAAACCGAATGTTTTAAAGATTCAACGAGTAGCTGTTTCGAAAGCTGTTCGAGGTCAACACATCGGTTTACAACTCATGCAGAATGTTGAAAAATGGGCAATCGAGCAAGGCGCCAAAGAATTAATCTTATCAGCACAAGATACTGTGATTCCCTTTTATGAAAAACTAGGCTTTAACATTGCCAACGAAGTCGGTTACATGGATGCTAACATTCTCCATCACGACATGGCTAAATCATTAAAACCAAAATCAAATTCCTTTAATGAAGTCTTTTAGTTTATTTCAGGCTTCATTTACTAAGGTAGCCTAATAATACTTTTTCCGATTTTCGGCCCCTAGTTTTTGGAGCGAAGGGTTTTCAGTGGGACTTCGGAACGTCGCTCAGATAGCGAGGTGCTTTTCGGGGTACTTTAGCACATCACACATTAACTAGTTTTTCAAAGCAGTATAACAGAGAGATCATCGCTACTAGTTGAAACGACTGCTCTAATTATGTGCAAAATGCAGTATACGGATTCCAGTTGATTGAGCTGAAAAGCCCGAACATCAGCAAATTTTCGAAAGCAAGCACAGCCTTGGATAAACAATAAGCTGGGCGTAGTACAAAACATAGTAAATCAACGCTAATCTTATAACCATCTATAATGCAAAAAGACTGTTACCACACATAATGCGTAGTAACAGTCTTTTATTTCAATAGTTAAACTTTAAATCATTCAAAATCCTAATAAGTTAACTGCTCTAAAAATAATGAAGCAATCGAGAAGTAGATTAATACCGAAGTTAAGTCACTCAACGTCGAAATAAAAGGTCCACTGGCGACCGCTGGATCAAAGCCGAGACGTGTCATTAATTTAGGGATTAAAGCACCAGCTAAGTTCGCAACAATAATTGCTGCTGCCATTGCAATACCAATCACAAAACCTAAGATAAAGTTTTGCTTCCATAATCCAGCGACAACAGCTATCGTTGCCCCTACAATAATTGCTGTAAAAACACCTGTCAACAATTCAAATGTTAAGGAATTAAAGAAATTATCCTCCTCCGATTTATTAGCTAATTTTCTAACCGCAACCGCTAAAGACTGAGTTCCCGCATTCCCTGCTGTCCCCGTAATTAACGTTACAAATGATGAAAGTACACTAGCTGTCGCAATGACTTCTTCGTACTGACTAATTAATGATGCTGTTCCTAAACCTAGGAATAACAAAGTAATCAACCAAGGTAATCTACTTTTGGCAGCACCAAATGGCGTTTCATGTTCTTCATTAACATTAACCGCTGCTAAACCAGAGTAGTCACTATCTGCTTCTTCTTGAATAACGTCAATAATATCATCGACCGTAATAATTCCTAATAATTCCTGATCAAACCCTACTACAGGCAGTGCTAATAAATTGTAATCCATAACCATTTTAGCTACTTCTTCTTGGTCATCATTCACTTGAACCGCGATAACACGCGTATTCATAATATCACGAATCAATTTAGAATCTTCATTCAAGATTAAATCTCTCAGCGAGATTACACCCACTAAACGTTTATTATCATCCACTACATAGACATAATAAATCGTTTCTGCCGAGCTTGCCACATTTTTCAAATGTTGGTAAGCACTTTTTAAATCTTCGCCTTCTTGAACTGAAACAAACTCAGTAGTCATAATTGAACCAGCAGTATCGTCTAAATAATTAATCAATTGACTAATTTCACGAGCACTCGCTGGTTTCATTAAATGCATATAAATATTCACGCGTTCACGGTCACTTAAATTATTTAAGATATCCACCGCATTATCCGCATACATGTCACCTAAAACTGCTGCTGCATAAGTATTATTCATCTCTTCAAAATAAACATCCATATACTCGTGCTGTTCAGTTTCCACCGAATCAAATACATTTGCTAATTCAGAGGGTGATAAATACTGATAAACCTTTTCGCGATATTCTTCTTCAAAAGCCAAAAATATTTTAGCTTGGTCATAAGAGTGTAATGCTAAATATTCAGTTCTGAATCGCGTCATTCGATTACCTTTTAATAATTTTTGTAAAATTTCAATGTTCTCTTCAAAAGAACGTTCAAAAACCTCCATGTTTGAACCTCCTAATTATTTCATTCACTCTAATAGTTTATCATGCTCGATTCAAATTTATCCACTCTTGCATATCAGAGGGTAAAGATTGTTTGATGACAAGTTCTTCACCCGTAAATGGTTGCTTAAACCTCAATTCGCCACAATGAAGTGCTTGTCGCATCAATGGCTCTGTCATTATCCCACCATAAAGATCATCACCCACCAATGCTCCATCTAAATGTTGCATATGAACTCTAATTTGATGAGTCCGTCCTGTATGTAACTGTAACTTTAATAAACTACTATTCGTTAATGATTCCTCAAGCCAATATTCAGTCATCGCTTGCTTTCCAGACTCATGAACCCTACGCGTAATAATCGAGTCTTCATCTCTCGCTATCGGTGCATCGATCAACCCATGCTCTAGCCAATCAGCTCGCGAGCTGATGGCATAATATATTTTGATAATTTTACGGGCTTGAATTTGACGGTCTAATAAAGCGTGAGCCAAGCGATGTTTCGCAATCAGCATTAAACCCGAAGTGTCTCGGTCTAGTCGTGTAACGATATGAATAACTTGGTCCGCATATTGTTTCTCCATATAATAGCCACGAATTCTATTCGCCATTGAGCTGCTCGGATTCTTGATGGATGGAATAGAAACGACGTCCACAGGCTTATTAACAACCAACAAGTCCCGATCTTCATAAACTACCTCGATTCCATCATAAGCAGGTATTACGGTATCATAACCTTGTTCATTGGCTGTCACTAAAGAGACTGCATCTCCCGCTTTTATATCTTTTCTTACCGTCACTTCTTGACCATTTAACTGAATACTACCTGAGAATTTTACCCACGATATAAATGAACGCGGAATATCTAACTCTTTTAAAAACGATTTGATTGTACTTGGCTTGTCAGCCGAATAATTCCAAATAAACTCCAACGATTTTCCTGTCTTTCTATTACTGTATTTCTAAATATTCTTGTAGAAAAGCCTCTATTTCTAACATAGTGCTTTCATGATTGACTTTACTACCCGCCTTCGCATTTTCTACAATAAATGCATGAGGCACTGTCTCAACGTTATATAATTGCATTGCTGAGGCAAACGTTGCATCTTCAGCGTGTTCTTTTGTATTGTAATAATAAATTTCAATCCCCATCTCACTTGCGAGTTGGTTTATTTTAGGAGTAAACACTTTACAGAATGGACATTCATTAAAGCCTAAATAGACAATCGCTGGCTTTTCATTAGTTGAAACCAACAATTCTGCATAGTCTTTCTCCGTTTCTATGTTATTAATTTGACTATAAGTGTCAGCCGTTTCGGTCTCACCAGTATAGATATCAATCATATCTAACTCAGAATAGCGTTCTTTTTTTTCAGTTTCATCCATGGTTAGTAATTGTGTGCCTTCATCAAAGTTCACCGCTTGGTCAACTAATTCAACTGATTCTTCACTTGCCACTGCTTCAGATGAACTTGCTTCTTGAGTAGAAGTTTCTTGATTACATGCAACCAATAATAACAATGCGCTCGATAAACCTAAAAATTTTATCCAGTTTTTCATTAAGATATACTCCTATCATGTCTCAGATTCTTTATTTTAAATAATTCATGCTACCGCTTGGTTGCCCTTGAAGGCGTCCTTGCTTACGACCAATAAATGAATTTTCCACTCGATCCCAGAAATGCATATGTCTAAAACTAGCAAAGCGAATTCTTTCAGCTGCTAGTTGTAACCTAATCATTTTGACTGGCATATGGTTGAAGCTCATATTATCAATTGAAATGCTTCGGTCATCCTCTTCATCAGTTAAATGTAAAACAAACCACTCGTCCCGAGGAATTATCATCGAAGAACTTAATGTTCGATACACTCGATTGTTAACAGATGCCATTTCTGTCAATTGAATGGCATCAAGGCGTGGATGAATAACCGCTCCACCTAATGCCTTATTTAAGCCAGTAGAACCTGTGGGTGTTGAAATACAAATTCCATCTCCTCTAAATGTTTCAAAGAAATGTTCCTTAATATATACTTCGCAGACCATCGTGCCTTTGAACGAGCGCACTGAAAACTCATTAAGCGCAAGATCGTTTTTAGTCGAATTATCTGTTAAAGTCATTTCAACTTTTAAGAGTGGATAACTCACTGATTCACCTTTTGACTGCCTAATCCCTTCAATGACTTCATCAAGTTCAAAATTTTGCCAATCGGCATAAAAACCTAAATGCCCTGTATGAATTCCAATAAAACGCGTTGAATTGACATAATGTTTAAATTCATGAAAAGCAGATAAAAGAGTCCCATCTCCTCCGATGGAGATAATGAAGTCCGGTGCCTCATTTTCATCTACAATTCTTATATCAGTCGCTTTTATTTTAGTAATTAATTCTTCTTTTAATTTAAGAGATTGAGGGTTATTGTTTGAATAAATCAAAACATTTTTTTCCATTAGCTCACTCCTTGTTGCACGTAAACGGCCGCCTATCTTCTCTAGCGTCGATCAAATATTTGAATCGCTTCACGTATTTCTTCTCTAATCTCTGACATCTCTTCGTCTAACAGGAAAGCAGCTTCAGATGCTCTTTCTAAACGTTTCAAGATTACTTCAGGATATTCTCCACTATATTTATAATTCAATGAATGTTCAATGGTCGCCCAAAAATTCATTGCTAACGTACGTATTTGAACTTCAACAATCACTGAAACTTCTCCTGAAGCACGCTGTACAGGGTATTCTAACACCATATGGTAAGAACGATACCCGCTTGGCTTACGATGTTGAATATAATCTCTAATCAGAATTACTTTAAAATCTTTACGATTCATGAGTAAATTTGCTACTTCATAGATATCTTCTACAAATTGACACATGATGCGAATGCCTGCAATATCTTGAACACCGTCTAATATAGCTTCAGGCGCAATATTTCGCACATGCATTTTCTCAAGAATACTCTCTTTTGTTTTGGTTCGCCCTGTTACAAACTCAATCGGAGCATGCCGATTTAAGGCATGATATTCTTTTCGAATATTTTTTAGTTTCAACTTCAATTCTTCAACGGCCTGTTGGTAAGGCGCTAAAAATAAATCCCAATCTTCTATAAAATCATCTGCTAACATCTACATCACCTCAACTGTAAAATGACTTCTATAAATTACATACAGACCCATTTTAGCATACTTTATTTTATAATTATGTACTTCAGACAAAATATGATAAGCTAAAGTGAATTCAATTTCATATTTTAAATAAGAAAAGGTAGGTAAAGTCCCATGGCTTTCGAATTAGAACAAGAATTAAAGGTTTTACTAACCGAAGATCAATTCAAACAACTACTCCTACATTGGCAGCTTGATAATCAGCAACCTAATATAAAACAGCACAACACCTATTATGACACGACAGACTCAGCCTTAAAAGAAATTGATGCTGCTTTACGTCTACGCAACTTTGAAACGAGTAGTGTTTGGACGATTAAACATCGTCAAAATGAATTTCAATCCCATGAATACCATCAGACTAATCCGACTACTTTAATCCCTAAACACAACATTGAAGTTGGGGCTATTTATGATGAACAACTGTTACGTTTTCTCTCGCAAAACGCAATCAAAATAGAAGACCTTAAGCAAACTTATGATATCAAAACTAGCCGTTGGTTAATCCCAGTCAGTTTTGGTGAATTTGCTTTAGATCACAGTGTCTATTCGAATGCTGAAGACTACGAATTAGAGTTAGAAACGACTCAGTTAATTGAAGCTACTACTGAATTTAAACATTTTATCGAACAATTTGGCATTCAAATGAAACAAGCAGAAACCAAATTAAGCCGCGCTTCAAAATATTATAAGCTTAGTTACTAATAGCGTATTTTTGAATAAGTCATTTCGATAGAATAAGTATAGATTATTTGCTATTATGTTAGTGAGGTATACGACATGTACGAAGGAGGGATACAAGATGTTACCTAGTTATCAAGTTGAATATCAGGTAAATGGCATCCCAAGATTATTTGAATTTTATTTATTCGTTAATCCGTTAGGTCGAAAAAGTTACTATGCAGAACAAGAGTTAAATCTTGCAGTTGAAAGAATTGCTGCTAAAGTTGACGTTCATATTCTGACATTTCATAATCAAAAAATAGTCACAGAATTTATGGAGCACATGGGAGCTCCATCCAACGACTTACAAACCCGTAATCAAATTTATCGAACTGTTTATCAAGCGTCGTTAGCATATAAGGCAGCTTCGATGCAAGGCAAGCGTAAAGGACGTATTTTTCTAATGAAAATGCAACAACAAATCCAAAGTGATTTTGACTTATTCACTAAAGAGTTCATTCTAGATTTAGTTGCGGATGTTGGCTTAGATGTTGATATTTTTAAAGAAGATTACAAATCAGATTTCGTCAGAAAACTCTACTTAAACGACCAAAAAATTGCAGTCGATATGCAAGTTGAACATACACCCTCTCTTGTTATTTTTGAAAATAACATCGATGGTTTTGTGCTTGACGGCCCAATTACACAACAAAATATTCTGAGTCAATTAGATGATGTTATGGAAGAGTATTGCTTGGAGCATAACACGGACCATAAACCGCATTTGGCTATTTTGCGCAAACATTGAAGATAATATTCAATTAATTCGGGACATTAATACCGGCTTTTACATATCAAATAAACCCCTTGCAGTCATACTAAGCTGCAAGGGGTTTTTAGGTATTATTCTATTCTTCTACTACGCCATCTTCACCGATAACTGGGGCATTTTCCCACGCTGGTTTATCTCCATTGTTCGTTGTATCGTATAATGCTTGCGCTACTTCTACAGTTTGGTAGTAAGCTGCAATTTGTAAATATAAAGGATTATCCACATTGTCGCCTTTAGCCACAATAACATTACGGTAAGCTTCACTTAATTCTTCAGGATGGTCAGCATCAACAAAAATTGTATCCTCAGTCAATGATAAGCCTGCATCTGTCGCAAAGTTTAAGTTAATAAACGCTGCTGCAACATCTGGTAAGATGATTGGTAATTGCGCAGCATCTAATTCTTGAAATTCAAGATTTTTGGGGTTATCTGTAATATCATCTAGTGTTGGTAAATAGCCTGCTTCATCGTCTACTTCAATTAGTCCAGCAATTTCCAATCCAAGAATTGCACGTCCACCATTTGTTGGGTCATTTGGAATTGCAATTGTAGCTCCATCTTCTAACTCATCAAAAGACGTTAATTTTTCAGAGTATGCCCCCATAGGTGAAACAAAGGTAAAACCTACTGGAGATAAATCTTCTTCATTTGCCTCATTCCAATTTTCTAAGAAAGCAACATGTTGGAAGGCGTTTAAATCGATTGACCCATCAGCTAAAGCAATATTCGGTTGAACATAATCATTAAATAAAATCAATTCAACTTCAATACCATCAGCTGCAGCTTTATCTACAACCACTTGCCAGACATCTTCTGCTGGACCTGAAACAATCCCAACGGTTACTTTTTCTCCATCGAATTCTCCTTGAGCTGCAACTGTGCTTGAACTTGCGGCACCTACTAATAAGCTAGCTGCTAAACCTACGACACTTAAACCTTTTAACCATTTTTTCATAATACTTTCTCCTTTTCTAAATAAATCTATACAACTAAACGACAAAAAAATCCCGTCCTACAAAAAGGACGAGAGTCAAATTCTCGTGGTACCACCTTACTTTATTATGCCATCACTAACATAACCTCATCCAGTACGCATTGAATAAACACTGTTATACTGGGGCATTTTAACGGTTGCATCCGTTCATCCTTATTGACTTGCATTCAGAATGACTGCTCAGTGGCCATTTTCTATTTACGCCAAATACTCACTTCCACCAAGCATGAGTTCTCTATAAAATGTTATAAATATACTTTTCACGTCTTCGCATTTAATATTTATACCTAGTATAATAGATTCATTTTAATAATGCAAGCTTTTTTTAATTTGTTTTTCATTTTAAACCCAATTATGATACACTATTTTTATTAATTTATTTCAGAAAGGACCTTATCCAATGAATTATCACTCTATTAATCAACATGTTAAAGCTGCACCTGAAAATGAAATCCGTACATTTAACGACCGAATTAGTCACATCGAAGGTCTAATTGCCTTTAATATCGGCGAACCAGACTTCCCTACACCAGAAAATATTAAAGAAGCTGCCATTGCATCTATTCAAGCTAACCAAAGTTTCTATTCTCATTCTAGAGGTGTTCTTGAGTTAAGAGAAGAAATCAGTCACTATTTAAAGCGAAAGTATCTATTAGATTATTCAGCAGAAGATGAAATCATTGTTACTGCTGGTGCTACTGAAGCCTTATATCTGGCACTGATTGGCCTAATCAATCCAAGCGATCAAATTTTAGTCGTTGACCCTAGTTATGTGATTTATCAAACTCAAATAGTTCTTGCCGGCGGCGAGACTGTTCCAATTGACGTTTCAAAATCTGATTTTAAACTAACGCCAGATCAGCTAGAAAAGGCAATCTTGGAGAATAGTAACGTTAAAGCACTCGTTTTTAATTTCCCCACCAACCCTACAGGTGTTACCTATTCAGCTGAAGAAATCAAAGAGTTAGCAGCAATTATTAAAAAGCATCAAATATTTGTGATTGCGGATGAAGTTTATTCAGAATTTTCATACGAATCTAGCCACACTTCAATTGCAAGCTTTATTCCAGATCAAACACTACTCGTTAATGGTGCATCTAAATCACACGCAATGACAGGTTGGCGGTCTGCCTTTTTAGCTGGACCAGCAGAATTATTAAATGCTTTTTATCCCTTACATCAAGCAGTTGTTACTTCACCAACTACTCAAGTTCAATATGCCAGTATTGAAGCCTATAGTCCACGTAGTGACGCCGCTATTCAAATGATGAAACAATCTTATCAGGAGCGAAGAGATTTATTATTTGCTGGGATGGAAGCGTTAGGTTTTGAGTCTGTTTTAGCAGCTGGGGCCTTTTACTTATTTACTAAAGTTCCCTCATGGTTTAACGGCAGTGATGTCGATTTCTGTGTGGCTTTAGCTGAAAAAGTCCAAGTAGCGACGACTCCAGGTTCAGTTTTCGGTCAAGCAGGACAAGGTTATTTCAGAACGAGCTATGTATCGAGTACAGAAAATTTGAAAATTTATTTAGAACGCTTAGCTCAATTTAAAGATTTATACCAATAAATTTTAAATTATGATACCGCCTAGCTGGTTTCCTCAAGCTATACTAACAAAAATGCTGCATGGAAATTGAACTAGTTATAAATCTATTATCACTCATGACAAATCATTAATTTGATATCACCTTACAGGTGATACTTCCCTTTTAATGTTTAAACTCGGCTTCTGAGTTTGATGTTTGAAGCCCTCAACGTTCAAACTCAAACCGCGAGTTTGAACATTGAATTAGATTTTGGCTGATTTAACTACTCTATCTGACGAAAAACGAGACTCAAATATCATTAAGCCAGCGAAAACTTATAATTCCATATACTATCAGAAAACCTCGGATGAGTACGAGAACATTTAATTTCGTTTAGCAGTCTTAACTTGATAATGCATCATCACTTTTGTTGGAATACTTAATGTAGATCAGCGACTTGCTTTCCAAAGCGGTATAAAGGGCAATCCATCGCTACTAATAGAATAGCTTGCTCTGACTTTGAGCATAGCGAATTAGACAGAACCTAGCCGATTGAGCTGGAAAAGCACTAACTTCAGTGAGGCTTTGAAGGCGACCACCGCCTTGGAAAACAATAAGCTAAGCGAATTACAACGCTTGGTAAATCAACATAAAACTTATAAAACCTTATATGACAAAAAAAGCGTGTCTTGCCAAACGTTTGGCAAGACACGCTTTTTTTCTTGTTTATTATTAATTATTGTTAAATTGACTTTGGTATAAGTCGTAGTAGAAACCTTTTTGTTCTAAAAGTGTTTCATGGTTACCTTGTTCAATAATTTGTCCATTATCCATCACTAAGATTTTATCAGCTTCCTGAATAGTAGATAAACGATGGGCAATCACAAAACTTGTACGACCTTCCATTAAGCGGCTCATTGCTTTCTGAATGAGTTGCTCTAGACGAGTATCAACCGAACTAGTCGCTTCGTCAAGAATTAGAATTTTTGGATCTGATAATAAGGCGCGTGCTATTGTCAGTAACTGCTTTTGCCCCAATGATATATTAGATGATTCTTGGTTCATCTTCATATCATAGCCACCTGGCAAAGTGCGAATAAAATGATCCACATTAGCAGCTTTAGCAGCTTCAACAATTTCATCATCTGTTGCGTCCAACTTACCAAAGCGTAGGTTTTCTTTAATACTACCTTCGAATAACCAAGCATCTTGTAAAACCATTCCAAATTGAGATCTCAGTTCTTTTCTTGATAAATCTCGAATATCAATTCCATCAACCTTAATTGCGCCTTTTGTAACATCATAGAAACGCATTAATAAGTTAATCATCGTTGTTTTACCAGCACCAGTTGGCCCTACAATCGCAACCATTTCACCAGGTTTTACTTCGACATTGAAATCGCGGATTAATGGCTTATTCTCAACATATTGGAAAGAGACATTCTCAAAGGTTACATGACCTGCTACTTCCTTATCAAAGCTAGCAGATACTTGATTAGGCTCTTCTTCTTGATCTAACACTTCATAGATACGATTAATTGCCGCACTAGCACTTTGGAGTGGTCCAGACAATTGAGAAATTAACTGAATCGGTTGACTAACTTGGTTAACATATTGCGTGAATGCTTGTAAATTACCTAGCGTCAAACGCCCAGCAATTGTTAACGCTCCACCTACGAGCACTACAAGCAAGTAAGTAATGTGTGACACAACACTTACTAAAGGCATCATCATCCCTGATAAGAAACTAGCCTTAAATCCAACTGTTTGTAAGTCTTCCGTGATTTTTTGGAAGTCTTTACTTGATTGTTGTTCACGACTATACAATTTGATGACGTTAAACCCAGTAAAACTTTCTTGAACAAAACCATTTAAACGTCCCAAAGCATCAGCTTGAGCTTTAAAATGTGGTTGTGATAATTTTACGACATAACGGGCTACCAAATAGGAAACCGGCATACTTATGAGGATTATTATAGCTAATTTCCAATTTAACCACAGCATCATAGCTGAAACAAACACAATCGAAAGAATCGCATTAACAATTTGCAGCAAACTTTGTTGTAGAGCGTTCGAAACAGACTCCACATCGCTTGTAATGCGTCCTAAAATATTCCCAAATTGATTACGGTCATAATAAGAAACAGGGATCAAATTTATTTTATGAATAATATCATTTCTCAAATCTCGAACCATATTTTGGACGGCGATTGTAATAAAGTAGTTTGAGCCGAATGTCGTAAATTGATTGACTAAACCACGCAATGTATACAACACTAGAACCCAGAAAATATAGTCATAATTTATCCCAGCACCTTCGACTCCTCTAGCCATCTCTATTAAGTTACTACTTAATTCAGTAATTGCTAAACCTAACATAAAGGGTTCAATAACAGTCATTGCAACCGAAAGAAACACCATGAAAAATGATAAGAATAGCGATCCTTTATAGTGACGTAAATAACGCCAAATTTTTGTAATTACATTATTTGTTTTCATTTTCGTCACCTCCTATTCTCCTAACGAAGCATTTTTAATTTGTGATTCTGCAATTGCACGATAAATCTCATTGTTTGCCAGTAGTTCATCATGCGTACCATGCCCTACCATTTCACCTTTATCTAATACAATGATTTGATCAGCATTCATAATCGATGTGACACGTTGCGCAACAATCACAGTTGTGGCTTCGGTCGTAATTTCTTTCAAACGTCGACGTAATTCTGCATCAGTCTTATAATCAAGCGCTGAGAAACTATCATCAAACACATAAATGTCCGGTTTCTTAACTAAAGCACGAGCAATTGATAACCTTTGTTTTTGACCACCCGATAAGTTACTACCACCCTCTGCTAAAAATGAATGATAACGCTCTTGTGTTTTCTCAACAAAGTCTTTTGCTTGAGCGACATCTGTTGCACGCTCCAGTTCTTTGTCAGTCGCATGATATTTACCATAACGTAAATTGTCTCCAATTGTTCCAGTAAACAACAAAGCTTTTTGTGGAATAAACCCAACCTTTTGACGTAAGGCATTCAAATTATACTTACGAACATCCACACCATCTACCAGAATTCTTCCGATTGTCACATCGAAGAAACGCGGAATTAATTGAACTAAAGTTGATTTACCGCTTCCTGTACTACCGATAAATGCAATAATTTCACCAGGTTTAGTTTTAAAACTAATATTATGCAAAACAGGATTCTCTGTTTCACCTGGATAAGCAAATGTCACATTATCAAACTCTAAATAACCTCGTGTTTCAGTTTCTGTAATGCCATCTAGATTAGGTTCGATTGAAATAGGCATATCCATTATTTCCTCTAAACGTTTAGCTGAAACTGACATTCTTGGATACATCATAAACATATTCGAGAACATTAAAAATGAATATAAAGCATGAAAAACATACTCAATAAAAGCAACTAAATTCCCAACCTGTAATTCGCCAGCTTCAATTGGCTTCAAGGCAAACCAGAAAATTAAAACAATCATCCAAATAATTATATGGAAGAATGCTGGCGACGCCACTCCCATTAACTTGAATAAACGACCAGAAATTGAAGCATAATCTTCAACTTCATTCTTAAAGCGATCCTCTTGAAATTTTTCTCTTGTAAAAGCACGAATCACTCGCAACCCCATTAAATTCTCACGTGCATACTGGTTAATGTTATCTAAAGATGTTTGTTGCACTTCAGACAATGGTCTTGATTTTTTTGCAATAAAATAAATGACAAACGCTAAAATTGGTAGAGCAGCTAACATAAACCAAGCTAATGACGGGGACGTTAGAATAATCATAATAATACTACCAATAAACATCATTGGTGAAATAACACCTAAACGCAATGACATTTCAGCAAATTGCATTAGTACAAAGGCATCATTAGTAATTCTCGTTACTAATGAAGAAACACCTATTTGTTCATACTCATGATGTGAAAACAATTGTACTTTATCATATAAATCATTTCTCATATCCTTTATCATCAGTGTTGTCAATTTACTTGCGACATAACTTAACATAATGCGCCCTGCTGCTCCCGCTACAATAACAGCCAACATTAACGCACCTAAACGATAAAGCAGTTGAGTATCTTCAGGTATAATAGCCTTATCAATAATATACGCAAAGATAGTAGGTAAACCTAAGTTGATTAAAACAGAAGACATTCCCATCACAAAATCAATCACAATATACTTAGGGTATCTTTTTAAATAAGTCCAAATATAATTCATTACTTACCTCCTTATTAATTAAATAGATAAAGAGCACTATAAGTGCTCCAGAAAATTCCAAAGATTAGTCTAACAGTATCTTTAAGCATAAGTCAAGCAAGAACATATTGGTAAAGAGTAACTATCTTTCAGCATCCCATTCTGCGTAGAACTGCTCCAAATACCCCACTAAATATGCATGGCGCCCCTCTGCTATCTGACGTCCACTTTCAGTATTCATCAAATCTTTTAACTTAAAAAGTTTTTCATAAAAATGCAAGATGGCCGTATCTTTACCATTACGATACTCCTCCAAAGACATGTTTTCTCGTGGTTTCAAATCCGGATCGTGGATTGGACGTCCTTTATAACCAGAATAATAGATTGTGCGCGCAATACCAATCGCTCCAATTGCATCAAGTCGATCAGCATCTTGAACAACAAAACCTTCAATAGTAGATAAAGGTGCTTGTTGCCCTCCTTTAAATGACATATGACAAATAATCGAGAGTATAGAAGCTTGTTCTTCAGTCGCAACAGATTGTTCAGTCATAAATTGTTTAACGGCTTCTACCGCTTCTACTTCATCCTCAACTAATTTATCATCGATAACGTCATGTAACAAAGCTGCCATCACACAAATAAACATATTGGCTGTTTTTTCAAGTCGGGCTAATTTGATTGTATTACTTACCACTCGATGGATATGCCACCAATCATGACCACTAGTATCATCTTTTAACTGTTCAAACACATAGTTTTTTGTTGCTTCCACAATGTATATTTCATTTTGGTTCAACTCATTTATTTGATTAATATCTTCCATAGTTTCCCCCATTTCGGTTATATCTACACCAGTTTAACAGAGTTGATGAAAAAGTGACATTATCAATATCAGCTTTTTAATTTTATTCAAATCATATCTCAACAAGCAAACTTTGGTTATATCCAAAGTAATATAATCTTAGTTTAAATTTTTTTTACTTAATTAATTATCATGATTTTAGTTGAACTACTATGCGTAGCCTGCCATAGAGTTTTACCATTGCAGTACATTTAATAGGCAATTAATGAAGCTAATTTGACTATGATCGAAGGAAATTAAACAATTTCTCGTCGATTGAGATACAAAATAACCTGCCTCACCGAGTCATTTAAAGCGACTAGCGCCTTGGAAAATAATTGCGATGACCGAAATAAAATCTATTCATTCAAAGCTAAATTTATACTCTCTTATAAAATATGAGAGCTTTGAATCATGTCTCAGTTTCAATAACTCGAGCACGATAGGTAGTAAATCGTGTCCTAGTTTTAAGAACTCAAACACGATTATTACAGAAAAGCTTTGAATCATGTCTCAATTTCAATAACTCGAGCACGATAGGTAGCGAATCGTGTTCCAGTTTTAAGAACTCAAACACGATTATTACAGAAAAGCTTTGAATCATGTCTCAGTTTCAATAACTCGAGCACGATAGGTAGCGTATCGTGTCCCAGTTTTAAGAACTCAAACACGATTATTACAGAAAAGCTTTGAATCATGTCTCAGTTTCAATAACTCGAGCACGATAGGTAGTAAATCGTGTTCCAGTTTTAAGAACTCGAACATGATTAAAAAAATATCCTCCAAATTTTTTTGTCTGCAACTTTTAAATTTCATTCAGTATTTTTAACTTGATAATATAGCTTCAGTTTGGTTGAAATGCCATCATAGCTCAGTAATTGTTTTCAAAAGCGGTGCAAATTTCAATCGACGAGCTTGCTCTGACTACGAGCAAAGCGAATACTAAGTCTGGTAAATCAACATAAAACTTATCATCCCTTACAAAAGAAAAAACCCCTACAGATGTAGGGATTTCAAAGTTAGATTTATGCTAATGCTTGTTTAGCTTGTTCAGCTAAAGCAGTGAATGCTGCTGCATCGTTTACTGCTAAATCAGCTAACATTTTACGGTTAACTTCGATACCAGCTTTTTTCAAACCGTTCATTAAAACGCTGTAGCTTAAGCCGTTCATACGAGCTGCTGCGTTAATACGTGTAATCCATAAACGACGGAAATCACGTTTTTTCTGACGACGGTCACGGTAAGCGTAAGTATATGATTTCATAACTTGTTGCTTAGCCATCTTGAAGCTAATGCTCTTAGCTCCGTAATAACCTTTTGCTAATTTAATTGTACGTTTACGACGTTGACGCGTAACGTATCCACCTTTAACACGTGCCATGATTTATTCCTCCTTGAAATCCTTGTTCGATTATAGTGCTGCGATTTGTTGTTTAATACGTTTGAAGTCCCCAGCGCTAACTGTAGTAGCATGACGCAATTGACGACGTTGTTTTTTAGTTTTACCGTGGAAACGGTGACTTGTAAACGCTCTAGAACGTTTTAATTTACCAGAACCAGTTTTCTTAACACGTTTAGCTAGTCCACGGTGAGTTTTTTGTTTTGGCATGATAATTCCTCCTGTTGATAGCCGCTTCATTCAAATGAAACAGTGTGACATTATTGATGCTTATTCAGCGTCTTTTGATGCGATTGGCGCAAGCAAGATAAACATGCTGCGTCCTTCCATTTTTGGCCTTACTTCGACCGTTGAAAGATCTTTCGTATCGTCGATAAAGTCCTCAAGTACATCTTTACCTAATCCTTTATGAGTAATTGCACGACCTCTAAAACGAATGCTCGCTTTAACTTTGTCGCCACTCTCTAAGAATTTAATTGCTTGTCGCAATTTTGTTTGATAATCATGATCATCAATGGTTGGACTTAAACGTACTTCTTTTACAGAAACAATTTTTTGAGCTTTACGTTGCTCTTTTTCTTTTTTCTGCATTTCATAACGATACTTTCCATAATCCATGATTTTTGCAACGGGTGGTTTGGCATTAGGTGACATAAGTACTAAATCTAATCCGAAAGATTCCGCAATGGTTAGGGCGTCACTTAGAGATTTCACTCCAATTTGCTCGCCATCTCCACTAATTACACGCAATTCACGTGCACGGATGTCTTCGTTAATTATTAATTCCTTAACGATAGATTTCCACCTCCATAATTTTATGATCTAACAAATAGAATTTAGGCAAAATAAAAAGGCCAGTTTATTAAAAATAAACTCGCCGTAACTACATAAACATATACACATACACATAAATTAGTATGTTAAAAATGTTTATTTGCCAAGCAATTCATCACTTGGCGAGAAACGGCATGTTCCTACTTGTTTTCTCAACTTTTATATATTAACATGCCTCTCGCTAAATTGCAAGACCTTATTCAATTTAAATTTCAATTTCAGCGACTTTTCTCAATATACTGATTGGTACTAAGATAACGACTAAGAAAATAAAGCCAGTTTGCAACCAGAATATTGCCATATCCATCAATCCGTGAAATAAAACAATTACAATAAAACTTGTTATTAATCCTATCTCTGAACGAATCGTACGATCATTTATGACAGACAACGTTTCTCTGAGATATCCGGAAAAACTCACACATATAAGCATTAGCCCATACAAGCCAAAGTTTGCTAAAGTATCAATCAATAATTGGTGTGCATGCATTTTACCTTCATCAACAAAAAGATAGTAATAATTAACGTAACTCATGGCTCCTCGACCAATAAGTGGATTGGTTAAGAATATACGCCAACCCGTATCCCAAATAATAAATCGATCTTCAAATGCATAAGCTAACGTCGTTAATCTTGGTAAAATTTCAGGATTAAACAATAATAAAACTAAACCAACAGCACTCACAACCATTGCAATCAAAGCATATTTACGATTTAAAAAGAAAACTAACCAGACAATCGCTACAACAATTGTTGGAAGTAACCAACGCGAAGCTGTTAAGATAATGCTAACCGTATTCAATAAAAATACTAATAATGACATTAGCTTCGTATGTTTAAAATTACTTCTTTTAAATAAGTAGATTGCAATCGTTATAGCAAAAACGCAATATAAGCCATAATAATTTGCATTAAAGAATGTCGCTTCCGCTCTTGTTTGTATATTATGGTATTTAAAAATATAAAACATATCGTAACCGTGAGTATAAGCATAATTCAAGTACTGATAAAGTGCCATGATTGCTAGCGGTATACTACCCCAACAGAATATCTTTAATAATAAAACATACAATTCAGCGTTTAACTTACGTCTATAATACACAAAGAACAGTGCGATAAGCGCGACGGCTACAGTAGCTAATACACCGATTAAATTACGGTTTATCGCAGATACTATTAACGAATAAACGATAAATATACCTACCCAACCTAACTCAGCAATTGTTTGTTTAAATTGTTTGCGGTCCAACCAAATAAAACTGCCTAAAATTACAATTAAAATAGGTGCACCAAAAAAAAACGGGAACAGGATTGCAATTGCAGCTGCAATAATCCCCAGAATCATCACATCATGCTCTGCTAAAAATTGTTTCAGAGCTTTTGTAGATGAGCCCATCATTGCCCCTCCTTATCAAAATACTTCTTAAGTATTAAATTCAAAAATTATCAGAAATAAATAGTTATTTACTTATCTTAGCATAATTTACATTTCTTCCCAATCATTAAGTTATATTTTCATTAAAACTTAATGAATAATAATAGTTTGCAAAATAATTAAGATTAGTATTTCATTCGGCAAATACTTGGAAAACAAGTCTCCTTTCGTTATAATAGAAAAGAATTCATTTTAGGAGGCGTACGTTTTGTCAGTAAAGCAAAAGTTAAGAAACTTGGTGCTCAGCTCAATACTAAGTATGAGCGTTCTTTCTGTTGGTGTAACAGCATCAGCACAGGTTGAAAATATCACAAAAATTCCAAACCTTTCAAAAGACATCCAAGAAATCACACAATATGAAGCAATCGAAACACCTGAAAACTATCCACAAGAGTTATTAGACTGGTATGCTTCAAATATTGATGCTCGTTCTTATGTTGTCGTTGATACCGAAACAAACAAAATTCTTGCTCAGCAAGAAGCAAATGTTCCTTATCCGATCGCCTCAATGTCTAAAGTTATGGCTATGTACATGGTCTATAAAGCAATTGACGAAGGTAAACTCGCTTTAGATACAAAAATCACTATTCCTCAAGAAATAGAAGATTACTTTTCTTTTAACCCTGAAATGTCAGCGGTTGGATTATATGCCGGCGAAGAATATAGCGTTGAGGACCTAATTCACGGTGTAATGTTTTTATCAGGTAATGATGCAACTTCAGCACTATTATGGGAAATTTATGGTAGCGAACAAGCAGCTGTTCAAGCAATTCGCGTACAATTAACAGATTGGGGCTTTACTAATTTTGAGTTCTATACTGTTTCTGGTATTCCAAACTTATATTTACCTGAAGAATTATGGATTGAAGGTTCAAACGAGAATAGCGAGAATAAAATGTCTGCTGCAGATGTAGCTTTAATGAGCCAATATGTCGTTGAAACATATCCAGCATTATTAGACATCACCTCTAAATACGAATATGTATTTGCAGAAGGTACAGAAAATGAACAAGTTTTCTACACAACAAATCTATTACTAGACGGTCAAGCATATGGTCGTGAAGGTATCACTGGTTTAAAATCTGGTATGACCGATGCAGCTGGTCGTAACTTTGTTTCAACTAGTACTGAAAATGGTCGCAAAGTTATTGCGGTTGTTATGGGCTTATTCGACCGTGAAGATGGCCTTGCAGTCACTACTTATTGGGAAACAGAAATTCTTCTAGATGCACTACTAGATTATCCTGATTTATATCAACTAGAGGGTCTAGCAAGCAACAAACACTTAACACGCGAAGAACGTGAAGCAGAATTAGCTAAATTATCTGAAGAAAACGCTCAAGCGGAATTAGCTGAACAAGGTATAGAATTAGAAAATCGTCGCGATTCACCAGTTACTAATTTTATGCGTAATTTATTCAATATATTCCAATAACATTAAAATCTCAAGATTGTCGTATTCATTTACGACAATCTTTTTTTATGTTTTCGAAAACCCCTGGCTATGCCGGGGGTTCCGGAGAGCTTCCAGCGTGGGGACAAAAACACCTCCTTTTATGCTAGAATATGGCTGGTTTCCCGACCGCCACATTCATGTTAAAAGGAGGTAGTCCCATGCAGGACAAGAGTAGTTTAGCACATACAAGATGGAGATGTAAGTATCACATTGTTTTCGCACCGAAATACAGAAGACAAATTATTTACGGTAAGTATCGACAAAGCATTGGTCAGATAATCAGAGAACTTTGTGAGCGTAAAGGCGTTGAGATTCACGAAGCTAATGCTTGTCGCGATCATATTCATCTCCTAGTCAGCATTCCACCCAAACTAAGTATCTCTCAATTTATGGGTTACTTAAAAGGGAAGAGTAGCTTGATGATATTTGATCGCCATGCTAATTTGAAATATCGCTATGGTAATCGTAAATTTTGGTGTCGTGGATATTTTGTAGATACAGTGGGCAGAAATAAAGAGCAGATTCAGCAGTATATAAGAGATCAGTTAAACGATGACTACATGAGTGATCAATTGACACTGTTTGAGGAGTTCGATCCATTTACTGGAGCAAAAAACAAGAAAAAATAAAAGGATTCTTTAGAATCAGCGCGTGAGTGTGGTGCAGAAGGAGACCTTTTCAGTAGGCCTTTTAGGCCAAGGCCGGCAACAGAGGCTTCCAGCCGAAGAGCAAACCACCAGTTCACACTGGTGGTTTTGATTATGCTTTCACCAAATATTTCATTAAAATTATACAGCCTAATTTTTTAATCCTTTTAAGAAAGCCTTGATTAAGTTTGTGACCTTTAAATTCAATTTAGAAGTTTTAACTTGGTAACACAGCATCACATTTATTGAAATACTAAGAGCACTTCAACGAATTGTTTTCCCAAGCGGCATAATGGGCACTCTACACAACTTGCTCTAACTACGAGCAAAGCGATGTAGACAGAACATAGCCAATTGAGCTGGAAAAGCACGAAATTCCAATGAGGCTACAAAAGCGGCTGCAACCTTTGATAAACAATAAGCTACGCGAAGAATCCCCGTTACCTCAAAATAAAAATCCCGCCTCGTTAGGAGTGCGGGATTTTAGGTTATATTGCAAAAAAATAGTGCTAATGATTGATCACCAGCACTATTTTACAAGTTTATAATTTAATTAAGCTTCAAGCGGACGGCTTTTTCTATCAATATCAGCCGTTAACTTCTCAACAAAGTCAGCATAAGCTAAACTTTCTGATTTACTTGAGCCATATGGACGAATATTAACTGTGCCATTCTCAACTTCTTCATCACCAATAACAATTTGGTAAGGAACTTTTGAAGTTTGAGCTTGACGAATTTTATAGCCTAATTTTTCATTACGCAAGTCCATTTCAACACGGTAACCTTTAGCTTTAAGATCATGGTAAATCTCTTCTACTTTGTCACCATGTGCATCTAAGTTAACAGGTAATAAAACAGCTTGAACTGGTGCTAACCAAGTTGGGAATGCCCCTTTGTACTCTTCGATTAAGTAAGCCACAAAACGTTCCATAGTAGAAACAACACCACGGTGGATAACAACTGGACGGTGGTTGTCTAAACCATCTTCACCCATATATGTTAAGTCAAAACGCTCTGGTAACAAGAAGTCTAATTGTACAGTCGACATTGTTTCTTCTAAGCCGACCGCTGTTTTAAATTGAACATCTAGTTTTGGTCCGTAGAATGCTGCTTCACCAATTGCTTCGAAGTATTCTAACCCTAATTCATCCATCGCTTCTTTTAACATCGCTTGTGCTTTTTCCCACATTGCGTCGTCATCGAAGTATTTTTCCTTATCTTCAGGATCACGGTAGCTTAGACGGAAACGATAATCTGTAATATTAAAGTCATCATAAACATCCGCAATTAATTTCAAGACACGCTTAAACTCATCTTTAATTTGATCTGGACGAACAAAAATATGCGCATCATTTAAAGTCATTTCACGTACACGTTGTAAACCAGACAAAGCACCTGATTTTTCATAACGGTGCATCATACCTAATTCAGCAATACGGATTGGTAATTCACGGTATGAGTGAACATCATTTTTATAAATTAACATATGGTGTGGACAGTTCATTGGACGTAAGACTAACATTTCACCATCGCCCATATCCATTGGCGGGAACATATCTTCTTGATAATGAGCCCAATGTCCTGATGTTTTATATAAATCAGTTTTAGCCATAATCGGTGTATAAACATGATCATAGCCTAAGCCAATTTCTTTATCCATAATGTAACGCTCAATCGCAGTACGGATTGTTGCACCTTTTGGTAACCAGAATGGTAAACCAGAACCCGCTTCTTGAGAAATCATGAATAAACCTAATTCCTTACCTAATTTACGATGGTCTCTTTCTTTGGCTTCTTCACGCAAACGTAAGAACTCATCTAAGTCCGCTTGTTTGAAGAAAGCTGTCCCATAAACACGTTGCATCATTTTATTATCTGAATTACCACGCCAGTATGCACCTGCTAAAGATAGTAATTTAAAGATTTTAATTTTACCTGTTGAAGGCACGTGAATTCCACGACATAAATCAACAAAATCTTCTTGTTGGTAAACAGTGATAATATCGTCTTCTGGTAAAGCTTCGATTAATTCTACTTTATAAGGATCTTGAGCAAAAATTTCTAACGCTTCGGCACGAGAAACTTCACGTCGCTCAATCGGATAATTTTGAGAAATAATTTTCTTCATTTCTTTCTCAATTTTCGGTAAATCTTCTTCTGAAATTTGTTCTTCTTTATCAGTATCATAATAGAAGCCTGAATCAATCGCAGGTCCAACCCCAAAATGAATTCCTGGATATAAGCGTGTTAAAGCATGTGCTAATAAGTGTGCAGTTGAATGACGCACAATTTGTAATGCATCTTCACTAGCTTCTGTAATGATTTCAATTGAACCATCACTTTCTAAAGGTCGGTTATAATCTACTAATTCGCCATTAAATTTCCCAGCTAAACCAGCTTTCCCCAGAGACTTACTAATCCCTTGTGCAACAGCTTCTGTTGTAATTCCCTTATCATATTCTCTTTGATTTCCATCAGGAAATGTTAACATAATTTTTTCCAAAATAGTTCCCCCTATAACATCAATTTAAAATTTTCAACCTACTGACCACATAAGGACAAAAAAAGCCCCACTATCTATAAATAGATAATGGGACGTGAAATTTTATAAACGTGGTTCCACCCAAAATTCGTCAGAAATATCTTATATTTCTAACCTCGGCTGATTTAACGCATCAGTCAACGGTCATCTTTAATCGTTAAAAAACTTTCCAAATGACATAATGTGAAGTGGTCATAATAATCCTTTGTAAGACGTCGCAGCCCCCGTCTCTCTCTTTAACAAAAACTAATTAATATGGTGTCTTCACTTACTTATTTTTCGTATAAATTAGTTATAACATGATTTTCATGAAATAACAAGTACATTTGATTTTTATCGACGTCTACCAAATTGAATCATACGATATAATGTTGCCAGTGTGATAAGAATACCTAAAATCATCGGAAAAGCTAAAATTGTCTGCTTTTCTTTAAAATAATAGCTCAGTAACACAATAATTTGTACGATTAAGGCAATCACCAAATGTACGATAATAAAACGCTTCTCTTTTAAAAAATCTTCACTACCTCTAGGAGTCAATGCAACTCCTCCTTTCTATAAGCAACTTTCAATCCTTAAGCTTTATGACGACGATTTGCACCATCAAAATGGATTTCTTTCGCTAAAAAGTGAACGCGTTCCATGATTCGTCCAGCTTTCACTGCTTCAACACCGTCTCGTGTCTGAGCCAAATGGCTTTCAAGTTCTCTAAGATTGAAATTCGAAGTGAAAAACGTTGCGAGTGATTCTTTCATACGATATTCCAGAATAACGGTTAATACTTCATCTCGCAACCAAGCAGAGTTAGCTTCGGCTCCAATATCATCCAACATCAACACTGGTACTTTCTTGATTGTATTCAGCGTTTCATGCGTCGTATTCTGACTAATTGTATTCTTAATCTCAGCAGAAAATGTCGGATAATGTAACATCGTTACAGCCACATTTTTTCTTACTAATTCATTAGCTAAAGCACCTAACAAGAATGTTTTTCCAACTCCAAAAGGTCCTGAAATATAGAGCCCTTTTGCCGCTAATGGATTTTCTTGATATGCTTCAATAAATTTGATCACTTCTGTCATCAACGTTTGTCTAGCAGGTGATCCCGCCATATCAAAATCACTTAAACGAGCTCGACGAACATCAGCAGACATCATACGATTATCTAATAATGCTCGACGTTTACGTTTTTCAGTGTAATCTAAAAATTCTTGCGTTGGCACATACGTTATATCAATGTAGTTAATATTAATGAATAACTTTGGCGTAAACCCAGGATTTTGTCCTGGGTTACCACTTCTCATCGCTTTTACCTCAAGCATAAATTCATTTAATTTTGAAATACTGTTTGTGATCATTTCTTGAGAGACTTCTTCTTGATGTTGCTCGATAAATTCTTGAACAGCATCAAAAGCAAATATTTCTTTCACTGTTTCTTCTAAAAGTGCACCATGCCCCACTCTTTTAATCACATCAGTCATTATTTGACGCATTGTTTGCATTGCCATTCACATCCTCTCCAAGTAATTTACCTAAGCGAGCTCTAATCGCTTCTTCGTTTTCCGCTAAGTTATGATTAGCTTGAGAAGCTGTACCTTGATTATTTGGCATTTGAACATTTGCTTTTTCACTTGCCGCATTTTGCTCCTTATTCTTCATCCAATCTGGAATTATTTCTTCACGTTGATTGCGACGCTTATAAGGTTGATAATTCGTGCGTTGTTTCGCTTGCATCACTTGTTGTTTTTCTTTCATTTGCGCTTTATTTCTTGAATATTCGATAGCATGTCCAGTTGTTTTCAATGCATTCTGTTGCCACTCACTTGCTGTACGTTGTAAGTCACCTTTATAAACACTTTCTTTGCTTTCGATCACTAATAGGTAGTAAATTAAGAAGTTAATAATTTCAGGCGCTAAATTAGTTTTCGTCAGCAAATCTCTAACATAAAATTGTTCATTATCAGTGGCAAAACCACCTTTAGCGGCCTTTGTTTGTACTAAGAACGCATCATTAGGCATCTGCTCACATAGAACAACTAAATGAATATCTTTTTCCGTAAAATTAGGGAACTCTTGAATTAATTCTGCATGACGTTGTTTAATTTCAGCGTCAGTATAATCAAAAGGAAACGTTTTAAGGTCACGCGGGCTCGTGCTGTCATTGCCATTTTCTGATGATTTTGTCTCTGGTGTTGCTGCCATTTGTGGCGCACGTTTTTGAGCAAAGAACGTTTTTTTATCAGCAATTTCTTTAATTTTATCTAATTGAATTTGATCTGTTACATCATTGATTGCCAGTAAGACAACTTGCATCATTTGAACTTCATCCAATTCATAAGTCTTGCTAGTCGTTAATACATGTTCTTTTAATACTTGAGTTAATTGAGTATGCTCAACGCCTTCAGACATAATAAAACGTAAAAACTTCGCATAATCGAATTGTTCGTTAACAACCGACACCTCAGCATCAGAAGTTTGTTGCTTAAATTGACGCTCTAACAAAGAAGCTTCAATCACCTCTGTTGCATCTTGTTTCACATAATAGAATACATCTTGAAAACTAGACGTAATTTCCGTGTATTGGTCAGCATCAATTGTTTCTACCTGCCACATTCTTAGAAGTCGATAATAATCCTGATCACCAATTTGCTTAAACAAAGTAGTGCTCAGTAAAGGGTTGTTTAAAAACTGATGAATATCTAAAGGTTGCTGCAAGTCATATAAAAGGGTTTGATAACGCCAATCATCATGCGAACTGCGGTCACGATAAGTTCTTAATAAACCTACTGCTTCTAAACGTTGTCTAGCTTCATCACAAACCGATATACCCACATTCATAAATTGAATCAATTGAGCATGCAGAACTCGCTGACTTTGATTAGCTGTTTCTAACGGTTGGTTTAATAGCGTTAAGTACAAACTAATAGCCGTTGACCCTACAATTGGTTGATATAATTGCATCAAACTCTGCATCTGCAATGGAGCTAGACTATTCTGATGCTTAACCAGAAAAGGTTGCAATGGATTAATCTTCTGACTCATGTGCCTTATTCTCCAATCCATCAGAATCTAAAGGCGATTTTGATAATTGGTTTTCTGTCACTTCTTCATCAGTGTTTACTTCATCTGATGTCGTTAAACCCGCTTTCTTCATCGCTTCTAATTCTTTTAAGAACATCTCACGCGATTGAAATTCACGGTAAACACTTGCGAAGCGAATATAACTTACTTCGTCTAGTTCCATCAATAACGGCATCACAAATTCGCCAATTCGTTTCGTTTCGATTTCTTTATCCGTTACATCACGAATTGCATTCTCCACTTGATAGGCTAAGTTTTCCATTTGTTCGCGCGTAATAGGTCTTTTCTCAGCTGACCTTACAATACCGCGTAGTAACTTATTTCGATTAAATTCTTCACGCGTACCATCTCGTTTCACCACTAACAATGGTGATTTTTCAATACGCTCATATGTATTAAAACGGTAACTACAAGCTAAACATTCTCGTCTACGTCTGATTGCTGCGCCATCATCATATGGACGTGAATCAATTACTTTTGAATGTTGATGACCACATTTTGGACATTCCAATACCGTCGCCCCCTTCCAATATTTATCTTTATTTTATCATAGCTATTTAATTCTACAAACACCCTAACACATAAAGGTGAACTGTTTATTAATGAATATAGCGTTTCAATTGTTGACGCACTTGTTCTTGCGTTGCTTCGATACTCCCAGAATTATCGATAACGACATCCGCTATCATCTTTTTCTCTTCAATACTCATCTGAGAGGCAATGCGAGCTTTAGCTTCTTGCTCATTTAAAGAATCGCGTTTCATCAAGCGTTGTAATTGTATTTCTTCAGGTACGTATACAACCCAGACTTCATCAAAATCCTTCAAATCACTGGTTTCATATAATAGAGGTATGTCCATCACAATCAATGGTTTCCCTTGCTTACGATAGTTTTCACGCTTAGCTTCTGCGGTTTGAAAGATTAAGGGATGTAAGATGTTATTAAGTGCTTGACGTGCCACTTCATTATTAAAAATCAACTCGCCTAAAGCTGCTCGATTTAACGTCCCTTCATCCATTAAAATCTCTTCACCAAATTCAGAAACTAGTTTTTGTAAGCCTAAAGTTCCAGGTTCCACTACTTCACGCGCGATTAGGTCCATATCAATTACTGGAATTTCTAATTGCTTTAAATAACGTGCTACAGTGGATTTCCCTGTTGAAATACATCCTGTTAGTCCAATAATAAACATTTAATTCCTCCTAATCACTCGCTTAATCGTTGACAATTTGGACAATAGTGCGTCCCTCTTTGAGCAAACTGAATTTTATTAATCAGTGTGCCACAGTTTACACAAGGTAAATCCTGACGACCATAAACAGCTAATACTTGCTGAAATTTTCCTGCTTCACCTAAACTGTTTTTATAGGTTCTGATTGTAGAGCCCCCTGCTATCACAGCTTCAGATAAAACAGCCATTATCTCTTGATGTAGTATTTCAACTTGGGCATCATTCAATTGATTCGCAGGCATAGCTGGATGGATTTTAGCTCTAAATAAAGTTTCATCGACATAAATATTCCCTAAGCCGACCACTAACTTTTGTTCCAACAAAGCAGGTTTAATCGCCTTCTTAATCACTTTTAGCTGCTGACGAAATATTTCTAAATCAAACTCTTCAGCAATCGGTTCGGGCCCCAATTTTTTCTTTTCAAAATATAGCCTTAAATCATTTTGAGCAATACGTTCGATTCTCCCGAACTTTCGGACATCATGATAGTGCAATTGACTACCATCCTCAAAAAGAAAGCGCACATGAGTATGCTTAGCATTTTCAGGCAAAATACTTTCTTCATCAGGATAATAGATATATTTCCCTTCCATTCTTAAATGGGATATCAACAAACAGTCAGACAAATGAAAAATTAAATATTTTCCACGTCGTCCCAACTGCTTAATTGTCTGTCCTTCTAACTCATGCTGCCATTGGTCTAAGGACATATCTGTAGTAATAATTCGGGGCCATGTGACTAACACTTTAGCAATCGTTTTGTTGATAACTAATTGTTCAAGGCCTTTACGAACCGTTTCAACTTCTGGTAATTCTGGCAAATCATGCCCCCCTATCTTCTTAATCGCAATATAACTACTTCAATTCATACCAATCGTTACCACTATTATAATCTACTTTCAGAGGAATCGACAATTCCACTGCGTTTTCCATAATTTGTGGTACCAAAATTTCTAAACGTTCAATCTCTTCGGCAGGTGCTTCCAAGATCAACTCATCATGTACTTGTAAAAGAATACGCGCTTCTAATCCTTCTTCTTTTAAAGCGGCTTCTAATCGAACCATGGCGATTTTTAGTATATCTGCAGCTGTTCCTTGAATTGGTGAATTGATCGCTGTTCGCTCAGCAAATGAACGTATATTAAAGTTACTTGAATGTATATCTGGTAAATAACGACGACGATTAAATAGCGTGCTCACATAACCATCTTGCTTAGCCTGTGTTACAACATCTTTCATAAATTGCTCGATACCAGGATACTGTTCAAAGTAACGATCAATAAAGCTTTTGGCTTCTGGTCTTGAAATTCCTAAATTTTGAGATAAACCATAGTCACTTATTCCATAAACAATTCCAAAGTTCACCGCCTTGGCTTGACGACGATGATTGCTGTCTACTGCTTCGTCGGCTGGTAAATTAAATACACGTCGTGCAGTAGCCGCATGAATATCCTCGCCATCTTTAAAAGCTTGCATCATGTGCTCATCTTGACTGATATGTGCTAAGACACGTAATTCTATTTGAGAATAATCCGCACCGAATAGTTGCCAATTAGGTTTTGAAGGGACAAATGCTTGGCGTATTTTGCGACCTTCTTCAATTCTAATCGGAATGTTCTGAAGGTTTGGATCAGTACTACTTAGTCGACCCGTTTGCGTTAAAGTTTGAACAAAACGCGTATGGATTTTGCCGTCCCCTTTAATATAAGGTGGTAACCCTGCTAAATAAGTTCCTTGTAACTTAGATAAAGTTCGGTACTCAAGAATTTCATCAATAATTGGATGACTACCTTGCAATTTTTCTAAGACATCTGCTGCAGTACTATAGCCTGTTTTTGTCTTTTTAATAACAGGAAGATTTAATTTTTCAAATAAGATAACACCTAATTGTTTAGGCGAATTTACATTGAACTCTTCTCCAGCATGTTCATGGATACTAGTTTCCATTTGAGCTAAAAGCTTAATCATCTTCTCATTACGAACTTCAAGCACTTCACGGTTGACCGCAATTCCACGAATTTCCATATCCGCTAAAATAATTGCTAATGGCATTTCGATTTCTTGGAATAACTCTAACATATGTAGCTCTGATAATTTTTCTTTTAATGGTTCCTCTAACGCTACCATAGTAATGATTTTATTTGCCAAGTGTTGGTTAAAGACTGCTTTATCTTCAGGAACAGCTTTCTTTGCACCTTTACCATAAACAGCCTCATCATATAAAACGATACTTGGTACATCGACTATGCGCACAATATCTGTCAATTCTTGCGCATTATGAACATCAATTAAATAAGTCGCGATCAGAGTATCAAAGCTAATACCGTTGAATTCAGCTCCACGATTCGCAGCAATAACACGCTCTCGTTTACTATCAAGCGTTACTTTTTCATGATCCTTTGAAGATAGCCAATCCTTAAACAGCTCACTATTATACGCGACTTCTTCGCTGGTAATATAAACTTTTTGTTCTTTTATATCTGCCCAAGCAATTCCAACTACCTCACCAAAATGGTAGTTATCTTCTAACATTTCAGTATATAATACCGCTCTAGTAGGCAAATGTTCTGCTACAATTGCTTCTAAACATTCAATTTCGTATTGCGGTAATTGAGCAGCGGCTTCTTCATGACTACTCGTATCCGTCATTTCAGCCTGTAGAGCTTTTAAAGCTACGTTAAATTCCATTTGACGGTAAAATTCCATTAATTCATCGACGTTTCGTCCTTGGTAGACAGTGTCTTCTAATGTGATTTCTAACGGTGCATCATGCAGAATACGTGCTAAGTCTTTACTCATAAAAGCTTGTTCTCGGTCGTTAATAATGTTTTCTTTCATTTTTGATGCTTTTAATTCATCTAAGTTTTCATACATATTCTCGACAGAACCGAATTGATGTAATAACTTCAGCGCTGTTTTCTCACCAATACGCGTGATACCTGGATAATTATCCGAGCTATCGCCCATTAGGCCTTTCATGTCAATAATTTGCTCAGGAGTTAAGTCATATTTCTCACGAATAACTTCAGGTGTATAGCTTTCTAATTCACTAACTCCTTTGCGAGTGATATAAACAGTTACATGCTCAGCAGCCAATTGAGTTAAGTCCTTATCACCTGAAATGATAATAACTTCATCTTCTGGCTCAGATTGATAAGCCAATGTACCAATCACATCATCTGCTTCATAATTTAAAATATCATAATGAGTGATTCCATAAGCATCTAATAACACCCTGAAATATGGCATTTGTTCTTTAAATTCACTAGGTGTTTTTTGACGTCCACCTTTATATTCCTGATATTTAGCTGTTCTAAATGTTACTTCACTCTTATCAAATGCCACTAAAACGTGTGTAGGTTCAAACTGTTTTAAGACATCATCTAACATACGATTAAAGCTAAACAATGCATTCGTATGTAGACCTGCTTTATTTTTAAAGTTTTCAATATTAAGAATCGAATAGAAAGCTCTAAAAGCTAAACTACTACCGTCAATTAACATTATTTTACGTTTCGCCATAAACTCTCTCCTGTTCTTCTTGCCTGTTCTTCTTTAATGATACGAAAAGGCCAACGAGATATTAATTCTATCCTTCGTTGACCTGTAGACTTTTATAATTTGTTAGGTGTCAGTTGAGCATAAGATGCTTCAAATTGACGAGCAATTTGATCAATGTCTCCTGCTCCCATAAATAAGATAACTGCGTCTTGATATTTCATTAAAGGTGATAAGTGTTCACTTGAAATGATTTCAACATCATCTTTAATTAAATTAGCTAAATCTTGAATTGTAACCTCACCCTTAGCTTCACGAGCTGAATTAAAAATATCGACTAAATAGACTTCATCAGCTAAGTTTAATGATTCTGCAAATTCATTCAGTAACGCTACCGTACGACTAAACGTATGCGGTTGGAAAATTGCGATTACATCGCGATTTGGATATTTTTGTTTAGCTGCATCAATTGTAGCGCGAATTTCTGATGGGTGGTGCGCATAATCATCAATTAAAGTTAAATCATGTACTTGTTTAACGGAAAAACGACGTTTTACACCACCAAAAGTTGCTAGATGCTCTGCAATATCTTCAGCTTTAAAGCCCTCTAAGTACAATACCATAATAATCGATAAAGCATTTAGAATATTATGTTCTCCATAAGCTGGTAAATGGAAGCGTCCGAATAACTCACCTTTAATGATCACATCAAAATCAGACCCGTCAATTGTACGTTCAATCGCTTTAGCATAAGCGTCAAATTTTGGATTGAATCCATAATAGTAAACCGGAACATCGGCTTCTAGAGTTGGTAAATATTCATCCTCACCACAAGCAACAATTGCTTTCTTAGCTTGAAGTGCAAATGTTTGAAATGCATGAAAAACATCTTCAATCGAACGATAGTAATCCGGATGATCAAAATCGATATTGGTAATAATCGCATAGTCTGGTTTATAAGCTAGAAAATGACGACGATACTCACAAGCTTCTAATGCGAAGTAACTTGAAGATTCATCACCAAAACCAGTACCATCGCCAATTAAATAACTTAACGGCGCAAGGTTTTTCAATGTATGTGAAAGTAATCCAGTTGTTGATGTTTTCCCATGCGATCCTGTTACGGCAATACTTGTATATTGAGTAATTAAGTCGCCAATAAAATCATGGTAACGATGAATCGGTAAGCCTAATTCTTGTGCGCGGACAAGTTCTACGTGATCGTCTCCGAAAGCATTCCCTGCTATAATTGTTTGACCCGCCTTAATATTATCCGCATCAAACTCCAACATTGTAATGTTTTGGTTTTCTAATTCTTGTTGTGTAAAGAAATATTTGCCAATATCACTACCTTGCACTTGGTAACCTTCACCATGAAGAATCAAGGCCAAGGCACTCATCCCAGATCCTTTAATTCCGACAAAATGATAGGTCGTGTCTTTGTTTATCATTTAAATTGTTCCTCCTAATGTTCAAACAGTAAAAACGTATCTTTTGTTTTTACTAAACGTTTCGCAAGTTCCCTTATTTCTTCCACATCTTCATTGCGTCGCTCATTACCTTTATAAGGTTTAGGAAGTTCTGTCGGTTGAAAGACTGGCTGTGGCTTTTTATCCATGATTGTTTCGTGCTCATAGTTCGTCTTCTTAGATGTTTCATTAGTTTCTTGCTTATCTTCTTCTAAAATGGCTTCATTTTCAAATGCTGGTGACGTTTCAACTCTAATAGGTCGATTCGGTTTACTCGGTTGGTTCATCGGTTGTAATTGATGTTCTTGCATCGCATTTGCTAAAGAAGCTCGGTCAAGTTGTTTTCTTTGCTTATCCTGTCTTTTTAGAAAGGGTATTTGATAGTCATCCTGCGGTGTTGCACTTAAAGCTCGTTGATTACTAACTTGTGTTTGTTTCTGAGTTACCTGTTGAATTTGTTCAAGCACTTGTTCCTCAAAATTGCGTTGTTGACTGCCATCCTCTTCCATTTCCCCTTGATTAGCTCGTTGGTGTTTGCGAGGAGGAAATAACGTCTTTTCTTTTCCTTCTGAAAAACCAACAGTCTCATTACGTTCAGGATATAATTTTTTTCTTTCTTTTAGAGCAGGCTCAAAGCGAGTTTTATCAACTTCTCTTTGAGACATTTGATTAAAGCGACGTTTCTTTGTCGCATGAGATTGACTTGTTTTATTTTGATTAAAAACTGGTCCATCATATTCACTCATCTTTGAACCTCCTTCATTGATTAGATTGTTCAGTTACAAAGGTTTAGTAAGCAGCCACTACATCAGCTAAAGCTGTGCCCACTGAAAATTGTGGTCTTAATTCCCAAATTCCTGGTAAATCTTCCAGGTGAGCTAAACCCAATTCACGTGTTGAACAAATCATACCGAAACTTTCAACGCCACGTAACTCACCTGGCCAAATAATGGCTCCAGAAGGCATTACTGCGCCTGGTTTTGCAACTAGAACATGTTGTCCTTTTGCAATATTACGCGCACCACATACAATTTGTAACACTTCATCTTCACTTACGCGAGTTTGAGTAATGCTTAAGTGATCGCTGTCTTCATGTGCTTTACATTCTTCAACATAACCTACAACTAATTTAGGTGTGTTATCTACTTCAATTGCTAGATTGAAACCAGCAGCTTTAATTAATTCATTAACTTTAGTCACTTGCTCTTCTGTTAATAAAACCGGACCATTGTCACTAATTTCAAAAGATTCAGAGATATTAAAGATATTTACTGCTACCGTTTGATCATTTGTACGGTCATTAATTAAAGTAATATTTTGTTTAGATTCTGTCACGACGTGATCGTCTGAAATCGTTCCACTTGTCAACATTAAGACATCGCCTACTGCTTGTTTGTTATAAAAAGCTAACCACATTTGTTATATAGTCCTTCCTTGTGTTAAATAATTTATCTATAGCCTTACTATTCTACTACATTTATTAGCTATTTTGAAGAATAGTTTCTAAAGTTGTACGATCAAATGTCGTAACAATTTGTTTCACCATTTCGCGTGCTGCTTCATAATCCGAGATTCTGAATAATGTTTGGTGACCATGAATATAGCGACCCGCTACTCCTATGACAGCACTTGGGACTCCAGCATTCATGACATGAGCTGCACCAGCGTCAGTTCCACCCTTAGAAAAGAAGAATTGATATGGGATATCATTTGTTTCCGCAGTATCCAATAGATATTCGCGCATGCCTTTATGTGTAATGTGTCCAGGATCTTGAACTCTTAATAGGAAACCTTCTCCTAATTGACCAAATTCATCTTTCTTCCCTTCCGAATCATTAGCTGGCGAACAATCGACTGCTAAGAATACATCGGGTTGGAATTCATGAACAGCACCTTTAACGCCGCGTAAACCTACTTCTTCTTGGACAGTTGCGCCCGCAATTAAAGTAGATGCTAATCCTAAATCTTTAACCGCTTCAAGCGTTTCTAACATAACAGCACAACCATAACGGTTATCCCATGCCTTCGCAATGATATTCTTTTTATTCGCTGAATATACTGTTTCCGTTGCTGGTACGATTGAATCACCTGGTCTAACTCCATATTCTAATGCTTCTTCTTTAGATTCGAAACCTGCATCAAATAGGATATCTTCCACTTTTAAGCTTTTAGCACCATCTTGTCCTCTTAGTAAATGAGGGGCAACGGAACTAGAAATACATACATAGTCTCCTTTGCGTGTTTGAAGTGTATAACGTTGCGCTGATACGCTATAAGGATTCCAGCCTCCAATTGGCACGACACTTAACAGCCCATTCGCTGTAATTCGACTCACCATAAAACCAACTTCATCCATGTGAGCAGCTAACATAAGTTTAGGAGCCGAAGTGTCTTGGCTACGTTTAATCCCAAAAACATTACCTAATCCACTAATGTTGACTTCATCTACTAGCGGTGTCATTTGTTCTTTTAAATACTGGCGAACGCGCCCTTCATTACCAGAAATCCCTTGTAATTCCGTTAAGTCTTTAATTAATTTAAATGTTTTTTCTTCCATATACCTGTGACAGATTAAATCTGCCGCCTCCTTTTCAACAACAATATTCATCTGTATATCTACTCCATTTTTACACAAAGCCCTTGTAAAATCAATGTTTTGCTCTTTAAGATATCCTTCCATTCCTTTAAGTTTTTTTAATAATTATTGCTAACAAAGCTTTTGTATTATTTCACAGAGTGCCACGAATAATGGTACAATGAGTCTTACAAACCTGAGGATTCCTCGAACAAATCTGAGGCCCTTAAATTAAATTTAGCCGTTTTAACTTAATAACACAGCCATACTTTACGTAGATCAGCGACTTTTTTTCCAAAGCGGTATGAGGGGCAATCCATCGCTACTAATAGAATCGCTTGCGCTGATCTTGAGCGTAGCGAAGCAATCTGAGCCTAGCCGATTAATCTGGAAAAGCACAAACGTCACAATCATCAATAGAGCTTTAAAAGCGACCACCACCCTGGAAAACAATAAGCTGAGCGAAGTACAAAGCTTATTAAAAAAACATAAATTTTATAATTATAACAAAAAAGGAGTGTCGAGATGTTAAACAAACGACAAAACAACATAACAGGAGCATTACTTCTTACAACTGGTATTATATTAGGTGCTGCTGCCGTCATTTTTTATAAAGAAAACAAAACAGTTAATGCTGGTAAAACCTTAAATCAAGTACGTCAAATCTTTAAGGCACAAGGACCGATTGAAGGCTCATGGATTGATTATGAACCTGTTGCATACGAAGCTTATGATAGTAAGCCTCTAGTCTACATTGGTGGTATTAGCCGCATTGAACATAATAAAGTTGTAAACTATCAATTCGCATGTGATATTTACACTGGAGACATTCTAGACACATTTATTGCCTCAACCGATGACATAAAGTCACAATTATATTAATTTTTCTTTACAAAAAGGCTTGACCATAGCTTTTGACGTGATACAATATAGTTTCGTGAATAAATACGCTTAACTGTATTAAGATATGATGAAAGGAGCTCTATTATGGCTTTTAAGGAGAAAGAAGATTGGCAATTGCATCCGATTGGTGGAAACACCGGGCAAGCCTACATGGGTGTAAAAAGTAATGAGAAAGTCTTTCTCAAACGTAATACTTCTCCCTTTATCGCTGCTTTATCTGCTTCAGGTATCACTCCAAAGCTAAGATGGACACAGAGAACTTACTCTGGAGATATTTTAACTGCCCAAGATTGGACTGAAGGTGATCTGCTGACTAAAGAAAATATGGCAGATACAGAAGTTATCAAATTAATCAAAGATATCCATGATTCAACTTACTTATTGAACATGTTGAGATTCGTTGAAGGCAACGTGTGCCGACCACTTGATCTCATTGATTTATACTTCAATGATTTAGCACCGTCACTACAAAACCACCAATTCTTCAATCAAGTCATTCATGACTTAGAAGATTCAATCGATGATGACTTCTACTCAGTAGATTATGTTGTTTGTCATGGTGATTTAAACCACAACAACTTTTTAGTAGCAGCTGATGAACAACTATACCTAGTGGATTGGGATAATGTCCGCGTCGCTGATCCATTAAGTGATATCACCTTATTGTTAGTTCAGTACTTCCAACCAAGTGAATGGATGGATTGGTTTGAAGCTTATGATTTTACGGTAACTGACAGTTTTTATAAACGTGTTAGATGGTATAGCATCATCAACTGTTTATTCCTAATCAAACAATATTTCAACGAAAATCGTCATCATAAATTAAATGAAATTGTGTTATTGCTAAAGAGTATTTACGAGCAATAAGCACTAGTCACAACACAGACAAGGAGATAGTCTAACTATGCGTTTAAGACACAAGCCATGGGCTCAAGATAAATTAAATGAGTATCCTCATTTTGTCCCTCAAAAACCAGAAGAACTAGTAGGCAAATGGCAAACGCGTTTTGCAAAAGAACAGCCAATCCATCTAGAAGTTGGTTCTGGTAAAGGTCGTTTTATTGTAGAAATGGCCAAAGCTCACCCAAATATTAATTATATTAGTATGGAATTACAAACGAGTGTAGTTGTTTCAGTACTAGAATTACAAATCGAAGCTCAATTACCTAATTTACAAATCGTAAATGGTGATGGCCGTGATTTATCTCAATATTTCTCACCTGGTGAATTGGACCGTGTTTACTTAAACTTTAGTGACCCTTGGCCGAAAAAACGTCACGAGAAACGACGTCTAACTTCTCCAGACTTTCTACGTCAATACCAAGCAATCCTTAAACCTCAAGGAGAAATTCATTTTAAAACTGATAATCAAGGTTTGTTTGAATACTCACTTTCAAGCATGTCACAATATGGCATGTCATTTAAGCAAGTTTGGTTAGATTTACATACTTCTGATTATGAAGGTAACATTATGACAGAATACGAAGAAAAATTCTCTTCAAGAGGCTCTCGTATTTATCGTCTAGAAGCTAATTTTAAAACAGAATAAACAAAAACTCGCCGCTACATAAGTAGTTGCGAGTTTTTTTATTGATTTGCAATATGTTTTTCTTGGTAAATCCCTTCATTAATGACAAACTTCGCCGAAATGAAAGACCCTTTTTTCATAGACTCTCTTTCGAAATAAGCCAAATAAGAACCCGGTGTCAGAATCCCATTAAGAGCTAGAATATCCATACCACTGGTCCCAATCACCTGGTCAGCAAGCAAGACACAATTCGTCCCCATTACAAAATACGTCTTAAATTTACCTCGTTTAAACTTATAAAGTTGCGCTTGAGTCGCCAACTGCATACGTCCAATGTAATCATGCCTCTGAGCATCAGTGGTCAAATGCCAAACCATCGTATCTTTTTTTATGGCAGCTAGTTCCGCTTCAAGTGCGATTTTCTGCAAATTTGATAAATGAATACCATATACCATCACCGTTGAGCCTTCTTGCATACAATATTCAATGTATTTTTGTTTATCGACTACAAAAAGTACACCATCTCCTATTAAGTCAAAGAGTTGACGCGATTCAATATCATGATTGCCATAAGAATAAACTTTATCTTGATAGCTAATGTCAACATGTCCCACTCGATTAAACCCTTCTTTGCCCACATGAATAAACACTTCTAATGCTAAAGGATCATAATTAACATAAACCTCACGGTTTTGCTGCACAAATTGTTGAGCATCTAGTTCCTTATTTGTAAAATACTGATTAAATTTTTGAATCGTCGAATCAGGTAATAATAACGTGAACCAAATGGGTGCTGTAATTCTCCAACGTCTACTGCGGCCACTCCGATATGTTGCCTTATCAGAAAGTTCTCTTCCATCCATAATCGATGCTAATCCCAATAAAATGAAGTACCATCCGACACGATTTAGTGTACTGTTAATTGCTGTAGGTAAGATTAGGCTCGATAAGCCAAAGCCTAAATGAATAAGTGCTCTAATTAAGACATCTACTCTATTTCCAGCATCATCTTTTACCATTAAACTAAATGAAAATAAATTAATGAGCGCCATCAAGATTTGGTAGTAACCAATTGATTTAACTAAAAAAACTGTTGTAAAATCTTGTTCGAGTAGTAACCACGATGCCACCATCAAATGAGCCGAAGCAACAAACAATTGCATCATGATTTCTGTTAATCGTCGATTACTTCTTTGCCACATCACCACTTGAACAAATTTGGCACCACCATTTATATAGAGAAATGCAACAATCACCTGCGTAAAAAAGATAATTACCCACTCTTGAAAAACAAATAAAGACAGGCCAACAATAATCGCAATTAAGCCACGTAAAATTAAATTGAGATTCTCATAGCTCGCTCTCATTAAAGCGCCTCCTTTAATATTTTGTTAGTGTTTTCTTCAGTATAGTTCATTTTATGTGGGTTTCAAGCAATTAAATATTATGACAAACAAAATTCACAATTTCTCCTAATTTACACACAATACCCCCAAACTACTTTATCGATAGTCTGGGGGTATTCAGAATAACTTGTTTATTTTTTCTGTGCTAATAGTGTTTCAAATTCATTTAGACGATTTTCAAATACATCTAACGCTGCATCAATATAATCACTTTGAGTCATATCTAAACCTGCCGTTTTCATTGTATCAATTGCGTATTGGCTACTACCTGACTTTAAGAAACCAAGATATTTCTCTAACGCGCCCTCTTTACCAGCAAGAATCCAATTAGAAAAGGCAGTCGCCGCTGCAAATCCAGTCGCATATTGGAACACATAATAATTGTAATAGAAGTGCGGAATGCGTGTCCATTCTAGGGCAATTTCTGAATCAGAATTAACGGATGGTCCATAATATTTGGCATTCATTTCACGGTAATTATCTGATAAGAATTGCTGCGTTAATGGTTGGCCATTTGCATCTGATTCATACATAAAGTGTTCAAATTCAGCAAATTGTGTTTGACGGAACATTGTGCCTTTCAAACCATCCAAGAAATGGTTCAAAATGTATAAACGTACATGCGGTTCTTGATAAGTTTCTAATAAATAGTTCGTCAATAAGTTTTCATTTGTTGTTGAAGCAATTTCAGCTAAGAAAATTGAATAATCTCCGTATGCATATTCTTGATGTTTATGCGTTAAGTAACTATGCGCACTATGACCAAGTTCATGAACTAATGTATATAACCAATTGATGTTATCTTGCCAATTCATTAAAATATATGGTTTACTATCGTAAGTTCCTGAAGAGTAAGCTCCACTGCGTTTTCCTTTATTTTCAAACAAATCAATCCAACGTTCATCAAAAGCTTCTTGCATAATTGACACATAATCGTCACCCAGCGGTGCTAGAGCTTTCAATGTGATTTCTTTTGCTTCTTCATAATTAAATTTAATCGGTGCATCACCTAACAAAGGTGTATACATGTCGTACATTTCTAAGTTATCTACCTTTAATAATTCTTTTCTTAACGCAACATAACGATGCAATAAACTTAAGCGGTTCTCTACTGTTGATAATAATGTATCATACACTGATTCAGGAATGTTATTTCTGAATAGAGCCGCTTCTCTTGCTGAGTTAAAACGGCGCACTTTAGCTTTATAATTATTCGTTTTAATTTGTGTGCTTAATACTGAAGCCATCGTGTTTTTAAATTGATCATAAACACTATAGAAGGCTTTAAATGTATCTTGTCGTACACGACGATCTGAACTTTCTAACATTTTTCCATACAAGCTGTGCGTTAGTTGAATTTGTTGACCATTCTCGTCTTCAATTGCTGGAAAGACTAAATCAGCATTATTTAACAAACCAAACGTTTTATTAGCACCATCAAAAACTTCACTGGCTTGCGCTAATAATAGCTCTTCTTCTTGAGATAATACATGGGCGCGAAAACGTGTTTTATCTTCTAACATTTGACGATAAAAAGCTAAACTATCATTTTCTTCAATCCATTTTGATAATGTTTCTTCCGGTATAGCTAACAATTCTGGTTCAAAGAAAGCAACAGTTTGAGCATACTGACTATATAATTGCATAGCTCTCGCATCAAGTGTTTGATAAGTTGTATTATTCTGGTCTTGATCATTTTTCATCGATGCATACACATAGATTTTTTCTAAGGATCTTTGTGTATCGAGTAACACTTCAATTGCTCCCGTTAATTGCTCAGGGCTTTCACTTAAGCTACCTTGTACTGCAGCTAATTTTGGAAGTTTTTCTTGCAATTCAGTAAGTTCTTGTTCCCAAGCAGCATCGTCCGCAAACATTGCCGTTAAATCCCATGTGTATGCTTCTTCTACTTGGTCACGCGTTTTAATTTGTTGAGTTGTCATTACCTAACTCCTCCTAAGATTATATTCTTTAATAATATTACAGAAATAATCTTAACACACCTATTAAGTATTTAGAAACTATTTTGCTGTGTTAATACTCGCCACTGCATATTGTTCACTTTAAAGATTAATTTTTTTTCTTTAAATTTTGTTAGTACTGCATCTGATAAATGAGGGTAAATATCTACTGAAATTAAAGGTGAGCTTGCTAGAACAATTTTCTCACTTTCAACTAACTGTTGAATTCCTTTAGCGAAATCTTTCGTTGTAAATTGCTTCAACTCAAATTGACTTAAAAGCCAGTAAAACCATGCTAAACAAAGCCAACCCGGTGTTTTACACACAAGAAAATGCCATTTTTCCATCAACATCCAAGCTGGTAGCATTTGTAGTAAAACTCCCTCTGCATATAACAAGCGTATATCATTTTGATAGATTGAGTTAACCATTATACTTTTTAACTGTCGGAAATAAGTTCTCTGCTTAATAGGTAATCGATAAGTTGAATAATAAACATCATTAAGAAATGAAGCTTGACTGAAGTCCCAATAATTATCCAACGTTTTATTTAGATCAAATCGTTGCTCGGCGACTTTAACATTATATACCTCGTACATTAGGGGCATACGAAATTTTAGTACGAGTTCAGCTTGTTTAATATCTAAAGCCCACCAATGAAATCCTAGTTCCTTTGAATAATTTAGCATTGTTTTTAACCAAACTTGTTGATACCCTGTCTTAAAAACTTTATCATCGATTATCCATTGGCAATGTTTTACTAATTGCAAATAGTTCGTGTGACGTGTTTCGATTTGACTTGAATTAACAGGTACACGTTGAAACTCCAAAACGTTCGCCACACTCTGTTGAGTTTTGCCATAATAAAAGACATCTGCTATTTGTTGAATCTGGGGTAAGTTGTATTCAGTATGAACTTCATAACCAGATAGTTCGAGATTATATTTAAGCAAACTCTTACCAGTCTGATGCTCTAAACTTTCCTTTGTTTCACGTTGAATGGTGTCACTTTGACAACTCGTTACGTGACTGAAATACCCTTTACCCTTCCTGCTAATTTTGTGACTTAAAACTTGTTGGCAATCTGGACAATAGTAAACAGATTGGCGGCAAATTTTTTTTAAATCATTGGCATAAATGAGTTCACCTTTACTCGAATAAGCTGCATACATAAAAATCCCCTCCTATGTATAAATACACATTTAGGAGGGGATTTCTATTTTTTTACTGTTTAAATTTTAATTAAGATTTATCTAGAAATTTAATCCAAAGAATTCTAAGGCGTCATCTTTTCGAATTAATGTCCCATGTTCATCTAAAACTGCGTGAGTAGTATGATGCGTTTCACCATATTCAAGCATTGTTAAAACTTTATGATAAGCTGCTTCATCCTTAATTGTCATATCTACTTCCGTTACAATTAAATAATAACGTTCATTCATATGATATAAACTAGCAATCAGTTTATCAGTTGGCAATTCACGCGCCATCTTAATAAAATCATCTAGACGGTTAAAGACAATCACTTCATCCTCATAAGCCATGTCTCCGTCTTGATCGGCATATTCAGGATTAAACAAATCTAAAAGTGTCATATGCTTTTCCTCTTCGTCACTTTTCTCTTGAGCAGCCGGCGAGTTCTCTTCACTAGTCGATTCTTTTTTCTTATTACGCTGTTCTTTCTTACGATCGCGGATACGTTTAGTTATCTCATCTTCCCAGAACTCATCCATTTCATCTAGGTTGGTACGGCTAATATAAAGTTCTAAACCTTCAGAACTTGGAATAACTTGGAATGTTACCGCCTCTGACTCGTGGAAATGATGGTCAACATCAACTTCTTCTAAAATAGAATAAAAGAATTTTTCGATTCTTGACTGATCACCGATTAAATCCAGGAAATTAATCCCGCGTTCTTCTAAATCATCTAAGCCAATCATCACCTTGATTAAGTTTTCATTTATACGTTCCATTTCCATATCGTCACCCCCTAATGATTCTACTTCTATTATACAACTAATGTTTTCATAAACAAACTAATTGTCTTACTATCATAGCACTATTTCATAGACAAATTCAAGACACATTCGCCTTCACTTGGTTATTCTAATACTAATTAGAGTTTATGTAAAGAATACCTTTAGATTTTAAGATTGTTTCAATCATTGTTTTAAAATAATTTATGAATGATTGATTGACAATTTTCAACAATCTTCTTAGACATAATCTAGAATCATCGTTGCATTCACACGTAGCTCATTGTATGAATTTACCTTAGCGGTCTAAAGGGCAATCGGCGCATCTTGCTCTGATTTTGAGCGGAGCGAATTAGTCAGAGCCTAGCCGATTGAGCTGGAAAAGACAAACGACAGTGAAGGCTTTGAAAGCGACCTCCGCCTTGGTAAAGTAATACAATGAGCGCACTTCATCAATACAACACGAACCCTAAACATTTTAATATTTTCAATTAAAGCTTTGTTCAGCAATCCCCTAACCATAATCTAGAATCATCGTTGCATTCTTACATAGCTCATTGTATGAATTTACCTTAGCGGTCTAATGGGCAATCGGCGCAGCTTGCTCTGATTTTGAGCGGAGCGAATTAGTCAGAGCCTAGCCGATTGAGCTGGAAAAGACAAACGACAGTGAAGGCTTTGAAAGCGACCTCGGCCTTGGTAAAGTAATACAATGAGCGCACTTCATCAATACAACATGAACCTTAAAAAGACAAAAGAAGCGAGATTAAGTAATATACCTAATCTCACTTCTGTTTAAATTCAATTTAATTGTAGCCCTTAATGATTACTCATTAACTAAAGCGCGAGCTCTTTGTAATTCTCTTGCACGAACTTCACGTGGCAAGAAGCGACGGATTTCATCTTCATTAAAGCCAATTTGAAGACGTTTCTCATCAATTAAAATTGGACGGCGTAATAAGCCTGGTTGTGCTTGTACCATTTCAAAGAAGGTATTCAGCGGTAATTCACTTAACTCCACATTCAATTCAGAATATGCTTTAGAACGAGTAGACACGATATCCTCAGTTCCTTCTTCAGTCATTCTAAGAATTGATTTAATTTCAGTTAATGATAATGGATCAGTAAAAATATTGCGCTCTACATAAGGAATGGAATGTTCTTCCAACCACGCTCGAGCTTTTCGACAAGACGTGCAGCTAGGAGTAATATACAATGTTACCATAAAAGATCTTCCTTTCTTTTCTTGAACATGTTCCCTGCTTCATTCAATAATCATACGTGAGTTTTTCCTAAGTGATACATACAAAATCTTACAATTTAATTCTAAGGATAAAAATAAAAATAAAATCTATCCTAACTTTAAAACAGTACACTCCGTATAGCATTTCACAATATTTTTTATTCGCTTTATGTTACAAAGTATAGCATCATATATTTGATACATCAACTTGTCTTGACAACAAAGTGCTAACACTAAACCACACTCTATCATTTAATTAACTTTCAATTTTTATATATTCATTCAAATTATAATTTCTTAATAACTTAATAGTTTTGTCATTTAGTCGAATTTAAGCTATAATACTAAAAGCGATTACTTAAAAAAATATATAAAATTCGTACTAAATTTCATATTTCTTAAGTATTTCTTATAAAGTAAAAGAGAGGTAATTTTATGAAACCTACTATTTTTTCAGGTGTTCAGCCTTCTGGTATTCCAACTATTGGTAATTATATCGGTGCTATGCGTGGTTTTGCTCAGCTGCAAGATGATTACGATGCAACATACTGCATTGTTAACCAACATGCTATTACGGTTCCACAAGACCCTGAAACCTTAAGACAAATGACACGCCAATTAGCAGCATTATATATCGCATTAGGTATTGACCCTAAGAAATCAACAATTTTTGTGCAATCCGATGTGCCTGCACACACACAAGCTGCTTGGATAGTAATGTGTAATACAGGAATCGGCGAACTAGAAAGAATGACTCAATATAAAGATAAATCATCTAAACAAGAATCTATAGGTGCTGGTTTATTAGTTTACCCTCCTTTAATGGTTGCAGATATTGTGCTATATGATGCACAATTTGTTCCAGTCGGTGATGACCAGAAACAACATATTGAACTAGCTCGTGATTTTGTAGATCGTTTCAATGCGAGATATGGCGAAGATATGCTTGTAAAACCTGAGGGAATTTTCCCCAAAGCTGGTGGTCGCGTCATGAGCTTACAAGATCCTACAAGCAAAATGAGTAAGTCAGATGCTAATCCGAAATCTTACATTTCAATGTTGGATGATCCTAAAGTGATTACCAAGAAAATTAAAGGTGCAGTAACGGATTCATTAGGTATTGTTCAATATGACAAAATAAATCAACCTGCAATTGCTAATTTACTTGAAATGTATTCAGTATTAACAGATGAATCAGTTGAAAGTATTGTCGCTCGTTACGAAGGGCAAGGATATGGAAACTTTAAAGGTGACTTAGCTGAGGTTGTCGTGTCCGTTCTTGAGCCGATTCAAAAACGATACGAAGAATTATTAGCAGGTGACGAATTAGACAAAATTCTTGAAGAGGGTGCAATTAAAGCGAGTGAAGTGGCAAACCGTACTTTAGCTCGTATGGAAAAAGCAATTGGCCTGAAATAATCAATCAACTTGATCGCCTACTTTTTGTAGGCGATTTTTTTCATTGAGTCAATTAAACGCTTCAAAGTCTTAATGAAGTGTCTTCTGACATTCTGGGCATAAACCATGTACCTCTAAATTACTATGGTAGATGACATAACCCGTTTGTTCCGAAGCTGATCGTTCAATCTGATCGAGTGTCGGAAAATCAAAGTCAGCAATTCGGCCACAATTTTCACAAACAACATGGTGATGGGCGTGAGCGATAAAATCATATCTACTGGTTGTTCCTGATATTTTTAACTCTTTGATTAGCCCTTCATTCACAAAAACTTTCAAATTATTATAAACCGTCGCTAAACTTATTCCAGCTTGTTCGGGTAATAAATCATGATAAATCTCTTCAACTGTCGGATGCTGATGACTCTCAATCATATAGTGTAAAATTGCTTTACGTTGAGGTGTAATCCGTATATTCTTTTCTTTTAAGTCTTGAATAACCTCTTCAAGCAAATGTTCATGACTGTGTAAATGATGCTTCGTCATTTTTTGCCTCCTTCAACTTAGTATTATAGTTATTATAACAAATCCCTTATCTTTTCCAAATACTATTTTTCCTTAAATTATGCTTAAAAGTTGATTCAAATTTACACTTCCCGCTTGATATTTTTCAAAGTTGTTTTAATATAGTATATAAAGAATTTATTTCAAAACACTTTACATAATAGGAGTTAAACATATATGAAAATTGGCGCGCGGGTTCTAAAGACCGGTCTTGCCATAACACTATCGCTTTATGCCTCACTTTTACTATTCCCAAATAGTAGCGGGGCCCTAGCCGGTATTGCGGCAAGTTTATCTACACAACCTTCAGTAAAAAAATCATTCGAAACATTCATTAGCCGTGTTGTAGCAAATACTATCGGCGGTCTAATAGCGATTTTAATGATTTATGCACTCGGCAGTTCCCCCATCGCAATTGGGGTCTCTGCAATTTTAACGATTGCGATTTTAAACGGTCTGAAATTGAGTGATGTAATTCCTTTAACGGTTGTTACATTAGTCGTAATCATGTTGACTAATGATACAAACTATATTCTGGCTGCTTTTACGCGAGTCATTGAGACAATCATTGGTGTCACTATTTCTTTTGTCATTAACTTACTGATTCATCCACCTAAACATGATGTCCAATTTTTCAAAACATTAGAAACTGTTACGAGTGAAGTTTTATTACTAACTCGTGCCACCTTAAGAAAAAATACTGACTTTGCAATTCTTCACCGCGACTTACAATGGGCACGTAAACAGATGAAACAATTCAATAATTTGTTTAATTTAATCAGTGAAGAATGGATTATCTCCAAAACTGAAAGAGTAGCTCGTGCAAGAAAATTAGTGATTTTCAGATATATGGGACGCACCACGCAAAGCGCCATCGATTTACTGACAACCTTACACAAATATAATCACGTTTATCACGACTTTCCAGACGAAACTCGGACGATTTTCCGTGAAAGATTAGAAACATTAATGACAGCTCACGAGCAAATTATCATGAAGTTTTACGGAAAAGTACCGCCTGAAGCTGTGAATTATATGGAAATGAATCGTGAAAATCGTGATGAATACTTAAACATGTTCTTCAATGAAGCGAAACATCAGGAAGAAACGAAAGAACACCATCAATTTGAAGCCAATGGCGTCACCCACATCTTGGCTGCTAGTTTCTATTATGAAGAAAATTTAACAAACCTCAACCGACTTGTACGTAGTTATAAATTACATGAACATGGCCAGGAATACGATTCTTCCCATGATGAATTGAGAGAATAAATTAAAACTTCAAGATTGTCATATAATTTACGACAATCTTTTTTTGTAGGCTCTTATAATTTCAACAAATATTTCATTGAAATTTATAACCTTAATTTTTAGTCCTTATGAGAAAATATCGGCCGAGTCCGAAGCCTTAAAATTCCGTTTAGCAGTTTTAACTTGATTATATCGCTTCACTTTTGTTGGTTTACTTATCGTAGCTCAGCTGATTGTTTTTCTTAGCGGTACAAAGGTCAATCCATCGCTACTAATAGAATCGTTTGCTCTGACTATCAATAAGAAAGCGAAGTAAACAAAGCCTAGCCGTTTGAGCTGGAAAAGCCCTCACAACCGTGCGACTTTGAAAGCGACCTCGCCTTGGAGAACAATATGCTGGGCTTAGTACAAATTTTGATAAATCAACACAATACTTATAAAACCTTATAATATAAACAAAACACCGCCATCAAGCTATCTGAAGCTGTTGGCGGTGTTCTTTAATTCTTATCCATTTAAAAAATTATCACTGGCATCCCATAGTAAACTAAGTTGAAAACTTCCGGCATTACACCTGGAGGGGTATTAATACAACCAAGGGAACCTCTCTGCAAATACGCATCTCCTCCAAAATAGGGCTGCCAGCTTGCGTCATGAATTCCCTGAGCATTATCATCAAATGCAATCCAATAATCAACGGGTTGTTCATAATCTTGCTCGGTACGCGGATTGTAACCAACAAGCGTACTATCTTCCTCCATATTCCAAACTTGATACGCGCCTGGTACAGTATTAGTTCCCGGCGTACCCGTAACCACAGCTGTTTGCAAAGCAATCTCCCCATCAAGGTATATTGTCATCATCTGATTAACGATGTCTACTTCCACATAAGATGGCCCGATATCCTCAGATAAAGCAAGTCCGTAACCAGATCCTCCAATTACAGGTTCACGTGTAACATCTTGCCCAGCGAGAATATCTGCTGCAATTGTTTCTGCCTCTGTGAAGCGATCGATATACCATCCATAAGTTCCAGGTTCAATTGTTACTAAGCCTTGATAAGTACTTTCCAATTCACGCGTTTGAAATAAAGACGCATATTCTCTATTTAATTCGAGTAAATATTCTTCTATTGCTTCGGTGTTAATTTGTGGTTCTTGATTATCATCCACATAAATCCAACTTGATACGGTCGCCTGTGGAATTGACACACTATTACCAGCGAATTCCAACGTAATAACGACATTTTGCATCTGATCTAAGCGAGCTTGTAAATCCACAACTGCTTGATTATCTTGGTGTATAGTAGGTTGAATATAAGCAGTCGATAAATCTAACTTATTGTTCCCATTTTCTATATGACTTTCTAAAGCATTTTCTAAAGATATCGCAGAGATTTGTTGACCGTACACTTCGTGTTTAATTTCATAAACACCACTATCATTGACTCCAATATAGGCATCCCTTGAAGCCTCTCGCTCATCATTATTGACGCCAATATTCGCTAATAATGCTTCCATTTTACCTGAATCAAATGCGACATATTCATCTATCTCATCAACACCTTGCGGTGAGATAAATAGATACATTGGCCACTTAGTTGCCGACTGTTGTGATAATAATTGTTGTAATACCTGTTCAGTATCCGATACTACATTTAATTGAGACAATTCAATGTACCCGATTTCTTGATCATGTTCCGTCAAGATAACCTGCGATTTCTCTAATTCTGTCTGAATCATTTCCTGGGCATTTTTAACAGAAAGTTGGCTAATACTAATTGAACCAACTTTAGTATTAGGTACGAAATGATTCGTGAAAAACCATACACCCAATAAATATAAAAAGAGCAAAATACTTACTCCAATCGCTGGTAAAATAATCTTGATATGTTTTTTTATAAATTCTGGATTCATTATCAGCATCACTCTCTCTTTAATCATTTGTGATATTAGTTAATCACACAAAGCTTTTAATACTGTTAGTCTACCATGATAAAGCAAATTCTGAAAACAAAAAGAGCAGCGAAATCGCTACTCTTTATAAAATTTTAGTTTATTTATTCAACTGCAATTTAACGACTTTACGTTTGTTGACTACGTTCACCATACCAAATGCCCTTTGAAACGGATTCTCAGTTTCTTCTAAGTTCGCTTCGCCCAATTCACAAATATATTGAGTCCCATCAATTAAAACAATTGGCTTCATTGATTCTTCAACTATGGTTAAATCAAGTGCTGCTCGTTTTTTGTATTTAAGTAGTTCTCGCGAAAAATCTTTCACCGTAAGGATCTCATCTTTCGGTTCGAACACTCTACACGCTCTCATTTCCTTCACCTCATCATTAAGATAGAGGAATTATACACCCTCTTTTCAAAGAATGCTAGCCTTTAATTAAAAGTTTAAGGAGCTTTATCCTCCAACGCTTCTACTTGAACAACTTGGGAGCTAGCTAGAAAATCAGGTAAATGACGCTTATCTTGGCGACCTAAGCCCATCACTAAATAAGTTACTAAGAGGCCGATTGATAATAGATAAAGGATTATCGTCAGAAAATCAGTCTTCCCATACATAAAGCGTATAACGGACACATGACCTAACTGCCAAGGTAAAAACTTCAAGAAATTGCGTAATAAACTCTTACCAAATGTTGGCCGTTTAAAAACTAATCTCAAACCCGTAAAATGCTTTCCTAAACTACCTTGCCAACGAAAATCCAACCAAGCAAAGATAATAGAAACCGGTATTGTTGTCGTAAATGTGGCAATTAATTGGCTGTATAACTCACCATGGTCCGGTAATGCTTTTCCAAAGGCGACATAATTTATCACCAACATCACCAAAAACAAAGTAATTAAATACAAGCAAATTAAAATCCAATCAACCAATAGTTCAGTGAGTCTTTGTTTCTTACTAACTGGATTAACACTCATTAGTTCAATGAATGACGCTTCTTCTAATCGTATTCTGGCTATATTACTCACTCCCTAACTTCTGTTTCTTAATGATTACCTTCAATTATACTCCATTAATCCTCAGTACGTTCCGTCCAAGCTTGAGTAAGGGCTTGTTTAAATAATTCAACGGGTTGCGCACCCGATACGGCATACTTATTATCAATGACAAAGAACGGCACACCTTGAACGCCCGTCAGTTGCGCTTGTTGAATATCTTGATGAAAAACTTCTTCATAAGCATCCGAAGCAAGTATTGAACGAACTTTGTTTTCATCTAGCTCGAGTTCAATTGCTAATCTCACAATTGTTTCACCATCAGAAATGTTCTCCCCTTCTGTAAAATGAGCTTGATAAAAGCGTTCGAAAAACTCGACTCCTTTATTTACTTCCTTTGCATATTGGAAAACACGGTGTGCATCTTGGGTAGCCGCATATTTTGCCTTATCAAAATCAATATTTAAACCGGCCGCTTGTCCCATTTCAATAACCCGTTCAAACATTTGTTTTGCTTGAACTACTGGCATACCTTTATCGGTAGCTAATGTTTCTGTATAAGTTTTATTTGGATCGTATTGAGCATTCGGGTTTAATAAATAACTTTTATATTCGATTTCAATTTCCTTACCGAAATCTAAATCTGCCATTGCTTGTTCTAAATGCGCACCGCCAATGTAACAGAAAGGACACACAAAATCTGACCACATCATTACTTTCATACATTCACTTCCATTCTTTAATTTTCTTCACATTATCATTATAATAAACGTTTGATTATTTGTACATGTATAAGATACCGATAATTGCTATTTTGAATTATTCACTTTAAACTAAAGTAAAATTAATTGAGGAGGCGTTTGCTGATGAATATATTTGACGATTATTTAGCCTCTCTTTCAGACCCACAGGCTAAGTGTTTGACAGAGGAGATTCTGATTTGGGTAACTGAACACTATCCAGATTTAGAAAAACGGATTGCCTGGAGTTCCCCTACGTTTGTTGCACACGGAACCCATATCATTAGCTTTAAAGCGACCAAGAAACACTTAGCAGTTACAGTAGAAGGTCCGACAATACGACATTTTTCTGAAAGATTTACTCAACTTGGGCTTAAATTTGGCACAATGAATGTCAATTTCCCATGGAATCTGCCACTAAATACTGAGCTTTTAACTGATTTAATTGAATTCAATCTCAATGATAAAAAAGATCTAACAAGTTTTTGGCGCAAATAAGCAAAGGATTTTGTAAGAAAACATTGGACGAGTCCAAGTTCTTTAAATTCCTATTAGCAACATTAATCGAAGGATACAGCGTTTTGTTGGTTGAAATTCTACGTTTAGCTCAGCGACTTGTTAGCCAATGTGGTTTAAAGGACAATCAGCTGAACGAAGCACAAAGTTTGCTAAATCAACGTAAAACTTATAATGCCTTGTATTCTAAAAAAGACGGCTAATGATTTTATTCATTAGTCGTCTCTTTTTCGCTTTCTTTTGCGCCATTATAACTAGTTCCCATCTTCTGTATCGAATTTCCTGAGCGTTCTAAATCCCCAGTAAGAACAGCTTGCTTGACTTCCCAATGAATGAGTAATGTCAAGACGATTCTTAGAACGACTACAAAGCCTAAGATAATCAACTCATTCAAATCTCGCACAATGACTGTTTTAATAATTTCAGCCCCTAATTTAAACTCTAAACTTAAAGCCAGTGCTTCTCCTAAAGTAATTTTCACCAGAGAATTCGATAAATCCATACCGTCTTTGAAGAATATTGTCAGAGCTTTAATACTTCCGTAAATAATAATTAAAATCCCAATCAATTCCAAAGAGTGCACAACAATTGGGCTTAAAGTCTCTTCGATATATTCCAACACTGCTAACATTTGCATCACCTAGCTTCTCCATTATTATTTCAAGCATAGCAAGCTTTAATGCGATAAGCAAGCGTTTCAATAATCTTCCAGTACAGCATCACCATTCAACTTTTATTTAAGGATTTATTTACATAAAGATGGTTTTAATTTCTACGTAGTCTTCTACACCGTATAGTCCATTTTCTCGCCCAATTCCTGACTCTTTATAACCACCAAAGGGTGCTAATGGATTACGAGCACCGTCATTGACGTAAACATTTCCTGTGCGTAATGCCATTGCAACTTGACGCGCTTTAGCCTCTGGACCAACAACCGCTCCGGATAAACCATAAGGTGAATCATTCGCTATTTCAATCGCTTCCTCGACCGTTTCATAGGGGATAACCACTAACACCGGTCCAAAGATTTCTTCTCTAGCAATGCGCATGTCGTTCGAAACGTTCACGAAAATTGTGGGTTCAACATAAAAACCAGGACGGTCTATAATGCCACTGCCACCCACTAATACTTCAGCACCTTCATTTCGTGCTATTTCTAAATAATCTAATACAGTTTGACGTTGATTCGCCGATACCATTGGTCCAACCATTGTGTCGGCTTTAGTAGGATCACCTATGACAACAGTTGATTCATAATAAGCTTTCAACTTTTCTTTGACGGCCTCTTCTTCGCTCTTCGGAACTAATAAGCGCGTCAATGCTGAACAAGTTTGTCCCTGATTGTTCAAAATAGTATCCACCGCTTTTTTCACCGCACTGTCTAAATCCCCTTCTGGTAAATAAATCAAAGCTGATTTTCCACCTAACTCCAGTACCAACTTTTTAACATTGTTGGCAGCTTTCGTATATAAACCTTTACCAACATCTGTTGAGCCAGTAAAAGATACAATCGCTACATCCGGATGACCGGCTAAATAATCACCCGCTTCACTACCGCTACCCGTGATTAAGTTAAAAACGCCTGCTGGCAAGCCAGCTTCCTCAACAATTTCTGCTAACAACAAGGCAGTTAAAGGCGTGTCGCTCGCTGGTTTCACAACAACGGTATTCCCAGCTAATAACGCTGGTGTAATCTTTCTTTGGATCTGATTCAAAGGATAGTTCCAAGGTGTGACACAGGCCACTACTCCTGCTCCTTCTTTGATAACCAGAGCGTCACCGATAGTCGTTTCAAATTCAAATTGGTCAAGCGCTCCTAAAGTTGCACGCATTTCATTCATTGATAAGGGTACTTGCACTTGACTAGCAAATGTATATGAACATCCTAATTCAGCAACGATCGTTGCCACTAATTGTTCTTGCTTAGCTTCAATACCTGCTAATAGTTTCTCTACATAAGCTGCACGTTCTGCCACTGGCGTTAAATTCCACGCAGTAAATGCTGCTTTTGCAGAAGCGACTGCTTTATCTACATCTGCTGCATTAGCTTTAGACACTTGAGCTAACACTTCTTCTGTTGCTGGATTAATGACTTCACTAAATTGGCCGGACAATGACTCTTGCCACTTTCCATCGATAAACAATTGATGTTTTTCCATATTCATCACCTCATCCAAATTATCGCTGATATCCATTCGACAAGCAATCATTCTGCCTCGTCAATCTCAACGTGGAGATGTCAAATAAATTATGGTAAACTATCGACAATATGAGTACAAGGAGCGTAAACTATGCTAGAACAAGAACGCCAGAATATTGATCGAATAGACCGTGAAATTGTCCGTCTTTTTGAAGAAAGAACACGGACAATCGAACAAGTCGCCCAAGTAAAATTAACAAATAATCTACCGGTATTAGATGCTAGCCGCGAACAATTAGTCATTGAAAAAGTACAAAGCTATTTGACTGACCCTACTTTATCTGAAGAAATCGCAACCCTCTATACCGAAATCATGCGTCTTTCACGTGAGCACCAAACAGCTTGGCTCGCTGAACATAACCAGTCTTTAAAACCAAGCTAAATGAATTCAAATGATCTTAAAAACCTCGGACTCGTCCGAGGTTTTTAAGATCTGTTTTACCATTTCATTTAAATATGACCGCTTTACTTTTGTTGACATTATAAGAGTAGCTCAGCGACTTGTTTCCCAAAGCGGTACTAAGGACAATCCATCGCTACTAATATAATCGCTTGCTCTGACTTTGAGCGTAGCGAATTAGACGTATCCTAGCCGATTGAGTTGGAAAAGCCCGAACGTCAGTGAGGCTTTGAAAGCGACCTCCGCCTTGAAAAACAAGAAGTTGACTGTAGTGCAAAGCTTGATGAATCAACATAAAACTTATAGCCCCTTATGCTAGAAGCACAAAAGGCCATACCGTTCGACTCCACTATACCTAACTTACTATTAGGCTTGTAAATACGCCAATACTGAGACAGCTTGGTCAATAGTTTCGACAGTAACGTTCGCCTTATTGCTCAATTCTTTTAATGGATGAATTAAAGCTTCCGGACGAATGAGTATTAGGGGTTTACCTAAATTAATTGCCGTTGTCGCATCCATTGCTGTATTCCATTGTCGGTACTCATCACCAAATAAAGCAATTACGATATCAGCTTTCTGCATTAATACTTGAGTTCTAAAGTTATTGATGGCAGAAGCTGCATCATCACGGTAGTATTTGTCAGGTTGCTCTCCTAATATTTGTTCACCAATATCATCTGAAAGATCATGGTTGGCTTGAGGAGCTACAAACTCAATATCTAAAGCTGTTTCACCTATTTTGGTGATTAACTGTTCGCGCCAATTATCGTGAATTTGTCCTGCTAAATAAACAGTAAATTTCATTATTATCGCTTCCTTTCATTTTAGGTTTGCTTAAGTCACTTAACTTAAGGGTAACAAGTGTCATCAAAACTTGCAAACAAACACGATTCACCATGCTACATAAATAAATATTTTGTGATATATTAAAAATAATAAAATGAAATGGAGTTTGTTATGGATTATGTACCAATTAGAATATTAGGTTTGAATCACTTGTTATATGTTGCCATATTAGGCTGCTTCGCTCTATTGCTCTTGATGAATCCTAAAAGTGTTCGTGCTAACCGCAGACGAATTACACCCACTGTTCTCGTCATAAATTTATTACAACAATGCTTATTATATGGTTACTTCATTTATTTCGATAGTTTTACTGTCGCTGAGTCACTACCACTTCATCTGAGTCGAATTACAAGCATACTGGCAATTATTTTTCTAATTACTAAAAAACGACAACTATTTTCAGTTATCGCCTATTTTAGTCTATTTGCTTGGTTGAGTTTCTTAGTACCGACAGATATTCAGCCGATCACACATCCTTTAGGTGTTAGTTTTCTGACGAATCATGTCATCACTTTGTTGCTGCCGTTTTATATGATCATTGCTTATCAAATTGAATTAAAAACTAGCGATAAGTATATCGCTTATGCTTGGTTGTCTCTCTATATAATCAGTGTCTATTATTTGAATCCTATCCTTGGCGGCAATTATTTCTACTTAGTTAATAAGCCGATTCTTAACAATCTTTCCGATCCTGTTTATTTAGTCGGTGTCTACATCGTCAGTTTTCTATTATTTAGCATTGGTGAACAGATTTTTAAATTCGCGAGTCATTATTACATACGAAAAGACGTTAAGCTCTGATTTTGAGCCTAACGTCTTTTTAATTACCGTCTATTTAACTGGGTAAACTTCATCCACTGAATCCGTTGGATGAATCACAATATACAAGTGACCATTCTGTCCAACTTTGGCAGTCATGTAAACATTATCCGTTTTATCCGGTGTTGAGGGCTCAAATGGGAAGTAAATTTCTTCCTTGGCGCCATCGTCCCAAACTAATGTCATCCATTCGATATCATCGTTTTTCACTACAGTTTCGAACATGCCTGCTTCTAGGCCACCTTGGTTAATGCTAGTTGATTGGAAAGTATCCGCATCTGGATAAATTTCAATTTTCAAGCCTTGCGCCGGATTAATTTCTACAATTTCGCCGCCATTAATTCGGCCGATACTTGTTGAAACGCGTCTAATCCATAGATCTCCAATGTGCTCCATTGCGATTGTCCATTCCCCGCCATTGTGAAAGTGAAAACGAAATTCAGTTACTTTTCTTCCCATCTTAATCTCCCCTTTTTGTTTGTGTTCTCCCGCTGTTACAAGTTTATTATAATACATACTTGTGAATTATTCTACAAACTTTCGGTATTTTGTTATATTTGTTACAAAGTCTTTTTTTTAGTTCACTCTGCACAAAATACTTCTGAACATACCTCGCAACTCGTCAGCAATTCTATGCTATACTAAGAAGCAGATTAATCTTAAAGGAGTATATGATGTCAACTAAAGAATTATTAAACAAAAACTTCCAAGCAATTCAAACACAGATCCAAGAAGCAACTAGCTCGGCAGAACGCCCAGCAGACAGTGTCAAATTAGTAGCTGTAACCAAAACGGTCCCTACAGATACAATGCGTGACTTGTTCGCTTTAGGTATGAAAACCTTTGGCGAAAATCGTACTGATGTACTCGTTAAAAAACAAGCAGAACTAGCCGATTTAACTGATATTGAATGGCACTTTATCGGTAATCTACAATCACGCCAAGTCAAAAGCATCATCAATTCCATTGATTACTTACACTCACTAGATCGTTTATCTTTAGCCAAAGAAATCCAAAAACGTGCTGAAGATACCGTTAAATGTTTTGTTCAAGTCAATGTCAGTGGTGAAACAAGTAAATCTGGTTTTGAGCCTTCTGAATTAGAGAGCACACTGGAACAACTTGCTTCCTACGATAAAATTCAAGTCATAGGACTCATGACGATGGCACCAATTGATGCAACCGAAGCTGAGTTACATCAATACTTTAAACAACTTAAAGAATTACAAACAATTATTGCAGCCCAAAAGCTTACTCATGCTCCTTGCACCGACGTTAGCATGGGAATGAGTCAAGATTATCCGATCGCAATTGCAGAAGGCGCAACTTTTATCAGAGTGGGTTCTGCTTTTTTCCAAGAATAGTTATACCACCTCGGACTTTTGTTCGAGGTTTTTAGTTTAGCCTTTTAAAGGTTGCACACCATACAGATATTTGCTGACGGCCCCTCGTTTCCGGCGTGAGGTGCTTTCAGGGGGACTTGAGCACGTCGCTCAAAGAGCGAGAGGCTCGTAGTGGCATTGACGACTGCTTTTCGATTAAACACAACACTCTTAGCATGTTTAGTGCTGACAAAAATAATCAATCGACAAAAATACCTGTTTCCTTAAAATGTATGAGGCCTTTTAGTTGAGCTACCGTGAGTAGCTCAGCGACTTGTTTTCCAAAACGTTATAAAAGGTAATCCATCGCTACTAATAGAATCGCGTGCCTTGACTATAAGCTTAGCGAATTCTTTATTCTAGCTTATCCTAATAAACTGAAACATCAGTGATGGCTTTGAAAGTGACCACCACCTTTGATAAGCACTAAGCTAAGCGAAGCACGAAGTTTGGTAAATCAGCCTGACACTTATAATCCTTTACACAATGAATAAGCTCCTGCAAGACGCGCTGTCATCTTTGCAGGAGCTTATAGTTTATAAATTTTAATTAATCATCAAACGCTCTTGGCTTTCGCCATACGCAATTGATTTATTTGACGGACGCAATTGTCCTGCATTCTCATCGCGACCTTGCACAACAAATCGAGCGTCAGGACGGTGGATTAAACTATGCGCCAACTCGACAATCGAACGCGTATCATCCGACAATAGGCAATTGAACAACACGTTTAACTTAACATCCTGCAAGTTCATCATCATATCATAGTCACCCATGCTATCCCCAAATAATGCGATTGGCTGTTTTCCTTGATGCTGTGGCGCAATTAGTTGCTGGATGGCCGCAGTTTTACCTGCTTGCTTAGTAATAAATGTATTATCTTCCATGTAGGCCATAATTTTGCGATCTTGATCAATTTGATAACACATCGCAATCACTTGATTGAAAGGCACTTGGAAACCATACTCTAAAACTGCAGTTCTTACAACATCAATTGGACTTGCACTGACAACATACGTCGCAATATTGTGTGATTGGAACGCTTCATACAAATCACGTAATTCTTTAGGGAAACGCAAACCAGATGTAAAGTCTGCCACAACTTCTCCAACGATTCCTGGACATTGTGAACTACTATGGTAAACTTCTAATTCAATCGGTGCTACTAAAGCATGATCCAACATCTCACGTGTTAAATTGATTAATTCAGTTTGACTATAGCCTTGAAACCAATACGTTAACCAAGGCTGCCCAGCCTCACGGATAAAATGTTTATTAACCGCTTTATAGTAGTAACGCAACTTTGCTCTAAAGTCTTGATAAAAGTCAGTCGCTTTAACCTCTTCTAAAGAAAGTTGTGGTGCTTTTATATAATGCTCATATAACCAAGTGTAATTTTCAATTATATCTTTTGCTAAATTAGCCGGTGTTAAATTAGGTCTGTCTGCTTCTAAAATTAAATCAAAATCAAACGGCCCCGTCGTTAAAATTGTAAAAAATTGTTCAGGTGTTAATTTATATAGAAGCTGTTTCAGCATATAAATCATTAAGTTGTCTTCAACATCCGCAATCGCACTCGTATTATCAAAGTCAAATACAACATATGCTTGATCAGCCAAAGGGGTGCCACCTGCTTGTTGATAGTGTTGAATTAAGTGATTTAAGCGCTGATAAACAAACGGTTCCCAATTATTTTGTGGAAAGAAAGTATCCATGATTGCCTCCTAGTTCAAAAATATCTTTACTCGAGTATACCCTTTCGCATCAATTCTGTCACTCACAGATGCTTATCTTATTTTTAGAGCAAATTTATATAAGTTATTTATAAAATTTTATATAACCAGTTAACACTTTGTGCTATAATGAACAAGTAGACAAAATATGATTGGCCATAAAGAAAGGTGTTGAAGAATTTGAAAAGATTATTTTTGATGACTGTAGGGTTTATTTCTTTCGGAATTGGGAGTATTGGGACTTTAATTCCAGTTCTGCCGACAACACCTTTCTTGTTATTATCCGGTTTCTGTTTTGCGCGCAGTTCAGAAAAATTCAACGTTTGGTTGAAACAACAAAAAATTTACGACTTTTATGTTGGCGATTATGCTGAACATCGCGCGATTCCTCGAGCTAAAAAGTATCGCATCATTGCCCAAATCTATTTAATAATGGGTGCCTCTGTTTTATTAGCGCCAATTATCTGGGTTAAATGGATGGTCGTTGGCTTAATGATTTTCCTCACAATTATGCTCTTCTTCGTGATCCCGGATAAGCCAGAAGAAAATTAAATAACCATTAACCCCCAGAAGTTAGTTTATAAACGCTAACTTCTGGGGCTTAATATTTTGTGATAATTTTTGTTAATGTTACTGGAGTGTTCGCTCAAAGATTCCATAATGATGTTGTTTCGTCTGCATATCAGGCAGGTAGTTTTTCGTAACTTTAGTATGATGAATCATGCCGGCAACTGCATAAGCTGAACGTTTTTCGATCGCTTGATAGATTAAATGAGTCAAAGCCGATCCTAGTCCTAAGTAGTCCTCATCTACACCAAGATACATCACAGTATAGCGCTCAGCTTTGTGGCGGATACGTAGGATGCGCAATAATGTGAGTGGGTTTAATGAACCGTAAACTAGATTCCCGTAATCGGGCACCGTGATGACAAAGCCAACTAAGCGTGCTTGATCGTAAGCTAATTTCACCATTGTGAAATCGAGTATCTGTTGGTAATCCTTAAAAATCTGTTTAAATTCTACATAAGTAATGGCTTCAAACAACGGGAACCCTTTAAATAATTCACTCAATAGTTGATAGACTTGCGGCAAAATCGCTTCCCACTCCTTGGCTTTTGCATCTTTAAATGTTAGCCCCTTATCAAGAAACAGCTGATAGCGTTTGGATAACCGTTGATGAGGTCCTACTGCTTCAATTCGCTTGAAGAAATTGGAGAGATATCGTTCAGTCAATTCAAATCCTACCGCTTCCCATAACACTGGATAATAAGGTGGATTATAAGGTTCGCCCGTAAATGGCGTATCCTCATAACCACTTAACAGCATGCGATAACTCACCCAAAAACTCGCTTGAACCGGACCAATCATTCGCTGCGCACCTCTAGATTTCGCCACTTGATCCAAGTGATTCATAAAAGCCTGAAACAATTCAAAATCATTGTACAAACTTTCAAAATAACCTAAATAAACACATGTGTCATCAGCGTGCGGCCAAGTTAATGCAGCACGTAATACGATTTCATCGCCCTTATATGCCACCCATGCTTCAAATTCATGACGTGAACTTATGGGGTGAGTACCGGCGATTAAGGTTTGAATTTCACTAGCATCTTCGGTCCAATATTCTGGAGGATAGATGGCATGTGGTAAAGATAAAAACGCCATTTCATCTAATGTGTCACTTTCTACACGTCTAATGGTTAATGTCGTCATCTACTCCCACCTTTCGCTACTCTGCGTATTGTTCCGAGCCGCCCATCCATTTCGATTATGTCACCTGTTTCAAGTGCCGCCATAATACCCGACACATTCACAATCGAGGGTAACCCTAATTCTCGTGAAATAATGGCCGTGTGCGACAACATTGAGCCACGCTCCGCAATAATCCCACTTGCTTGAGTTAGCAAATGCACCCAACCAGGATCCGTCATGCGGGTCACAATAATTTTGCCACGCGTGTCTTGCGGACTAATCGCTTGAATGCTATCTATTTTAATCACTTCTGCTCTTATTTGTCCCTTTGAACACGCGATACCACTAAATGTTTCGCCGTTGGATTGCTTTGTTGCAATATGGATACCCACATTATTTTTCTCAATCAGTTGATCAACAAATAAATAGCGATTAACCGCAGGTAAGCCTTGATCGAGCTGATATTTTTCTTTGCGTTGCTGAATGAAATTTGCGCTGCCCGTTTTTGTATCAGGTAATGCAAAGAGTTCATCTAGCGTCAACCAAAAGACATCCTCTACTGCCTTCAAATGACCACTCTCAACTAAACGCTGGCCCATTGTCAGAAAAATTTGCCGCATCATCCCGTAAATTCGTGTACGATTCAAACGCGAGCTTTCTCGGTAACGAATGCCTTGTAGTGCTTGTTCTCTCACGTAACGTCTAATAGGATTAAAGCTGCCGTTCGTTGAATAATTTAGTTGTCGCGAACTTTCTTGACTCATCTCAATTGGATAATTTAAGAGAGCCTCTATAAATAGTTCAGGATGCGTTTGATAAGTAGCTGTTTCTAGCTTCAACTCTTCAGGCACTCGGTTACCATATTGCTGAATATAATTACGAATAGCTGTTGTTAAATAATGCTGATCATTTTCAACAAAAGAACGAATTAACGTATTGTGCGAATTGTTGTGTATTCTACGTAGTTGACGATGATAGTCAGGTTGTTGATGAATTTCAATCACTAAGCGAGCCAATTCATTGGCCGGTTTCATACTTTCAATTTGTTCGATACCAGTTAATTCCAATTCAGCTTCTGGACGTTTTTTATTTAAATATTTTTGTAAGCCAGTAAAGACAAAGGCATACAAATCATTGACTAAAGTTATGTCCCATTGATCTAGTACGGCTTCTTTAAGGGTCACAAACAATTCGTGTAATTGCTGAAATGATGCTGATGAAGAATAGTCCGTTAAATAAATTTGTTCAATTGCTTGAAAGTCACGATCCAATTGTTGCATCAATTTAGGCGCAGATTTAAAAGCTTTTAGAATATTAAACGAGACTTTCACTCTTTGCCAACCACTAATGTGGCTCGGTGTTTGAGGAATGGCGGTTTGACGAACACCTAACATATCTTGCCAAACTGGAATAATCTTCTTAGAAAATGGAAGTAGTTGTAACAACTGGTACCAATTTTGAATTTGATAATACACTCGGCTGTTCACCATCGCAATCATATCTTGAAAAGTCGCTTCATAAGCATTGAGTATCTCGCCTTCTTTAACGCTCTTAGTCCCGACAATTCTTTGTGCCAATCCTCTAAAGACACTGCTGTAAGCTGCTTGGATAAAGCTAAAGGTTAAAGGTGTTGTGGTACCTGGGTAACTTTCAATGATATTACTATTGTCCAAAATAATCTTTGCTTCAAGCTCACTAATATCCTGTTCAAAGGTCGTAATAGGACGTGCTTGTAATACATAGAGTTGCTGGTCTTTAAATGTAAATTCAATGTCCATAAATGGACCAAATAATTCATTCACCTGACTAGCCATCGCTTCTAAAGCTGAGATTTGTGCGTCAGTTGGAATGGGTGATGTTACCACATTTGCTTCTTCAGTCACCTCAAAGTAAGTTAGTTGATCCATTGGATAATGAGTGAGTGTCGTTGTCGGTACGCGATCTTCGACAATTTGATCACCTGTTCCGAAGCCTAAAACGGCAATGTGTTCATTAAGAACGCCTTGTGGGTTGGCAGTAAAATAGACGCCTGATACATCTCCCTCGATCATTTCTTGAACAATCACCAACATCTCTGCTTCGTTTAAATCAATATTATGATGCAATAAATAACTTAAGGAAGATAGTGAATAAAGTGAACTAACGACTTCAGCAATCGCCTCTCTCAATTGATGCGCTGGAACATGCAGATGTGTCTTAAACTGCCCCGCAAAAGACGTATCACGACTATCTTCGACTGTAGCTGAAGAACGTACAGAATAAAGTCCGTCAGTCTGCAATTCACTGACTTGTTGAAAATCAGCCGCTTTAACTAATTCACGACTCCATGTTTGGAGTGTCTCACTCAAACCTTCTAACGATAGTTCCTCGCGCTCATAGCTTGCCTGTTTCCTAGCTAGATAAGCTTGTTGAGTACCCTCTCTAAATGTATTTAAGCGGTAAACTGAAAAGGCAGGAATCGGCAAGCCATACTCCTGCATCAATGCGAGATTCAAAGCTTTTGATCCCCAAGTTGTTTTGTCTGCTATTAATAACTTTTCCATAATTAAACCCTCAATAATAATAGATGGACGACCACCGCAATAACCATTGTCGCTTCAGTAATATACGTGTAGCGCTCCACTCTTTCTTTTAAGACAAAGCGTGTTGGCTCTTCAATAAATTGTTGAAACTGAACCGTCATCCAGACAACATTAACTAAGAGGACAACAACACCAATCAACGAAATATTCCATAATAAAATAACATTTGTAACAATATCAATTAAGGTTAAATTCCGAACGAAACGTGTTGCTCGTTTGTAACCGAATAATTTTGAATACGTCACATAATCATTTTCATCACGCGGTGCTCGTATTTTGCGACTCACTTCCCAAATGAGGCTTGGGAAATACATCGTAAAGGCTAATAAAAATGTTGGCCAAGAAATCAACGGCAACTCATATTTATAACAAACAAACGTCAAGATATAAATATTTAAAATCATCATAACAGGATTGTGTGTCACCAATGCTAGCGGCAAGGACTGTTGTATTTTGCTTTTCTGGAAAAACCAGAGCGCCATCAACGTCCCGTAAATATATAGAAATAAGAACCAATAAAAATTATTCATAAAGATAAAATTCAGGCTAACTGAACTCACCACTATAAAGGCCAAAGCATATGCTAAATCGCTTTTATAAACTCGCCCTGAAGGCAAAGCTCTATCTGAAAACAAGCGCATATCGTGTTCATAATCTTTAAAGTCGTCCGCAATTCTTAAAATCATTAAGAAAGAAAAAATTGTATACACACCGACAAACTCCTGGATACCTAAACTAAAATCTGCAATACCTATATTTAATAATAAGATAAAATATATCTCAAAAAAATAAATAATAGCTAATCCGAAACGCTGTCCTAATGGATACATTTCTTTGAAATAAACACCTAATCTACTTAACATTATAACTCCCTACTCTCTCTCCCAAACTCACTTGGCATTCAATACCCGCTTGAGACATTTCCACTATATCTTCATCAATTACGATGCGACCAGATTGATAAGCAACCAAAATCGTTGAGCCACCTAAGCTAAAGTAACCTTTTTCAATACCACGATAAAGAAAGCGTCCACTATAATTATGGATTTTCCCAACGGTTAAAGATCCGACTTCCATCTGCATAACCGAGCCCAATGCTTTATGCTCAAGGATACAATACTCTCGGTGATTCTCCTTAAAAACTGGTACACGTTTTAAAGCAATGTCTCGTACTGTATGTAGTTTCCCATTAATGCTGGCACGATGGCAAATTCGTCCTGTTTCACTGGCGACATATCGATGGTAATCTTCCACACCTAATCTGTAAACACATAATGTCCCACCCATAAACAGCTTACTGAACCTCGACTCAACAAGCAATTCAGACAACTGATACATTTGGCCTTTAATGTTAAAACTCGCTGATTCAGTGATTGGAAAGACCGATAACTTTGCATCAGCTACTGCTAACACGGTTCCTGGTGGACTTAAAGGTCTTTGCCCAACTTTCAAACGGCGCGTGAAGAACTCCGCAAAATTCTTAAATTGCTGCTGAGTATAATCCTCCAATTCGATCTCGTAATGATTGACGAAAGAGGCTATTTTTTGCTCGGAAAGTGGCGTATAATCTTGCCAACTTAACAACTTTGAAAACCATTGACTCGTCACAAGCGGTTGTAAATACTTGCCCCACTTAGTTCCATACAATTGCTGTAGTAAGTTAGCCTGATATTCAGCTACTTCTACCACTACTTTTTGTTGTCGGTCATAAATCTTCAACATTTTATAACCTCCACAAAGCGATTAAACTACCTAATGCTAATAAGCAAAAGAAAAGATAAGCTTTGCCTCGCGGTTTGGGGACTGGGCGATTCATGACGAATAAGTATGCCATCCCTAAGGCTACAATCGGTAATATCCATTGAACACCTTCTGACCACCAAGTTGCTGTCGCCAAATAAGTTAAAGGAAAAACAAGCGCACTATACGTCACCGGTACTCCGATGAAAAATCCCGAATTTTTTTCACTATTTTTAGTGTCAGCATTAAACGTCGCCAATCTTGTTACAGCTGCTAACACATAGATAGCAGCCAATAGAATACTCCATCCGTTAAACGCTAATTGCGTGAGAATCAGCACTGCAGGTAAAGCTGCAAAACTGATCATATCACAAAGACTATCAATTTCAACGCCATAGCGCTTCTGATAATCGGTTCGTTCGAATGAATTGGCTACCTTGCCGTCAAATAAATCACAGATACCACTCACGATAAAACACATCATGCCATTTGCTACTTGCCCATGAATAAAACAATACATCGCAACTAATGCCAGCACCATGCCGCAATACGTCACTAAAACAAACTTGCCATATTCACCGATAATCATATTAGTTGCCTCCTTCCAGCTCTCCTGTTTTTTTTATTATTTGAATTTCACCACTGGCACCATTCATGCGAATTAACATACCTGTCTTTAAGAGACGAGTCGCATCTTTTGCACCGATGATGGCTGGCAGTCCAAATTCACGCGCTACAATTGTCGCATGGCTTAAAACACCACCCGTTTCAGTGATTAATCCTGCCAGTCGACCAAAGCGATGACTCCAGCCAGTGTCTGTAAAGCGAGTGACAAGAATCTCACCTGTTTCCAGCTCATTTAACTGACTAAGCTCTGTCAGCACACGCACTTTAGCTTCCACGATACCATCATTGCCTCCGATGCCTTTCAACTGAATATCGTGTGCTAAGTTGACTGATTGTTGTTGAGCCAAGCCAGTTTGTAAATCACCCATTGGCTGATAGTTTTCATAAGCTTCACAATAGCCTTTATTTTGCTCGATTAGGGCTCTCAATTGTACTGGTGATAATTGTTGCTTCATCCATAATTGCAGGGCTTCTTTTTCAAGATAGAAAACATCCGTTGAAGATTCAATGTAGCCTAACTGCTGATAACGCGTCCCTAATAACAAGCTAATTTGTCTGACTAAATGATAATAGCGCGTCGATAAATCTTTAAATTCTTCACGCCACCACAACAATTCTCTTAGAAAGAGAATATCTTTTGTTAAAGCGCGCGCACGTCTGTCCTTGAAGCCTTCTGCTTTTAGGCGCAAATGGATTTCCGTTTCTGATTGGGTTGCTTGCAGATTGGTTGTTTGTGAGACCTGTGTGATGTTAGTTAATATTTTGTCAATGATGATTTCGGGTACTTCGCTGTAACTCGGCCACTGTAGGTTAAGTTCACGCTCTGAATGATAGCCAAATTCATTTAGCCATTCTGTGAGCGACAACATGTCTTTGCATTGACTATTGTTGCGCCATTCTTGTGTCAAATCACTTACCGAATTGCTTAACCAATGTGCTTTCAACTGGGAATCACGACTAATTTCCTTTGCGATTGCTTCTAGTGCCACTGTTGGACGTAGATGCGAAATATGGCCTAATTTAGAAATTAACTGAAAGAATGTTTCCGTTGACATCACTTTGAGTAAAGATGTTTTCTTCATTGACAGCTGAACGGTGTTAATAAACACCTGTTTGAAATAGGTCGTCTCGCAGGCTAATTGTCCTTCGCAAACAATTGCTTGCCAGAGTTGCTCGATGCTCTCTAAGCTTGCTTGTTGTTGGCGGCTATTTGCAATGTCTTGCTCAAAAGCAATGGCTTGATTGAGTAGGTTCTCTTTAAGGGTTTCAGCATTTGCTTGATGATTCTGAGTCGTTCGAATAATTTTACGCGTCACTCTTAAGAGTTGCGCTACAGTTTTAGGTGTTAGATAACTGCGTTGTCCATCGCCTACATAGGTTTTCGTTATGCCCAACTCATCATCGAATTCTCTTTCATTGTAACCGGGTATACGAGACATTGCAGCTTTCACCACACCAACATTCCAGTAAGGACGTGCATATTTAATTAAAGCGAGTTTAGGAATTTGTTGACTAGGTAAAAGCTGATTGTCCATGATAAAACTTTCCAACGACATTTGCCAAGCATCACGGTAAAGGCTCCACATTAAGGCTGGACAAGCTTGAGCCGCTACCCCACCATCGCGAAAGTTAGCAGTCGTCCAACTTCCCTGCGGAACTTTAGCTTGAATACTGGTAATTGGACGCGCTTGTACAAGATAGAGTGTCTCACCCACTACACAAAACTCTAAATCAACCGGGTAGGCAAATAGTCTGGCTGCTTTCAAAATGGTTTGATGCAGTGTGCTTAAAAGTGTTGAACTAAGCTGTAAATCTTGAATGTGGTCGAAAGATGTTTGCTGCCAAGACAGCGTTAAGCTTTTCGGCGTAAGTCGCCCATTTGCTAAATTCTCGCCCGAGCCTTTCACATACTCAACGAACATTTCTTGATCATGATTACTGATCGGATTCATCGAAAAAGCAATGCCACTAACATCTGCTTCCAGTTGCTCCTGTATTAGCACAGAAAATTCTGCATCAGTCGTTGTGATTTTCATCTGCTGACTATAATTTTGAACGTGAGCAGCTGTAGCAGATGCGATACATGTTTCAATTCCAGTCCAGATGTCATCGAATGTTCGACAATCTCGTACACTCGTATATTGTCCAGCAAACGAAACATGCGCCCCATCCTCTAAGGCGCCACTACTGCGAACAATATAGGTGGTCTCCGGACGAAGCCGTGAAGTCAACTGACTTTTAAGACTAGCAAGTTGGGTTTCTTCTAGATTGTTTAACGTATTTGCCTGATTGATGAGCCAACCTTCTGGTACCGGAAAATTATGTTGCTTCAATTGAATTAAACCATTGATTTTCCCACCGTTTGCTAGTGATATGTCAGCTTCTTTTAAATTAATTAATTTCATGGCATCTCCTTGATTAATAGGGATTTCTACGTAACTTTAACCGGTAGAGAATCACATTGATGACAATATGCGTCACCCCTCCGAGCAACACAAAGGCTAAATATTGAGAGAGCGACATTGGAAACAACATCGCAAGCACGAGTGTGCAACCGAATAACGAATCCGTTTGATCAATCGCAATAAATAACCATCTTAACGCATTGTTGGCCTGTTTTCCTGGCGCAATATCGAGTCGTCTTTTGATAAAACTATTCGGTAACTCAAACAATACATAAGCAAAGCCTAGTGCAAAACCTATTAACGCATTCAAAGCGGTCGTATTGCTTTGATGTTGGTAAATATAATTGTATTGTTCGAGTATTGGGAAAGCTTGAGACACCCAGCCCCATAAAATTTGAAAGCCAGTCGCAAAAACAACCATCCCCAAGAAACCTTTCCAAGTTTTATTGGCGCCGAAGATACGCTTTTGATCCTTCTCCCACAAACGCCCACCATCCATCGGTCTATTAAGCGCTTGGCATACGGAAGCCTTGCAGAAAATCATGTTACTGATGCCAGCAAGAATAATCGAAATCAGTGTAATGAACATTGTTAGAATTGTTCGCATACCGCACTTCCTTTCTGACTTTTCAGCCCTGAATGTACTGATATTATAGCATAGCACCGTAAAAGCTCGGTCTAAAATGCCCTCAACCGAATGCTTCAAATCCACACTGCAACAATACGAACCAAAATTTTTAGATGCAGTTTAAATCGTCTCGAGATATTCTTTTATTTTAGAAAGGTTTAACCCATAAGAAATGCGCGAGTCAAGATGCGCTGGATATGCAATTCTGCAACATTGGATTTTTTTATTGGTAAATAAACTATTTGATACCTATATTGATTATTGCTTGTTAGATTGTTGACCTCAGCTCGTGAGTTCGAATATTAAGGTACATTCTGGCACTTAAATGCTTGAAAGGACTTCTTTTTCGAAAGAAGTCACCCTTACCTATTTTTTTACAAAGATTCCCGGTTTTAATTATTGAGAATCCAAGATTTTTTACGATAACTATCATTATATTTGCATAACATATCATTTTATTGATTTTATTAATTCTAATGTGCTAACTCAGATTTTGAGTCGACACATTAGAAACTGATTACCTGAAGCTAAAAGCATTTTCGTCCATCCATTCGACTATCTACTCTCTAAATCACCATCAATACCTGAACAGATAGTTTTATGACTCTCCTTGCTAAACTAAATACACAAGCGCAGCTCACGTCGTTGGTTTGCCTATAGTGGTACAAAGGGCAATCCATCGCTACTAATAGAATCGATTGGTGTGACTTTGAGCGCGACGAAATAGTCACAATCTAGCTGATTGAACTAGAAAAGACGAACGCCAGTGAAGTCTTTGAAAGCGACCACCGTCATGGCGAACCAACATAGTGAGGACAGCGACTTCAAACAACTCACTTAATAATCAAACACCTTAAACAAAAATAGACGCCCTTCCACTTCATTAAAGAAGTTCGGCAGGCCGTCTGATATTCATTTAAATTTTAATTTTATTGTTTTTTCTTAAAATGATCACGCGCTCTCTTCATGCCACCAATATTCGCATAAATATTGTTCAACTTAACATACTCGATTTCGCGCGATGTCAGGCCTTCATACTGAGCTTCTTTACTCAACTTGAGGTAACTATCATAACGTTCTTGAGATAATTCGCCACTTTCAATCGCAGCTTTAACTGCACATTTAGGCTCGGTTGTATGCTGGCAATCATTAAACTTACATTGACGCGCTAATTCATCAATATCTGTAAAAGTTTGCGTCAAATTGGCACTTTCAAGTCCTAACTCACGCATACCAGGGGTATCGATGACCACACCGCCACTCGGTAAAGCAAACAGTTCACGGTGCGTTGTCGTATGACGACCTTTATCATCATTACGTAAGCCACCTGTTTCTAGAGCCTCTTGACCTAACAAATGATTGATCAATGTAGATTTCCCAACACCAGACGAACCGATAAACACTGCCGTTTGGCCTGTACTCAATTGATCCTTAATAGCTTCTAGCGCTGTGCGATCGTCAAAGGAAGTGACTAAGAGGTCAACACCTAACGCAACCTCTTCCAATTCAACCAGTTGAGTTGCTAAATCTGGACTCAAATCGGCTTTGGTCAGAATAATAACTGGTTTTGCCCCGCTGTCCCACGCAATCCCAAGATAACGTTCTAGACGACGCAAGTTAAAATCATTATTCGCTGCCATACAAATATAGACAATATCCACATTTGCTGCCACTACTTGTGACTCATGAGAGGTGCCAGCTGCTTTTCGAATAAAGGCACTTTTTCGTGTTAAAACTTGATGAATCATCGCATGTCCCGTCGCATCATCTGCTCGGTCCAACATCACAAAGTCTCCTACCGTTGGGAATTCTGTCACGTTCTCAACGTTATAACGAAATTTTCCTGAGACTTCCGCCTTTATTTCGCCCGCATGCGTCATCACTCGGTAAATATGCTTCGCCTGTGACAAGATACGTCCTAACACAAAATCGTCAAACATTGTCGCTTCAGTTTCAAATCGGGCACTAAGTCCAATTTTTTTTAATAAATTGTTCAATTATGTTCCTCCATACCAATACTAACTTTCAACAGTTAACAATTGGAGGCTAACGTTTTTAGGCAGTCATAGCCTCCGAGAAATATACGTTCATTGCAATCATATTTACACTCTCCTTCTGATACTCAAATTATTTCTGTACCAAGTAAAATGTACTCCATCTCCAGCCAAAATACTACACAATATCATGTTATTCACTAATTTTTTTTACTTCAAGTAGCTGATATTGAATCGTATTTTGTGAAACTGATTATTTGTGTTACACTAATAGTATGAATTCGAGATAAATTTCAGATAGTAGAAAGGAAGAATAAGTATGGGACTTTTAGTTGAAGGAAAATGGCAAGATAAATGGTATGACACAAAGAGCACTGGAGGACGTTTTATCCGAAAAGACTCACAATTCCGTAACTGGATTACACCAGATGGAAGTGCGGGTCCGAGTGGAGAAGCAGGTTTTAAAGCCGAAGCCAACCGCTACCACCTTTATGTATCCTTAGCTTGTCCATGGGCATGTCGCACATTAATCATGCGTAACATCAAAGGTTTAGAAGAGATGATTTCTGTCTCAGTTGTTAATCCCCTAATGGTTGAAAATGGCTGGACTTTCGAAGAAGATGAAGGCGTAATTGCGGATCCCGTTTTAAATGTTGATTTCTTACACCAAATTTATACACACGTTGAACCAAATTACTCAGGACGCGTAACAGTACCCGTTTTATATGACTTAAAACAAAATAAAATCGTCAATAATGAATCTTCTGAAATCTTGCGTATGTTAAATTCAGCGTTTGACGGCATCGGAGCTAAACCAGGTGATTACTCTCCTGCTGCTTTAATGAACGAAATTGATGCAATCAACGAAAAAGTTTACCACAACATTAATAACGGTGTTTACAAAGCAGGTTTCTCAACCGCTCAAGAAGTGTACGAAGAAGAAGTTGAAAAAGTATTTGCGGCACTCGACGAAGTTGAAGAAATTTTAGGTCGTCAACCTTACTTAGTCGGTGACCAAATTACAGAGGCTGACTGGCGTTTATTCACAACTTTAATTCGTTTTGACCCAGTATATTATGGTCATTTCAAATGTAACTACCGCCATGTTTACGAATATCCAAACATCTGGCGCTACACAAAAGAACTCTACAATCATCCTGGAGTTGCGGAAACCGTCGACTTCCGTCACATTAAAGAACACTACTACCGTAGCCACAAAACCATTAACCCAACTGGGGTTGTGCCTAAAGGACCTGTTCTAGATTTAAGCATATAAAGAATTGTACCTCACCATAAAGGTGGGGTTTTTCTTTTCAATGTGTTAACTCGGCTTCTGAGTTTGATGATTGAAGCACTCAATGTTCAAACTCAAACCGCGAGTTTAAACATTGAATCGAAATGACACGCTAAGCGAAGTACAAAGCTTGGTAAATTAACATAAAGCTTATAGGCCTATATATTATTAAACGCTAATCACTATACACATCGTAAGAAACCTCGATCGAGTCCGAGGTCATTAAATTCTGTGGAGCAGTTTTATCTTAATAATACAGTGATACTTTTATTCAAACGCTACGCTTAGCTCAGCGACTTATTTTCCAAAGCGGTATAAAGGACAATAGGCGCAGCTTGCTCTGACTATCAATAAAGAAAGCGACCACCGCCTTCTGAGTGAAGCACAAAGCTTGGTAAAACAACCTAAAACTTGTCATCCCTTATAGTACAACAAAAACTCTGCAAGCCACTTATTCCGTCGACTTGCAGAGTTTTTCTATCTTTATTATTCAGTTACTTCAGAATCAGTTGCTTCTTTTTGAGTGTCATCTTCTTCAGATTTTTCACCTTGTTCTTCACGTAGGCTAATTAACGTTAAATACTCTTCTAATGTCAATCCATGTTCCGTCATAAAGGCTGCATTCTCTTCACCAACATAACGGAAGTGCCAAGGTTCGTACTCATAACCCGTAACATGTTGTTTGCCTTGCATATAACGTAAAACAAACCCAAATTCAGAACTATTTTCTGCTAACCAAATCGCTGAACCATATTGTCCATAAACCTGATGCAAATCACGTCCATATTCATTATAGTCATAGCCTAGTAAATCAAAAGCCAAGCCGGTCGAATGTTCCGTTGCATCCGCTGGCGCCACAAACATATCCGTTAAAGCATAGGCTTCCTCTTCTGAAACTCCTGAATTTAAGTTACTATAATATCGCGCATCAAAGTTTGCCGCTTGATAAGCCATCGTACGATAAGCCGACACAGTTTGGAAATAATAGCCAGCCTCCTCAGCTGCCGTAATCATGTCATTAAACGGATCACGTACAGCAGCATTATAATAATGACCGCTCGCAGTCGCCGCAAATTCCATTGTCAAATCCACCTCGATACGATTATCACGATTGATTAACATGAGAAACGGATCTTCTAAATCAGCACTCTCAGGTAAAGCTTCAATTAATTCTGCAACGGTTAAATCACTCCCAAAAGGTTCGATTAATTCTGGTTCAAGTAAGGTTATCGCACTCGCAGTTTGAGGCGCAAGTAAAGTTAAAACTATTAAAACATTTAGTAACCATTTTCTTTTCACAATATACAGCCTACTTTCCGTGATTACTTCTCTAGCTGACGCTCTCTAATTACAGACTAATTTCTAATAACAATGGTGTATGATCTTGACGTGTCCCTGAATCAACCATCGATGACTCACTTACCTTTTCAGCTAAGCGATCACTCACTAGCCAATAGTCAATTCTCCAGCCAGAATTATTAATTTTGCTGGTTTTGGCTCGTTGATTCCACCAAGAGTAGACCCCTTCAACATCGCCATGAATATGACGGAATGTATCCGTAAAGCCTTTGGCTAACAAATTCGTAAAGCCAGCACGCTCTTCATCAGTAAAGCCAGCAGAACGACGATTGGCTTTCGGATTTTTCAAGTCAATTTCTTGATGGGCCACATTATAATCCCCACATGCAATCACAGGTTTCTTAGCATCCAATTCAGCTAAATATTCTGCGTATTGAACATCCCATTGTTGTCGCTCAGCTAAACGCGACAAACCATCTCCTGAATTGGGTGTGTAAACTTGCGTCACAAAAAATTCTTCAAACTCTAACGTAATAATTCGTCCCTCAGAATCCATCGTACTTGGTGCCCCAATTGTCGGGAAGGTCACAATTGGATTGTATTCTTTTTTGAATAAGAACATCGTACCTGCATATCCCTTACGCGCAGGCTCAATTGAACTATTCCAGACAACTTCGTAATCAGGTAAATGGTTAGTTAAAATCTCTAAATGTTTTTTAGTTGGACCTTTACTAGACAACTTCGTTTCTTGAATCGCAATCACATCCGCATCATTCGCCACAATCGTATTTAAAACTTCTCTAGATAATAATGCACGCGCTGAATCACTCGTCAATGCCGCATTCAATGAATCAATATTCCAAGAAATTAATTTCAAAATACTACCCCTTTTCTTCACTCATATTTTGCCATCATTTTAAGATAATCTTTGATAAGCTGCATGTTTGGCTAACTCATCAGCCATCTCGTTAAACTCCACCCCGGTGTGGCTCTTCACCTTCACAAAATCAACCTGCATCCCTGTAGCAACTTCATCAAAGGCTTTTTTATAATTCTGCGACACTGGCTTAGAAGCTTTCCACTCACCAGTTGCCCAAGACTCAATCCCTTGATAATCGTAATAAATCACTACACGGGCTTCACCTTGTGCTTTCGCCCATTTAACCGCCTCAACCGTTGCGATAACTTCACCCGCAATTTGATAACTATCCACATACAATGGATCATTACCTGGAATCGACAACTTCGTCAGAACCGTTTCATTTTTCAGAAAAACAATCCCTGAACCATATTGACGTAACACTTTATTAAACGAACCATCGACATAAGCAATTAACACATCTTTCGGATGTCCGTCATTAAACTGCATTTGATTCCCACCGTTAAGATATGCTTCTGCTTCAGCCTTCGTTGGGAAAGATTTATATTGCGCACCCGCAAATTTCAATACTTGTTTCTGAGCCTCTGGCCATGTTGTATAGATCCCTGGTTGACGCCCTTTTCTAATTGCATAAAACTTTGCCATTCAATAACTCCTAAATTTTTTTAATATTGTCACTTGATAAGCTAACAGCAGCAAGTGGCTCAGCACAACTAGCACATAATTGATCACCACTCTGTTTTGACCATGCCTAGCCATTTTATAGGCAGGAACAGATAAAAGAAGCAATTTCCCCCATAAAATCCAAGGGCTTCTCATACGTATCGTTGTTTTCGGAACGAAATACGCCCCCAAAGAACTACGAAAATCACTAAGCACACCGCACCGAACAACAGTCTCAGCCAGATATTCGCAAATCCAGTCCACGCAACGTATACCACAAATACAAGTGCCACGAGTTCTAAAGTAAACATCAGCAAATAATGATTCAATCCTTTTAACCGTTCCATCGTCAGCGCCTTATTATATGCTTATTTATATCAAGTTACCTCTTATTATACCATGTGCTCCTATGACAACAAAGCCTCTTTCACTCCTTCAAGCGAAACTCTTCGCCTAAACAATAGTATAACAATCTTCACTTTGAAAAACTTTTTCAATGCTCTAAGAAAGATTCCCAATCATTACTTTTTTCTTAATCCAAGCTCTCTTCTTTTACCAACTAATCATTCTCTGATAAGCTTAACTCAACTAGAAGAAAGGTGGGGTCATCATGTTGCAAATCGTTCCATCGCTCTGGTTTGGCGATAACAATTGCGAAGAAGCCGTCAATGACTATGTCACTATTTTCCCTAATTCTCGTATTAGCCAAATGGTTTATTATCCTAATGAAAATCTAAACGAACATTTTGTTGGTATGGCCGGTAAGGTCATTACAGCAGAATTTTACCTAAACGGACAAAAGTTTATTGGTTTAGACGGTGGCCCAATCTTCCACTTTTCTGAAGCAATTTCCTTTACGATTGAATGCCAAAATCAAGCAGAGATTGACTACTATTGGGAAAAACTTTCTCATGTACCAGAGTCTGAACAATGCGGCTGGGTCAAAGATAGATATGGACTTTCCTGGCAAATCGTCCCCAACAATATTGCTGAGCTTCAACAAACCGATGCCCAAATAAAGGCGCTCATGAGCATGAAAAAAATCATTATCTCTGAATTAGAAGCAGCCAAATAGTCATTCCCTAAGCCTCTCAAATCGCACGCGTGATTTGTGGGGCTTGGTTTTATTGGACATCTTGGCCTTAAACATGTGAGTGAAATCCAGACTCCCATAATTCACTGCAAATGTGTATATCTAATATCTCAAGACTTAGTCAATATATGAATTTTTATCCGTTTAAAAAAACCTCTATATAATCATGAACCTAGCTGTCTTCACTTTTTACAAACAGGGATCTGATACCGCAAATAAATTAGTATTCAAATCATTATTTTACAAGAAAATCAAGAAGGTATCGTGTCCCACGAACTACGACGATTATCTCAGAAAAATAAGGTGTTTCAATCGTGTCAACCTACTGGTCGACACTTCTTTTGCTCTCTGCTTTATAATATATCCTGCTTTCAGCTAACCGAAACAAAAAGCTTGTTAAATCAAACTGAACCTTATAATCACATAAGAAAACCTCGGACAAGTCCGAGATTTTCAAATTCTGTTTAGCAGTATAATTTGATTATATCGTTTTACTTTTGTTGGAATATTTAACTTAGATCAGCTAATTGTTTTCCATAGCGGTACAAAGGGCAATCGGCGTAGCTTGGTGTGACTTTGAGCGCAGCGAATTAGACACCCCTAGCCGATTGAGCTGGAAAAGCACGAACGTCAGTGAGGCTTTGAAAGCGACCTCCGCATTGGAAAACAATTAGCTGAACGTAGTATAAAGCTTGATAAATCAACATAAAACTTATAAACCCTTATATTATAAAAAAACGCCTCAACCTTTTAAAGTTGAGACGTTCGATGTTTATTTCTTTTTATCTTTCTTTAGTAGGTAGAAACCTAAACCAATGAAAGCTAAACCACTGATAATCTGTAAATACATACCAGATTGGGTTGGACTAAGCGTGATCAGGACTAATCCAATTGCGATTAACAATAATTGCCATTGACTTTTCATCTGTATCACCCTTTTCATTTATAATTAAAATTCTTCTGCTTTTACGCGGTTTGACATTAACACAAACGGTAAATAGATGAAGAATGCGACAACAATATTGAAGATTGATAACAATCCAGCTGCTAAGCTACCACCTGTTGCCAAGTAAGCATATAGTCCTGGAGGTGTAATCCATGGAACTGCTAAGAATACTGGTGGTACTAAGCCCCAGCTAGTTGCTAAGTAAGCAATTGTTGCTAGGATTGGTGGTGTAATTAACCAAGGGATAGCAAATTGTGGGTTTAACACAATTGGCATACCAAAGACTACTGGCTCGTTAATGTTGAAGGTTCCCATAGGTGCAGATAATTTTGCAATAGTACGGTGGTCTTCACGTTTAGACATCCATAGAATACCAATGATTAAGGCTAATGTTGCACCTGAACCACCCATTTGAGCGTAAGCATCAAATGATCCACGAGTCCAGTCCCAAGGTAATTGAGCGATATCTCTTGTTGCTTCATAAACAGCAGTGTTTTCGTTTAATGCAGCTCCGTAGACACCATCCATAATTGGTGCTAAAACGTTGTGACCGTGTAATCCGAAGAACCAGAATAATTGAACTAAGAAAGTTAAGAAGATAACACTTCCTAAACCTTGTGATAAGCCCATTAATGGTTGTTGGATATATTGAGAAATTAAGTCAGTTAATGGTAAACCAGTTACTGTATACGCTAAGTAACCGATGATAGCTGAAACATAAATTGCAACTGTACCAGGAATAATTGCAGCAAACGCTTTTGTTACTGCAGGTGGTACTGTATCTGGCAGTTTAATTGTGATGTTTTTGTTCATCAAGAATGAATAAATCATTGTTGACATCATACCAATAATAAGAGCACTAAACAAACCAGTTGCGCCAAGATAAGATAAACCAAGAACTCCAGAACCACTTGTTGTTAATGAGGCTGCATCTGTTGAAGATGTTACACTTAAGCCAAAGTTACTTAAAGCAGATAAAGTAGTTGAGTCTACACCTGTTAAGTCAGTTGTAAAGTTTAATGTTTGTGGAATGACTGCGATAAAACTTGCGAATGAAATTAAACCACCTGCTAATGAGTTAACGCCGTAGCTTTCTGCTAAGTTACTACCTAATGAGAAAGCAAAGAACATTGCCATTACAGCGATTGTTCCACCGTATACGTAACCGTTAATCTCAACGATTGGTGCCATTGCTGAAGCAAAGCCGTCCCAACCAAGGTTTACTGGTACATCACGTAAGAATACGTTAAGTAAAACTGCGATTGACCCTGCCATAGTGATTGGCATAGCCGCGATGAAAGCGTCACGAATCGCACCTAAATGGCGTTGTGATCCGATTCTTCCTGATACTTCCATGAACTTTTCAGTAAATGTATCTTTAAAAGACATTTTGAAAATCCTCCCTATTAACTATGTTTTTTTATTAATTCTTGATACCAATAATAGCTATCTTTTTTATAACGGGTTAACTTAGCCGTTGCATCATCTTCTTCACGATCAATATAAACGAAACCGTAACGTTTTTGATAACCATTCAGCCAAGAAAGTAAGTCAGTAAATGACCATGTACAGTAACCAATGACTTCAGAACCTTCAGCGATCGCTTCACCAATCGCATCCACATGGCTACTTAAGTAATCAATGCGGTAGTCATCATGAATTTGCTTGTCTTCTGTAAGTTTGTCATACTCACCTAAACCATTTTCCGTAATCATGACCGGAATATCGTAACGGTTCGTAATACGCTTAATTCCTAATTTCAAGCCTTGAGGATCGATTTCCCAATCCCAGTTTGTACGCTCAACAAATGGATTTTGAACACGTTTAAAGAAACCAGGGACACCCGCTTCTTCAGAAGAGCCTTTTTCGCCCGTTGTGTTCATTTTACCGATTGATACGCCATCTTCTGGGTTATATGCGGCAGTGTTTGTTTGGTAATAGTTAATACCTAAAAAGTCTGGACGGCTATTCGCTAGAACTTCATGATCTTCAGGACGAATATCAATTGTTACATCTAACTTCTCAAGCCCTTTCAAAACAGTTTTCGGGTATTTACCATTGATATAAACATCCATCCAGAAGCTACTGTTAAATGCTTCATAGTTTTCTGCTGCAATCACATTCTCAGGTTTTGAATCGATTGAATATGCTGGGTTATAAGCAAAACTTGGTCCGATTTTTCCAGTCATACCCATTGCTCTAAATTTCTTAATCGTTAAAGCATTAGCTAAGTTAGCAATATGGTTGGCATTGTACATGCGTTGGTAATTGCTAACTTTCGGTGGATGAACCGCTTGCACATAACCTAAAGTCATAAAAATGTTTTGCTCATTTAAAGTTACCCAGTATTTAACACGGTCACCAAAGGCTTCAAATAAGACTGCAGCGTAGTTTACGAAATCTTCAATAATTTCACGTGATTCCCAACCTGCATATTCATCTTGTAAGACTTGTGGTAAATCCCAGTGATAAATTGTCACAACAGGTTCGATGTTATGTGCAATTAGCTCATCGATTAAATTTGAGTAGAACTCAATACCAGCTTGATTTACTTCACCACGTCCGTTAGGTAGAATACGTGTCCAAGCAATTGAAAAACGATAAGCTTTTAAGCCTAAGTCTGCCATTAATTGAACGTCTTCTTTGTAACGGTTGTAATGATCAACGGCTAAATTCCCGTTCGTTTCTTTAAATGTTGTTCCAGGAATACGTACGTATTTATCCCAGATTGATTCACTTTTACCATCTTTGTCCCAGGCTCCTTCTACTTGGTAAGCAGCAGATGCTGATCCCCATAAGAAGTTATTAGGAAATATTCTCTCTGACATAGTCTGTCCTTTCTTTGTTTGAATAATGAATTAATTGATCCAATTGAGCCATCATACGACTCTCTAATTTCTTGCGAAATAGTGGTGTTAATAGTTTATTGTTTAACTTCGTGAAAAAGCCCATATCTAGATATTCTTCACGATACGTTACTTCAATTTCGTCTGCTGTATGTGGTTCAATTAAATACTCGATCACATTAGTACCTCTTGAAGAATTAAGGAGGATACGGTAATGGTGAGGTGCAGTCATTTTCTCCACCTCAACCATTACACTATGTTGGTTCTTTGTACCGAAATTTTTGGTAAATTTCAGCCCAGGCTTCAAGTCACCGCTTCTCAGCAATGTTTTTGTATTTCTTTCATAGTCATTTTTAAAAGAAGCTTTTAAAAATTCGAACACCGATTCAGCATTTGCTTGATATACCTTTGATACTTCCATAATCTTCCTTCACCTTTTCTTTAAGCTGTTGCTAATTTTTTGTAAAGATCAATCATCTCACGAACTAAATCAATAAACGTAATCGCGTTCATTAAGTGGTCTTGGCCGTGAATTAATAATAATGAAATTTCTACGGACTCACCTTGCGCTTCATTCGTTAACAAACTTGTTTGCGAACGGTGCGCTGTTACTAACGATTCGTTAGCTTGGTCTAGTAAAGCTGCGGCTTCTTCAAAGTCTCCTTCCTTAGCTGCTTGTAAAGCTTCAACTGCTTTACCTTTTGCGTCGCCACCATACATGATTAAACCCATGATTGCTTCTAAATTGTTTGGTTCGCTCATCATTAATCTCCTATCATAGAAAGGGCTTGAGATAATACTTTTTCTCCGTCCATTCTTCCGTAATCTACCATGGCAATATCGCTAATTAGAATTTCTGGTTCGAATTTTGCTTTAAGTTGCTTCACGACAAATTTTACTTGTGGGCCTACTAAGATTGCTTGGATGTTGTTGTTTTTAACATTTTCATCCACTTCAGATAAAGATACTGCCCAGATTTTTGCTTCAACACCTTGTGCTTCAGCTGCTTTTTGCATTTTTGTGACTAACATACTAGTAGACATACCAGCGTTACAAACTAACATAATTTCTTTCATTATAATTACTCCCTTATCTTTAATTTTTATTATTAATAAACATATATTTGAAATGTTCAAAAGTCGGATTGGCTAGCAATTCAGCTTGTATATCCGGTCTTTGAACGAAATCGACGAAATAATCCGTCACTAAGTTCAAGTCTTTATTCGCTAACTTCGATGGCGACATTAAAATGACAAATTTCACCTCAGGGTGTTCAGCATCCCATTGCATTCCTTCGGGAACCAAGCCCACCACCACTTCGCTATTAATACCAAGGGGCGTCGAAGGATGAGGAAAAGCCACACTTTCCGAGAAAGCTAACGTGCCATAATATTCCCGCAACTCAATATGTTGCATGAAATCATCGACAAAACCAGCATTATCGTTATCACTCAAGCGCTGAATCATATCACGCAGGACATCCACTCGATTGTGTTTTCCTTCCAATAAGACAAACCTCACAGGGTCAAAATACTTCTCAAAAATCTGTTCCAACTTAGATGAGTTTTCTTGTTTGGGTTTTGTGTTCACAGAGCGTTTAGCTTCTGATTTAATATGGCGATCAATTTCTGAAATATTCTCATCCGTTAGAAATACACTGACATTCACAACCGGTACGTTGAAAAATGTGTTTGAGATTTCTAGAGTAGAAATGATTAAGTCAACATCCTCTAACAAACGATCCGACAATTGATAGTAACTAATCACATCGATAATCTGGATACTTTTACCAAACTCATTTTCAAGGCGGTTGCGTAACATTTGTGCGCTACCTAAGCCAGTCGCACAAATCACGATGACTTTCAATTGATGACTTTGATAACTTCTTTCAATCGCAGCTAATAAATGCAAGGTAATATAGGCCCACTCATGGTCATCAACTTTATATTGAGCTAAGAGCGGCATATGTTGGAAATACTCTTTCGTAATACGGAAAACCTCTGGATAATTCACTTTGATTTCTTTTAACAAAGGGTTCTTAAGTGGAATGCCCATCTTCAAACGCGTCATTAATGGCTCAAAATGAGCATTTAATCCCATCAACAATTTAGCATCTAATTTAAAACGTAACTCTCCCGATTGATCAATTTCCAATAATGTCTCCATTACTTGTAACTGCATATCGTTTGCTTGGTCATCCCACTGTTGATCATCCGTTGCGGGTTGATTTGAGCGTGACTTCAAATGTAAACCGATATACATGGACTCATCTTCAGGAAACTTAATATCGACTGCCGCTTCAATTCTTTGAATAATCTTATCGGCAATGACCATCTCACGTGTCAAATCAACGCCACCAGAAACTGGCGATGTCTCTAAGACGTTGCCCGCATTAATGCGAATAATCGCAAGGGCCAAATGAATGACCAAGTTTTGCATCACATAATCCGATAATTGAATTGAACCATTACGACATTCTTCCAACACAATAATCGACAAGGTTTCAACCGTAAAGCCTTCTTCTCTTTCATCAATTCGGTTCAATTTCATGAAATGGTTCATTGTATCTGAGCCAAAGAAGTATTTCAGAATAAAACGGCGCTTTTCAATTTCTGCTCCGTGTACTTGAATCCCTTCGTTGGTATCATTCTTTAATGTCAGTTCGTATTTACTAAGTTGTTCACGCACACTTTGTAGTAAATGCATGATAGTCGAACGACTTACTAACAATTCCTTCGCAAATTCCATTACGGTTAGTTTTTGGTTTTCGAGAAATATTTTGCTTAAGAGATAGCGTTCGCGGTCTTCCGTCTGGGTAATCCCATAAACATCTGTCAGTTTACTCTGCTCTTTTCTCATTTCATCCAAGAAGTGATTAAATTTAGTCGCATCCTGAATTACTAAGCGATAACCATAACCTTTCTTGATTTCAATTTCGGCACCATGTTGAGTGACGATTTCTTCACTCAAATGAATGTATTTGCGAGCGGTGCGATCCGAGCTGTCTAAGTGCTCACCAATTTGATTGCTTGAAAGAAATTCTCCTAGATGATTATACAAATGCTGAATCACTTGAGCTTCTTTATGAGGAATTGGTGTATGTTCACTCATTAATGATCCACCTGCTTTTCATGGCCACTTCTTAGCAGTCTGAAAGTATCGTTAGGTTTTATGTAAGCTAACAAAGGTAAATCAGTTGGTTTAATCCAGCCGACAATATTGGTTTTATCGCTTACTTCAAAGTCTTTTAACGCAATTTGTAACTCACCTTTATAACGACCATATTCATTATTGTCGATAAGTATATCACCGCGCTTAACTGCCTTTGACTGTTCACGCGCTGGAAAATCTTCTTCATGATAAACAACACGAGTCATTGTCGAGCGTAAAACATATTCTGAAATATCATTGCGGTAATGATGATCGAAAGCTAACACTTTTGCTTCCGCTTCAGTTAAATCATCTAATGTTTCGATGTCTAATAATTTTTCTGAAGATAAAACTGTCATTAAATCAGCTAATTCTTCGTCACTGACAAATTGGTTGGAAATAATGACATCATCAATCAAGTTTTGATAGATGTATTCTTTCAGCTGACTAGTAGACGCCATATCACGATGGTTTTCTAATGTCGGTAAACCTTCAGAAACTGGCCAAGGTCCTTCACTGGCACTTGTAGCTGAAATAAAGGCTGCTGTTAAAATCTCATTATCTTTATAGGTTTGTGTAGTTTCAACAAAGTGCGGATACGACAGGCCCGTAAAGCGTTTCGGATAGAAATTATGGCAGCCGATAATATTATCTTTTCTAGCACCATTTTTTAGAAGATATTCTAAAAGTTGGTTCGCTTGGCTGATGTTAAGCTCTATTTTGAAATGGTGTGGATTATTAATCACTTCAATCATCGCCTGGGTTTCAAGTGGTTCATCCAATCGTAAGCCGTCTAAACCAAAGGATTTACCTGCCGTCACTAATTGATTTTGCCAACCTAATTGTTGAATCAATTGTTGATTAATGTCAGCGACTACAAAGAGATTCTTGCTGCGGCACAATTGGATAATGGCTTGATATTTCGCCATCATTGCGTCGTCCGTCGTATCTAATTGAAGTAAGCTCAGGAATACACGTCGGAACGGATAGCGTGTCAATCTTTCAATATATTCGGTCATCGTCTCAAGTGAATGTGCATCTGGATAGAGTGAAAAACCTAAATTCATTGAATTGCCTCCTTCTTAAAAACCATTGTTCTGGATTAGTTCTTTGAACCAGTGACCAGATTTCTTGATTGTACGCTTTTGTGATTCAAGGTCTAATTCAACTAAACCATAACGATTTTTATAAGCGTTCAGCCATGACCAACAATCAATAAACGTCCATAACATATAACCATGACAGTTAGCGCCATCTTCAATTGCACGGTGTAATTCTTTTAGGTGATCTTGGATAAATTCAATACGGTAATCATCTTGAATTGCACCATCTACTTTGAACTTCTCTTCGCCTTCAACACCCATACCGTTTTCAGTTAAAATCCAATCGATATTATCGTAGTCTTGTTTAATCATCATCGCGATGTCATAAACACCTGTCTCATAGATTTCCCAACCACGATGTGGGTTAATTTTACGACCTGGCATCACATAATGTTCGAAATAAAAGTCTAAATTCATTGGTTGCTCTGTCGTTTTTGTTGGTGCTTGAACACGTAACGGTTGGTAATAGTTAACCCCTAAGAAATCAACAGTGTTCTCACGAATTATCGCTAACTCTTCCTCTGTATGAGCTGGAATTAAGTCGTGTGCTTTTAAGATGTCAATTAATTCTTCTGGATAGTAACCTTTTACAGAAGGATCTAGAAAACTTTTCGCTTGGAATAATTCCGCAATACGGGCTGCCTTAATATCTCCTGGCTGATCACTTCTTGGATATGCGGGTGTTAAATTCAGAATCACACTAATGTGGTGTTCTGGATTCAAACGGTGACACGCTTCAACCGCTAATGAGCTGGCTAATTGCGTATGATAAGCTACTTGAACTGCAGCTTTTAAATCAACTTTAGCAGGGTAATGGAAATCAGCTAAATAGCCTGCTTCAACTGGAACAATCGGTTCGTTAAACGTAAACCAAGTATCTACTAAATCTCCGAAAAGTTCGAAGCATTTTTCTGCGTAATCACGAAAAGCATAAGCAGTTTCTTTGTTCTCCCAACCACCTTTTGCCTGTAAAGCATAAGGGATATCAAAGTGATATAAGTTAACCATTAGTTTAATACCTTTAGCGTTAATTCTTTTAAAGACATCACGGTAAAACTCAACCGCTTTAGGATTTACTTCCCCGACACCTTCTGGAATTAACCGTGACCATTGAATCGATGGTCTAAAAGTCGTATGTCCTGTTTGTTCTAATAATTCAATATCTTCTTTATAGTTACGGTAAAAAGTTGAAGTACGGTCGGGTCCTACTTGATTGTGGAATTTTTCCGGCGCAATACTGAACCAGTAATCCCAGTTACTCATCCCTTTACCGTCACCCGCTTCAATACCTTCACTTTGAGGGCCTGATGTTGATGTTCCCCATAGGAAGCCCTCTGGAAATTTATACATGTAATAATTCCTCCTTCAAGTTCATCACTCTTTCAACTAACTCTGGTTTAGTTGCTTTAATAGAAGCAATGACTTGCTTAAATTGTGGTAAGTGTGCTTCATGCGCCACTAACATTTCTTGTAATAATTCGCCTGTCACTGCACCATTCTCAATTAATGGATTAAGTAAAAAGGCTTGGTAAGCTAAATCGTAGCTTCCTTCTAAAGCTGCTTGGATAGTTAGTTCTTCCATTGCTTTAATCGTTTGTAAGTAGCCACGTGCGAACACTGGTAAGTCTGGTGTGGTTAAAGGAATGGGTCCTTGTGCTGTAATCACACAAGTTGTCTCCACAATAGCCTCCGCTGGCAATTCTTTTAATGCACCATTATTTTGAGTTGAAACGACGAGTAATTGATGGGTATTATTCTCGATTGCATTGACTAATTCGCAAGCTACCTCACTGTAATATGCACCACCACGTTCTTCTAACGCTTTAGGTTTCGTAACTTGTGATTCATCGGCATAAACCTTGAAGAGTGATTCTTCAACAGCCTTCACTTGTTGTGCACGAATTTCGCCTTTTTCAAATTGCTCAAGCATTTCATCTAACATCTCGTTTTCCATAAAGTAATAACGATGATAATCACATGGCAATAAGCTTAACGACGTTAACAACTCCGTGTTAAAGTTCAGGTTAGCAATATTCTTAACTGTGTACTCATTATCGACTGCTTGACCATAGAGTCCTTGGATCACTTCTTGTGTTCGTTCAACACCTTCGCCATCCCAAACTTGATGGAAATGGAAATGATTGACGCCTTGATGATGTAAACTTACGTTCGCTGTCTCAAGTACTTCACGTGCAGCTCTTTCTTGCCCAACAGGAATATTACATAAGCCAACAGTGCGTTTCCATCCCATTTGACGAATAACCGCTTCGGTAATCATGCCTGCTGGATTGGTGAAATTAATCAACCAAGCATCAGGACATTGCGCTTTCATATCAGCCACAATTCCTTTGAATACTTCAATTGTACGAAACGCTTTCAAAATTCCGCCTGCACCATTTGTCTCTTGACCAATCATGCGATGCGTTAAAGGGATCGCTTCATCCAATAAGCGCGCATCCATTTGTCCAACACGAAACTGTGTTAAGACATAATCTGCGTCCTTTAAAGCAGCAAAACGATCTAATGTCGATGACACACGCCAATCAATCCCTGCTGCTTTTAACATACGTCGAGTAAAATCTTCAATGATTTTTAACTTAGTTGCACCTTCAGGCACATCTACTAACACGATATCCTCAATTGCCAATGTATCTTTGCGGGCAATCAAGCCGCTAATCAATTCTGGACTGTAACTTGATCCGCCACCGATAATTACTAATTTCACGAGACCTCACTCCTTTACTTTCACCTTTATCATAAGACTCAGCCTAAAGCGTGTAAACCTTTTTAAGGTTAAACATCTTCCGTTTTGAAACGGAAAAGTCCTGACCTAACCGACCGAGCTATTAGTATACATCAAATATTTCTTAATATATACAAGAAAAGCAAACCTTACAAAGTCCACCATAATAAGCTTTAACATATTATCTCTATCTGATTTCCATACCCAATCTGCCAAAATACGAAGCGGAAAACTTGGTCGTTTTTTCAAAAGAAAATGACGTCTTTCCTTAATCAAGCGGAAAATCTCACTTACGACATCGATATAGCAAAAACTATTTTGATGGATATTAAACGTCTTTCTTCGATTTATTGTGAATCTTAACAAAGCTTTCACTAATTCAACTCGCCTATTTTGGAGATTTATTAGAGAAAAGCGCCCGATCTGTTTGATTAGAAGCTTCCGTTTTATATAACGGACAATCAGCGCAACTGTTCTGACTATGAGCACAGCGAATTCTTCATTAAAGCCTAGCCGATTGAGCTGGAAATCCACGAACGTCACGATCATCAATGGAGCTTTGCAAGTGACCACCGTCTTGAAAAACAATAAACAAAATCATACGCACTTAGTCAAAGTTATCATTTTATTTGTAAATTTCATCATTATATTGATTCTTTATATTCTAATGTGCTAACTCAAATTTTGAGTCGACACATTAGGTAGGTCAATGTGCCTACTCAAGCTGCCAGTCGACACATTAGAAGCCGTTTCTAACTTTTTAGGTACATTTTCAGTTCATATTCTAATATTTCGCAACTAAACTCCCACTTTTCTGCTGAAAATCACTACTATTTTCGATATTTATTTTTAATTTGCTAACTCAAATTTTGAGTCGACACATTGGGTAGGTCAATGTGCCAACTCAAGTTGCCAGTCGACACATTAGAAGCCGTTTGTGACTTTTTAGGTGCATTTTCAGTTCATATTCTAATATTCCCCAACTAAACTCCCACTTTTCTGCTGAAAATCACTAATATTTTCGATATTTATTTTTAATATGTTAACTCAAAATCTGAGTCGACACATTAGGTAGGTCAATGTGCCAACTCAAGCTGCCAGTCGACACATTAGAAGCCGTTTCTGACTTTTAGCTAAACTAACTCTCGTAGTTCACCGTAGTGGTTTTCCAAAGTGGTAACGATTTATATTATGGACATTCGGCGCAGTTGCTCATCAAATGAATACAACGAATTCTTCATTAGAGCCTAGCCGATTGAGCTAGAAAACCGAGAACGTCACGATTATCAATGGAGCTTTGCAAGCGACCACTGTCTTGGAAAACAATAATCTGAGTGACGTACAAAGCTGGGTAAATAAAAATAAATCATTATACTTGTTATACTAAAAACACACTAGCGCTACCTGACGACTGAGGATATAATCCTGAGTCGTAGATAATACTAGTGTGTATGGTGATGCATATTTTGTAAGAATTAAGCTTTTTTAACAAATTCGGACTTAAGTTTCATCGCACCGAAGCCATCAATACGACAATCAATATCATGCCCATCAGTTGCGTCGAATAATAATTTAATATTCTTCACTTTCGTGCCTTGTTTGATTGCTGTCTTTGAACCTTTTACTGGTAAATCCTTAATGACAACTACTGTGTCGCCATCTTGTAGTTCATTACCATTCGAATCTTTAATTGTAGCTGCCGCTTCAGCTTGTGCTGCTTCCTCTGCTGTCCATTCATGGGCACACATTGGACAAACGAACAAGCCACGATCCTCATATGTATATTCTGCATCACATTGAGGGCAATTAGGTAAGTTCTCCATCAAGTAATCCTCCTATTTAATTTACTAGACAATATTCTATCATATTAAACGAGCCGTAACGACGTCAAAAATTGCCAACTTTATATTGATAATGCTCGATCAAACAAAGCTTAATCCTTTTTCAAGGCTTCAAACTTAGCTTTCATCGTTGGATTGCTTTTAGTAAGTTTCTTTACGGTTAAATCCTCAGCTTTATTATTGGCTAGACGTAAATTATTCTCGGAGGATAATAAGGCATCTTTCGTCTTCTGAAGTTGCGCAATTGTCTTATCAATTCCTTGAATTGCATCATGGAATTTACGACTGGCTAAATCATAATTGCGGGCAAAGCCTTGTTTAAAGGTCTCCAAATCTTCTTCGAAGTTTGTAATATCGATATTCTGCGCACGCATTAGAGCGACTTCTTGCTTGTAAGCTAATGAGTTCATCGCCGCATTGCGTAATAACGTAATGATTGGAATAAAGAATTGCGGACGAATCACATACATCTTTTCATACTCATAAGACACGTCGACGATTCCATTGTTGTACAGTTCATTATCTGCTTCTAACATTGAAACTAGAATCGCATACTCACAATGTTTATCGCGACGATTTTTGTCCAATTGTTTAAAGAAATGTTCATTCTTTTTCTTGGTAGCGGTCTCGTCGCCTTCATTCTTCATTTCGAACATAATTGAAATGATTTCCGTCCCGTTCTCATCAGTCTCACGGTAAATATAATCGCCCTTACTTCCTTTAGATATATCGTTATCTTTTCCAAACGAAGCATTTTGAAAAGCTGTCATACGTAGGCGGTTAAACTCAATTTCACAATGCTGTTCCAAGGTTTCACCTATCATTTTCGTCGACTGTTTAGCCTTGAAGTCTTTATAAAAAGCAATCGTTTCTTCTTTCAGTCGTAACTCATTCTCATACTTATCCTTCAAGCTATTCTTTTCTAGTTCGCTTTCTTTCGTATGTAAATTTAATTCAGCTTTCAATGCTAATAACTCTTGATCCTTCTCAGCTTGAATTTTAGTGACAGCCAATTGTTGAGCGGTCTCGCTCGCATTTAAGCGTGACTCAAGTTCTGCCAACACTTTATCTTTTTCTGACAAAGCTTGTTGTAAAGACAAAGCTTGTTCTTTCTCTTTTTCACGACTGAGACTTTCTAGCTCTGCAATCTTAGCTGCTTGTTTCGAAAGTTGTTCCTTCATATCCGCTTCAACTTTAGATAATTCGATTGCTTTTTCTTGTTGATGCCCCTTAATGACCACCTGTAAATCAGCAATTTCTTTCTCTTTTTCACTTAACTGTTTATCCAAGTGATTTTTCGTTTGCTCTTCTAACAAAGCAACTTGACTGTCATGTTGCGCTTTCGCTTGAGCAAGTTTTTCATGAATTTCTTCATTAAATTCTTTCGTACGCACCTGATTCAAAATATCCGCATAACTCGCTTCATCCACCGTGAACTCTTTGCCACAATGTGGACATTTAATTTCGTTCATAAAAACTTCCTTCCTTATGTAGAATCATATTTTGTTCGTAATACTGGCGATTTGCCTTTCCACATCAATAAATTCTTCATCAATAGTCTAAGTATAATATATCACATTTATCATAATATTGAGGGGAATTTTTACAACAAAGCGATTGCACGTACAGGCGATCCATCACCGTTACTAATTTTCAACGGTAAGCCGTAGAAAGTAAAAGGCACGCCTACAGGCAGTTGATCTAAATTGACTAAACCTGTATAGGTGACAATGCCGTGTGCTAATAAAGCTTTTTCTAAATTTTCGCTGAGGTCGCCTCCCACAAAGGGTGGTCGCGCAAGCAATAGTCGGTCTAAATAGCTTTCGTTAATCGCTTGATTAAATAGTAGGCCTACATCCGACGGCCATACGCCGGATAATTCGACTAATGTCGCGGGACCGAAAAAGCGTGTTAAAGGCATTTCATCTAGATTCGCACCTCCTTGGTGCATATGCGAAAAAGCATCCACATGGGTCCCAGTGTGGCTCCCCATCGATAATTGACGCAATTCCCAACCATTTTCTGATATGGATTGAATCTGTTCGACGCTAACTTTTGGATCACCTGGATAAACCGGCATCCCGTCATATATTGCAGCCGTTAAATCGATAACGTTCATTCTATCTCTCTCCTAACCTGTTATGTCAATATTTAAAAACTCAGCCAAAATCCTATTTAATTATAAACAGCATGAAAATGTTCATAAAGTTCAATTAAGTAAGCGCTTGAATTTTTATTTCTGCCAGGTATAATAATAGTCAGTTGTAACTTTACGGGGGCATAGCTCAGTTGGGAGAGCGCAACACTGGCAGTGTTGAGGTCGTCGGTTCGAGCCCGATTGTCTCCATGGTATAACCTTGCTTTAACGCCTTCGGGCGTTTTTTTGTTACTTATCGAGCGGGATTTGCTCCCCTTTTTGAATCTAATCGGTAATTATTAAACCTAATAACCTCGCAAATTGCACAGCTTGCGCAGACGATACGCGACACCCTTTTAAATCTCCCATCGACACAGCTAGTGTACTAAATTCAGATTGACTGAGATCTACACCCTTCATCGGTGTTTGTTCAAATGTTGCTTCGTTTAAGTCACAGCGTTCAAAGGCAACTTGTTTTAATTTACATTCGAAGAAATCCGTATTTTGCATATGGCTATCTAAAAACTCAACGTGGTCAATTTTCACCTGACTGAAGGTCGAGAAGTTTAGATTGGTTTGTTGGAAACTTATCTGATTTAGATAGGCTTCTGGAAAATGACATCCCACTAGCTTACAGCGACTAAATTCAACGCGACGCATTGAAGCTCCTTCAAACACCACATTCGATAAATCACAATTTTCAAAGCGTACATCCAAAGCATCAAAATGCCCAAAGTTTGTATGAGTAAATTTACAATTTGAGAAAACTACTTGATCCAAATTGATTCTATCAAGCGTTTCATTTTCAAATTCTGCCTCTTCTATTCGACAGTTTTCTAGAATAGAATCTTCTTGCGCAAATAGTGCTTGAAAATCTTTTACTTCTAAATCTGGTGATAATCTTGGATAATCCATTTTCAATTTGAGTCCTCCTTGTTTCCGTTAGTTTACTGATTAATACTAGCATATCTTGAGGAGTTTTTGTAAATGTATAACGGGTGCGTGAAGTGTTAACCTCGTCTGATGGGCTATTGAAAGAAAAATAGAACATCCCAAGCAACCTACTAAGCTTTGAAAGTGACCTTTGTATTGGACAATCATGCCTTTGTTTCAAAAACTGGAGCATGATAGGCAGCGAGTCGTGTTCCAGTTTTCAAAAGTGGAACATGATTCTAATAAGAGAACTAATGCAGTGTCGTGTCCCAAGTTACACGACGATTAAAATAGTACCACAAGGCGTTTAAATCGTGTCGATCTGCAGGTCGACACTCCTTTTGCTCTTCGCTTTTATTGACGAAATTAAGATAGTCTATTTTCTTAACAGCAGAGCTTGCTCTGACTACTTCGCTTTGCTCAAAGTCATAGTTTAGTGATTGAGCTGGAAAAACATGACCGTCAGTGAGGCTTTGAAAGCGACCACCTCCATGGAAAACGATAAGCTGATCGAAGTACAAAGTTTGGTAAATCATTATGAAACTTATAATTCCTTATATTAGACGAATTGCAATAATTATTGCGACAATTTTTTATTTACTCAATTAATGAAGTTTCGTGCATGAATTTTTCTAAAGGTGTTTGATAATTCAGACATTTTCTTGGTCGATTATTCATTAGCCATAAAG
>NZ_WJQT01000012.1 GCF_009659375.1 Fundicoccus ignavus
TAACCAGTCAATCCCAGATTCAAATTGATCTTTTTGTTGATAATAGAGCGCTCTTAACTCGTCAGTGTAACGAATCTGCGATTGTGTGACTGATAAGATATAAGGAGATAATCTTAATTGATCGATATGTTCTTGTGTTAATATGTGTTTGGCCATCGTATGGACTCCTTTGTCTAAAATGCTTCATAATGAAATACTGGATAAAGTACACGCTAGGCCTTTCTTTAGCTGTCTAGCTAAAGATGTGGCCTTATCGAACGTGTCTGTTAGAAAAACTGGACGAGTTAGCAGTGTCTGTAAAAAACAAGCACCTTATTCGCTTGTGTCTATTCAAACAAGCTAGCCTTTTTATTAGTGTACAGATAATATATCTATCTTATTCCACGCTGTCTATATTTTTATGAGGCCGTAAAAATCACTGTCCATTCTATAGGGTCCATTTTAGCGTTAATCTAGCCGAAGGTTAGTGAGTATCGGCTAGCAAAGGCCCTAATCTAGCCGAAGGTTAGTGAGTATCGGCTAGAATCGGTGTTAATCTAGCCGAAAGTGTTGGAGAAACGGCTAGAATCGGTGCTAATCTAGCCGAAAGTCTGTGAGAATCGACTAGAATCGGTTCTAATCTAGCCGAAAGTTTGTGAGAAACGGCTAGAATCGGTGTTAATTTAGCCGAAAGTCTTAGAGAATCGACTAGAATATGAGTTAATCTAGCCGAAAGTCTGTGAGGAGCGGCTAGAATCGGTGCTAATCTAGCCGAAAGTCTGTGAGCATCGACTAGAATCGGTGCTAATCTAGCCGAAAGTCTGTGAGGAGCGGCTAGAATCGGTGCTAATCTAGCCGAAAGTGTTGAAGCATCGGCTAGCATAGCGCGGCTCTCGGTGGTTTTTGGCCACAATGTTGTGGAGGAGTATTTTGGCTGTATTATGATAGGTGTATGAGGTAGTTTCATTGAACTCTAATGTGTTAAGTTAATCCTATGTGATATAATGAGCAGTTGGGACGTGTAAAATTAGAGTTAGAAAGAAGGCGAGAATGTGTATACACAGCAATTTATTAAGAAGACACTTGTGGTGGTACTTGGGACCATGTTGATGTCGATTGGTTTGAATTTGTTTATTTTTTCTGGACAGGGCGTTGACCCCTTGAGTACTTTCTTGGATGGAGTTGTGCAACATATTCCGCTAGAGCTTGGAACGATGATTAGTATCTTTAACACGATTGTGTTGGTGACGGTTTTCTTTGTGGACCGTCGACATATTGGGGTCGGGAGTTTTATTAATGGGATTTTCACGGGAGTGTTCTCGAACATGTTGATGACACCAATGGCGCCGCTACAATCTTTGCCAACAGTCGTTTTAGTACTATTGGGTGTGGTGATTTTCTCACTAGGTATCGCAGTTTATATGAGCGCGATGTTCGGTTTAGGCTCAATGGAATCAACGATGTTAATTTTCACCTCACGTACAGGCATTGATGCGACCATCGTTCGCACGGTAATGGACGTCGCATTTATTATAGTAGGTATCCTGTTGGGCGCGACCTTCGGCTATGGTTCAATCCTGAGCGCGGTTTTCAACGGTAAACTAATCGGAATTTTCTCAGGTTGGATTACCAAATTTTCCCCGGCAAAATAATAATTTAAATAACGCGCGCTAACCTATCATCTTATGGTGAAGGCTGGCGCGCTTTTTGTGTAAGTTGATTTTGTTGGGATATTAAGGTTAGATGAGGTTGGATAGGTGGCGGATCGAGCTTTAGTAGCTTAATTGGTAAGGGATATTGAATTTTCATGGTAGGTTGTTAAGCGTCTTGATGTTCTTCATTGCTTCAATAAAAACGAAGAGCAAAAGGAGTGCCGGCCAATTGGCCGACACGATTTAAACGCCTTGTGGTTCTAATATAATCGTCGTGTACCGTGGGACACGACACTGCCTTTTTTCATGATTTATACTTCGCTCAACTTTTTTTCGAAGGCACGCTGTTAAGCATCTTGATGTTCTTAATTGCTTCATTAAACGAAGAGCAAAAGGAGTGCCGGCCAACTGGCCGACACGATTAAAATTGCTTGTGGTTCTAATATAATCGTCGTGTACCGTGAGACACGACACCGCCTTTTTTCATGATTTATACTTCGCTCAACTTTTTTTCGAAGGCACGCTGTTAAGCATCTTGATGCTCTTCGTTGCTTCATTAAAAACGAAGAGCAAAAGGAGTGCCGGCCAACTGGCCGACACGATTAAAATTGCCTGTGGTTCTAATATAATCGTCGTGTACCGTGGGACACGACACCGCTTTTTTTCATGATTTAATCATGCTCGAGTTCTCCAAACTGGAGCACGATTCCGTTCCAATCGTGTTCGAGTTTTTGAAACTGAGACATGATTCCAAGGTTATTTGAAATAATCGTGTTCGAGTTCTTCAAACTGGAACACGACTCAGTTCCAATCGTGCTCGAGTTTTTGAAACTGAAACATGATTCTAAGCTTAATTGAAATAGTCGTGCTCGAGTTCTCCAAACTGGGCACGATTCCCTCCACCAGCCTCGCAGCCGCATTTTCCACCAGCCCCGACAATCGCACCCCTCGCACCTCCCAATCGAACGTTCGAGAAACTGCGCCAATTTTCTGATGATATCCATTCCTTTCAAGGGAGAATAGTGTTAGAATAATGGCAGAAATAGAAGGGTGTTAAGTAAGGGGAAGTTGAGGTGGCGTTGAGTTTTTAACAACAAAGTTAGGGTTAGGGAGTCAGATCTGGCGATGTTGAGGTAGTGAGAATTGAAATCAGCCTGTTCAGATTTGGCTAGAAAATCTTTACGTATATTTTACAGTAAAAGCGAACATCTTTACGGTAAATTTACAAAAGCGTGTTATCATATTGCTTGCAGTACAAGAATATATCGAAAGATATTTTGGAGGAGAAAAATTTGAAAAAGTTTTTAGCGGTATTTAGTTTAATTACAATGTTGGCAGCGGGCGTTTTTGCACCAGTAGCTCAGGTTTCAGCACAAGAAGAAATTGACAAGTTAACAGTAGCTTTCGTACCATCGCGTGATCCAGAAGATATTATTACAACAACTGAACCATTGAAACAATTATTAATTGATGAATTAGCAGAGTTAGGCTTCAATGTTGGCGAAATCGAAATTACGGTTGGAACAAGTTATGAAGCAGTTGGGGAAGCAATGTCAGCTGGAACAGCAGAAATCGGCTTGATTCCTGGTGGAACATTCGTATTATTCAGTGACGATGTAGAGGTATTATTAACATCAACACGTGCTGGTTTAACAAAAGATTCAGAGAATCCAGCAGACTGGAACGATGGTGAGGCAACTGAAACTTCAGACGAACAAGTTACTTACTACAAATCTTTAATCATTGCTGGACCATCTGAAAAAGGGCAAGAATTAGCAGCTAAAGTTAATGCAGGCGAAGAATTAACTTGGGAAGACTTAGACTCAGCAAACTGGGCTGTTATGTCTTCATCTTCTTCATCAGGTTACATCTATCCAACAATTTGGTTAAGTGAGCGCTATGATAAAGGTGTTTCGGACTTATCACACGCTGTTCAATCAGAATCTTACGCATCTTCAATCGCACGTTTAGCATCTGAACAAGTGGATATTATTGTTGGGTTTGCTGACTTACGTCGTGACTATGATGAGCAATGGACAACTGAAATGGGCCGTGAAGCAAGCATTTGGGAAGAAACAAACGTCATTGGTGTTGCACCAAATGTCTACAATGATACAGTTTCAGTGTCTAAGAACGCTGAAGTTATGACAGATGAATTAAAAGCTGCCATCCAACAAGCATTCATTAACATTTCAGAAACTGAAGAAGGTAAAGCAGTTATCGCGATTTATAGTCACGAAGGATACCAACCAGCGACTTCTGAAGATTACGATACTGAACGTGAAGCGCAAAAAATCTTATTAGAAGGCGCTGAATAAGCTCATTTTTTCCGAATTTAACACCCCTATAAGTGGCATCTACTGAAAAGTATGATGCCCTTTTTCATTCCAAAATATGAATACACAGCGCAAGTGGATTTTTATTCGTATTTTGAATGCAATTGGCAGTGTTAAATGGTATGATTGCGACTGAAGAAATAATTTTTATGGAAAGAGGATAGCTATGATTGAAATGAAAGGTGTGTCGAAACGTTATGACAATGGCGTTTTAGGCTTGAACAATATTGATTTGCGAATTGAGCAAGGGGAATTCGTGGGGATTATTGGTTTATCAGGTGCGGGTAAATCGACACTAATTCGTACCATTAATAAAATGATTGAGACAACAGCTGGCGATTTAGTTGTGAATGATGTGGATGTGACGCAATTAAAAGGAAAATCTTTACGTCAATTCCGTCGTCAAGTAGGGATGATTTTCCAAGGCTTTAACTTAGTAACACGTGCGAAAGTTGTAACAAACGTCTTGAATGGCTTTGTACCAGACTTACCATTCTGGCGTGTCTTATTAGGCTACTTTACAAAAGAAGAAGAATTGAAAGCATTAGCGGCTTTAGACCGTGTGGGAATTTTAGATAAGGCTTATACACGTGTGGACCAATTGTCAGGTGGTCAACAACAACGTGTAGCTTTGGCGCGTACATTGGCGCAAAACCCAGGGATTATTCTAGCGGATGAGCCGGTTGCTTCATTGGACCCTGTAACGGCTGCAGTCGTGATGAACGACTTCAAGAAAATTAACCAAGCGGATAATATTAGTATCTTAATTAATATTCACCACGTGGAATTAGCATTAGAATATTGTGACCGTATTGTCGGAATTCGAGATGGTCAAATCGTTTATGATGGTCCATCCGATCAAGTAACCGAAAGCATTCTAGATCAAATTTATAAGGGACAAAAACCAGATATGGTTGAAGAGATGGTAGGTGAAGTTTAATGGCATCACATAAGCCAAAACAATCTTTACGTCATCGTTTGCTACCCCCTAAAGAAATAGTGTTACCGAATGGAAAGAAAGTTTTTAAACAGCGTTCAATCACGCCATTTATTGTCATTCTTGTTCTAATCGCTGTGTACTATTCGGTTGAATTAACAGACTTCAAATTCTCAACGTTGGCTAAACGTGGTCACGAGTTCTTTACAATCCTGATTGCGATGGTTCCACCACGCTGGACCTTCTTTGATTCAGTTATCCAACCATTGGTGGACACGATTAAAATGTCGATTTTAGGAACGGTTATTGGTGCCTTAGTCGCGATTCCTACGGCAATGTTAGCGTCCGTTAACTTAACACGCAATAAGGCAGTTTCAGGTGTGGTTAAGTTTCTTTTGAGTATCATCCGCACCTTACCTACTTTAGTATCTGCATTGATTTTGACATATGTCTTCGGTTTAGGAACGTTCGCCGGTACCTTAGCCATCGCCTTATTTACCTTCTCATTCATCGGCAAGCAGCTGTATGAACAAATCGAAACGGTGGATATGGCACCTTATGAAGCGATGGAATCAATGGGAGCTAACCGCCTTTACAGTTTTTTAGGCGCGATTCGCCCACAAGTGTTACCAAGTTTCTTATCTGTCACACTCTACACCTTTGAAGGGAACGTCCGTCATGCGGCGATTCTAGGATATGTTGGGGCCGGTGGTTTAGGGATTATCCTGAACGAGAACATCGCTTGGCGTCAATACGACAAAGTCGGCATGATTCTTTTGACGCTCTTTGTGACGGTAGCGATTATTGAAACAATTAGCCGCTATCTGCGCAAGAAATTAACATAGGAGGTGGCCCAGATGATAGACAAAATTAATGCCATGTATGAAAAGAAAGAAACAAATCGTGTGTCACGCACCTTCTGGACGCTACTAGTTGTCGCTTTATTATTATGGTCGGCAACAACTGTCGGCAGTGTGAACGTCACGAAAAACGGGGTCGAAATCGCAGGTAACATCATTCGCGGTATTTTCACACCGTCAACCGAACTATTATTTAACTGGTCCGAACAATCGGTCGGCTACCTATTATTAGAAACGATGGCCATCGCCTTTCTCGGTACGCTAGTGGGCGCAGTATTCTCATTCCCACTGAGTTTTCTCGCTTCATCGAAAGTTGTGCCATTCCCAGTCGTGATTGTGACGCGTCTGGTCGTGATTCTAATCCGTACCATTCCAGCCTTTGTTTACGGTCTGATGTTCATTCGTGTGACAGGTCCTGGTCCATTCGCCGGCCTGATGACCCTATCAGTGACGTCGATTGGGATGTTGACGAAACTCTTTAGCGAAACTATCGATGACATCGACACCTCAATTATCGAGGCGCTAGACGCGATGGGCTGTAACACTTTTGCCAAAATACGCCACGGCATTCTGCCGCAATTATGGTCGAGTTTACTCTCTACCTTGATTTTCCGTTTTGACATGAACTTGCGCGATGCGACCACACTAGGACTCGTCGGCGCGGGTGGGATTGGTGCTCCCTTGATCTTCGCAATGAGCTCATACCGTTGGAGTGAAGTCGGTGCCTTATTGCTTGGCTTAATCGTACTGATCCTAATTGTCGAGTTCTCATCAAGCTACATCCGTAAGAAACTAGCACACGGTTAGGAGGCGGTTGTCAATGTTAGAAAAAGTTCATCACCTTGCGATTATTGCGTCAGACATCGAAGTGTCCAAACGCTTTTATTGTGACATCTTAGGCTTTACCATTCTAGCTGAAACTTACCGATCCGAACGCGACTCTTGGAAGGTTGACCTAGCCTTGAACGGCGACTACCTGATTGAGCTGTTCTCCTTCCCAGATGCGCCAGCCCGCGTGAACCAACCCGAAGCTCGTGGCTTACGCCACTTAGCCTTCTCAGTCCGCGATATGGCAGCAACGGTAGCAGAACTACAAGCTCACGGCCTTGAACTAGAAGCTGTCCGTGTGGACGAACTCACCGGCTCAGCCTACACCTTCTTCAAGGATCCCGACGGGCTCCCAATCGAGCTAGTGGAAACTAAAGACTAATCATAAACGTGCTTCGCCTAATGAGGTGGAGCACGTTTTTTATGATTTTATATGGATTGGTATTGGAGCTTCGCTCAGCTTATTGTTTTCCAAGGCGGTGGTCGCTTTCAAAGCCTTTGCTATCGCTCAGGCTTTTCCAGCTCAATCGGCTAGGCTCTGTCTAAATCGCTTCGCTCATAGTCAGAGCAAGCTGTGCCGATTGCCCTTGATACCGCTTTTTGAAAACAAGTCGCTGAGCTACGTTGAGTATTCCAACAAAAGTGACGATGTATTATCAAGTCAAGACTGCTAACGGAATTCCGAGATTTATCTGAGAAAAGTTGCAATTTGAGATGTAAATTAGCAAAAAAAAGTGGAAATTAGACTCTAATGTGTCGACTGGGATTTTGAGTCGACACGTTAACTAAGTCAATGAGTCGACTCAAATCTTGAGTTGACACGATAGAAAAAAATTCAGGATTATTGGTGGATTTTAGCTGGGAATTCCGAGATTTATCTGAGAAAAGTTGCAATTTGAGATGTAAATTAGCAAAAAAAGTGGAAATTAGACTCTAATGTGTCGACTGGGATTTTGAGTTGACACTATAGAAAAAAATTCAGGATTATTGGTGGATTTTAGCTGGGAATTCCGAGATTTATCAGAGAAAAGTTGCAATTTGAGAGGTAAATTAGCAAAAAAAGTGGAAATTAGACTCTAATGTGTCGACTGGGATTTTGAGTTGACACGTTAACTAAGTCAATGAGTCGACTCAAATCTTGAGTTGACACATTAGAAAAAAAATCAGGATTATCGGTTGTTTTCAGCTGGAAATTCCGAGATTTATCTGGAAAAGTTGCAATTTGAGATGTAAATTAGCAAAAAAAGTGGAGATTAGACTCTAATGTGTCGACTGGGATTTTGAGTTGACACGTTAACTAAGTCAATGAGTCGACTCAAATCTTGAGTTGACACGATAGAATCCATACTAGTCAATAATCTGATATGAATTAAAAATATAATGATAGTTAGTTACTAATGTGTATTCTTTGAAGAAGAAAAGCAACTGCGGCTAGTCTAAAAAATCAAAAAAGGTGACTTCTTTTGAAAAAGAAGTCATTTCAAACTTGGCATTCGAAAAAGAAATTCAATGTTCAAACTCGCGGTTTGAGTTTAAACATTGAGGGCTTCAATCATCAAACTCAGAGTCCGAGTTTGCACATTGAAAGAGAAACATCACCCGTAGGGTGATACCCAGCTGGTCACTTAATCCAGATTCTCAAATTTTCACCGAATTTAGTTGGAAAATCCACCAAATACCAATTCAATGTTCAAACTCGCGGTTTGAGTTTAAACATTGAGTGCTTCAATCATCAAACTCAGAGTCCGAGTTAGCACATTGAAAGAGAAACATCATCCGTAGGATGATGCCCAGCTGGTTACTTGATCGAGATTCTCTCATATTCATCTAATTTAGTTGGAAAATCCACCAAATACCAATTCAATGTTTAAACTCGCGGTTTGAGTTTGAACATTGAGGGCTTCAATCATCAAACTCAGAGTCCGAGTTTGCACATTGAAAGAGAAACATCACCCGTAGGATGATACCCAGCTGGTTACTTGATCGAGATTCTCTCATATTCAGCTAATTTAGTTGGAAAATCCACCAAATACCAATTCAATGTTCAAACTCGCGGTTTGAGTTTAAACATTGAGGGCTTCAATCATCAAACTCAGAGTCCGAGTTTGCACATTGAAAGAGAAACATCACCCGTAGGGTGATACCCAGCTGGTCCCTTAATCCAGATTCTCTAATTTTCACCGAGTTTAGTTGGAAAATTCACCAAATCCAATTCAATGTTTAAACTCGCGGTTTGAGTTTAAACATTGAGGGCTTCAATCATCAAACTCAGAGTCCGAGTTTGCACATTGAAAGCTAAAACTGGTTGCCAAACTCAGCCTTCCCATTTTCGCCAGTTGTTCGTCTGAAATCTGCTACTTATCTACTAAACTCTAGAAGTGTAAAGTTAAAAGATCCAAACACAAAAGGAGTGTCGGCCGAGTCGGCCGTCACGATTGTATCTTCTGCTTGGTTAGTCAGCGGTTTTGTTGGGTGGATGGCTGCTGAAAAAGAGTGCTTGCTTAATCATGATAGTCAAGGTTAAGTAGGATGCTTTATATAATAATAGTTGGGCTTTTTCAGCGGTCAGGCGGGGTTGGGCGCAATGGATTTCGCAACTTGATATTGGGGCGTATTGAGGCTAGGGAATTATATATGACATTTGGTAGAATTTTCTTTATACTAGAGGGTATAGAACAGATGGAGGTGGAGGTACAATCGTTGCAAATGAGCGTATTATCCAAGATGTGAGTCTTTATATAAATGGGTTTGAGTGGGGGCCTGCGGTGTCGCGTCTCGTGTTAGCTTTGAGGCAGCCGGTTTCGGGTGAGGTTAAGTTTAGCTCGGCTGTTGTGAAAACGAATGATGTTGAGCGCGAGGTATTGGCAGCTTATTTATCAAATTCAGAGGGACATCATCTTGGAGAGTCGGAAGTGTCGAGTCTTTTTGTTACTTTAGAATTAGATACACATTATCATGCGAAATCGCCTGGGAATAAGGCTCATCCGTTTGAGTTGGATCCGGTGACTGGTTTTTCTCGTTGGGCACAGACTTATGTTGTGAGTATCACTGACCTCAAATTTACTGCTGCTGAGTATCAGGAAGAGTTAGTTGGAGAGATTCGTGTGGATGCGATTGATCAGCGAATTTCGCCGGATTCTGATGCCTTTTCAATTCGTAGTGCTTATAGTGGTGATTATGTGAATCCTACGACGGGCAAAGTCGAGGCGCAGCGTCTAACGTATGCGGCTTATGAGCCTGAGGATTTGTCGCCTGTTGATATATTACCTTTAATTGTGTGGTTACATGGTTCGGCTGAAGGGGGCACGGATATCGAAGTACCTCTGTTGGGGAATGAGGTAACGGCTTTAACACGTCCTGAAATTCAGTCGCAATTTACCAATGGTTTGCGTCAAGGGGCGCATGTGTTGGTCGTTCAGACGCCAACCTTCTGGATGGATGAAGGGGAGGACCGTACGGGTCCTGGTGCCGGTAAATCACGTTACACCGAGATTTTGATGGATACGATTCGTCAATATGTGGACGGTCACGATAACGTTGATAGTCACCGCATTTACTTGGGTGGTTGCTCGAACGGCGGTTATATGACGATGAATATGTTGTTGGAATATCCGCAAACTTTCGCGGCGGCTTTCCCGGTGGCTGAGGCCTATTCTTTCTACGGCTTCGAGCGCGATCGTCGTGGCTACTACGAAACGACGACGGACCGTTTCGGCAACTTGCGTTACAAACCGAGTCAAACCCTCTGTTTAACCGATGACAAAATACGACTATTAGCCAGCGAGGCGATTTGGTTCGTGCATGCGGCGAATGACCATACAGTCGTACCCTTCTTGACAGTGGAACCGACTTACCGTCGGATTGTCAAAGCTGGTGCGAGCAATGTCTGGTTCTCGTATTTTGAAACGGTTCGTGGCTTGGATGAATTAGATGAAAAATATGATGGCCATTTATCTTGGATTTACCTATTCAATAATCAGGTGCGCGGGGTGCAACATCCACAGCGCATTCGCCAAGATAGCCGTTATGAGCCGTCTAATGCTTTGTTTGGTGGATCCTACAAAGTGACGGATGATACGGATGGTGTTGAAGAATTCGAAACCATCTTCCACTGGATTAACAAACAACGCTTATAGAAAATATAAAGGCGCCCACTGTGTGATGCAGTGGGCGTTTTTGTGTGTTATAAGTCTAGTGTGCTGTGCTTCGCTCAGCTTATCGAATTCCAAGGCGGAGGTCGCTTCGATCCTCACGCTTATGAGATTGAACATTGAGTGCTTCAATCATCAAACTCAGAGTCTGAGTTAGCACATTGAATGAAAACTATCACCTGTAAGGTGATGTCCCGCTCGTGAATTGATCTTAATAGCCGTTTATTTGTCAGTTTTATCGGTTAAATCAGCCGAATTCCAATTCAATGTTCAAACTCGCGGTTTGAGATTGAACATTGAGGTCTTCAATCATCAAACTCGAAGTCTGAGTTAGCACATTGAATGAAAACTATCACCTTTAGGGTGATGTCCCGCTCGTTATTTAGTCTTTATAGCCGCTTATTTGTCAGATTGATTGGATAAATCAGCGGAATTCCAATTCAATGTTCAAACTCGCGGTTTGAGTTAACACATTGAGACCTTCAATCATCAAACTCAGAGTCTGAGTTAACACATTGAATGAAAACCATCACCTGTAAGGTGATGTCCCGCTCGTTATTTAGTCTTTATAGCCGCTTATTTGTCAGATTTATCGGATAAATCAGCCTAATTCCAATTCAATGTTCAAACTCGCGGTTTGAGATTGAACATTGAGGCCTTCAATCATCAAACTCGAAGTCTGAGTTAACATATTGAAAGGGCACTTTATGATTAGACACCTAGTCCAAGGCAGTTGCTTCCTCCCACTTGGTCGGAAGCTCCCAAAGCCATGTTGCAGTCACACAGTCTTGTTGATTTAAACAGTATCAGAAAACTTCGGACGAGTCTGAAAACTTTGAATTTCGGTTAGCAGTTTTAACTTGAATATATTGCTTTACTTTTGTTGGAATACTTAACCTAGCTAAGCGAATTGTTTTCCAAAGCGGTATAAGGGCAATCCATCGCTCCTAATAGAATCGCTTGGTGTGACTTTGAGCGCAGCGAATTAGACACACCTAGCCGATTGAGCTTTCAAAGCCCTCACAACCGTGAGGCTTTGAAAGCGACCACCGCCTTGGAAAATCATTATCTGAGCGTAGTACAAAGCGTGATAAATCAACATAAAACTTATAAAATCTTATATTACAAAACCCATCCGCACCAATGCGGATGGGTCAACTTCATTAAGTCAATTTGCGGACCAGGCGGTCGAGATTTGGTTCTAAGCGTTCTTCCACAGGTTGAATATAGAATCGATCAAAGTAGGGATACAAGAAGATGGAAATCGCCACAGTCGTGCAAGTCATCAAAATAATCCGCCAGCCATGTGATTGGATTTCGATATTCGGATCGACGTTACTTGAATAAGAGTAGATTGTCAGCAAAATCGGATGGAATAAATAAATTTCCATCGAGTAAGCAGCCCAGCGTGAAAGTGGGCTCGACTTGCCGGGGCGAGCGTTCACGTAGGTCATCAAGACCCAGATCGCTAAAATTAAAACAAACTCCCCTGCAAAGAAATGAATATCCGATAGACTCAAGGCTTGATAAGCGAATAATATTATCAAGGCAGTCACCAGACCGCCACGCCAAGCCAGATTCCGTTTGGCCACATAATAGCCTCCCACTAAACTCACCAAAGCCTTTGGAAAACCACCATTCGCTAACAACTCCCAGTGTAAGTTTACTGTAATTAACCAGCGCCCGACTAAGTAAATCACCACCGCTCCCACTACAATTTGTGTCGGACTCCAGCCACGTTTAACGCACCAATAGAGAATAAGACTAGCTAAAAACAGTGCCCATAAATACCATAAGTGGTAATGGCCAATTTGCCCGTTGCCAACTTTCACCCAACTCAGGGTGTGCCAATATTGAAGCAGGGCATTCGGAAAACTAGCCCCCATCGCCATACTGGTCGGCACGAAAATAAACGCATCGACTAACAGATAAAACAAGGTGAATACCACATACATCACCAAGATTTTGGTCAGGTATCGCCGTAGATAGCTCGCTGTATCCTTTTGTTGGGCCACCAGATAGCCGGTCGTCGCGAAAAAGAAGGGCACCGCGAAATTCAAGAGATGTCGGTACCAGTAATAGTTGGCGAAGGTTGCCAAGCCCTCCGTTTCGAGGAAAGCTGTGACATGAATCAACACGACCGCCATCGCCGCCAGAAATTTTATTCGATCAATCGCATAATTGTGTGTCATATTTTGTCAAACTCCTTTGAATGTGTATTCTAACAAAAAAATGGAATCTTTTTAAACAATTTGACTTTTCGATGACAAACGCTCGCAACAAACCGTTTATAGGGTGTAAGCAGCTTACAAAAACACACAGGAGGTAAGGAAATGTTAGGACAATTTGAAAAAGCAACACTAGAGGTACAGTACAACGACGGCTCAGAAAAAGCGATTAAACAAACATTCGCCAACTTGAAGGAAGGCGTGTCACCCGAGGAATTAAGCGGCATCCACGCAGCCATCAGCGACATCGCAGCCTACCCAACCGGGGACTTAACCATCGTCGAACGCACACGCTACACAACTATTGGAGGTTAATGATGAAAATACTACAAATGATCTTTAAAACAGCTGACGGCAAAAATAATACACTGAAACTGAACCACCCACGCGAAGACTTAGACCGCGAAACAGTCGAAAGAGCCATGGACCAAATCGCTGCGATTAACGCCTTCGAAAAAGACGGCAACCCGCTCTACGTCGACAAACACGCCGCCCGCTACGTCGAAACCATTACCACAAACCTATTCGACTTAGACCAAGAATAATCTAGATGAAATAGGCCACCAAGACGCTTGCGTCTAACGAACTCCTCCTTTTATAGGGGGAGTTTTTGCGTTGCGAGACGTAAACGGGTTGGCACCCGTGGCTGAAAACCGTAACAAAGTGATAATGAAAGTGCTATGAAAAAGCAATGAATATGATAATTTTGACCACTGAATAAGCTGTTATTTTTTAAGAAAGCGTTAAGAAAAACTTAAGAGTGAAGCCAGCAAGCAGAGGATGACTCAGCATGGTGTTGCTAGGACAGTGTTTATCAAAGGTTAGTGAATGAATATATTGCGAAGTTGAGGCTTGCGACAAGATTGTAAAGCCAGTGTAACCGCATGCCGTCAAACAAAAATATTCATTTGTTATGATGGCTTCAGTTAAATTCTACTCAATAAGGAGTGTGTTGAATGGAAAGAAAGAAAATGCATAAACGCAAGGGGCAGTGGGTCACGATTTCCACTTCGCTTGTAGCATCAATGATGTTAGGTGCGTCGTCACAGACGCTTGTATCTGCTCAAGAAACATCCGAGGTTTTGATAGAATCATCTGCTGCCACAGATGAAGCTATGGTAACGGAAGATGTCGTTGAAGCAAGTATGGAAGCACCGATGGTAGAGGAAGCGGTAGTGGTTGAAACAGCGATTGAAACAGCGATTGAAGCTAGCGTGGAAACACCGGTAGTGGAAGAAACATTAGCAATAGAAGCGCCGATAACGGTAGAAGTACCAGAAGCACCCGTTGTCGAAACGCCAGAAGTACCAGAAGTAGAAGTTGAAAATGTTGTAGAAGTTGAAATGCCTGAAGCAACCGAAGAATATACTGAAGTTTTCGAAGATAATGGAGTGATCGAAGAAGCGTCAGTAGTTGTGGAAGAAGCTGAAGTAATTGAAGAAGACGCAGCAGATTCTGAAGCACCAGAAGTGATCAAAGAAGACGCAGTAGATTCTGAAGCACCAGAAGTGGTAGAAGAAGACTCAGTAGTTTTAGAAGAAGCTGAAGAGCTTGAAGCGGAGTCAGTAGTTGTGGAAGAAGCTGAAGAGCTTGAAGCGGAGTCAGTAGTTGTGGAAGAAGCTGAGGAGCTTGAAGCAGAGTCAGTAGTTGTGGAAGCATCAGAAGTAATTGAAGAAGACGCAGCAGATTCTGAAGCACCAGAAGTGGTAGAAGAAGACACAGTAGATTCTGAAGCACCAGAAGCGGTAGAAGAAGACACAGCAATTTCGGAAGAAGCTGAAGCTGTTGAAGAAGACACAGCAGTTTCAGAAGAGACTGAAGTAGTTGAAGAAGACGTAGTAGATTCTGAAGCACCAGAAGCTGTTGAAGAAGACGTAGTAGATTCTGAAGCACCAGAAGTGGTAGAAGAAGACACAGCAGTTTCAGAAGAGACTGAAGTAGTTGAAGAAGACGTAGTAGATTCTGAAGCACCAGAAGTGGTAGAAGAAGACACAGTAGATTCTGAAGAGACTGAAGTAGTTGAAGAAGACGCAGCAGTTTCAGAAGAGACTGAAGTAGTTGAAGAAGACGTAGTAGATTCTGAAGCACCAGAAGTGGTAGAAGAAGACACAGCAATTTCGGAAGAAGCTGGAGTAATTGAAGAGGAATCAGAACTGACAGAAAATCCTGAAACCCCAGAAGAACCTGAAATTTCCGAGGAAAACGAAGAGTCAGAAGAAGAAGCTGAGACTCCAGAAAATCCTGAAGAGTCAGAAGAAGAAACCGAGACTCCAGAAATTCCTGAAGATTCAGAAGAAGGACCTGAGACTCCAGAAGAACCTGAAATTTCCGAAGAAGATTCAGAAGAAGAAGAAGAAGGCACAGAAGAAGAAGAAGGCACAGAAGAAGAAACTGAAATTCCAGAAGACTCAGAAACTTCAGAAGAACCAGTTGAATCTGAATCCGACGAAAATCCAGAAACAGAATTTGTACCCGAGCCAACAGAGTCAACAGAGTCACCAGCCTTATCGGAAGCTAACCCTTCTGAAGAATTACCTGAATCAAACACAAACTCAGAGACACCTACTCAGTTAATGTCAATCGTCGCTTCTACCAATTCAAGTATGAACCAGACGCATTCGGTTAACCAAGGTGATACCTTATGGTCCTTGGCACGCAAATTTAATGTCAGCGTGGCCGAGTTAAAAGAATGGAATAGCTTATCGAGCGACTTGATTATTACCAATGCATCTTTAATTGTTTCGAATCCGAATAACGCTACCAACTCAAGCGATGAGAAGCGTCAACAAGATGTGGCGAACCAAGGTAATCATTCACAGACCGTCGGTAGCACTAACAATAATTCTAACCAAACGAGCGCAAGCCATACCATCAATAAGGGAGATACCTTATGGTCAATCGCCCAACGCAACAATGTAACAGTTGCGGATTTAATCAAATGGAATAATTTATCAAGTACTGTCATCCATATTGACGGTCAATTGATTGTATCCAATCCAACTAGCGATAATACGCAAAAAGAAACTGAAGCTGGTAATGACAGTTCATCAAGCAAACAACCAAGCTATACGATTAATCAAGGGGATACCTTATGGTCAATTGCCCAGAAAAATAACGTGACGGTTTCACAGTTACAAGAATGGAATAACCTATCAAGTTACTTGATTCATGCTAACCAGCAACTTGTTGTCAATAATCCAAATGTTAACCAGAATACAGGAGGCACAGCCGAAGCAGACGATGACACATCGTCCGAAACGCAACAAACGCATACTGTAAACCGTGGTGAGTACTTGTATTCAATTGCCAAACAATATGGTGTTTCTGTTTCAGATTTAGCGAGCTGGAATAATCTGACGGCTAATTCGGTGATCAACCCGAATGATCGTTTAATCGTAACCAACCTTAATGGTTCATCAGAAAACGCCAAGCCAAACGAGAACACCAATGAAAATTCGGATGGGGATACCGTTGAATCAGCTGGTATCCAAGCGATGATTAATTGGTTCAAAGAACGTGAAGGCAATGTGACTTACTCAATGTCTGACCGTTTAGGTCCGGATAGTTATGACTGCTCGAGTGCCGTATTCTTTGCGCTAATGGCTGGCGGCTACATCGCTGAAGGCACTTGGCCGGGTACGACTGAATCCTTATTTGCCCTTGAAGGCACGCTGTTAACTGCGATTAGTCGTGATGAAGTGCAAGAAGGCGACATTTTCGTATCCGGAGTCAAAGGCAATTCACTCGGTGCAGGCGGCCATACCGGTGTCGCGCTAAGTAATAGCAGTATTATCCATGCGAACTACAGTGATAACGGTATTTCCACTACCCCAATCGAGGGCTACACAAGTTATGCCGGCATCCCAACTTACTGGTACCGCCTAACCAACTAAGCCAAAATATGATTCAAAACCATCTCCTCCACAAGCTATATGTGGGGGAGTATTTTGTTCATAGAATCTTCTATCTTTCTTCGAATAAATCACGATGTATCCGTTTTCAAAAGTGGTATAATGGAAGTGAGGAAAAAGGAGGTATTTGCGATGAAAACAATCATGAACCGCGTGCTCGCTGGACTTTTATCCTGGCTGTTAGTAGGTGGCTTAGTCCCGGTGCATGCACAAGCAACTCAAGCTGATACTTTTGAACCCGAACCCGTTGTGTTACTATTTGCTGAACTCAATGCCGTGCCTGATGCGGCAGATGCCATCGAAAACAGCGCTGATTTACCTGCTAGCTTCGCCTGGGTCGATGAAACAATTTTCGAAACGGTGAGCGATTTGGTAGAAGGCAATGTTGAAGTCACTTATGAAGATACGTCAACTAAAACGGTGGCCGTCGATGTGAAAGTCGTGGAAGAATTAACTGATGCGATCATCTACGAACCACTTGGCTCTACAGAATATTTACTTGTCACTGCTGGAACACTCCCAAGTCTTGAAGGACGCGTCATCAATAGCGTGACATTTCCAGAGGGCACCATCATCGAATGGGGGAATCCAGCTGATTTCGAAACACCCGGTGTCGATAAAGTGACGCCGATTCACATCATTTACCCTGATGGCTCTATGAACACAATTCCACAGATGGTAACCGTTGAAGCAGCGGCTCCGGAAGCAGAGAGTTATGCACCGCGAGCAATTGACTTGGTGACCACTCAATTGAATGTCGTACCACCAGCAGCGGATGCCTTAATGAATCTCGATGAATTACCGGCTGATGTCGTGGTGACATGGCAAGACGAAGCAGTCTTTAGTGAAGTAAAAACTGAAATCAATGAAAACTTAGTCGTCACATATAGTGATGGTTCAACTGATATGTTGCCCGTCTTAGTCACTGTTGAAGATCCAGATGCGGTACCCCCGATTGCGGATAGTTATCAACCGATTGCAGTCGATTTAGTTGAAACTACGATTGGCGTTGTACCGGAAGCCATTAGCGCGATTGCCAACGCAGCGGATTTACCAGCCGATGCTCTCTATTCTTGGCAAGATACCGCGGTCTTCGATGAAGCAAAAACCAATGTATTGGAAAACGTCATCGTGACGTATGCCGATAGCTCAGCGGATATGCTTGCCGTAGCGATAACTGTCACGCCAGCAGCAACAGACGCGGATAATTTCACACCCGTTGCCCAAGCCATCACAACTGAAGTTGGCGTAGTGCCTGCTGCGATTGATGCGCTTGCCAACTTCGATGAATTACCAAACGGCACTGAATTTGCTTGGCAAGATGAAAGCATCTTTGAAGTGGTTGCCGAAGACGTCGAAGCTGTGGTCGTGGTCACTTATCCAGATACATCCGTTGACTACTTAAGCGTCTTGTTAACGGTTGTGGAAGACTTAACACCCGAACCAGAAGCTGAATTGTATACACCACTTCCAGTTACATTAGTGACAACAGAAAAAGGTGTAGTGCCTGATGCTCATGAAGCCATTGCTAATAAGGACGAATTACCACCAGACATGTCATTCGTTTGGGAAGATGAAAGTGTTTTTGACACGGTAGTCGCCTCTGCTTTCACGAACATCATCGCAAATTATGCGGATGGTTCTCAAGATATTGTGGCAGTTCCGATCACTGTGACCGAACCCGCTGTAGCCACTCACGCTCGTGTGATTGTGCATTTTGTCGATACAGAGGGCAACCGCCTCTTACCATCACAAATTAATGCACGCGAAATTGGCAGCACATTCCAGATGACACGTGTAGCCATTGATGGCTACGAGCTTGACTCGATTGTTGGACAAGAAAAAGGAATTGTTTCAGCAGACGAAAGCAAGAATACCGTCACTTACGTTTACCGTAAATTAGCCACTCAACCACAGTTACCAAACACCGGTGAGTCTCGTAACATAGTGTTTTACGGTATTGGTGTACTCGCCTTATTAGGTGGCGCCATCTTGATTGTTCAAGCCTACCGCAAACGTCGTCAGTAAAAACCTATAGCAGTAACGGCCCGACAGCCTTGAGAGCGTCGGGCCATTTTTGAGTTATAAGGGATTTAAATGTGATTGTGCTTGATACCGCTATGGAAAACAAGTCGCTGAGCTACGCGAGTTGTTGCAAAGAGAAGTCTTGAAATATTAAAGAAGAAAAGAAGATTGCTGGAAGAGGAGGGGAAGTGGAAAGGAATGAATATAGAAGATAAAAAATAAAAGATAAAGGATAAAAGATAAAAGATAAAAGATAAAGGATAAAGGTGTCGTTCGCCGCAAGCTCACGACGATTAAAGAAAAGAGGGTCTGGTATAATTGTCGTGCTTGCACGACACCGCTTGTATTTAGCAATTCTTGGTTTTTCGCGACGTTCGGCTGGAACTCCAATGGCAGGTGGTTTTTCGAGACGTACGGATGGGGATCCAACAGAACGTGCAAAATCGTGTAGCAGCTAACAGGTATCCCTGTAATATTCTGAATCTTATCTTAGATGTTTCGGTAATGAGAATATCAATTGTTATCAATTTGTAACATAAAAAACTGTAAAGTAGTTCACTTCATGGTACAATTGTTATATATGTATTGTATATAAACTATCTAAGTGAGGAGTTCGGACTGTGGAAAGAAAAATCATGCATAAATCGAAAGGCCGTTGGATCGTGTTATCGTCTTCGCTTTTACTTTCAGCGGTTGCTTTGGGTATGGCAACTTCTGTCGAAGTGCAAGCACAAGAATTGACGGATGATGCAACAATGGTAGCGGACGATGCAGCAACGTTAACGGAAGATGAAACCGCTCAAGTTGAAGCGGCAGTAGCGGAATTAATGTCAGAAGTAGTGGCGGCAGATGAAGAATTAGCTGAGCCGGTCACTGAGGCTGAAACGGAAGAAGTTCCGGAAGTAGAAGCAGCACCTGAAGTGGCTATTCAAGAAGCACCTGTCACAATGACGAAAGCACGTGTTGCAAGTGGAACACATACTGTGGCTTACGGGGACACTTTATGGAAAATTGCGAGCAGCAATGGTATTACAGTTGCTCAATTGCGTCAATGGAATAATTTGAGTTCAGATGCGATTTTCGTAGGCGATCAATTAGTGGTGACAAATCCTGGTACAACAACGCCAGCACCGACGACTCCTACGACGCCGACAACACCTGAAACGCCAGCGCCAACTCAACCAAGCACGGCGACTTATACAGTACGCCCAGGCGACTATTTATACAAAATAGCAACAGCCAACAATGTGACGGTTGCGCAATTAAAAGCGTGGAATAATTTAACGTCAAATTATATTTATTCAGGTGACAAATTAGTGGTGTCGAATCCGGCGACCTCAACGCCAACACCGACTCCAACGCCTGAACCAGAGACGCCAACGACACCGCCTAAAGAAGAAACACCGACGACTACGACGAAAACTTATACAGTACGTCCAGGCGATTATTTATACAAAATAGCAACAGCCAACAATATTACGGTTGCGCAATTAAAAGCTTGGAATAATTTAACGTCGAACTATATTTATTCAGGTGATAAATTAATTGTATCGAAGACAACGACTACAACACCAACGCCTAAACCAGAAGAACCAACGACACCACCTAAAGAAGAAACGCCGAAGGAAGAAACGCCGAAGGAAGAAACACCAACAACGGCTAAAACTTACACGGTTAAATCAGGAGATTCCTTATGGTTAATTGCGAACAATAATGGGGTAAGCATCGCACAATTAAAAGCGTGGAATAACTTATCATCGAACTATATCTATTCAGGCGATGTGTTCTACGTGAGCGATCCAAGTAAAGTGACGACACCAACACCTAAACCAGAAGAACCAAAAGAAGAGACACCGAAGGAAGAAACGCCGAAGGAAGAAACGCCGAAAGAAGAAACACCGAAAGAAGAAACACCGAAAGAAGAAACACCGAAAGAAGAAACACCAACAACGGCTAAAACTTACACGGTTAAATCGGGTGACTCCTTATGGTTAATCGCGAACAACAATGGTGTGACCATTGCACAATTAAAAGCGTGGAACAACTTAACATCAAACTATATTTACTCAGGCGATGTGTTCTACGTGAGCGATCCAAGTAAAGTGACGACACCAACTCCTTCGCCAACACCTACTGATCCGGAAACCCCAACGCCACCAGTAGTGGACGATGGCGATAAAACGGAAGAGTCATTTGATGTTAAAATCAATCAAAAGAATCAAGACTTCTATGTCGGTTCGAGCTTAAGTAGCGCTACGAAAGCTGATTCGATTAAGTATTTTGGCCAAAGATTCCAAGTTGTGAATGAAACGAAGGATTCAAAAGGTAAAAAACTTTACGAAGTGGCGCAGAATGGCGTGACGGTCGGTTTTGTGTCGGCTGATGCGGCAGTTGAAGTACCAGCTAATCAACGCGTGGTTTACCTAGATGCGGGCCACGGTGGTAGTGAAACAGGAACTTATAACTATGGCGTGGCGGAGAAAGACTTGAACCTTAATATCACGCGTCAACTAGCTGAACGTCTGCGTTCATTAGGCTATATGGTTTACGAGTCACGTACGAGCGACATTGAAATTGATATTCGTGAGCGTGATGATGAGCCGAACGAATTGATGCCAGATATTTATGTGAGTATCCACCATAACGCGATGCCAGCTTCATACGGTGGTAGCGTGAACGGGATTGTGACACTTTATCACCACCCGAACATCGATGAACCCGGTTATAAAACGCTTGATACTGACAACTGGACACGTATCAACGCCAGCAAGAAACTTTCTGAATCAATCCAAAGCGCTTTAATTAAGGCAACAGGTGCCAACGACCAAGGTGCGCGCCAACAAAACTTGCACGTAACCCGTACGAGCAACGTGCCAGCAACCCTTGTTGAACTTGGTTTCCTAGACAACTGGGCGGAACATCAAAAATTGATCACACCGTCTTACCAACAAAAATTAATCGGTGGTTTAGTCACGGGTATCACAAGCTACTTCGGCCGCTAACCCATCCAAAATATGAACGCCCAACACCCTCGCGCTGTTGGGCGTTTTTGTGCATGATAATTGACCGCTACTTGAAGCTACTGATTCCCTCTGAAAATCGAAGAGCAAGTGGAGTGTCGTCCATATCAGCCGACACGATTTATCCGTCTAGCTGCTCTAATCAAATCGTCGTGCACCGAAGGGCACGACACCGCTGTGTTTTAGGTTTTGTGGGGTTTGGCAGGTCTTTGGGCTAGTTGTAGTTTGCTGTAGAAATTTAGGTTATTCTAGCCGGAGGGTTAAGAGGATCGGCTAGATTAAGAGCTATTCTAGTCGAAAGTCCGAGAGAATCAGCTAGATTAATGATGATTCCAATCGTGCTCCACTTTTTGAAACTGGAACATGATTGGATTCGAATTGTGCTCCACTTTTTGAAACTGAGACATAATTGGATTCGAATCGTGCTTCACTTTTTGAAACTGGATCATGATTGGATACGAATCGTGCTTCACTTTTTGAAACTGGAACACGATTGGATTCGAATTGTGCTCCACTTTTTGAAACTGAGACATGATTGGATTCGAATCGTGCTCCACTTTTTGAAACTGGAACATGATTATATTCGAATCGTGCTTGAGTTTTTGAAACTGAGACATGATTTAATTCGAATCGTGCTCCAGTTTTCTAAACTGGAACATGATTACACCCGAATTGTGCTCCACTTTTTGAAACTGAGACATGATAGCATTCGAATCGTGCTTCACTTTTTTAAACTGGAACATGATTATATTCGAATCGTGCTCCACTTTTTGAAACTGAGACATGATAGCATTCGAATCGTGCTCGAGTTTTTTAAACTGGAACATGATTGGATTCGGATCGTGCTTCACTTTTTGAAACTGGAACATGATTGGATTCGAATCGTGCTTCACTTTTCTAAACTGAGACATGATTCCCTTCGTCTATCAGTTAGTAGACTTCAAGCCAACTACTCCAACAATTGCTCCACGCGAATCCTCCAACGCACCAACTATATCGGGTCGTATTTTGTTAGTATTTGATTACTGATTGATGACATTGGGTAGAAATTCTTTTGACTCATCTGTAAACATGTTATAATTGAATTAATTATCAGAAACTTTTGGGTTCTAGATGAAGGAGCATAAGGAAAATGAAACTACAAAATTTACATAAAAAAACAAATAAATGGGTGACGAGGTCAGCAGCTATATTGACAACCGCAAGTCTATTAGCAACAGCGTCTGCACCACTAGTGGCTTATGCGCAGGATGTGTATACCGTTCAAGCGGGAGACAACTTATATAGAATTGCGATCGATAATGGGACAACCGAAGATTATTTGATGGCTATCAATGGCTTATCGTCAAATCTCCTACAAATTGGACAGGAAATTATCTTGCCAAGTGGAGACTGGTCAGATGATGGCTACTATGAAACACCATCTGATACTACTTCAGGCGACGGTGTTTATATCGTACAAGCGGGCGATAACTTATACAATATTGCAGCAACTTACGGCACTACCGAAGAAGCGTTGATGGCGATTAATGGCTTATCAACGAATTTGCTACAAATTGGTCAGAAGATTGTTTTATATGGTGACACAGCCTATACACCAACCCCTAACGAACCTGTTAGCAATGGCGTGCATGTGGTAGTTGCCGGTGACAACCTTTGGGACTTAGCACAACGCTATGGTACAACGGAAGCACAATTAATGGCTTGGAACGGTATGTCGAGCAACTTCTTGAATATCGGTGACCGTATCGCAGTTTATGGACCAGCAGATGACAGCTCATGGACAGCGCCAACTGAAGACTCAAGCGATTCTGGAACAGTGACGAACGACGGTATTTATACAGTTGTAGCTGGCGATAACCTATGGGATATTGCGCAGTGGTTCGGTACAACCGAAGAACAACTAATGGCTTGGAACGGTATGTCGAGCAATTTCTTGAATATTGGTGACCGCATTTCAGTTTACGGACCAAGTGGCAGTGCGTACGTGCCAGAAAGTTCAACATCTGAATCAACTTGGACACCGCCTCAAACAGACGGCGACTACTATACAGTCCAACAAGGCGATAACCTATGGGATATCGCACAATGGTATGGCACAACAGAAGAATACTTGATGTCAATCAATGGCTTGCCAAACAACTTGTTGCAAATTGGACAACAAATTCTAGTTGTTGCACCAACAACGGACGCAACAGAAACAGTACCAGCGACTGAAACAACCGAAGTTGACAGCAATTTGCGCAAAGCTGAATTACCACGCCTACACAAAGTAGTAGAGGGTGACGACATCGCAAGTATTGCCAAAGAATACGACATCAAAGAAGAACAACTTTTAGAATGGAACGAGCTAACAGCTGATAGCACATTAGCTGAAGGGGACGAACTAAACGTCACGAACCCTAACATCGAACCAAAAATTCACGTATTCGCAGAAGGTGATACGCTAGACAGCATCGCGACAGAAAACAACACACTCGTTGAAAACTTACGCAATTGGAATCAATTGGAAGAAACAGACGAGTTAGTAGTAGGCGACGAAGTCATCGTAACGGACCCAACGGCAAATTCATACACCGTGACACCAGGCGAAACGCTTAACGAAATCGCCCAAACTTTCGAAGTGACAGTTGAAAACCTACGCGCATGGAACGAACTTCCAGCCGAAGCAGTCCTCGTTAACGGCACAATCTACATCTCAGCACCAACAGGCCCAACCGCCGAAGAACTTGCTGAGAAAGAAGCAGCCACAGAAGAAGCAACGACTGAAGAAACATCAGAAGAATCAAGCGAAGAAGCGTCTGAGTAATCAGCCTAAATAAGAACAAACATTATAAGTCAAACAAGCGCCACCCAAACATGAGCCGATCAACACAAGCTCATGAAATTGGGTGGCGCTCTTTATAGATGAAACACGCAAGCGAGCGGATAACAGCCTCGGACTCTCCGAGGATTTCCTCACCAACACTCAAAATTTTAGAATTGGAATTTTTAGGTGGTGAGGAGCATGGATCCGAGTCAGAGTTCTATGAGGTATTTAGTAAAAACTTTAGTCAGTAGAATAGAAAGGCGCCAGACTGCACCTTCTGAAAGGAATGAGTTTTATAATGAATTACGAAGCAATTTTATAAAGCAGCCAAGCATAATAATCGTCAAACATTCCGGGAGCTTTTCTTCCAGTTACACGTAAAAGACCAAATGGAATCATTCCATGCGCTTTACACTAAAAATAAGCAGAAAATTGAAGAGTTCTTAACCCTGGATGAGTTTGATAAATTATTCGCATGGATGTCACTCGAGGAGCAGCGCGAGTTATACGAAATATTCTCTTCAATTTATATTAGTCAGTTGTTATCGCATATGGAAGTCGATAATGTTGTGAGGTTTTTAAATGATTTGTCAGATGTCGATACTCGTATACTTCTTGATTTATTTGCCACAGACAAGCGTCGTATGATAGAAAAATTACTAGCGTATGAGCCAGAAGCTGCCGGTTCAGTGATGACCAAAAGTTTTTAATGGGAAAAGTTGAGGATAGGATTAAAGAAACCGAAGAGTGTGTTCGCGGTCTCGCTCCAAAAGAGGAAATGGTTTATTACATTTATGTCACGAGTGAGACAGGAAAATTAATTGGTGTAGTATCTTTACGTGATTTAATTTTACATACACATGAACAAACTTTAGGCGATATTATGATGACTCGTCTGGTGTCGGTAGATTCAAGTGCGGATCAATAGGCTGCTACGAGAGTATCACAAGATTATGACTTGGTGGAACTGCCTGTCGTCAATTCAGTTGGTCAAATGCTAGGGGCTATTACAGTCGATGATGTTATGGATATTATTGTTGAGGAAACGACCGAAGACTTTAATGAAATCTCTTCGATTAGTAAGCCCAAAAAGCAAAGAAATTCTGAGGAAATAATTTGGAGTATTGCTGGTGCTCGATTGCCTTGAATTATTAATCTAATTTTCCTTGATATAATTAGTGCATCGCTTATTAATTATTTTGAAGAAACTTTAAATGAAGTAGTTTTTATTGGCGGCTTATATTCCAATTACTTTGGATTCTGCAGGAAACTTGAGCACTCAATCTTTAGCAGTAGCTGTGTATAAAATTATCGTAGGTGATAGTCGAAAAGATGAAAGTTTAGTCAAAGTCGTTTGGCAAGAATTTCTAGTAGGAACGGTTTTAGGTGTGGCAGCTGGATTAACTTTAGGATTAGTTGGTGTGATTTACTACGGCAATAGTTTATTAGCGATTATTATCGGCATTTCCCTATGGCTTAATTTGAGTATCTCAACAGTAGGGGGTGCGGTGATTCCAATCCTAATTAACAGTTAAAAATCGATCCAGCCGTTGCTTCAGGGCTATTTATCACCGCAATTAACGATCCATTTGGTTCAATGATTCACTTTAGCATAGCGACTCAATTGTTGCATTTATTATAATTGAAAAGTATTGATAACAAATAAACGGATTTTTAGAGGGACCTAACCATCTTATAAAATCCGCTTATTTTTATTGGAGAATAATTTTAATGATTGGGCTTACTTCGACTATCTATTCATAATCATGATTGAAAGGTGAGTATACGGTTTTACACAAGTAGTCTAGATCATCCATTTTAAAAATCATATTAATGTTACCCTTAAATTGAAAAACGCTTTCAATTAACAGTGGGAAAGCGTATGATTATTTATAAGTGCATGTGTGATTATTAGCTTATTTAACTGAAGGGATGAAATCGATGTTTACAGTATTTATTGTAGAGGATGAGCAGTTGATACGCGATGGAATGTTAAAGTTAGTAGAGTGGCAGCAGCTAGGTTTTGAGGTGGTTGGGCAAGCAGCTGATGGTGAGTTGGCTTGGCCAATGATTCAAGAGTTACAGCCAGATATTGTAATTACGGATATCCGAATGCCTTTTATGGATGGTTTATCATTGAGCAGGATTATTAAACAACATTATCCTAAGACTAAAATTATTATTCTGAGTGGCTATGACGAGTTTGAGTATGCGCAAAAGGCGATTAATATTGGTGTCGAACATTATGTGTTAAAGCCGATTACGAAGGCTCAATTGACGGACTTATTGGTGAGAATACGTGAAGAAAAAGTGAAGATGGTTGAACAAGAAGCATCACTCGCTTTACTACATCAAGAGGCGTTTAATCAAAAGCGACGTTTATTTTTTGAACAACTGCTGATTGACTCAAGAGAGGTTTTGGATTTGATTGAACAAGCCAATCATTTGAAGTTAGATTTATTGAAAGATCATTATAAATTATTGCTGATAATGATTCAGCCGAAGGATCCGGGCTTTTTGGCTGATTTTTCTTGGAAAATTATCGAGCGTATACGCGGCGAAATGATTGAAAAATTAACAACGATTCCTGGTTTATTTGAGTATAAAAGTAGTAATGAACTAACAGTCTTTTTATTGGCTGCCGATGAAGAAATTCAGGAGAGAGCTTTTGAAGCAGAGTTTAAAATTCTAAGTTTTTTCGAACAAGAATATGATGATTTGGTGTTCTTGATTGGAACAACGAATTCATTTAATCGACTAAGTGAAGTGTCTGAGTATTATAATATTGGCCGTAACCGTTTATTAGAACAATGGTGGCGGATTAAGACAAATCAAATAAATTATTCTTATAATCCACCTCGAATTAATTCTGTGCTGAAAATTGAGAAGCAAGGAGAAATTGTCAGAGAATTAAGAGCTATTGAGACGCATAAGGAGACTTTTAGTCATGGAAAGAAACTGGGAGAAGAACTAGACCATGAGTTAGATTTTCTATCCTTTGAGAAGATACCTGTAGAGTGGACAGATTCTAAAGTACTAACGGATTTTATTCTTGACGGACGTATAGAGGACATCCCTAGTTTTATAGAAAGAATTCTATCAGATGTGTCTGAGACGCAATGGCAAAGCCAAGCTTTTGTTCAATACATGTTTTTGAGTAGTTATATGGCCCTACAAGTGTTTATTCAAGCATTAGATCGAGACTTAAACAAAGACTTAGATCAAGCAATTAAATTACCAGTTGCCTTTGAACAAGAGCCATCGAAGCAACTTTTGGAGTCTTATTTAGAAGAAGCATTGGGCAATGTATTGGTAGCTCATCGTCAGAAAACAAAGAGTCGCTATTATAATGTAATAAAAGAAGCGAGTGCTTATATTTATGAACACTTTGGTGATGTTGACTTAAGATTGAATGACATTGCTGATAGTGTGAATATTAGTCCTGCTCACTTTACAACAATTTTTAGCCAGGAAACAGGTAAGACAGTAACAGAGTTTATTACGGAAGTCCGAATGGGTGAAGCAAGGATTCTACTACGTACGACTAATCAAACTCATTATGAGATTGCCTTAGCAGTGGGCTATCGAGATGTAAGTTATTTCAGTCGCCTGTTTAAGAGACATCATAATGTATCCCCTGGTAAATATCGTAAAGGGGTGATTTAAGTGCTTGAGAAAATTCGAAGAGAAGGTACTAAGAATAAACGTACAGATAAACGAATGGCTTTTAAAGAACAATTAGATCGTTGGTCTTTTTCGATTCTGTTTGTGTTCTCAGTAATGATAGCAATTTTATTAATTATAATGATGTTCTTTAACCATGAGTACCATGCTTCTTTACAGAATGCGAATGTGGCGGCAGAATTTAATAATGAGTTTAAGAATAAATTGGATCTAGAGATGTACTATTATGTGGTTGGGGCTAGAGATTACCAAACTTTGCCTCAATCAGATATTGTCCAAGCTTCTGAGATTGTGGCTAGACTACAAGAAACAACGACAGATTCGATGAACCAGTGGCGCTTGCAGAGTATGTTGAATTTACTCAATCGTTTAGATGAAGTAATGATTGAGCTGTCCGAGACACTAGGGTATGATGATCGAATGATATCTTTGGAGAATAATATCTATATTATTACTGGTTTAATTGAGACCTATATGAATGATTATATCTCTGAGGAACTACAAGTTTTAGCTAATATTCAAAAAGTCATTCAACAAAGAACTTTTTGGGTAGTGGGTTTGAGCATTCTAACTTATTTTATTGTTTTATATGCTCTGGCAAGTTCAGCGGTTCGCTTTACTAGTCGGATGGTGTCACCCATTAAACAGCTGATACATAAGACACAACAAGTTGGATTGGGAGAGTTTTCGAGTGCCCCGATTCATACCGATAATGTGGAATTTATTGAGTTGGACCAAGGGGTTGACGTGATGAGTCAACAGCTCGAACAATTAATGCTTGATATGACTGAGGAACAAGAATTGTTACGAAAGACTGAGTTTGAACTGTTACAAGCACAGATTAATCCGCACTTTCTATACAACACATTGGATTCGATTATTTGGTTGGCTGAAAGTGAGCAAAGTGAATTAGTCGTTCAAATGGTATCTAGTCTAGGAGCGTTTTTCAGGACGTCTTTAAGTAATGGAAAAGATGTCATTAATTTAGAAACGGAAATGAAGCAGGTCGAAAGTTATTTGGAAATTCAGAAGATTCGATATAACGATGTATTAGAATATTCGATTGAATTAGATTCGTCTTTATATAGTTATCAAATTCCGAAACTGAGTTTGCAGCCATTAGTTGAGAATGCTTTGTACCATGGCATCAAACTCAAACGTGGTAAAGGTAAAATCAGACTATCAGGTGAAATTGAGGATGAGCAAATCGTGATTCGTGTTTGGGATAATGGTGTAGGTATGAGTCAAAGGCAATTGAAAGACTTGTCAAGGAATGTAAACAGCGAGAAACGTTTGACCCAATTAGGATTAATGAATGTGCAACAACGTTTAAGGTTATATTTTGTCCAAGGGAGTGGTTTGTCTTTTAATTCGGTGGAGGGTGAATGGTTCGAGGTGCAAGTGCGTTTTCCAAAGATAAGTCATTGATTTCGAAAAATTTTACCATTGGGATGTATTTGTAGAATAATAAGTCATATTGTGGCAATGATTATCCATATTAATGTAAGCGTTCTAGTTGTATCATATAAATGAACAAGTCGTTCAATAATAAAAAACAAGGAGTGTTCATATGCAAAATATAGTTAAAAGATTGATGACCTTAGTATCCGTTGTCCTTGGTTTATCATTTATTCTTGGTGCGTTTCCTACTACTGTTCAAGCTGAAGATTTAATCGTTGTTGGTTTTTCTCAGGTTGGGGCTGAATCGGACTGGCGTACAGCAAATACTAAGTCGATGCAGGATACTTTCGTTGAAGCTAATGGTTATCGTTTGATCTTTGATGATGCACAACAGAAACAAGAGAATCAAATTACGGCGATTCGTAACTTTATTCAACAAGAAGTTGACTATATTGTGTTAGCTCCTGTTACAGAAACAGGGTGGGACACAGTTTTACAAGAAGCTCAAGATGCTGCCATTCCAGTAATTATTGTTGACCGTATGATTGACGTATCAGACGACGCTTTATTTACGACTTGGGTTGGATCTGACTTTAAGTTAGAAGGTGACAAGGCGGTTGAGTGGATGGTTGAAACTCAAGCGGAAGAATTGAAGATTGTCCATTTACAAGGAACCATTGGTTCGTCTGCTCAAATCGGCCGTACCCAAGGGTTAGAAGAAGGTGTTGAAGCTAACCAAGGTTGGGAAATTATTGCTCAACAAACAGGCGAATTTACGCAAGCTAAAGGACAAGAAGTTATGGAAAGTATCTTGAAGCAGCATGATGATATTGATGTTGTCTATGCAGAAAATGACAATATGGCTTTTGGTGCGATTGATGCGATTGAAGCAGCTGGGAAAACAGTTGGTGTGGATGGCGATATCGTCGTGATTTCCTTTGATGCGACGCGAGCAGGACTTGATGCAACTTTAGCAGGTAAAATCAACTATAACGTGGAGTGTAACCCACTTCATGGGGCACGTGTAGATGCCTTGATTCAACAGTTAGAAGCGGGCGAAGAAGTTGATAAGTTAGCTTATGTTGAAGAAGTAACATTTGATGCAACTACCATTACTCAAGAAGATATTGATGCTCGCGAGTATTAATTTACAGATTCATCTAAATTTAATCCGGAGTGTCTGATATAACGTCGGATGCTCCTGTATTTATTAATGCTGTGTGAGGTTGGTTTTAGTTGTTGTCAGCGAAAGCAAGAAAAGTGGGTGGAATTTTATGAATGAAACTGTGTTAAGAATGACTGGGATTGATAAAAATTTCCCAGGTGTTAAAGCGCTAAGTAATGTGGCGTTTGAATTAAAAAAAGGGGAAATTCATGCGTTAATGGGTGAAAATGGCGCTGGGAAATCAACCTTAATCAAAGTATTAACAGGCCTCTATGAAAAAGATTCAGGTAATATTTATTTAAATGAAGCGCTAACGCCTGTTTCTTTCGATTCACCCAAAGCTGCACAGACGAGCGGCATTCAAACAGTTTATCAAGAAATCAATTTACTGCCGAATTTAACGGTAGCGGAGAATTTATTTTTGGATAAAGAACCTCGTAAATGGGGAATGATTGACTGGAAGAAAATGAACGAGATGGCTTTTGAGTTATTGAAAAAATTAGACATTAAAATTGATGTGCAAAAGCAGTTAAGTGACTGTTCGATTGGCATTCAACAGATGATTGCCATCGCTCGGGCGGTGGATAGGGATTGTCAGGTTTTGATTTTGGATGAACCGACATCATCTTTAGATGAGGATGAAGTGAGGAAGCTATTTAGATTGATGACTTCATTGAAAGAACGCGGTGTAGGTATTGTCTTTGTCACGCACTTCTTGGAGCAAGTCTATGAGATATCTGACCGAATTACTGTGTTGAGAAACGGTGAATTGGTCGGGGCGTACGATACATGTAGTTTACCTCGAGCTGATCTGGTTGCGAAGATGATGGGTAAAACGATTGACGACTTGGAAAAGATTAAAGAAAAAGGTCAGGCTGTCCAAGATGAAATCAGTAGTCAAACTTTATTGGAAGCTAAGAACTTATATAGTACAGGCTCAATTAAGCCTTTTGATTTAACCTTGCATCCACGTGAAGTCATTGGAATCACGGGTTTATTAGGGTCAGGGCGAAGTGAACTGGTTCGAACGATTTTTGGAGCAGATTCGCAAGATGGTGGCCAGCTCTTGATCAAAGATCAAGCGGTGACTTTTAAGACACCGATGAATGCAATGAAGCATGGGATTGCTTATCTGCCAGAAGACCGAAAGAAAGACGGAATATTCGAAGATTTATCTGTTCGTGAGAATATTATTATTGCACTTCAGACCAAGCGGGGTATGTTCAAGCAAATCAGTCGTAAAGAAACTGAAGAGTTTGCGGACCGCTACATCGAGTTGTTGCAGATTAAAACAGCCAGTCGTGAAACGCCGATTAAACAATTGTCTGGTGGAAATCAACAGAAAGCCATTATCGGGCGGTGGTTATTAACGGAACCAGAGTTATTGATCCTAGATGAACCGACACGAGGGATTGATGTGGGGACTAAAACCGAAATACAAAAGCTAATCATTGATTTGGCTGCGAAGGGGATGGCCATTATCTTTATTTCATCTGAAATAGAAGAAATGATTCGGACCTGTAGTCGCATGGTGGTTATGCGAGATGGTGCTAAAGTTGGCGAGTTGAGCGGAGGTCAATTAGACCAAGAAACAATTATTTGGACAATTGCGGGAGGTGAGAAATAATATGGCAAATAGTAAAGAAGGCTTTAATTTAAGAAGATTAGCATCGCATCATTTATTTTTACCGATTCTTGCGCTAGTTTTAATGATGGTCATTAACTTTATTCTCTCACCAAGCTTCTTCTCGATTACAATCAATAATGGCGTGTTGTATGGTTCCTTAATTGATGTGATGAACCGGGCCTCTGAATTAATTATTCTAGCCATTGGGATGACACTAGTGACGGCTGCTTCCGGTGGGCAAGATATTAGTGTCGGAGCAATTATGGCTGTGACCGCGGCAGTCGTTACTCAAATATTATCGGGTGGCGAAGTCTCTGTGTCGCAGTACCAAAATTCGATTGTATTAGCATTGGGAGCTGGTTTACTAGCTGGTATGTTATGTGGCGCCTTTAATGGTTTCTTAGTGGCAAAGATGAAAATTCAACCGATGGTCGCAACCTTGATTTTATATACAGCTGGTCGTGGGATTGCGCAACTGATTACACATGGACAGATTACTTATATCCGTGTAGATGCTTATAAGATTCCTGGTAACTATATTTCAGGAATACCGATTCCAACGCCGATTATTATCTCGACGGTCGTTGCGGTGATCGCCTTTGTTATTCTGAAGAAGACTGCCTTAGGTTTGTTTATTGCAGGGGTCGGAATGAACAGTAGTGCGGCTCGCTTAGTTGGTTTGAACGAAAGCCGAATTAAAATTATTGTGTTTGTGATTAATGGTTTTCTAGCAGGGATTGCCGGTTTTATTGCCTCAAGTCGTATCTATTCAGCTGATGCGAATAATATTGGACTAAATATTGAGATGGATGCAATTCTAGCCGTCGCTTTAGGTGGAAACTTATTAAGTGGTGGGAAGTTTAGTTTGATGGGGTCGATTATCGGAGCCTATACGATTCAAGCTTTAACGACCACTTTATATTCATTAAATGTTTCCGCTGACCGCTTACCAGTTTATAAGGCAATTGTTGTTTTAGTTATCGTCATCGCGCAAAGCGAGACCGTTCAAAAGACTGTCAAAGAATTGCTCGCTAGTCGTAAGAAATTGATCAAAGTTCAAGGGGAGGTTTAAGATGGAAAAGCAGAAGAAACTCAATGATTCGACCTTCCTCTTGATGATAACGATTCTATTATTCACTGTGATGTATGTAATGGGGATGTTTGTTTTTGCGGACAAAGGCTTTGCGAAACCCCAAATGTTCTTAAACTTATTTATCTCGAATGCCGGCTTGATTGTGATAGGGACTGGCTTGACTTTAGTCATGATAACCGGTGGGATTGATATTTCGGTAGGGTCTGTGACTGCATTAATCTCAATGGTTTCGGCTTATTTAATGGAAGTCTCCGGCTTAAGTGTGTATGTGGCTGTTTTAAGTTCGTTGCTGATTGGTTTATTGTTCGGTTTACTGCATGGTTATTTAGTGGCTTACTTAAACATCCAACCCTTTATTGTAACTTTAGCTGGGATGTTTTTAGCCAGGGGATTGACTGCAGTGGTCAGTACAGAAATGATTGCGATCAAGAATGAAGTCTTTCTCTCTTGGGCCAATAACAAAATATATCTGCCATTCGGGACGGTCAATAAGAAAGGTGTTTACTTACCGGCTTATATCTACCCAACTGTAATTATTGCAATTTTGGTTGTTGTGCTTATTTTTCTAGTCTTACGTTATACAAGTTTCGGGCGTAAGCTTTATGCGATTGGTGGTAACACACAGAGCGCCCTCATGATGGGAATCCGTGTCCAAAGAGTGAAGTTATTAACCTATACCTTATCAGGTCTTTTAACGGGGATTGGTGGTTTTCTATTCTGTCTGAATAGTGGGGCTGGTTTCGTTGAACAAGCGAAAGGTTTAGAGATGGACGCGATTTCTTCAGCCGTTATTGGTGGGACTTTGTTATCAGGTGGGATTGGTAATCCGATAGGCACTCTGTTTGGAGTCTTGATTAAAGGAACAATTTCCAGTTTGGTAACGACTCAAGGAACCCTGTCTAGTTGGTGGGTTAGAATTATCCTATCGCTATTGCTTTGCTTCTTTATTGTCTTACAAAGTGCGATTGCGATTAGAAAACGTAAACGTAAGAAGATTTAGTGTTTAGTGGTCACGTGGTAGTTAGTAGAGCTCTTAGTGATCATGCTTATATAACTCCTGGGGACAGCTCATTGTGGGCTGTCTTTTTTGGTATCAAGGATTATAAAATAAGGGTAAGCCCGTGATATTGAGGTGTCTACTAGTAAAACGTCAAAAGACTAAACTATTAACTGGATAGTCTCAATTTTAATAGGGAACGCCATCTGCCTTGGTCTGACGAAGCTCAAGTAGCTTGTCGCCAATAACAAAGCAAAATACCCACTAACTAGCCTGGGAACTACCCTTTCGCTGCTAATTTATCATATCCATAAATAGTTCAATAGATACCTCACTATCAGTGGCTTACCAAACACTACGTGTATCTGGCTGATTCGAAATCTCAGTCGGCTGGATAGACGTAAGCGCGCTATAGTTACGTGGCTTTTACACGACGTTGAATTAGAGCGGTTAACTCGAGAGCTTGCCTTATATCAGCTAGAGAGGATCGGCCTCTAAACGATTCATAGTAATGGTTTGCTGAATTAGCATCCTATCTAAACCATCCGTCAAGAGAATTGGTTAGATTGAGATTTTTCTTACAAGTAACAGGCTGTGTCGTTTCCCTTTGGTGAACGACGATTATATTAAAGCAGCGAGACTTAGAATCGTGCCGGGGTTGCTGCCGGCACACCTTACGGATCTCTTAAAGCTCGCAAAGCGTCAGCATTCAGGTAGCTCAGAAAACAAAGCAATTTACGCACGAACTAGCCTGGATATTACTCTTTCGCTGATAGTTTATCATGTCCATAAATAGTTGAATAGATACCTCACTATCACGGGCTTACAAATAAAGAATGATTTACCAAACTTCAGAATACTTACCTTTATTTTTAATTGTCGAATTGGTTGGTGAACTGTGTGGGGAAACTCGAGCTGGTTGTTTGTAAGAAGTGGGCAGGTGGTGGCGTCTTCGGCCGAAAGTATGGGGGAGTAGCTAGGAAGGTAGAGTCGAGTCAGCTCTATGTGAAGAGTCGACCAGATTCTCCATTCAGCACAAGATTGCCCTTATGTAAATCGTCGGGAAGCTCTGGCGAGCGACACCTTTACCTTTCTTATGACATATTTGGTGAGAAATCATGTGTGTAAACTTCAAGTATAGAGACAATCGGATTGCATTTGAAGTTTAGTTCAAAAGTTCTGACATTTACCTTGTATTTGAAGTTAACTTCAAATAGTGGTAAAATTCGTAGTGAATAGTAATGTATATTACAAGGAGTGAGAGTATGTTTCAAAGACCCTTTTATCTAAATCAACTGATACAATTCAAAGATTCTGATTTCATAAAAGTTATTACGGGAGTACGTCGTTCTGGAAAATCAGTCTTATTAATGCTTTATAGAGAATACTTACTAAAAGAGAATATATCGGAAGATCATATTATCTATATGAATTTTGAAAGTTATGACTATCAAACAATTACTACAGAAGAAAAATTTCGTGAAAAATTGAATACTTTACTTCCGAATGATAATAAAAAAATTTATCTGTTGTTTGATGAAATACAAGTTGTAGAAGGATGGCAGCGAGTTGTGAATGGCATTCGAGTAAGCTTTGATAGTGATATTATTATTACGGGTTCAAACGCTAAGATGTTATCAGGAGAGTTAGCAACACTTTTAAGTGGGCGTTATATTGAAATCCCAATTTATCCATTGTCATTCTCAGAATATTTAAGGGTAAAAGGAGTAGACAAAGAGTCTCGTAAAGTAGATGCTGCCTACCTTGAATATGAAAAATTTGGAGGATTTCCTAGTGTCGTCATAGCTGAGGAGACTATTAAAGATACTATTTTGTCTGGAATTTTTGATTCTATTGTATTGAATGATGTTGCATTTAGAGCGGGTGTAAAAGATTCAACTGTATTAAAAGCAATTATTAGCTTTTTATCTGATAACGTTGGTCAGTTAGTGAATGCTTCAAAAATTGTTAACACTTTAAAAAGTGAAGGCGTTGAAAGTACAGTTCATACTGTAAATCGTTATTTAGATTTGCTTGAGAATGGTTTCTTATTTTATAGAGCAAAGCAATATGATATTCGTGGGCGAGAATATCTGCGAACCAATGGGAAATATTTCATAGTAGATTCAGGACTGAGAAGAAATGCAGTTGGCAGAAAAGACGGTAATTACAGTAACCGTTTAGAGAATATTGTTTTTATAGAGTTAATGAGAAGGGGATATACAGTAGATGTTGGAAGACTTGATAGTAAAGAAATTGATTTTATCGCAAGAAAACTAGATGAGACTCTTTATGTACAAGTGGCTTATGAAATTCCTGATAATACACATGAAACTGATAATCTTTTAAATATCAAGGACAACTATAAGAAGATGGTTGTAACAGGTCGCTATCATGATGTTGAACAAATAGATGGGATTCCAATCGTTTATATTGCTGATTGGTTGTTGGCGGAATAATCTACTGTCAAAATCAAGTGAGTAGAATTATCAGATTTAACTTTAACTGGATTTGAATCTAAAATATGTTTACAATCACACCCCCGACACAAGCGCCGATATAATAGGCTTTGTCGGGGGTGTTTTAAGGATGGAGGTCGATTGATGATATTTATCAGTATCCTTTAAGCTTTAAAATTATAAATGGGTTTCAACATCTCGACCACGTCGATGGTTTCATGAATATTCTCCATAATATGTGAGAGCGGTTTGTAAGCATCAGGCGCTTCGTCGATCGTTTTCTGATTAACGGACGTGCTGTAGATAGCTTCCATTTGTTGTTTAAAATCTTTGAGTAGGATGGCATGTTTGGCTGCGGTACGAGACATTAAACGACCGGCACCGTGCGGGGTGCTATTGTTCCAATCTGGATTACCTAGGCCGCGGCCGAGAAAGGCAACAAGGCTACTACTGGGCCGAAAAAATCGACCTTTAAAACATTCTAGCTCTTTATAACTAAATAAGACTGATACGCTCTAACGGTGAAAGAAAAACCTCGTTGGAGCTTTTTATATTTGCGCCCAGCTTTTAGTCGCCCTCTGAATGCTTGATGAAAATTAAGGCCTAGATTTAGCAAGCGATCTATCAAGTTTTCTTTAAATATGATAAACTTCTTCTATAAATGTAGGCGGTTTCTTTGAAGAAAAAAATTAGGAGAATGGACTAGCTATTTTTTTTAGGCGCCATTGCGGTGAATTATCTTGCGATGTGGTTTGATTTAATTGAGATCCGGACATTCGGTCTAGTTTTATTATTGCTAGCAGGAATTAACCAATTGTGGAACTCTTGGCGTGAATACCAAGAAAATAAACGCTTTGAAGGCATGGTCCTGGTGTCATTTGTCATTGGGGTGGCCACGCTCGGATTATTTATTTCCAGCTTTTTTTAAATTGCGATACCGTCTATTAAGTTAGGCGGTTTTTTTGTTTGTTAAGGAATTGCATTTGACCTCACGGACTTAGAAACGTTGTAAGAGCTGATTGAGATAGGTCTGTATTTCTATAAACTAGTCGCTTCTCTTTAATTCGCCATGCTTTTGGAAGGGTGACTGGCTTGAAGTAAAAAATGAGTCGTATCTCTTTGATCCGCGACGATTTCAGCAGAGGCACGGGTTCTTTATCAAATCGTCGTGAACCTCAGGTGAACGACACCACTGTTTTTGATGGTTGAATTGCAGGCTTGACGGCTGTGAGGCGCTGATGAGGAAACTTCAGGCTATCAGTAGGCTTTACCAAGTAACTTTATTATTCTCGACTCCGCTGGGCTTGATGGTAGAATTGAGGAAGTGATGACTGTACTTCAAGCACGGTGTTTTCAGTTTAGCGTGACGCTGCATTAGAGCTCTTAAATCGACTTCTAAAAGCACTTGTCCTTCAAACCCACTATCATCTACCTCGACTCGAATCACCGTCAGTGTATTATGTCGAAATGAACGTTCGTCCAACCTTATATAGATATCTGGTTGACTGAACGCGAATGGAATGAAGGGCGTCTATCGCCACGTGGATTCCTCATGACGTTGTGTTATCGAGTCTGCATACTCACCTGCCAGCCCTCGCTAATCCCACTAATTCCGGTGTAGCACCTTGAGCGAGTAAGCCCGTGATAGTGAAGTATCTACTAATAAAATGTCAGAAGACTAAACTATTAGTAGAAAGTAATGAGACTAAAACCGGTGTGGTGATTTGTACGACACCGAATGGCGCGTTGCTTTCGGTGTGGCTCCAATCATGAAACCGGAAAACTCGCTAGATTTCTCAAAGAAGGCCGTTTTATCAACGAATCTTGCGTTTTATTGAGTATAAACTTAAGAAATGAGACTAAAACCCGTGTGGCAATTTGTGCGACACCGAATGGCGAGTGAAAATTCACGTGGCACCTTTCGGCACGTGAAAAATCCGACTAAAATGATGAAAAGTAGCTGATATTCTGAAGATAAACTAGCAGCCCATCGGCTAGAATCCAGTCTAAACTAGCCGAAGGTAGCAGACTACCGGCCATAATCCAGTCTAAACTAGCCGAAGGTCTCAAACTATCGGCCAGAATCCAGCCTAAACTAGCCGAAGGTCTCAAACTATCGGCTAGAATCCAGTCTAATCTAGCCGAAGGTCTCAAACTATCGGCTAGAAAACAAGCTAAACTAGCCGAATGTTCCAAACCAACGGCTAGAATACAAGCTAATCTAGTCGATACTCCCAGACCATCGGCTAGAAAACAAGCTAATCTAGTCGAATGTTCCAGACCATCGGCTAGAAAACAAGCTAATCTAGTCGATTGTTCCAAACCATCGGCTAGAAAACAAGCTAATCTAGTCGATAGTCGCAACCCATCGGCTAGATTACTCTCATCGCTTCAGTAGGTGGTCATGACCTTGAGAAAAACAAGCTGAACGAAGTATAAAGTAAATCAAGACTAAACGATCCTATAAAAAAGAAGACCCGCCAACGCGAATCTTCTAATATCATATTTTGTCCAATTATTCTGCTGCGAAACTCGACCAAGCAGCATTGCGTCCTGCAATCGTACCCGTTACGAAAGCCGCCGTAATATTATAACCACCTGTGTAGCCGTTGATATCCAGCAACTCCCCACAGAAATACAAGCCTTGCGTCAGACGCGATTCCATGGTTGACGGATTAACTTCTTTCGTCGAAACGCCACCACCGGTTACGAAACCTTTCTCAATCGGTTGTGATTCGTAAGCTGTTAAAGGATAAGCCTGAACTAAATCAAACAAACGTTCAAACTCCACATGAACTAACTGCTTGTAAGGTGTCGTGGCATCCAAGCCAGCTAACGTTAAGATGCTCCCAGCCATTGCTTCCGGCATCCACTGTTTCAGAATGGTCATCAATTGCTTTTCGCGCATCTCTTCAGCGGTAGCCATCAATGCCTCACGCGACTCATTCGGCGCTAAGTTAATCGTCAGATAGGCTTCCTTGAAGCCAGTACGATGCAAGTACTGATTCACATGACCACTCGCACGCAGAATAGCGGGACCAGAGTAACCAAAATGGGTGAAAATCATATCCATTTGATGGATTGTCAAAGCCTTCAATTTCTCGTGACAAACAGTATGCGCAATCTCGGCTGCCGACAAACCATCCAACTGAACATCCCATAAAGTCACCGCCACATCTCTTAAGGAGACCCCGCGCAAAGCCTTGGTTACAATCACTTCATCATGCGACAACAAAGGGGCCTCAGTCGGGTATAAACGCTCAATCGTATGACCAGCTGAACGCGCCCAAGCATAAGCATCTCCCTCAGCACCCGTACGCGGATAAGCACGGCCACCAGCAGCCAAGACAACCGAAGGCGCCAGAATACGCTCACCGGCACGTGTTAACACACCGACCACACGACCAGCCTCATACAAGACCGAATCAACAGGGTCTTTCAAACGCACCGTCACACCTAACTTATTCATCACGTCAATTAAAGTCCCCAGAATCGTACGGGCAGAATCCGTCACCGGAAACATCCGCCCATGATCCTCTTCCTTCAATTCCACACCACGCCCCTCGAAAAAGGCGATAATATCCTCCTGATCAAACTGATTCAAGGCACTGTATAAAAACTTTCCATTGCCCGGAATATGCTTTATCAACTCAGAACGCGTCGTACGATTCGTCACATTACAACGCCCACCGCCTGACAATAACAACTTACGCCCAAGCTTGGGATTCTTATCAATCACCAACACCCGCACACCCTGCTCAGCAGCATTAATCGCCGCCATCAAGCCACTCGAACCGCCACCTACAACAATTACATCAAATTTCTCCACAACAAACAAAGCCTCCTTTACTAAATAATACCACAGCCTAAATAAGCCGCACCCAAGAAGCCGTCACATCGAACGAACTCCACCAATAACTAAAAAAACTCGGACGAGTCCGAGGACGTTTAATTCTGTTTAGTAGTTTTAAATTGATTATATCGCATTACTTTTGTTGAAATAATGAAAGTAGCTCAGCGCCTGGCCTTCCACAGCGTTACACAGTCCAATCGGTGTAGCTACTCTGATTATGAGCAAAGCGAAATACAAAGTGTGATAGATCAACCTAAAGCTAAAAACCTTCTATCGCAAAAAAAAACGCCAACCCCAAGGTCGGCGTACAGATGATACACTAATAATGATGACGCGAAAAATTATCAAACTTTAAATGAGTCCGACTGGTTAATATCTTTGTGAACTGATAGCCTAACTCGAAATCAATCATCCCATGAATTAACGTTCCAATCCCCACTAGTACAAAGAGTGTATAGAAGAAATTGCTGTCCAAATTTTGCTGACCAAATGCTGTAACGAAATAGACGATAAGCACTTCAGCCAAAGCATGAATTAGATTAATGACCAAACTGAAACTTTGACGTTTCCATATTGTGCCTAAACTATCCTGTGTTTTCTGCAAATAGATTGCGCCTAAAGTAGCAAATACGAGGTGCGAGAAAGCACGTAGTACGATGACGATTGGAAAACCCGCCATCAAGAAACCTAAAGTCGTTCCGACTGAAACGGCTAAAGCGACAACTGGTGAAAGAAACATTGCCATTACAATCGGAATGTGACTTCCCAAGGTATAGGAAGCTGGTCCAATGACGATTTTAATCGGCATGACCAATGGAATTAAAATACCTACTGCTGTCAAAATGGCAGCACTCGTTAATTGTAATGTCTTTGAAGAAGAACTTGTATAAGATTTTACCACTAGAACACCTCTTCCAATCTATTCATCAAGTATGATGAGAAATTATATTAATTGTTACTATTTTAACAAAGCACATTTGAACTGTCAAACCATAATTATGTCTAATCTTGCAGTCTGAAACCAGCCACTCGTAAAGCCAGTAAAATCTTTTCAAATTGTTCTTCTGAGTCACACTCAATCGTATGTGAATGCTCTCCATTCGCTAACTCAAACAAATACATGGCATTATGATCCGTCATCTGGTCGATGAAAAATTCTACTTCGGCATAAGACTTTATATTTAAGGGTGCCGTGATTACACCATAAACTGGATGCTCTATTTGAACATCCACAATTTCTCCACCATGTTGCACAATCACATTAAATTCATTTTCAGTTAAATCCTTATTATGTGAACTCCTGATTTTGCCAATGAACCGTTCACTACTTGCTTGATTATCGCTAACCAATAGATACCCACGACTCGTTGCTTCGATATTATGTTCACTTGCACGTAACAACGCAATATCGCCTACAACTACTTGACGACTTACCCCGAAACGCTCAGCCAAACGCGAAGCTGAAACAGCCTCAAGCGAATTTTCGAGCACATTTAAAATTTTGACTCGCCTTTGATCTCCGTTCATTATCCATTCTCCTTGTTCATACTCTATCTAATAGTATAGCATGCACGTGCCGAAAAAAAATATAATATTTTGAAATAGTGGGTAAAAACAGAACAATTAAACGAGTAAGGGAGGGCACAATATGAAAAAACGAACCAAAGCTTTCATTAGTCTACTATTAGTCGCAATATTTACGCCAATAAATCACACGCAAGCTAGGGTAGGACATCAGATTTCTCGTTATGATGGAGCACTCCAACAAACGTTCAATTCAGAAACCGACATAAGTCAAAATAATTTACCACCTAATCTCAGCGGTTTACCAGAAAGGCAAGCAGCCGAACCTTGGCAAGGAACACCGGATCAACTCGTTTTGCGTTCCGTCGGCGATATCTTAATCCACGACCGTGTCAGTTGGTTGGCAGATATCGAGTCACCTATTTATCAAGCAGCCATCGAACAACTTACTGAAGACGGCATCCTTAATGAAGAGGGAGCTGTTTTCGGTGGTGAAGCTATAGACTTTAGTTTAGGGAGTGAAGCTTATGATTTTCTACCGATGCTTGCGCAAATTGCGCCCTTTACGAGTTATGCGGATGTAACAATTGCGAATTTGGAAGTCATCGCAGCTTATCCAGACTTACCTGTGACGGGGTATCCGCAATTTAATGCGCCCTCTAGTATTCTTGAAGCATTGAAAGGTATTGGCGTTGATATCGTGACTAACGGGACCAATCATACGCTCGATTGGTTTGGAGAAGGGGCGTACGCATCGATTGAGCATATTAAAGCAGCTGGTTTACTTTACAGTGGTTCCTATGAAAGTATCGAAGATTTTCAAACGCCACGTATTATAGAAGCGAATGGTATTTCGTTGGGCTTTTTAACGTATTCTTATGGAACCAATGGGATCCCTGTTCCAGCTGGTGAAGAGTATCTGATTAGTCTTGTCGATTTGCCAACAATGTTATCAGAAGTAGAATGGCTGAAGCCACAGGTCGATGCAGTCGTGGTAACGTTACAATTAGGGCCCGAATATGGCACCTTACCCGATGAACAACAATTATATGTGTTTGAAGAATTAGCCAATGCTGGCGTGAAGTTAATATTAGGTGGGCATCCGCATGTCTTGCAGCCAATGGCTTGGTTGAATGATGGCCAAACCTTTGCGATCTATTCGCAGGCTAGCTTTTTAAGCGGACAACGAGAATTGGATAATAAACAAGGCGGCATCACAGAAGTCACGTTTGAAAGACAAGCAGACGGAGAAGTAATCGTTACGAAGCCCAAATTCATGCCGACGTTTGTGCTGGGCATAGAAGGGGAGAAGCTGTATGAGACAGTCCCATTGGCCGATACGCATTTATACCAAATACCAGATGGCGATTATTGGTTTAAGACTTTAGAAACGCATATGCAAGTCTTAACTAGCGATTTTGAATTTTTGAGTCACTTGGCGACGGAATGGACACTCGATTCAATAGATAGTCATCGTTAAATATTTTTGACAAAAGTCACAAAACAGCTAGGAATTATACGTATAATTTGGTAAGATAGGGGTCTAGCAATCGGACCGTTTTAACAGGACGACTTTTATTCATATTTTGTCGAAAAAAGTTCTTGAATCTTATTGACAAAAAGGGATTTTAGACGTATTATAAATAGCGGTATTGTTTGCCCCACTGTTGAGCCCCGGAAACTCAAAAGTATTGTCAAACAACTAGATTTTTAAATGGAGGAAATTAACGTGCGTCAAACATATATGGCTAAGAAAAACGAAGTTGAACGTAACTGGGTAATCCTAGATGCGACTGATATCCCATTGGGTCGTCTATCAACTGTTGTCGCTTCAATTTTACGCGGCAAAAACAAACCAACTTACACACCTCATATCGATACTGGTGATTTCGTAATTGTAATCAATGCTGATAAAGTTGCTTTAACTGGTAACAAAGCTGAAGATAAATTATATCACCGTTACTCAGGTTACCAAGGTGGATTAAAATCTACTAAAGCTGGTGATATGAGAGCAAATAACTCACGTCGCTTAGTTGAATTGTCTGTTAAAGGTATGTTACCTGCGAACCGTTTAGGTCGTAAACAATTCACTAAATTATATGTCTACGGTGGAGCTGAGCACAACCATGCTGCTCAACAACCAACATTATTAGACATTAACACATTAATTTAAGGAGGGAAATAACTTTGGCTAAAGCTCAATACTTAGGTACAGGTCGTCGTAAAAATTCAACAGCTCGTGTACGTTTAGTGCCAGGAACTGGTGCATTCAATGTTAATGGTAAAACATTAGAAGAATACATCCCATTCCCTCACTTACACGAAGTAATCAAACAACCATTCAACGCAACTGAAACTTTAGGATCATATGATGTCCTAGTTAACGTTAACGGTGGAGGTTTCTCAGGTCAATCAGGAGCAATCCGTCACGGTATCGCTCGTGCGTTACTAAACGTTGATCCAGATTTCCGTTCAGCATTAAAAGCTGCTGGTTTATTAACTCGTGACCCTCGTATGGTTGAACGTAAAAAACCAGGTCTTAAGAAAGCCCGTAAGGCTTCACAATTCTCAAAACGTTAATATTGTTTATATATCAATGTTTCAAGACACTTTCCAAATTGTTGGAATGTGTCTTTTTTTGACCTTTAGAACACATTAAGACCCGATTGCAAGAACTACTGAAAGAACTAATATCGCTGTATTTAATTTTTTGTTGTCATACATTTTCCACATAAAGCCCATCATAATAATCGCCATAATCACACCCATCATTACTGCCATGTAAATACGCGTTTGACTTATTTGAACATGGTCATACTCATTAACATTCACAAACATCATAAAATACATAATAACCGTAGAAGTCAAAATCATAAGTCCGAAACGTGCATATTTATTCATCAATATTCCTTCTTTCTTATTCTTTTCGTCTACATGTGTAGTTTCAAATGTGTTCTACATCTCTGCTTCTAAAATGTCAATTTATAAGCTTCACTTCAAAAAAGCACTAAAAATCTTTAAAGACTCTTAGTGCTTTCTTGTTCAACTGTTTTATTTTTATATGGTGATTATGCGTCCACTGGTTTGCCTAAGTAACCTTTCAGCATCCAAATATGTTTGTCCACGCCTTCTTTCATGGCAATTAACATGTCATTTGAAGGGGAGTCTCCGTGCTCTTCAGTTAATTCAACACCCTCTTGTAGAGAATTGGTAATGATTTCTAAATCTACTACAACTGCTTCAACCATTTCATCTTGTGAAAGGTTTTTGTCTTCGACTTTTTCCTCAATGACTGAGTGGTCAATGAATTCTTGAAGTGTTGCATATGGTTCGCCACCAATTGCTAGTAATCGTTCTGCAACCTTATCTAGGTTTTCTGTTGTCTCATCATATAACTCTTCAAATTTTTCATGAAGTGTAAAAAAATGAGATCCTTTTACATACCAATGAAACTGATGCAGGCGAATATAGAATTGTCCTTGAGTAGCCACCACTGTATTCAAATAATCCTTGACTTCTTGACTTGCCATATATATCTTCCTCCTTATTTTTTGTTCTATTATTATGGTATCGCTTGTTTAGAATATATACAAATAAAACGCCTTAAAATGTGAAAAAATTATTTTATTTGTAATATTCTTCTTGTATTACCTTCTATAATTCTATTCGAATGTCTATTTTATAACATTCACCTCCTCATTATTCGCTTGAATTCTTATACACAAACTGTCTTGTTAGAATAAATAATGATTAAAGCGGCAAATCTTTCTTCGTAAAGAGAATATTTGATGCGGTGTATAGTACAAAGGTAATTGCTCCTAAAGCTACTAAGCCCCAGCCAAATTCTCCACCGGCAAGAATTGCATCTGTGTCAAAAAGTGTGGTTATTGTTATATATTCAAGACCATCGGCACTATCCATTAATTGTTGAATCATGGTAATTAGGAAGAATGCAAAAGGTATACCGCCTCCGATTGCTAACGCCATTCCTGTACGGTTAAACAATGTTGATGCGAAGAACGCTATTGAACTCATTGCAAGAATTAATAATAGTAGCCCCAGACTTAACCATAGATACGTTTCAACATCAAATTCTAAAGCTTTATCAACCGATCTAGCGGAAGACACCATCGCATGATTGGCCATTGATGTAATTTGTTCTTCATTTAATCCGGTTGTTTGTGTAGATAAGACTAAGGCTTCCGGATCTTTAAGTAATGTTAAGTTTTCACTTACTTGATCACTACTTAAGTTTAAAGCTGTTGCGGATGAGTCGATGACTGTTTGCAGTAGCAATTCGGCATTGTCTTCAGTTAATTGTCTTTGCGGAGTTGGTGCTTCTTGTGGAGCAGTTGGTTGTGGTTCTTGCTCTTCTTCTGCTGCTTCTTCAGCTTCTTGCTCCTCTTCGCCTTGCTCCTCATCTTCTTCTGTTGCTTCTTCTTCGACTTCTTCTGAACTCTCAAGGTCATTCATTTCATCTAGAACAATTTTACGATAATCATTTGTTGAAAGACCGTAAACACGCGCACCAGCAGCTAGGGCATCGTTACTATCTAGAATCATTCCTGGATCTTCCATTAATTCTTCCATCGTAATTTCGATATCTTCATCTTCCATATCATCGTCATCATCATAAATGTCGTAACGCTCGTCTGTAATAATTTCTGCCGCTTCTTCAAAAGAACGCTCACGAATGACATCTTCTAAATAAATCGCATAAGCTTCAGTATCCATATCTCGTGCAATAGCGGCTTCACGCATAACATTTTCATCTTTTTGAATTAGATAAAGTCGCTCGGATAAATAATCTTCATCGTGGTTCAACATTTTAGCTGCTGCTTCAACATCCTCATTTATCGCATAACCCGTCACATTGTTATAATTCAATTGCGAAGCGGTCAACCCTGCTAGTGAAATGACGGTATACATTAATACAACAGAAAGGATTAAGTAAAGTGATTTTGTAAAAATAACACTTGAACGTTTAATAGGTGTTGACAAAGTGTAAGCCATAGATCCTGAATCTACCTCATTAACCACAAGATTATTTGCGGTAAATACTACATAAACAATCCCAAGAATGACAGCAATCAATTTATAAAAGTTTTCTAAACTCCCTAATAGACTCGTTAGAGTGGATAAGATATTAGAAAAAGCTGTCCCTTCAGCAGCTTCCGCAATTGAAGCGTAACCTGCCGCATCATAGCTTATTATGAAACCAGAGATGATCATTGACGCAACAATTGTTATGATCAACCATAGCTTCCAGTTCGATTGTAGACTTTGTTTAAATATTGGTTTTGATATCATTTATTTTACCTCCTTGAATACTTCAGTAATATAATCTTCAAAATGAACTTTAATTTCTTTGAAATAAACTAAATCAAAATCTTTTAAAGTTTGAATTAATTCATTAATATGTTCATCATGAATTTGAACAAAGACTTGTAAATCTTCTGTTTTTACCTGATTTATTTGATAGCCTAAACTGATAAATTGTTTGAAATCTTCTTCGGATTTAAATTCCATCCGGTACTCTTTATTTTTGTTATAACGAATAGTTTTCATATCCACAATATCAATAATTTTACCTTTTTGTATAACAGCGACACGATCACAAACTTCTTCAACCTCTTGGAAAATATGGCTCGACATAAAAATAGTCTTTCCTTTTTCTTTTTCTTCTTTTAAAAGGTCAATGAAAACATCACGCATCAAAGGATCTAAACCTGTTGTGGGTTCATCCATAATTAAAATATCCGCATCCGAAGCTAAAGCTGAAACAATTGCCGTTTTTTGTTTCATTCCTTTACTCATAGCATGTACATTAGCTGTGGCATCTAATTGAAGTAACTCGATTAATTCTTTGGCGCGGTCCCAATTCCCTCTTCCTGATAAGTAAATTTGTTCTTTAAGGAATTCTTCACCCGTTGTATTTCCAGGGAAATTAATTTCCCCAGGGATATAAGAAACATAGAGTTTGACTTCGGCACTACTCTTCGTCGCGTCAAGTCCATTAATACTGACATTTCCTTCATCTGGTTTAATAAAACCCATCATATGCCGAATGGTTGTGGTCTTGCCTGCGCCATTAATACCAACGAAGCCATAGACTTCGCCTTTTTCAATCTCTAAAGAGACGTCATATATTCCTCGACCTTTTCCATAATCTTTCGTTAAATGTTCTATCTCAATGTAAGCCATGTTGCAAGTTCTCCTCTCCAGCAGCGACTGTTTTCTTACGGTCATAAAAGTCCATAAAGTAATCTTCAAGTGTGAACTTAATTTCTGAAATAAAGTTCACTTTGACACCACTTAACTCTATAAATAGTTGTTGCATTTTTTCATCGGTCAGATTTAGTTTGACTTGATTTTGATCAGGTCTTTTAATGGGGATGGTAAATTTCGTATCCTCCAAGAATGTTTGGTAGTCTTGAAAGCTTGAAAATTCAATCTTAAATGCTTTATTTGTACTTTGTTTTAACTGATTCGCTTCGATCGTTGAAACAACGACACCATCTTTTATGATGGCTATACGGTCACAAGTTGCATCGACTTCACTAAAAATATGACTAGATAATAGAATGGTTTTTCCGTTCGCTTTCTCGTTTAAAATAAATTGAATGAAACGTTCTTGCATCACTGGATCTAGTCCAGACGTTGGTTCATCTAAAATTAAGACGCTTGGATTATGCATGAAAGCCGTCACGACGGCTAATTTTCTCTTAGTTCCTAAACTCATTTCTTTAATATCTTCTGAAGTATCGAGTTCAAAAATGTTTTTAAGCTCTTCTGTATGAGTCATATCTGTAATTTGTCTTTCTTCCGCCATAAATTTAATGAATTGATCACCTGTCATATTTTGAGGGAAAGCTAACTCACCTGGCAAATAGCCAACATCATATTTGATGATTGCTGCTGCTTTCCAACAATCTTTACCATTAATAGATAATTCACCTTCATGAGGTTTAGAAAAACCCATGAGATGACGTATTGTTGTCGTTTTACCTGCCCCATTTGGTCCTAAGAATCCAAAGACTTCACCTTTCTTAATTTCAAAAGAAACATCAAAGATACCTCGACCCTGGCCATAATCTTTTGTAACATGTTTTACTTCGATTACTGACATTCGTTTACCTACTTTCATTTATTATTCATTTGATAGTTATTTAACATTTGTTTCTTTATTTACACTTGCCACATTAACGATTATACTTGAATAGAAATCTAGAACAAGAGACATAATTTTGCATCTGTTAATTAATTAACAGATAGGGTTGAAATGTTAATTAATTATGAAGGAGTAGGTTTTCAAAGTGGAAAATTTAGATTTAAGAATTCAAAAAACATATATATCACTTATCGAAGCTTTTGAGAAATTGTTACATGAAAAGGAATTTGAGAAAATTTCAGTGCAGGAATTATGCGATGAAGCGATGATCCGACGCCCAACTTTTTACAAACATTTTTTAGACAAATATGATTTTCTAACTTTTTTCATTAAGCATAAAATGAATATAATTTTTGATCGTGCGTTTCAAAGTTTAGAGAATGAAGAAGATAACTTTTTTATTTTGGTTTTCGAACAACTACTAAACCAATTTGATAATTTGCTATATCTCATTTTCAGTCTTCAAATGAATGCGGACATTATTGTAGAGTTAGAAAGTGTTCAAGAGTATGGGCAGCGTATGTTAAGAAACCATGTAAACACAGGTGAGGATAATAGTGATATTACAATGATGAATGAATACAAAGGACAAATTATTATGGGGATCACGATTCAATCCGTCCATTGGTATAAAAATAATCAAGATAAAATTAGTCGTGAAGAAATTATTGAGCTATATAAACAAACTTTAGAAAAATTGGGGTGAACGTAACGAAGACTAAGTTTACTTTGATTTTCCTTCTATAAATGGACATCCTAACTATTACTTTGAAGACGGATTATTGCTGCTAAACCAGTCGATTCAGTTCATATATATTTTTTTAGATCAATTGTGAGGATAGAAGGGTTACCCTAAGGAGTCGACGCTATTCTTACAAATTTCCATGATGGATTGTAAAATTAAATGCGACAATTTTTTCTTTACTCAATTTTGGAGTCCAGCGTATAATTATTTCGAAAATTTATATGATGATGATGACGGAGAACTTAAAGAGTATGCTGTTTATGAATATTTGTGGGAAAGTAATAATGATTTTTCACTTGCTGATGGAGTGAGTCTATATATTCCTTCAAAAAAATTAGTAGATTATTTTTCTTTGACGTCAATTAATGATGGAGTTTGGAAAGATGATAATGATGAAATAGTTGCCTTTGATGGAATTGTCTATGGATATGAACATTCTCTGTGGTTTGATCAAGTAAAACGTACTGAATATATGAACAAAACTAAGCAACAATTGTTTTGGAGATCGTGGGGAAGTGAATCAATCGGTTCAAAGTTTATTGAAAAATGGTTTTTAGTTGAAAAGGATTCTACAAATTACAAAATTCATATCTCAGAAATGAATGAAGGAAATCGAGACAGATAAATATTTAATAACATGTGGATATATTTCTATTTTAGTTAAATTATATTTGTTTATGTTTGGTTAGCATTGAATCAGCTCGCGAATAATTTATTGACACTATTACTTTCAAATATTTTAAAAGTCAAAAAAATTTCTGCTGTTTAAATAGCTAAATGTCATTGGAATTAATGCTTTTTGAAACTCACTCAAAGTTCGAGCAATTAAACCAGGTCTTAAGAAAGCTCGTAAAGCTTCACAATTCTCAAAACGTTAATTATTGGAGTCGTTGCGAATTCATTCGCTTACGAATACAATATGGGACGGAGATTTCGAAGAAGTCGAGTACCAATCATTTTTCAAATCAAAGCACTTTCTCAATTGCGAGAGAGTGCTTTTTTTGTTGAGTTAATGCTAAATGGCTAACTTTTGGCTAACCTTTGTTAGCCACAATCTACGACATAAAGATGTCGTGTTACACGCGAATGTGCCAATAAAAGCGACAATAAACAGAGTGATTAAAACAATTTTTTCGCGTATTGAGATTCTTATACAGGTGCTCCCAACGTCATTTATCCTATCGACCAAGGGATTAATGAATTGTTAGCCTACTCACCTATTTTTGATCCGCAAAAACGCTTAGACTCTTATAAACACTTAGCAAGAATGTTTAATAAGATTTGATTGTTAATTTGTAGATATGCGCGAAACAAGAGAATTTTATCTATTTCGCTGAATGTTAGCTTAAACATATTACTCAGCATAGGCTGTTTTTGACTCGTTCGATCCCCTTCCTTTTTGATTTCGAAAAGGAAGGAGATTTTTTAGTTACAATGCAAGAAGATTATTAACCATTATTATAAAATTCGAATAATTTCTTTTTGCAATAATTAAAATGTTGGGTCATAATTATGTAATCAAAAACAAAAAATGTTATGATATAAAAAGCATAACCATATGCAAATGTATAAGGGTGCCTGTTATTCTGTGGATGGCAACGTAATATAAAGAACGTAGACTAATTCTATATAAATAAATTTAATACTTAGTATTTTATTCTAAGCAGAATCATCTATTATAATTTTTAATACTAAAAATGGCAGATTCATTATAAATAGAAAGTGGTGATGGAATGTATGAACAATGGCTTGCAATGGAACAATTTTATTATGAAGATGTGGGTGTTATTTTAATATTTTTTATTATTGGGGCAATTCTATCTATTTCAACGATAAGTCACTTGTCTCATTGGTTTTCGAAGGTAGTTAATGGCATCTTTTTAGTATTTGTTATTATTTCAGGAATATTTATTTTTAATAATATCAATCAACATGGTGAATTAATGGCCAAAGCAAAATATGTCAGTCCAGCAAATCGAGATTTCAAACGAAATGTTTACCGTGATGAACAATACTCAGCTACGTCAAAAAATTTATTTCGAAACGCATATATGAGTCAACATTTTGAAGGGGTTGGATTATATCAATCAAAAGAATTTGTAGAAGAAGTGGAGTACTTAGGACGAGATTCCAAAGGATATTTATACTTCCAAATTGATGGGAATATCTACTTAGTATTAGAATCAGTTGTGACATTTGAAGATGAACAAACTACGGCGATAAGAGTTGGCAAGGGCTATAAACTTATAGATGAAAAGCTAACGGAACTTGGATTTATAAGTCAGTCACGAATTTTCTTTCAAGAATTTCGTGTACCAAATTCAATGATCGATAAAGAATTTGAGAGAGAACAAAATTCAATCATTATGCAGCATAAAGAGATTGTCGCAAAATGGGTAACTCCAGGATAAACCTTGAAAGGAATTGGTAAATTGAAAAGGTATTTGATATGTCTATGTTTAGTATGATGTTTGTTTGTAATGTCTACTGTTGGTAATGCTGAAGAAGTCTCAAGCACTCCTTATGAGATTTATTACGAAGCAGTTAAGTAATTAATAAGCATAGTATTTACTCGATAGATGAAACGTGGGTTGAATACTATGAAAATATGCCACATCTTGAAGAAGACGTTAGTGAATCTATAATGAAACATGAATTATTTTATAAAGCGATACCAAAAGGTGGTAAGAAACACTCTTATGGATTAACGACTGATGATTCAACGCAAGCTGTGGCTGAAATCTATAATATGATAAATTGAAGGGAATGAATTGACTGAGGAAAAAAGACATATTTAATCGAAGAATTTAAAGAGAATAATGAATGGTTTAAGTATCCAGTGATTGAAAATTTAGAGAGTAATATTTATTTATTGACCATTCCAACACCGAGTTTTGTACTAGTTATGTTATAGAAGAATATGTAAACACAGTTCATACCAAATTTAATGAAATTGAGACGGTTGATGGTATTATTATTGATTTTCGAAATAATTATGGTGGCTATTTTCCAACAATTTTAGCTAGTCTTGCAGCATTTCTACCTGAAGGAGAATTACTCTATTACGAGAATAACAGTGGTGAACGTTCAGTTATTAAATTAACTGACAAACAAGTATTGTTGGATGATGAGCCAGTATGGTTTTTTGATTCAGTGGATAAAAAATGTGACTCCAAAGTAGCAATTATTACTGATAATCAACAACTAGTGCTCCAGAAATAGTGACACTCATGTTTAAAAATCAAGAAAATGTTCACGTTTTTGGTCAGAATAGCGCTGGTTTTACGTCTGCTTTAACTCTTTTTTATATTGCCGAAAACTATCACATGTACCTAGCAACAAATAAAATAGTCACTTTATCCGGTGAAACATATCTAGATCAGCCAATCATTCCGGATACTTCAGTAAATTTTAAAGAAGAAGATGTGATTGAAGTTTCCAAAGGATGGCTATTGAAATGATTTCTTCTATATTTTGATAAATCAAAGCTAAATGAATGAAGTATATAAAGGTTCCAATGACAACTGCTCAAAATATTAGTTAGTGAAATCTTTGAGAAAGTATACAATCTGAGACTGATATTTCAAAGAAGTCGAGTACTAACCGTTTTTCAAATTAGCACTTTTACGCTCTGCGAAGGTCGCTAAACAACCTTTACTCTTTCCGCGTGAAGAAACCATTGTATCCAATTCCCAATGTCCAAACTCTTGTCTGTTTCTAACTGACTTAGGTCGTTCGGAGAACGAGCGACCAATATTGAACTTACCACGTGTTTCTTGAGGTTGGCGACCTTTACCTTTGTGTCTTAGCACTTGTAAGGGAACGTTTAAGATGCCTTCATAAATCCAGTTATAGATTGTTTTAAAGGATAGTTTCTCTTGATAATCTCGACCCACAATCTGTTCGGGTGACCAGGTCATTTCTAGTTTATGTTGAATATCCTCAAGCAACTTTGGTGTATGTTTCGCTTTTCTGCCTTTGTGAGAAGCAAGTTGATTCGCATCTGCTTGAGAAGCTTTCGCAACATAGGATGGAGTCGAACATCGATTAAGTTCACGATAAATAGTTGAACGATGACGACCTAACAAGTTCGCAATATGGTTAATTTTATAACCTTCTTGAACAAGCACTTCTATTTTTGACCGTTCTTCTATGGTAAGATATGTATGACTCATAATAGACCTCCGTGTGTATGTTTTTGTGGTTATTAACATCTTACACGAATCTATTATGAGTTTCTTTGTTGTCGCATTTAATTTTACAATTCATCTATTTTACTTGAATCATTAAGCAGTGAATGTTACAGTATTTAATTGGATATGAACACCTAAAAATAGAATGTGAGAAAATCATGAAACAGATTAATTATTGGAAATTATCCTCAATAATATTGTTATTAATCAGTATCAGTTGGGGTGCATTTAACTACTATGAAAATAAAGAAGCAGGATTACAGTCAGCAGAAGTCATACAAGAGTTAAGAGTAGCAATGCCTAAAGGGAAGCTAGTCACAGCTAATCAACCTATTATTAATCAAGAAAAAGAAATGCCAAAGCAAAAAATAGACGATTATTGGTATATTGGAGAAATTCGAATTGAAAGTTTAGGGATTGAATTACCAGTTATGGATCAGTGGGATTATGATCGTTTAAAAATTTCACCTAGTCGGTATCAAGGAAATTATTTCAATCATAATTTAATAATTGCTGGGCATAATTATCAAACGCATTTTGGTCCGTTATTATATATCAATAAGGGAGCATTAGTGGAAATAATCGATGTGAATGGAAATGTTTATCGCTATGAGGTCGTAGATATGCAAGAGTTAAAACCAACAGAACTTTCAAAACTAGTTCAGAGAGAAAATCAGGATTGGGATTTAACATTATTTACGTGCACAAGTTCTACTTTGGCTAGACAGATTGTGAGATGTCGTCAAATTGATAGTGATATTTAATAATTGCTGAAGCAGAGGCTGGGCAAAAAGTCCAGTCTATAAAAAGACAAGGTCATTATCGCAATTGTGATAATGACCTTATTTTATCGTTTTAGTAAACATGAAAGCACTCACATGATATCATGTAAATACCAACAAATACACTTAAAGGAGTGGCTTTCATGTATAAACCTATAACACATCTGATTGTTCTTTAGTATTAAATTTAGACTTCGATATTCCAAAAAATCACGATGCGCGTTTCATTAGCTTATTCGTTGATTCAATCCCTGATAATGAATTTCCTAAACCCACCTCCACAGGTCGTCCAGGCCATCATCCACGTATGATGTTAAAGATGATTCTCTTCGCCTATTCTAGAGCCATTTATAGTGGTCGAAAAATTGTTCAAATGAATGAGGAAATGATTCCAATGAAATGGTTAACCAATGACCAATATGTTGGCTATCATTCTATTAATGATTTCAGAGTGCATCCTTTAACAGCTACGTTAATTCGTAAAGCTTTCGTTCATTTTTATTCTCTTTTAAAAGAACATCAATATGTTAATGAAGAGGCTATTTTTATTGATGGGACCAAGTTAGAAGCTGATGCGAATCGCTATTCCTTTGTTTGGCGTAAGTCAATTGAAAAACATGAGGCTAAATTGAATCAAGAGGTGGCCACTCTCTACGTTGAGTTGGTAAAGAATGAGATTAACTCTGCACTACAAGAAGATGAGCTTCAATCGAGTGTCGGCATTGAAGCCATGATTCAGAAAACAAAAGAAAAATTGGAACAATTAAATGATGAAATTAGTGAAGAACCCAAAATCATACCGGGTGGTTCTCCTAATAAACGAAAAAGAAGATGGGTTAAAAAACACCTTAGAAAGCTTTCCAAGGATTATCTTCCAAGAAAACACAAATACGAAGAAGCGAATAAGCAATTCGATGGTAGAAACAGTTATTCCAAAACGGATAAAGATGCCACTTTTATGTGTATGAAAGAAGATGCGATGAAAAATCGCACCATAAAACCAGGTTATAATCTTCAAATTGCCACTCAAAATCTATTTGTCTTAGCGTATGACCTCTATCCAAATCCATCCGATACACGCACACTGATTCCGTTCTTAAATTCGAATGACCTTTTCCATGAGTTTAACTGCATTGTGGCTGACGCAGGTTATGGGAGTGAAGAGAATTATCAACATATTATCGATGATATGTAAAAAATACCCTTAATACCGTACACCATGTATCGAAAAGAACAAACTAGAAAAGATAAAAATAATCCCAAGCTTCGTCATAATTGGCACTATGTTGAAGATATAGATTGTTATGTAGACGATCAGGGAGTTCAATTCAGCTTTAGTCATTACAGTCAACGAAAAGATAAAACAGGTTTTGAACGTGAATTTAAGGTTTATAAAACAGACAAAGTACAATTAACTCCAGAATTGGATAAATTGGCATTAACTCCATCTGGTAAACAACGGATGATAAGTGTCAATGAAGTATGGGACTATTATAAAAGTAAAGCCAAAGAATACTTAGAAAGCGATTCAGGTTGCCAACTATACGCTCAACGTAAAATAGAAGTTGAGCCTGTTTTTGGTCAAATGAAGCGCAATTTTGGGATGCGAAGAGTTCATGTAAGAGGAAAAATTGGGGTTTCAAATGATATTGGAATCCTGTTAATGGCAATGAATTTAACCAGATTAGCAGAAAGGATAAGAAGAAAAACAAGGGGTTCGCTTTTCTTTTTTTATATTTTCAGTTAAATTAAATTTTAAATTAGATAAAACAATAATATTGCTATTCCATTTTTTTAATGATTTTGATATATTAATAAATGTTGGCATAAAAGTTCGAATTTTATTAGTAAGCATTCGAAACAAAACTGTAATGAAACGTAAGGGTTTGCTCGAGTTTTCATAAGTTTTGATTTGATATCCAGGAATTAATATTGAAACTGAAGGTTTTATAGATTTTTTATAGAGAATACAGATACTTTATTATTCTCTTTCATTTTTGGTAAAGATATTAAATTCTAAAAATTGTTAACGTTGTTAATCATCAATAAAATTTATAGATTGTCAAAGGAGTGAATAAATTGAAAGAAGGATCAAGAAACCGATTTCTAAAAATAGTAATTATTTCTGGTATATTATTCGGTATTAATTACTTTTTCAGTTTTTATCGTTTGTTTAGTGACTCAATGGATCCAAACCTTGAAGTTGGAAGTTATGTTGTTGCTTTAAATAACAATAATCCGAAGCAGGGAGATATTATTAGTTACAGAAGGGAAGACAACCTCTACATAAAAAGAGTGGTTGCTTTAGAAGGACAAACAGTTGACATCGATAAAAATGGAAATCTCTTTGTGAATGGTCAGTTTGTCAGTGAAGCATATATTGCACAACCATCGCTACACCCAATTTCTATTTCATTACCATATAAAGTCCCAGACGATACTTATTTTGTTTTAGGAGATAATCGTGAAAATGCTTTGGATTCTAGAACTGACTTTGTCGGAACGATTAACCAAAAAGAAATAACAGGCAAATTGATTTTTCAAATTTATCCTTTTAACAAAGTTGGAATAATTGATTAGCATTATGAAAATAGGAGCATCAAAATGAAAACTAAAATTAGTTTTACATTAAAACAAAAAATAGAAAAAAGTGTAACAACTTTCTTAGTCGCCTTGCTTTTACTAAATTCAAGTTCAAATTTAATTTTTGCGCAGGAAGAAATGGAGTCAATATCGTCAACTGAAACAGAAGTATTAGTTTCTGAACCACCTACTGAAGCAACTACTTTCTTGGAATCGACTGAACCTGATATTAATGTTGAAGATTCTTTTGAACCTGTCGAAATTATCACTGAGAGTGAAACAACGCAACTATCAAGCGAGTCCTTAATTGAAGACACAACTGAATCAACTACTGAAACGACGACTGTGCAATTACAAACAAAAGATTTCTCTTCCTATCTGTCTTCTATAAAGTCAGAACAAAATAATCAAGTTGTATCGAGTGTACAAGATGCCTCGCAAGTAAAATTAACTTTCGACTTTTACATGGTTGACGCACAAGAGGATATTCAACGGACTCAATATGAATATCAGCTTCCAAAAGGTTTGCTAATTGAATCAACTTTCCAAGGTCAAGTAGTTGCTAATAACAATGTCATTGGACAATTTAAGGTTAGTACGAATGGAATCGTTTCGATTGAATTTTTAAAAGAAGCATCACAACAACGTGGTAATTTTAGTCTCGTTGCAAAAGTTTCTAACGATGCATCAGGTCAAATTGAAAAAGTGCAATTTGGTCAGTTGTTAACCCTCAATATTGAATTACCTAAAGACATTCAAGAGGAAGAATCTAATACGACGACTCAAGCAGAAACAAGCGAAATAGCAGAATTTGAAAATATTGCAACTTCAACCAAGGATGAGCTAACCATTGAAGAAAATTCTACGATCCCACAGCTAGATCAAGAAATCATTTTAGAAGATGATTTGCAAGATTTGTCAGCATATGCTTCAGATTTTGAAACGCAATCGAGTCTCATTGGTACCCAAGAAGATTCTTCGATGATAATGCAATCGGACAGAATGAGTATAGAATCAGATCCGTCATTATTGCTGATGAGTGCACTCACAACTGCAGGCGCTACTGACCTAACTAGCAAAATAACAAGTGTGGTAGTAACTGTTAATGGGCAAGTTAGAACAACCTTTAACGATGGCGAAATGGTCAATATCGCTATCAATTATCAATTGGCTCCTGGTGATATCAGTGTTGAACAACCAGTAGTACAGTATCAATTGCCTGATAGTATTAATATTGTAGCGAGTCAAGCAGGGAAAGTTTTTGATGGTACTACTGAAGTTGGAACTTATACCATTACTCAAGAAGGATTAATTAAAATTACGTTTAATGAGAGTAGTATTCAATCAGGTGTTGGTCGAGATGGATCAATTAGATTTTCTGCTCAAGCATCTGTTGAAGAAGTAGGTGATGGTGGCAAAGTTCAGTTTCCAGGAAATAGTCAACCAATCGTAATCAAAGCACCAGTAGTTGATAATACAGATATTCGCACAGTTAAAACTGGGACTATTAATCAGAGTAAAAATAGAATTGACTATAAAATTGAGGTTTCATCTGATCAAGGAACAAGTGATATGGTCAAGATTCACGATGGTTTCTCCTGGATACATAATATTGAAACTTTAAATTATGATAAACCAAGTCTAGAGGTAATCAAAATAAATGCAAATGGCAATCCGACCACTGTCAATTTAAGCCAAACACAGTTAACTTGGACCGATGGACAGAATCCTAGCTTTGATTTAGCTAATTTACCTAAGTTAAATGCCAATGAAAAATATATTGTGACTTATTCAGCTAATATCAAAGCTAATTCAACAGGTGAATCATTTTATGTTAGCAACTGGGCTTATAGTTCATCTGGTTCAAAGACCAGTGGTGAAGGCGAAAACTTTACTTGGTATAAAAATGTAACAAAATCGGGTTGGTATGATCAAAATACAGGTTTAGTTACTTGGAATATTATGATTAATCAAAACCGACAAGATATTTCTGGTTATAACATTAATGACTTAATCCCAGGTACAATCGTCGGAAATGTTACCTTAACCAATAATAGTTATTGGTCTGAAACAACCATTCCTGTTTCTGGGAATACGTTGAATTACACGTTCCCAACTAATTTGACTAATGAGCAAAAAACATCGCAATATACGATTAGTTATCAAACTAAACCAACAGCGGGTTCAACTCAAGAAACTAACGTCGCTAAGATGACCTCACCAACAGGAACGACCATTCAAGATGATGCGATTGTCGGGATTACGAAGCGAGAAAAATCATTAGATAAAAGTTTTCAATCAAGCAGTATGAGTGGCAACATGATGACAAATAATTGGCGCACTTATATAGTCCTTCCAGAAGGTACTTTAACTAACATTATCTATGAAGATATCATTCAAAATGGACATGATGCTAGTGGAACGGATTTAGGTCCGAATACTCATTTCGCCTATGCAAGTGAACTTGAAACTGATTTAAAACAAAATTTAGTCATTCAAATCGATAATAATAATCAATACCGTTACAATGGTGCAGTTCAAACAGCACTTAAAAATGGTACTGCGACCAATGAAGTTACAATTAAAGTCACTTATTATGATGCGAATGGTAAGGTTGTGGCATCAACAGATTCAACGACTAAAGTTCAACGTTATATAGTAGAAGTTTTGCCGCTGAATGGATTTAATTTGGTTGCGAGAGACTTGACGATTAGTAATTATCGTACTCATACAGACATTTCGTCGGTTGAAACCAATGGCTCGATAACATCAGTGAATAAAGCGAAATATGACGGACTAGTAAAAGAAGCGAGTACCACTTATACCAAATTACCAGAGTTAGTAAAAGAGCAACGAATCGGCACTAGTGTGAGTTATGATAGTAATCCGACAACAGTCGATTTAGAGGAAAGCAATGGTGTTTTAAATTACCGTCTGCGCTTAACGACTACTGCCGTAAAAAATGGTGATCTAGTGATTACCGATACATTACCAGAGGGCGCTACCTTAGTGTCAGGTTCTGTCATTGGTAGATTTTATGGAAATGACAACTGGATGCCAACTAATAATAATAATGAATTTAATTTTGTGGACCAACAAAATCCAACGTATACCTTGGTAGGTAATCAATTAACCATTACCATTAAAAATTACCGCTTTGATGCAAGTCTGCCGACGATTGCGATATTATATCAATTGGATTTAAAGAATGATCCCGCTTGGAAAGATGTGCAAACAACTGAGAAACAGTATACTAACACTGCTCAGTGGGGAAGTTCTACTGCAACTCATGAAACGGATGTTCATCGAACAATTGAAAAATTAACGAAATCAGGTCAACAATTAGATATCAATGGTAATCCTGTTCAATTAAATGCTGACGGAACATTGGCAGCAGGCGTGGTGCCATCAAATCAAATTAAATACACGGTTGAAATCAATCCGCAAGGGTTGAATTTAAATGCCGGTTCAGATTATTTGACACTAACAGATAAACTTTCTGGAGGGGACAGTTACCATCCGATATTAGACTTAAATACGTTGAATTTATATCGTTATGATGCTACTCAACCCGATCATAAAGGCGTTCTGGTTTCCGAAAGTAACTATTCTTTTAAATATAATGCAGAAACTCACCAATTTGAGATGACCATTCCAGATAGTAAGGGATATATATTAGAGTATGTTTACAATATAGACTCAAATTACCTGAATAACACTGCAATTTCTAACAATATTAATTTGATGGGGGAATGGGGTTCAGCGAGTCAAACAACAATGAAAGTTTCTGATTCTTCTGCCACTTCAAGTCAACGATTTATTAAAATTTATAAAGTTGATGAAGATAATTATAAAAAGACATTGCCAGGCACCGAATTTAAATTAGAATATTATGATAAAACTATAAATAGTTGGAAAGTGAAAACGGAGACTGTCATTGTAAACAGTGAAGGTAATATACTCTGGAATTTATCAGGATTAAATAAGTCAATTGATTCAGATGTCTTATATCGATTAACAGAAACGAAACCATTAGTCGGGTATTCTTTACCAATAAAGCCATTTTATTTCATATGGGTTGGATCACATGAGGATCAAGTTAAATCTAAATTAGATGCAGGGGTTACACAGGCTGAAATTTCAGAAACGGATATCAAATTTTTTGGATATACAGGTGGTATTACCTATGTCTCAAATAAATACACCAGAGTATCAGCTAAAAAATCATGGGAAGATTCAAATGGTAATCCTTTAGTTAACCCACCAAGCAGCGTAAAGGTGACATTATATCAACAAAAGCAGCAAGTCGACGGATATAAAGTGACAGTGATATCTCAATCATCTGCAGACTGGTTATCAGATGCTAATAGTAGCAAAGTGGTTGGCACAGTTTATGTCAATAATAAAACGAATAGTTCGTTAACGATTGGCTTTAATAATATTTTATATACTTCTTACACTGTTAATGGAGTAACTAAAACAATTAGTCCAGATTATAGCAAGCAACCTACAATGACAATTAATTTGTCTGCTATTACTGGGGATACGACAATATTTATTAACACCTCAAATGACCATATTTCTGGTGTCGAATTTTCAGGCTACGACCGTGCAGGTACTGTATTTGTTGATCGTGTAGCGATTGAAAGTCAAACTTTAAGTAGTAGCAATAATTGGACGTATAATTGGGACGGATTATCCGCAAAAGACAATAATGGTAATCCATTGTACTATACAGTACAAGAAGAACCAATAACTGGTTTTACCACTTCCTATGTTAATAATAGCGGAATTCAATCCGGGACAATTAACATTATTAATAGTGCCATTGTACCACCTAAACCGGTTGAATATACATTACCAAGTACGGGTGGAATTGGAACAACAACTTTATATTTGATTGGAGGGATGTTATTAGTTCTAGCAACGGTTATCAGCTATTACCAAAAAATTAGACGCAAAGACTAAAGTTGAGTTTTAAAAAATAGATATGGAGAATAGAAATGAAACTAACAAATTATATCAAATCAGCAATGTTACTTGTTTTAACAATGATCTTAGGAGTAAATACCGCTTTTGCTGAAACAACAACAAGTAATACTTTAACATTAAAAAATACTGGTGCCACTAATCATACTTTTGAAATTTACCAAGTATTCAAAGGTGATGTAAGTACTGATAGTAAGACTTTATCAAATATTCAATGGGGTAATGGCGTTACAAATACTACTGGTATTGCAGAAACTGTAGCTGCAGATTTAACGACAACAAACGCGCAAGCCTTTGCTGATAGTTTAACATTAGGTACAGCAACAGCTACGTCAACACTAGTTCCTGCAGGCGGCTCTTATACTTTTTCTAATTTAGATGCAGGTTACTATTTAGTTAAAGATGTAGCAGAAACACAAAATGGTGTTGAAAATGGTGCTTCTACATTATACATCTTGAAAGTTGTAGGAACAGTTACTGCTGAAACTAAATTAAGTGTCCCAACTGTTGAGAAAAAAGTAATGGATGCTAACGATACAACGGGTGAAGCTACAACTTGGGCAGATACAGCTGACCATGATATGGGCGACGAAGTACCTTTCCAATTAAAGGGTACTTTACCAACGAATTACGCTCAATATACTACTTATAAATATGTATTCCACGATACATTATCAACAGGTTTAACATTTAATGCAGACAGCGTAAAAGTTTTTGTTGATGGTGCTCAAATTACAACTGGTTATACCGTAGATACTACAAATGGCCTTAACATTACTTTTGCAGATTTAAAACAAATACCTACTAATTCAGCTAGCAAGATTACAGTTGAATATACCGCAAGATTAAATGAAGAAGCAGTTATTGGTTCACCTGGTAACCCTAACGAAGTATACTTAGAATATTCTAATAACCCAAATAATGGTGGGGAAGGTGAAACAGGAAAAACACCAAAAGATAATGTTATTGTATTTACTTATAAAACAATTATAAATAAAGTTGACCAAGATAAAAATCCTTTAGAAGGTGCTAAATTTAAATTAGAGAAAAAAGTAGGCGATGAATTTGTAGGAGTAGATAGATTAACAATATCTGAAGATAAAACAAGTTTTTCATTCAACGGATTAGACGATGGTACTTATCGTTTAACTGAAACAGAAACACCTAATGGGTATAATACGATTGAACCAATCGAGTTCATCATTTCAGCAGAACATAGTGATCAAACATTAAGTTTAGGAACAGTAACTGGAACAGATACAAAGGAAGTAAATCCTGCAACTTTCACCTCAGATAATGGAACATTAACAACAGACATTGTTAACAAAGCGGGTGTTACTTTACCTTCAACAGGGGGTATGGGTACAACCTTACTATATACAGTAGGTGGAGTTTTATTCTTAGTTGCAATTGGCTATTATTTATACGACCGTAAAAAAGCATCAGATAAAAAGAATAAATAGTTAACAGTTTAAAAATGGCGTGGCGTGTCGCCCACGTCATTTCATGAAGGGAAGGTATTAATGAAAGTAAGAAAATCAAATATTATCGTATTTTTATTACTGATAATTAGTGCTTCATTATTACTCTATCCTACTGTGAGTAATTTATGGAATTCAATGCACCAAACCTCTGCTGTGGGATCGTATATTACCAAGACTGAGGATTTGAGTGAAGAACAAAATCAACAATTATATCAACAAGCACAGGAATATAATAAAAAATTGGTGGGACAAAATTTAGACCGTTTTATCATTGATAAAGATAAAGAAGAAGAATATGACCAGTTACTTCAACTTGAGGGTACTGAAATTATGTCGATTGTTGACATACCCAAAATTAATCTACGATTACCAATTTATCATGGAACTGATGAAGCTGTCCTTCAAATTGCGATTGGACATATTTTTGGCACTTCACTACCAGTAGGTGGAGAAGGGACGCATACTGTGATCTCAGGTCATACTGGCTTAACATCATCAAAACTCTTTACTGATATTGAAAAGTTAGAAAAAGGGGATGTCTTTACGATAACAACTTTAGGACACGAAATGACCTATCAAGTTGATAAAATTACGGTGGTTTTGCCAACTGAATTAAATGATTTGGCAATTGATCCGAAAGAAGACTTTGTAACCTTACAAACCTGTACTCCATATGGAGTTAATACTCACAGACTATTAGTTAGAGGACATCGTATTGAATCTGGATCAACTGAGCGTCAAATTTCATCCGATGCAGTAGAAGTTAGCCCATTAATTTCAAATGCAATAGGAATAAGTATCATATTAAGCTTTGTTGGTATCTTAAGATTAAATGTATGGATTTTTGATAAATTACTTTGTAATAAACATTCAAGAAAATTATAGAGGAACATAAAATGAAAAAACAATTAAAATTAATCATCGGTTTTCTCTTTGGATTTGGAATGTTTTTCATGTCAAATACAGTGCTAATTATCAATGCAGAAGCGAGTAATCTTGAACTAGAAGTAATGTATAAGTTCGATAATGTCCTATTTAATCTTTATCAAATTGGTTCGCTTAGCGACAATGGAACGGTTAATATAGAATCACCATTTCGCAATTATCCGATAAACCTTTCGGATATAGCAACAATGGATAGCAATCAACAAGCAGCATTACTTCAAACCTTGATAAGTTATGCGGAAAATGATCTGACCTTAGTTCCAAATCAAACGTCTTTGACTGAAGAAATGCCAATAACCTTATCTGGAAGAAATGAAGGAAGTTCAAAAAAATTTGCGGCTAAATTTACAAATCTACACCAAGGTATTTACCTTGTAACAGGTGAATCAACCGAAACCATGGAAGGAATCTATCAACCATCAGGAAGTATTGTACTTGTTGACGGTAATAATCAACCATTCATACTACAAGTTAAATTTTCTTTATTATTGTTAGAAAAAAAAATGAATATAAATGCATTCAAAGTTTGGAAGGATGACAATTATGCTAATCGACCAAAGTCAATTATCCTCGATTTAATGAAAGAAAAAGAAATGGTGGATTCAGCGGAATTAAATAATGAGAATCAATGGCAGGTCATTTGGAATGATTTACCTGTAGGAGATTATCAAGTTATAGAGCGTGATGTGCCGACCGGTTATCAAGTTATGATTGAAAAGGATGGCGATAACTTCCGTATCGAAAACTCGTTGAAAGAGAAACAAGAAGAAACGACCATTTCGAATGAAACTACGGTTACAACAGAAAGTATGACAACGACTTCATCCAACGATAATTTGATTCCATTTACAGGTCAAATTTGGTGGCCAATACCAGTATTGATGGTTTTATCAATTACCTTTTATATCATTGGTAGTCAAAAAGACGATGAAATGCAATAAAAAAAATAAGTTGAATTATAAGGCTCTTTGACAACTGGTGTTGGTCAGAGAATTGTAAATCAAGTTACAGAAATGTAGCTTGATTTTTTTTTATGCTACTAATGTCCTGCTTTCATTTTGATAAATGACAGGCTTAATCGTCTTCGGCATATGATAAGTTAATAAAAATGACACTCGAATACGTGCTTGTAAATTATAAAAATTGGCACATATTGGTTAAAGCATACGAGGATGTAGATGTGATTAAAATATCAGATTTTGGTTTAATAAAAAAAACAAATAGTCAATTAACTAGCATACAAACCGAATTTAAAGGAAGTTTTAATGATCCTGCTTTAATTACAGATGGGTTTCAATCATATAATATTTTGCATGAAACATATGCACTAACAAGAGTAGTTAGTTTTGTTTTAACTGGAAAAACAAATTTAAATAACATTCAAGATAATATATTAAAGAAATTTATAAACAAAGGATTATCTAGCAATAAAGCTGAAAGATTTCAATCAGTAGATGAATTGTTACAAGCAATAACCCAGTTATAGTTTAAAAACTATTTGCTGTTAATCTATAAGAAGTTATTTAAAATTATAAGTTACTGGAGGAGTAATATTTTTTATCCAGTAGCGTATATTTTCAAATATCAATTTGAACTATCAGGTATTTTGGGAAATATTTTGATCCCTTTACCTGATAGTAATATCTTAAGTACGCTAAATGAAATGATTTAAATTAGCGAGAATCTGAGCGTCATTTTTTTCTAACGATGGATCATTACTAAAACAAAAACTAATGGTATGATCATTACCTATTATTTCATATAATTCAGGCCTCAAAATTTTGGTCTTGGTATTGTTTTCTTTAGACCTTCTCTTATTTCCATTATGTCTAATTGTTTTATAGCAGTAAGGTCCACTGTTTTTATTTGAATCTAATGAAACAGCCAATTTTTGTAATATTTGTTTTTCACCTTCAGATTTTATCTTTGATGGTAAAGGAGGAATAGATTCTCCTAATTGAGTTAAAAAATACTCAATTGCGTTACCAAATCTTCCTGTAGGTTGAATATTAAAAAAATCAAAAATTGAACTATCATCAATGAAAAGTCTCAAGCGATTTGCCAAACATTTAAGAGAACGTTTAATGTTTTGGTAATCATAAAAAATTAATTCTGAAGAGACGAGATTGTTTGAACTCTTAAAATCTAAGTTAACAACAACGATATATCTTTCTTGGTTAAACTCAAATAAGAAAGAATCAATAATCCAATTATTATCTTTCATATTTTTCACTAAACTTTTCAAGTTTTCCAAAGGTAGCGTCATAATTATTCCTCTTTTCAATTGTATTAAATGGCTGGAATATCAAATTAGTATGGTGCAACTTGGTGCAATTTAAATCTATTTTCAACTATTTCTATCATTTTCTATCAATTTTTCAGTTATAGGAATGTTGATAAGAAGCGATTTGTGTAGTTGATAGATGACCCAATGCACAGCTTGCTATTCTCAAAACGTTAATTATTGGAGTCGTTGCGAATTCATTCGCTTACGAATACAATATGGGACGGAGATTTCGAAGAAGTCGAGTACCAATCATTTTTCAAAGCAAAGCACTTTCTCAATTGCGAGAGAGTGCTTTTTTTGTTGAATGGCTAACTTTTGGCTAACCTTTAATAGCCACAGTCTACGACATAAAGATGTCGTGTTACACGCAAATATGTTAATAAAAGCGACAATAATCAAAGTGATTAAAACAATTTTTTCGCGTATTGAGATTCTTATGCAGGTGCTCCCAACCGTCAATTGTCATATCAACCAATGGATTTTTACAAAGCAAAGTGTGGTTCATTTTGTCATGACGCTTCTCGCTGACAATATCTCTTCTATTAACAAAAAAATTCTCATCATAATATGAATCATACGCATAAGGTATAAAAGAGGATGACTTAATAACATTCATAAGTGTTTTTGAATGAAAATGTTTAAAAAAATGTTACAATAGATGTGTTATGAGTAAATAATTATCAGGAGGATCTAAATGGATTTAGAATTAGGAGTACATGATTTAATTACACTGAATGGTGATGAAAAACCTGAAGCTGCTTACTTACGCACAGCTCAGTTTGTTAAAGAGATTGAAGCGATGAACTTTAAACGCCATTGGTTCGCTGAGCACCATAATTCGCCAACGCACGCAAGTGTATCACCAGAACTATTAGCAGCTTATATGTCAGCGATAACGAGCAAACTACGCTTGGGTACGGGCGGTACCATGATTATGCATTACTCTCCGCTTAAGATTGCAGAAGACTTTAAGACCTTGACGGCCCTTGCCCCTAACCGTATTGATATTGGCTTGGGACGTGCGCCAGGCAGTGGTTCAAATGAAATTGTAGCCTTGGCTCAAGGTAAACCCAATGCATTCGATGACCAGTATGACAAGATTGAAGTGATTTTAGACTACTTATTGGATCAAAAAGCAGCAAATTTTTATGGCAATACGAAGGCCGCACCTCTTGGCGTTGAGACTTTACCGGAACCTTGGATGTTAGGCTCATCGGGTCAGTCGGCGACTAAGGCGGCTGAGATGGGGCTGGGTTATAGCTTTGCGAAATTCTTTGGCTTAGAAACGGATCCTGCTGTTTTTGAATTATATCGCAAGCAATTCAAAGCTAGTGAATTCTTCCAAGAACCTACTGTGATGGTGAGTTATCTGGTTGTGATTGCAGATTCTGAGGAAGAAGCAAATTATTTAGCAAAACCGATTGAAATGCAACAAATTGCCTTGAGACGTGGTCGAATGATTCGAAATGCTGCTCCAGAAGCCGTCAAAGATTATGAATTCACACCAGGTGAAGCGGATTATTTAAACAATAACCAAGCAAAACGTTTCATCTTAAAAGGTACACCAGAGAAAGTTCAAAGACTTATTGAAGAAGAACAAGCCTTATTAGGGATTAATGAATTGTTAGCTTACTCACCTATTTTTGATCCGCAAAAACGCTTAGACTCTTATAAACACTTAGCAAGAATGTTTAATAAAATTTGAGTGATCGGATATGCAGAATCGACTCAACGAGAAGAACTCTTTATACCAGTTGACCCACTTAAGTCAAACGGTCATTTAGTTTCACTCATCTTAATCGACGATCAATAATGTAAGAATGATAAAATTAATAAGATACCTTATTCAGATACAGATCAAAGCATTTTCTAACTCTATAGAAAAATGCTTTGTTTTATTTATATTGTTTTAAACGGTTAACTATGAACGATGGCTGTAAGGTTTATTCACTCATAATCTTGGACTTTCGTTATAAAAGTGGATATTCTCGACACAATATTTAATCTACTAAAACAATTGATAAGTAGGATGGATAGGTCAAGGAAGAAGATGTACATTAAACAGTTAACGTGGTCAAAGACTCACTTTCTTAGAGTGTCAAACAATAAAGAGAAGCTTACACATATGGTAAGAATATGACTGAATGACAAGATATGAAGAATGTGCTGTCTAAAGTGATAAATAAAAGTAACAGATTAATGCTATTCTTTGATTAATGATAAGGCAACTTCTCTCGATCAGCGACCTAGAATTGAATGTTAAGGCTTAAAAATGAGGGGCAAAAAGTGCGAATAATCAATCTTTCTACAACATACTGCTGTCTACAGAATAATGGGCAATTGATGGGATGCTTGAGGAATAAAATGTAAGCGTATTAATTAATGTCATGAAACTGCTATAATTGTCACTGGTCTAGTAACGCAGATTTATCATAATTGATAATATGTAACTATCTTATGACATCGAAAGTGTCAAACTATTAGGAGGGATTTTATGAGAAAGTTTTGGAGAAAAAGTTGTATAGCACTCATGCTGAGTTCTGTTATGGTATCTTCGGCCAATTCATTGGTAGAGGTTAGGGCTGAAGAGGGAAAAGTGATTAATATTTACTCTTGGAATACAGAGTTTAGAGATCGTGTGGTGGCAGTATACTCTAAGGTGGAGTCAACATCAGATGATGGAACAATCACTACTTTAAAGGATGGTACCGAAATTCATTGGATCATTAACCCAAATCAAGATGGTGTCTATCAACAAAAACTCGATGAGGCTTTACTAAAACAGATGGATGCTACTGGAGATGATTTAGTCGATATCTTTTTATCTGAAACAGATTATGTTAACAAGTATGTGGATGAAGTAGTTGATGTTACAATCCCGTTGGTAGATTTAGGCATCGATGTCGAGAAGGATTTGGCAGATCAATTTGAATTTTCAAGAACCACTCCTTCAGACCAAAGCGGTGTTCAAAGAGGATCAACTTGGCAAGGGGCACCCGGTCTATTGGTTTATCGCCGTGATATCGCTTTAGAGGTATTTGGTACAGATGACCCTGAGGAAATTGCTAAGAAAACTGAAAATTGGGATGTATTAAAAGAAAGTGCAGAAGCTCTTAAAGAAAAAGGTTATTATGTGTTCTCTTCCTATGCGGATACATTCAGGCTCTATGGAAATGCTATTGAACAATCATGGGTAGAGCCAGATTCAACTGTTATTAAGGTTGATCAAAAAATTATTGATTGGGTCACTGATTCAAAAGAATGGTTAGAAGCGGGCTACTTTGATGAGACTGTAAAAGGCCAATGGAATGATGATTGGAATAAAGCGATGGGATCTCAATCTAAAACATTTGGATTTCTGTTTCCGGCTTGGGGAATCGACTTTGTTCTAAAACCCAACTGGGATGGAGCAGAAGGGTCGTGGGCAGTGACCACACCGCCTCAAGAATATAATTGGGGTGGATCTTATATTCATGCAGCTACGGGGAGTGATAATTTAGAATATGCAAAAGATATAATTCTTGAGTTAACTGCCAACAAAGAGAATTTATTGAACATATCTAGAGAATATTTAGATTTTACAAATACGATGAGCGGTATGAAAGAAGTTAGTGAAGATGATACATTTTCTCATGAATTCTTAGCTGGTCAAAACCCCTTCACATACTTTACACCCGTTGCAGAGAATATCAAAGTGGCACCTTTATCAGCTTATGATCAAGCTTGTGTAGAATTAATTCAGAATGCATTTGGAGATTATTTCCAAGGTCAAGTAACTTTTGAACAAGCAAAAGAAAACTTTGAAATAGCTGTTAAAGAACGTCATCCTGAAATAACTGAAGTCGCATGGCCAGAATAATAATGAACAGTTAACCAAATTATAAAGCGAAGTAAGCAGTGTAATTATGGCTTTTCTTCGCTTTGTTTCTTGAAGGAGAATCGATATGAAACGAAGCAAGCGCTCAGTCAACTATTCAAAATGGGGATATATATTCATCATCCCATTCTTTATTACCTATTTTATTTTTTCATTAATTCCACTTTTGGATACAATAAGGTTTAGCTTTTTTGAGTATTTTAGATCAGGAATGCGTATAATAGGTCCAAATTTCATTGGCCTAGCGAACTACAAAGCTTTATTGGATTCAGATATGTTACGCTATGCAGGCAATACGATGGTATTATGGTCTTTAGGTTTTATTCCCCAAATTACCGTAGCGATGTTATTAGCTGTATGGTTTACAGATAAACGGACAAAAATGACAGGTTTACAATTTTTTAAAGTCGTCATGTATTTACCTAATTTAATCATGGCGTCAGCTTTTGCAATGATGTTTTTTGCTTTATTTTCAACGAATGGTCCTGTAAACTCAATACTTTTGGACTTGGGTTGGATAAAAGAGAAGATTGATTTTCTAGGGACCCCTTTTGGAACAAGAGCTATGATAGGGTTTATGAATTTTCTCATGTGGTTTGGTAATACTGCTATACTGTTAATGGCAGCTATACTTGGTATTAATGAGGAAATATTCGAATCTGCAGAAATAGATGGATGTTCACCATTTCAAAAGTTTACGCTCATTACATTGCCTTTAATTCGCCCTATTCTGACTTATACTTTAATCACATCCATAATCGGTGGATTACAAATGTTTGATGTTCCCCAAATTCTGACGAATGGGCAAGGATCTCCTAATCGTACATCCATGACTTTAATCATGTTTCTTAACAGTCATTTAAAGAGCCGGAACTATGGAATGGCAGGAGCTTTGTCTGTCTACTTATTTATTGTAAGTGGCATTCTATGTTATTTTGTGTACAAAATGCTAGAAGAAAAAGATCCAACGGGTATGATGCGTGAAAAAGCAAAAAAGAACAAAAAAAAGGACGTGACACTAAATGAAAAGTAAACGATTACTGTACATTGTAGCCAAATATATAGTGTTAATATTCTTATCTATTTTGTGCTTGTTTTCCTTTTATATTCTGATTATCAATTCAACTCGCTCTCATTCAGAATTGCAAAAAGGATTTTCCGCTTTACCAGGGAGTCATTTTATGGAAAACTTGCGCAAGGTTGCGACGGACGGTACCTTTCCGATGTTTAGAGGAATTGCCAACAGTGTTTGGGTCTCAACAGCGGTCGCTGTTTTGTGTACATACTTCTCAGCATTAACCGCGTACGGAATTTATCGCTATGATTTCAAAATGAAAAAATGGGCATTTACGTTTATTATGGCTATTTTAGTGATGCCAACTCAAGTAACAGCAATGGGATTTTTGCGTCTCATCACAAATTTAAACTTAGATGATACGCTATGGCCCTTGATTATTCCATCGATAGCTTCACCGGCTGTTTTTTACTTTATGTTTAGTTATTTAAAAGCGACCTTATCATTATCAATTGTTGAAGCTGCAAGGATTGATGGTTGTGGAGAATTTGCAATTTTTAATAGAATCGTCTTGCCGATTATGAAGCCAGCTATGGCGGTCCAGGCCATTTTTGTATTTGTGGGTGCGTGGAATAATTACTTTATCCCGGCATTAATTATTAATTCTAAAGATAAAATGACTGTTCCAGTTTTAATTGCAACACTTCGCGGTGCTGATTTTATGAACTTTGATATGGCTAAAGTTTATATGATGATAGTGGTGGCTATTATTCCTATTGTAATCGTTTACCTACTGTTGTCTAAATATATTATTGCAGGTGTGACATTAGGAAGTGTGAAAGAATAACCTATTACTGATAGGATGAAGAGTGCATCCTATTAATAAATCGTACAAGATAAAGAAGAAAATCTGGCAGTATAAATAGAAACTATCTCAAATAAAATTGAAACGTTATCCATATAACTAGATTGAGTAAAGAGAAGCAATTCAGTCGTTGGTTGAGTGAAGGCGAATGAAACATAGGTTATCATCGGTCGATTTATCAAGACTTTAAGTAGCTGATATGAAGAAGTGACGATTGACTGTGACCTTGCTTATATAAGTATTTTTTCGGCTCATTTCATCCATTCAGTTATTCAACCATTACTCTTTTTCAGATTGATGCTATTATATAAATAAATAAGCTAATCAGATTAAAGTTTTAAAAGAGGTGTATAATAGTGGGACCGTTTAATGATAAATGGATAATTGAACCAGATTTTTCTGAACAAGGTATATTTCACCGCAAGTTATCAGAAGAATATTTATTTTATAAAGCAGTTGCTGAAGGTAACCTAAGCGTGATTGAAAAGAACTTAAAACAAAATAAATTTATTGAATCAAAAGGTGTCGGTAAACTTTCAAACAATCCGATTGTTAACATTAAATATCATTTTGTCGTTACTACCGCAATGATTACAAGATTTTGCAGCAGTGCTGGTATGGAAATTGAAAGAGCTTTTCGCTTAAGTGATTACTATATACAAAAGATGGATCAATTACAAACCTTTGAAGAGGTCCATCGACTTCATGAAACAATGGTGTGGGATTTTACGGATAAAATGCGGATGATTAAAAAAAATGATAAAGCTAGTAAGCATGTGACTGAATGTAAAAATTATATTTATGCACACATTCAAGAACGAATTTTTGTGGAGGATATTGCGAAGGAATTAAGACTCAATTCAAGTTATTTGTCACGACTGTTTAAATCTGAGATGGGCCAGCCAATCAGTAACTATATCAATCAACAAAAAATAAAATTATCCATGAATTTATTGAGGTACTCAGATGAATCGATTTTGGATATAGCTAATAAATTTTCATATTCATCACAAAGTCATTTTATTAAACATTTTAAAGATTACGTCGGAATGACACCTAAGGTTTTTAGAGATCAACATTATATGACATTAGATATGGTAAACATCGAATGATTTACAGATAGATTTTACCTTGATGAGTGGAGGAGAGACATGACAAATTCAGCGAATGTTAATGAGTTGGTACAACTTATTAACATAAAGGATGGGATTCTTGGTGAAAGAAAGAGTCGGCCAAAGATGAAAGAACTTTTAAGAGAAGCAGCAGGAGAAAGTATAGTTCTCTTAGAAAATGATGGTGTGTTGCCAATAAAACCTCAAAGTAAGGTAGCGGTTTTTGGAAGAACACAATTAGATTATTTTTTTGTAGGCTATGGTTCAGGTGGAGAGGTAAATCCTCCCGAAGTAGTTAATGTAATCGACGGACTTAAGAATAAATCAGTTCAATTATATGAACCCTTAGCTGAAGTTTACGAAGAATACGCGAATAATCATAAGGTTAAAGATGAAATATGGGGTCAATGGCCGCGTTACTTTGAAGAAATGTCTGTAGATGATTCATTAATGATTCAAGCTGCTGAGCAAACGGATGTCGCGATTGTAGTAATCGGAAGAGCAGCAGGTGAAGACAGGGAGAATATCTTAGAGGCTGGAAGTTATTATTTAACTGAAAAAGAGACAGCGCTCATCGAACAGGTTACGAAACATTTTGAAAAAGTCGTCTTGATCATAAATAGTGGGAATGTAATGGATCTTACGTGGACTGAACACTATAATTTCTCAGCAATTCTGTTCGCTTGGCAGGGGGGAATGGAAAGTGGAAATGCACTGGCTGATCTATTAGTTGGGGATGTCAATCCTTCAGGGAAATTACCAGATACTATAGCCCGTCATTATAAAGATTATCCAAGTTCTGATCACTTTGGACAGGAAGATTTTGTTGAATATGTGGAAGATATATTTGTTGGCTATCGTTACTTTGAGACTTTTCATCCAGAAAAAGTTCTCTATCCATTTGGATACGGACTGAGCTATTCGAAGTTTTCGCTAGATTCAAAATGTATTATCGAAGGCACAAAAATTAACATTACCACCAATGTCACTAATGTAGGAAAAGTTGCTGGTAAGCAAACAGTTCAAGTGTATTATCATCCTCCACAAGGTCGACTAGGTAAATCACGTCGAAATTTAATTCGATTTGCTAAAACTCAATTGCTTAAACCCAATGAGAGCCAAGAAGTTGAACTTACTTTTAACTTGAAAGAATTAGCCTCTTATGATGACACGGGTGTAACTGGACACCCATTCAGTTATCTATTAGAAGCAGGTGATTACGAGTTCCTTGTTGGAGATTGTGTCACTCACCTAAAAAAGGTAGGGACATATTCTTTAAAAGAGCTAACTGTTATCGAAGAACTGAGTCAAATTTCAGCACCTAATGAAAATTTTAAACGATTAGTTGCGGAAACCATTGATGGAAAGTTAGTTAAGAGGTATCAACCAGTCACTCGCCAGCAGATTCCTGTGAAAGTGAGAATTGATGAGCAATTAGAATCATTTCCTGAATTGGATGGCAGTCAATATTTTCTAAATACCGAACAATCAATGCAAGCGATTATAAATTCTTTATCAACAATTGAATTAGATGCTCTCACACGTGGTGAAGGTAGGATGAATAGTTCTTTTGGACCAAAAGGTAATGCAGGAATGTTTGGTGGAACGATTGAATCTTTAAGGGATAAAGGAATTCCACCCATTATTACAACGGATGGTCCAGCAGGAATTCGTCTCAATTATTATGCCTCCTTATTACCCTGTGGGACAGCATTAGCAAGCACCTGGAATTTGAATTTGATTCATCGAATTGGGAAAGAGTTTGGAAAAGAATTGCATGAACTGGGTTCTGACATTATTCTCGCACCAGGGATTAATATTCATCGTAATCCCTTAGGAGGACGAAACTTCGAGTACTTCTCTGAAGATCCTTATTTAACAGGCAAAATGGCAGCGAGTTATGTTAAAGGTGTTCAAACCGAAAAAGTATCAGCTTGTCCCAAACATTTTGCATGTAATAATCAAGAAACCAATCGAAATTATAATGATTCTAGGGTATCAGAAAGAGCTTTAAGAGAAATTTACCTAAAAGCTTTTGAAATATGCATAAAAGAAGCTCAGCCTCATGCGATTATGGCAGCTTATAATAAAATTAATGGAATATGGGCCCATTACCATTATGACTTAATGACCGAAATATTGAGAAATGAATGGGGCTTTCAAGGGTGTGTTATGACAGATTGGTGGATGCGTATGTCGCCTGATCCAAACTATGAATACCTTGAAAATAATGCCTATCGAATCAGAGCCCAAGTGGATATCTTGATGCCAGGGGGGCATTCATTCGAAGTAAAAGAATCGGATGATTCTCTCATTCAGTCCTTAAATCATCCTGAAGGTATCCACTTGAAAGAGGTTCAACGTTCTGCACTCAATATACTCAGATTAATTCAAAAGCTTAAAGGCTAAACTATCTGACCACCAACAGATAATCAGTGTCATTACCGTGTGGAGATTCGATTAAACCTGAGCAAAAGAAGTATTAGAAAGTCATTCAGGTAAGAATACGTATAGGCTCTCTAAGAAAGATAGATATTGAGACGGTTTTCGAGCCTAAAAAACGAAATTTTGATGTACGTAGCGTTCGTGTCAGAGGATAGGTCGGTGTGATACATGACATCGGTTTGCTTTTAATGAGGATGAAATTAACAAATTTGAGTGGGACATTTTGATAACGTATCATTCAGAATAAATGATATAGAAAGATTATTCAAAAAAAGAACCATCACAGTCGTCATGATAAATTGACTGGGAGGGTTCTTTCTTCTGCTTAGCCTTAAGTATCGGTTGAGACTTATTGTCCATCTCTTTGCTGAAGGTTATAAACTATTGTTAATTAACCAATCTCTGTATTTCGCTCAGTTGATGGTTTATCAAGTGATGTTCTTAACTCAATTGGCGCTCTTTATTGCATCGTTCGAAATGAAATGCAAAAGGAGTGTCGGCCTGCTGATCAACACAAATAAAATACTTTGTGTTTCTAATATAATCGTCGTGGACCGTGGGACACGACACCGCCACGGTTTTCTTGTTGAAAGTCATACAAGTTTTGTAAGGGTAAAATATTGCCGGAAGCTCCTCGCGAATTGAGAAGGCTGCTGAAAAAGCATTAAAATATTCTCATAGTGGTGGATTCCACTTAAAATAACTGATTATGTATAGGTTTTGTAGGACATCAACCTATATTTGTTGTTGATTTTAGTGAGCTTTCCCACCTCTCTTTTGAAAAGTGCTACTTTTTCAGTAGCCTCCGAATTGAGCGAGTTACCCAAATGCCCCTAAAAGTCCCTCGCTCCGGAAACGAAGGTCCGGAGCATTAAGACTGCATTAACAGAGAACAGCTCAATGCTTCGTAAAGAAGTAACGAGCACTGCGCGATGATTCCGATCCTAAATTAAAAATTGACAACATTAAACCAGATTGCTATCAACAAAGAAGAAACAGAAAAGTAGAGCTGGCTATCTCTCTGCTTCTCAACCTCGTAATAAGGGAGAGTTTGATTTTTTCACATCAAACAAATTTCCCCAAATAGCAATTAACCGCACATAAAACCCCAGACACTCAACCAGTTGGCTAGGTGTCTGGGGTTCGTATTGTGGCTTAGTTTGTTGTTTCGATTGGGTCAGAAAGTTTAGTTAATTTTAATTGAGTTGTAGTGGCTTCGTTGATTTGTAATAATTCAAATACATAACCTTCCACTTCAAGTGTGGTACCAATGGTGTCTTCACTTGGAATAATTTCGGCTTTATAAGTAAAGTAACCACCGATTGTATCGACTTCGTGACTGTTAATAATTGTTTTAAAGCGTTCGTTGAAGTCGTTGATATTCATCAAACCGTTAATTAACCAAGTGTTCTTATCGATTTGTTGCAACATGTGATCATCTTCATCAACGGTATCGTATTCGTCGTAAATTTCACCTACGATTTCTTCGAAAATATCTTCAAGGGTTACAATCCCCACGGTTTGGCCGTATTCATCTGAAACGATTGCCATATGGTTATTAGCCTGTTGAATTTGGCTAAATAAATCATCAAGTAATAGCGTTTCCGGCACGACAAAAGCATCCAGCGCCAAGTCTCTAATATCGACATCATGATAGTCACCAGCGATGACACTTGCACGTAGATAATCCTTCACTAATAAGATACCTAAAATGTTCTCTTTATCTTCTTCGTAGATAGGAATACGTGAAAAACTTGAAGAGACGATGAGTTCATGTGTTTCTTCGCGGTCTTTATTAATATCAATCATCAAAGCCAGTTTACGTGGCACCATTACTTCGCGCACGTTACGACGGTTTAATTTCAAGACACCTTGCATCATCGAAACTTCATCTGTCTCTAAAGCGCCGTCTGCGCCACCTTTAATCACGATTTCGCGAATGTTTGAGAAGGTTAGTTTTTCATCTTCATCGGAAAAATCAATCGGTAATAGTTTTTGGAAGAAAGACAGAGCCTTTGTTAAAAACCAAACTGCTGGTTTAAAGACAGTGTAGATAAGGTTAATTGAAGAAGCTGCAAACTTGGTATATTTTTCTGGAATAGCTTGTCCGATTGACTTAGGTAACAATTCACCAAAGATTAACGTTAACACAGTGACAAATAGGGCGATGACAATAGCGGCTCCTTTTTCACCAATATAAGGCGAGATGAATTGAGACAATCCACTCGTCGCAAAAGATGAATTCAGTGTGCCGATCAGTGTGATAGCGACTTGAACGACTGCCAGTACACGGTCCTGATTGCGATACAATTGCAAGGAAAGCTTGGCCTTCTTGCTACCAGCTTCGGCTTCTTTTTCTAGTTTGCTCGCATTAGCCGTAATAAAGGCCATTTCGGAACCAGAGAAGAATCCGTTAAGCAAGGTAAAGATGATTAATAATATAATAGGTGTTAACATTTATGTCTCCTTCGATTGATAAAATAAGTTGTAACCCTATTGTACAATCAAACGCCATCTAATGTCCAAAAGTATATCCAAATAAGCCAAAATTTTATCCAAAATACTATACAAAGAGCTTTAGTAAATTTATTTACTAAATTTCTAAGAAGTTGTGATTATTTTGAAGACCTTTTAAAATAGTTTGTTATGATTAAAATAGAAAGCGATTACAGAAAGGAAGTTGGAAATGAAAAAATTGAGTAGAGTACTATTAAGTTCGATGTTAGCCTTAGGAGGCTTATTGTCAAATGCTGCGGTCAGTCAAGTGAATGCGCAAGAAGAATACGATTTAGTTGTCTGGGAAGATGTCAACAAAGGCATTGGGATTGCGGCTGCTGTCGAAAAATTTGAAGCGGAACATGGTGTGAATATTCTAGTCGTTGAAAAAGCCTATGCTCAACAATTAGAAGATTTACGTCTGGATGGTCCAGCTGGTTCAGGTCCTGATGTCTTCACTATGCCAGCTGATCAAATCGGGACAGCGGTGGTAGAAGGCTTAGTTAAAGAAGTCAATGCGGATGACGCAGTGAAAGCAAGTTTTACAGAGGCTTCAATTCAGTCCCAAACAATTGATGGGAAGTTATATGGGCTGCCAAAATCTGTGGAAACGCAAATTCTATTCTACAACAAAGACTTAATTGCAGAGGAAGATCTTCCGGATTCATTAGAAGGCTGGTACGAACTATCTCAGAATAACACGAGTGACGCTTATGCCTTCTTGGCTTTGTTTGACCAACTTTACTACACCATGGGTGTCATTGGGGGATATGGCGGCTACATCTTCAATCAAGATGAAAATGGCAATTACTTACCTGAAGATGTTGGTTTAAACAATGCAGGTGCGGTTGAAGCGGTTGATTATGTATCGAAGTTCTATACTGAGAAATTATTCCCAGATGGCATCATTGGTGAACAAGGCATCAACGTTTTAGAAGCCTTGTTTGTTGAAGGGCGTGTACAAGCAGTTATTTCTGGACCTTGGAATCTAGAACCATTCTCTTCAGCCGGCTTAAACTATGGTGTTAAAGAGTTACCACTGTTACCTAATGGCGAACATATGCAATCAGTAGCAGGCGTTAAGAGTTACAACATTTCAAGTTATACGAAAAATCCAGAATTAGCTGAAGCGTTTTTACTTTTTATTACAAATGAAGAAAACTCATTAGTGCGTTATGAAGAAACATTAGAAGTCCCAGCAGTGTTAGCTTTATCTGAACATCCAACTGTGGTAGAAAACGATGCGGCAGAAGCGATTGCTTTACAATCTGAACATGCTAAATTAGTGCCAGGAATTGTTCAAATGAATGAAGTATGGAATTCAATGGATCCAGCTTTACAAATTGTGATGAACGGTCAAGCAACAGCTCAAGAAGCTTTGGATATTGCAGTTCAACAAATTATTTCAACAAATCAAGCGTTACAGTAATGCTGAAAGATTGGAAGAGGTGGAAGTGAATGAAAGACAAACAAGCACCTATTAGTGCAATGCTTTCCTTAATACCAGGATTAGGGCAACTGTTTAATCGGCAGTATATTAAAGGCTTTGTAATATTTAGTTTATTTACAGCTTTTATGTTAGTCTTCAGCGACTTTTTCCAAGCTGGCATTTGGGGGTTCGTTACTCTGGGAACAGAAGTTCCCAGAGACAACTCCATTTTTTTATTGTCAGAAGGTTTAGTTGCTTTAATTATTATAAGTGTTGGTTTAGTATTCTATAGTCTAAATATTCGTGATGCCTATGTAAATGGTCAACGGTTGAGTCAAGGCAAGCAAGTGAATTCAATTCGAGGAACTTATCATGCTATTTTGAATGAAGGGTATCCTTATTTATTAACAGGACCTGCATTTTTTGTTTTATTATTCTCGGTAGTGTTTCCTATTTTGTTTACGATTTCTTTAGCGTTTACTAACTACGATCTATATCATTCGGCGCCTGCTAACTTAGCAGATTGGGTTGGCTTCGAAACGTTTAAGAAAATATTCTCAGTGGATATTTGGCGTAATACATTCGTTAACGTTTTGGGTTGGACGGTTGTGTGGACATTAGTTGCTTCAACTTTACAAGTATCCGTAGGGATTCTTCTCGCTATTATTGTGAATCAAAAGAAATTGAAGGCGAAGAAGTTCATTCGGACCATCTTTATGTTGCCTTGGGCAGTGCCAGGCTTTGTGACAATCCTGATTTTTGCTGGTCTATTTAACGATTCATTTGGTGCCATTAACAACCAAATTTTAGCGAGTGTCGGGATTGGTCCGATTTCATGGATGACAGATCCCAACTGGACGAGAATTGCCTTGTTGTTAATTCAAACTTGGCTCGGTTTCCCGTATATTTTCTTAGTGACTACCGGAACGTTACAATCCATTCCAGATGAATTATATGAAGCGTCTGTGATGGATGGGGCGAGTGCTTGGCAGAAATTTAAGCAAATCACGTTGCCGATTATATTGTATTCAATGACACCGATTATCATCACGCAATATACGTTTAACTTCAATAATTTCAATATTATTTATCTGTTCAATGGCGGTGGACCAGCAGTCCTAGGTTCGAATGCGGGTGGAACGGATATTCTAGTGTCTTGGATTTATAAACTAACGATGCAGAACAGTCAGTATGCATTAGCGGCGGCCTTAACGATTTTATTATCCGTCTTCGTTATCTTTATCGCCTTATGGCAATTCAGACGTTCAAATTCATTTAAGGAGGTGCAATAATGACATCAACCAAACATCCCACTGGTAGAATAAGACGCATCAATACCTCGCTCTTATTATCTTATCTGGTGATTTCAATTGTGATTGTGATTATTCTGTACCCAATTATGTGGACGATTGGTGCAAGTTTCAACCCAGGTAACAGCTTGATTAGTACCAGTATGATTCCAAGCAAAGCGACACTTGAACACTATCAGGCTTTATTCCAGAACGAAGGATCATTACAGTATTTAAAGTGGTTTAAAAATTCTATTTTTGTATCGGTATCGACGATGATTTTATCAACTTTATCGGTAACATTTACCGCTTATGCCTTTTCAAGATTTCGTTTTACTGGACGTAAGAATGGGTTAATGATGTTTATGTTACTGCAGATGATTCCACAATTTTCGGCATTAATTGCGATTTTTGTCTTGGGTCAAATGTTGGGCTTAATTAACAATCATCTGTTTCTCGTGTTTATTTATGTAGGGGGTCAGATTCCGATGAACACTTACTTAATGAAGGGCTACTTCGACACGATTCCTTTATCGTTGGATGAAAGTGCTAAAATTGACGGCGCTAGCCCAACACGAATTTTACTTAACATTCTCATTCCATTAGCGAAGCCGATGTTATCGGTGGTGGCGATCAATGGCTTTACTGGGCCATTAGGTGATTTTGCTTTATCATCAGTTGTGTTAAGGAATGTTGAAAGTTATACATTGCCTTTAGGGCTATATCAATTAGTAACGAACCCGATGACGGCGAGTTACACAAAATTTGCGGCAGGTTCGATTTTGATTAGTGTGCCTGTTGTCATCATCTTCTTGCTATTCCAAGATAACTTTGTATCTGGATTAACAGCAGGAGGGACGAAAGGATAGAAAGACAAATGAAATTATTACATGGTGGGGACTATTTCCCGGAACAATGGTTGACGCGACCGGAGACCATTGAAGAAGACTTTAAGTATTTCAAGGAGGCAAAGATTAATACCGTTACCGTCGGCATGTTTGCCTGGTCCATATTAGAACCTGAGGAAAATCACTTTGATTTTACTTGGTTGGATCAAGTCTTTGACAAGGCTGAAGAAAATGGGATGAAGGTCATTTTAGGTACACCTTCTGGTGCCCGACCAAATTGGTTGGCGAGTAAATACCCTGATGTGCTAAGAGTCAATGAACGTTTAGAGAAAAATCGTTTTGGTGGACGTCATAATCATTGTTTCACTTCTGTGAATTACCGTGAATGTGTCCGCATTGTTAATGAGAAATTAGCGGAACGATATGGACACCGCGAAAGTTTATTAATGTGGCACTTGTCAAATGAATATTCAGGTGAATGTCATTGTGACCAATGTCAGTCGGCTTTCCGTTTGTGGATGCAAAACAAGTACGGCACCCTTGAAGCAGTCAATCAGGCTTACTGGAATACATTCTGGAGTCATACTTATTCTGACTGGTCGCACATTCATTCGCCAAACCAATTAGGTGAAATGGCAGTCCATGCCTTAAATCTAGATTGGCGACGTTTTGTAACGGATCAAACCATCGATTTTTATCTGCATGAGAGAGCAGCTATTAACAAGTATTCGACAGATATTCCAGTTACGACAAACTTTATGGCGGATACTGAACATCTAATCCCATTCCAAGCACTCGATTATTCTAAATTCAGCAAAATAGTCGACATCGTCACGTGGGACTGTTACCCGGCTTGGCACAATGACTGGGAAACCGAAGCAGATCTGGCCTTGAAAGTCGGCTTTATTAACGACTTATATAGAGGCCTAAAAGAGATGCCATTCCTAATTATGGAATCTTCACCAAGTTTTGTGAACTGGCATGATATTAACCGTCCTAAGCGACCAGGTATGCATAAACTCGCTTCAACACAATTGTTGGCACACGGTTCAGATAGTGTATTATATTTCCAAATGAGGGCTTCTAAAGGGTCTTCTGAGAAATTTCACGGTTCTGTGATTGGACATGTTCCACCTGAACGCAACCGCGTGTATCAAGAAGTTGCGAGTTTGGGTGAAAGAATGTCCCAATTAGATGGTTTAGTCGGTAGTATGAAACAATCAGATATTGCGATTTATTATGATTGGGAAAATGATTGGGCGATCAAGGATATTCAAGGTTTCTCAAAAACAAACTTGAATTACCACCATACACTGCATGATCACTACCGTCCATTCTGGCGTCAGGATGTGAACGTCGATGTCATTACGAAAAATAATGACTTTGATGGTTACAAGCTGTTAGTGATGCCAATGATGTATCTACATTCTCGCGATTTGCTGGCTAAGGTTCAAACTTACGTTGAAGCAGGTGGAACAGTTGTTTATACTTACATGTCGGGTATGGCAAATGAAACAGATCTCGTTTATGACGGCGGAACAATACCAGGCTTAGAGGATATGCTGGGAATTGTGATTAGCGAAACCGATGTCTATTATCCAAGCCAACGTAATCAAGTTAAGTTCCAAGATGCGAGCTATGAGGTACATGATTATGCGACTGTTTTTGAAACAACGTCAGCAGAGACACTTGCGATTTACGGTGCTGATTTCTATCAAGGACAAGCAGCCGTTTCTGTAAATCACTATGGCAAAGGCCAAGCGTATTTCATGGGAGCACGTACGGGTGATGATTTCTTAAGCAAGTTCTATGGAGAGTTGTTAGATCAATTGACAATTGTAGGCAATAGCGTCGCTAAGTCTTCTGACAGTGTTTCAGTCCAAACACGTGAAGATTCAGAAGGAACGCGTTATTACTTCGTGATGAACTTCTCTGACCAAGTACAAACAGCTGAAGTACCTCAAGGTTTAATAGATGTGTCAACTGGTTTACCAGTTGAGGCGACGCTAACTTTACAAGGTTTTGAAGCAATGGTATTAACGAGTAAATAAGCATTTAAATAACAAACGACCTCTTTCTAGTCCAAGTAATATTGGTCGGGAAGAGGTCGTTTGTTTTAATTGTATTCGTACTTCGTTCAGCTTATTGATTTTCCAAGGAAATGGTCGCTTTCAAAGCTTCACGGTTGTGAGGGCTTTTAAAAGCGGAGTGTCGGTGGTTTGGCCGACCGACACGATTTAAAAGGTTGGCTGTTCTAATATAATCGTCGTGATCGGCAGAGAACGACACCGCCTTGTTTCCTTGCAAGAAAAAGTTGGTCGCGTGTGATTTTCGGTTAATCTAGCCGAAAGTTTCTGAGAATCGGCTAGAAAGCGTGCTAATCTAGTCAAAGGTCTTAGAGGATCGGCTAGATTAAGCTTAGTCCAATTATCACAGTGGCTGCCTTCCAACAGTGAATAAAATGGGAGAGCGTCTTTAGGCGTATTTTGTGAAAAAGCATTTATTCATGAAAGCTATCACCTTCTGATAAACGGGAACCGATAAGTACGTTCTTGCTAACTCTGCGGTGGGTGGTTAATTGCTCATAAAGTAAGTTGATGGCGGTCCGGGCAATTTCCGGTATATCAATCGCGAAACTTGTTAAGGTGAGCGAGCAAGGTTGTGCGGTTGCTTTATTATTAATGCTGATGATTTCCATTTGCTCAGGAATTTGGATGTGATGTTGATCGAAAACCTCCAGTACGCCTAAAGCAATTGTATCGGATGCGATAAGAATCGCTTGTGGTAAATCATCATTTATCAAGTTTGCCAGCATGGCATGAGCTAATTTAATTCCAGTTTCGATTGAGAATTTACCGCCAGTATGGATATATCGTTCTTGTAGTAAGTTATAAGAAGCTAGATAATGACGGAAATAACTTTCGCGAATATCACGTGACTCAATGGATAAATCAGGCGAGAAATAAGAGCCGCCGATGAAACCTATTTTTCGGTAGCCTTTATCGAGAAATAAGCGGATAGCTTTCTTCGTGATATATTCTAAATCTGGATTAACGGTATCGAATTTATTCTGGAAGTGCTGAGCCTCAACGAACACACCATGTTCGAAATGAGTTTCGAGCAACTGTAAATCTTTCATACTAAAAGAACCAACAGCGATAAATGCATCATAAGTGCTGAGTATTTCACCATCGAGGCGTCCTTTTCGCATAATGGTGAGTGAGAAGTGGCGATTTTTCGCAAAATAATTCAATTGTTGGTGCATTTCTTGGAAGTATTCGTCTTGTTGTTCGTCATTTTCTGAAATCCAATAGAGAAAAAGTATTTTGTCAAAAGCGAATTGGATCTTTTCTAAGGGGTAACCCAATTTTAGTGCTGTATCAAAAATTATTTGCTTAGACTGCGGTCGAATTGATAGGGTGGCATCATTTTTAAAGAGTCGGGAAATAGTGGCAGGCGAGAAGCCAGATGCTTTAGCAATATCGTTTAACGTTACCATTTTGTCACCTATCCTTAACTAATTAAATGTTAAAATTTTCATATTACAGTATATCACAGTGTAGCGTCTTCAATGAATTTTTTTACAAGGGTTTAATGTAATATCTGTAAAAGAGATGAAACTGATGAATAGAGTTAATTTTTGTAGAATCAAAAAATTTAACAAATTCTCATACTTTATTGATGCGTAGTTTGATATAATTAAGCGCTACTTATTCCGCCGTGACTATGTAGAGATAATTTGAAGGTGGTGGAAAGAATGGATGCGAAAGCCAAAGCGAAGATGTTGGAAATAATCAAGAATAAACAATCAGGTGGGCGCTCAGAACACAAGACAGAGCCGAAAAATGATGCGAAATATATGCGAAAAGGACCAAAGATTTTTAATAAATAATCAGCCACAATACGTACCTCGAGACACTTTCAGTTGGAAGTGTTTTTTTTATGCGTGCTTCGCCCAGCGGATTGTTTATCCAAGGCAGCGGTCGCTTTCGAAGCCTTCGGGCTTTCCAGGCCAATCGGCTAGGCACTGTCTAACTCGAATTGTTCATAATAAGTGAAAACTGCGCCGATTGCCATCTATACCGCTTTGGAAAATAAGACGCTGAGCTACGCTTAGTATTTCAACTATATATATCAGGAAAAAGTGTATAGTAAAAGAAGCTCAACAAATCTTAAAGGCCTCGGGCATTAGACTTGTTAGGGTTAGAAGGTATGTTATTAGCCGTCTTGGCTTTGTGCTTTTGCTTGAATAAAAGCGAAGAGCAAAAGGAGTGTCGGCCAGCTGGCCGACACGATTTAAACGCCTTGTGGTTCTAATATGATCGTCGTGGACGAAAGGGCACGACACCGCCTTTGTTTTCTTACAAGAGAATGAATTAGATACTAGCTTGTTTGTGGTATCATGTTCTAGTTAAAAAAAGTGGAGCACGATAGGGGTGTAATCATGTTCTAGTTTGAGAAAGTGGAGCACGATAGGGGTGTAATCATGTTCCAGTTAGAAAAACTGAAACATGATTGTGTTGAAATCATGTCTCAGTTTGAGAAAGTGGAGCATGATAGGGGTGTAATCATGTCTCAGTTTGAGAAAGTGGAGCACGATAGGGGTGTAATCATGTTCCAGTTAAAAAAAAGTGAAGCACGATAGGGGTGCAATCATGTCTCAGTTTGAGAAAGTGGAGCACGATAGGGTGTAATCATGTCTCAGTTTGAGAAAGTGGAGCACGATTCGAATGTAATCAAGTTCCAGTTAGAAAAAGTAGAGCATGATTCATTTGTAGTCTTATAAAATGGACCCTATAGAATGGACAGTGATTTTTACGGCCTCATAAAAACATAGACAGCGTGGAATAAGATAGATATATTATCTGTACACTAATAAAAAGGCTAGCTTGTTTGAATAGACACAAGCG
>NZ_WJQT01000013.1 GCF_009659375.1 Fundicoccus ignavus
AAGAACATTCCATCAAACCGAATCTCGTTCAACGACAGTTCAAAGCCTTTGGTCCACGAACTGTTTTATTAACAGACATTACTTATTGCTTATATGGTCAGGATAAGCGAGCTTATTTATCCACCATAAAAGATGCTTATACAAATGAAATCTTAGCGTACCAACTCAGCGCTTCTTTAGAAGTTGAATTCGTCCTCGCCACGATAAATCAGTTAATTGAAGAAGAAGGCATGACGTTAAATCATGAGACGATTATCCATTCAGATCAAGGTTCACACTACACGAGTATGAAATTCCAAGAACTACTTGAGGATCATGACCTGATTCAATCGATGTCTCGCCGTGGTAACTGTTGGGATAATGCCCCTCAAGAATCATTCTATGGTCATATGAAAGACGAAGTAGATATCGCAGGATGCCAGACATTTGAAGCATTACAAGCAGCCATCGATCACTATATGAACTATTACAACCATGATCGCTACCAATGGGGCTTAGCTAAATTAGCTCCTCGTCAATACTATGAATTTGTGACAACAGGCTATTATCCATTAGCTGATTTAATTGAAACACCAGAAATTCCAGCAGTCAGAACTTGTGATGTGAATGAAAGTGCAATGTAAATTAAAGGTTAAACCTTATAAAAGGGAGGTTTTAAAAAAAGAGAGGCCGTTTTGAAAAATGTCCTTGACTAAGGGTCCAATTTACACCTAATCTAGTCGATACTCGAAGACCTTCGGCTAGATTAACACCTAATCTAGTCGATGCTCAGGGACTTTCGGCTTGATTAGCGCCTTATCTAGTCGATACTTGAAGACCTTCGGCTTGATTAGCGCCTTATCTAGTCGATAATTGAAGACCTTCGGCTAGATTAGCACCTTATCTAGTCGATACTTGAAGAACTTCCGCTAGATTAATGCCTTATCTAGTCGATAATTGAAGACCTTCGGCTTGATTAACTACTCACATCAGCATCAGATAATATTTGTAGACAAATTCTGCATTACCAGTTATATGCAAAAAAGACCAGTGCTATTGAACACTGGTCTTTTTGGGATAATATTTTGGCTTATTCTGCTGATTCTTCTGTCGTTTCTTCGTCTGCTGGTTCTTCCTCAACAGGTGCATCTTCTGTTTCCGCACCGAAACCGAAGAAGTCACTGAATAATGATAACATCGTTGTTTGCGGGCTTTCAATGGCTTCTTCAATTCCTAATGGGTAGCTATCAAAGACTGCACCTTCAGAAATAATCATAAAGTCACCAAACACTTCATTTTCGGCTGTGATTGTTGGTAAGAAAACCATATGATAAGGAATACCATCAAACACCATTTCAGATAGACCCATAATACGAGTTTGGCGGTCGGCTACAGCTTGAATATCGACTTGATCGGCAATCCAAGTTTCAATCTCTTCTTCCGGTAATACATCTTCCGGATAAAGCTCCATGTCTAATGTCGCAATCCCTACGTACAATAATGTGTCATCACTAAAGTATAAGATTAGTTCCGCAGCTTTATTCTCTTCCGTTACTGAACTAATTTCATCAATCTCATACGTGTAACTTAAGTATTTCTCAGTTTCGCTTAAGTCAAAAACCTCAGGTTCTACTTGAGCATCAAAGTTATCAACTACTTCGGCAAAACTTGAACCTACAACATCTGACACGTTTAAGTCTTGAATTGAAAATTGTTCAATAACTTTTTGATAGTCTGCAAAAGCATCAAGTAATGCTAAGTTCTCAGCTGTTGCTTCAACTAGAACATCTTTTAAAGCATGACCTTCTGTCGCCACTTCTTCCTCAGTTGTTTCCTCAGTCGTTTCCTCAGTCGTTTCCTCTTCGCTTGCTTCTTCTTCAGTTGCTGTTTCAGCTACTTCTTCTGTACTTTCTTCACCGTCTTGCGCCCAAACTGCTGTAGTTGGTATCGCAACTAACAACAAGTTTGTTGTTAATGCAGTTACGACTAATTTTTGTAAGGTTTTCTTCATGATATAAATCTCCTTTTTTTGACCTTATGCTCAACATGCAATTATTGAACTACTGTATTCAGTATAAAGGACAAACGTTCAGTTTTAAAATGAAATGGTTGCATAATATTTTTATACATTCATAAAAACCTGCTGCGGGGGTATATTGTGGCTATTTTGTAAATTAATACGTCGTAAGTTCGGATATAAATCCAAGAATGTTTTATCTAATGAGTGTAACTCTTCAAAATAATAAACACCGTGCTTTACTAACGTTTGAATTAGGTCGTTCGACAAAGTGGTGCCTTGATAATAGCGCGTTAATTGCGTCGAATTTAATATCGGTAAGCTTGTCAACTTTGTTAAACCTACAATTGAAACACTATCCTTTAAGTCCCGTTCCAAAAAATCTCTGTAATTAAAATGCACACACTTAATTAGACATTGAAGTGGTACTAAGTGAAAAAAATGATTGGTGCGATTTTTGAAAAAAGTTCTAAACGGCGAATGACTGGGTAGATACTCTTCGATACTTTGACTTATGGTATACCTCTCATCATGTTCAGTGTCAATATACTGCCAATGAACTACTTGCGATAATGATTTTGTGCGCACCAAACAGCCGCGCATTAACAATTCAAAGAAAGGCTCATTAGCATAAACTCCGTTATATCTTAAAGCATTCTGATAATACAAAGGATCGTCCTTCAAATAAAAACACTGATTTAACAGTTGAAAACTTCGTAAAGTAATCGAATCATAATACTGAGGCGGAATGATTAAATGATAATTGTATGTACAGCAAACCTCCAACATTGTTAACCCTTTCACAAAATATTAATTACTTTACTATAACCCATTTTAAAATATTTATCTATACTTTTATTTGAATTTTCACACAAAAAAACACTGTGTTGTTATGAAGTCTAGTAACAGTTCGATAACTTGTTCGTAAGAAAACTTCTGATAGATCCGAGGCTGTTTTTGATTTACTTAGCTTCATTGCTTTATATATCGCAACTTTTAATTGAACTACCACGAGTCATGTCTCAGTTCCAAAAAGTGGAACATGATAGACAACGAATCGTGCTCCAGTTTGGAGAACTCGAACACGATTATTCCTAAAAATCGCGGAATCATGTTTCAGTTCCAAAAACTCGAACACGATAGACAACGAATCGTGCTCCAGTTTGGAGAACTCGAACACGATTATTTCTATAAATCGCGGAATCATGTCTCAGTTCCAAAAAGTGGAGCATGATAGCGAGCGAGTCGTGTCTCAGTTTCAAAAACTCAAACACGATTAAAACAAGAAACTCAGGCGGTGTCATGTCCGACGGTCCACGACGATTATATTAGATCCTCAAGCCGTTTAAATCGTGTCGGCCTGCAGGTCGACACTCCTTTTGCTCTTCGCTTTTATTGAAGCAATAAAGAAATTCAATGATCCTAACAATACACCTTGAAAAAACAATAAACTGAATAAAGCATAAACTGAATAACATCAACGCTAAACCTATAAACCTCTATCATAAAAAAGAAAGCTCCTAAACCCACGAACGGATTTAGGAGCTAGTTATTAAAATCGATTTATTTTCTTAGCTTGCTTGCGACTCCACGCTGGAATATAAATATAGATTAATAGGAGAGCTAGTATTAGCCAAATTCCGATTGCAGTTAACCATGTTAAACTGAAGCTTTGAACCAATACCCATACGAGTGCATAAACCAAAGTTTGGACGAAGAAAATAATCAACATCGTTTTCTGGAAAGCTTGGTATTGATTGCTCATTTTGATAGGATAAAGCATTTGAAAAGGATGTGCATCATAATAGTGTATCAGTGGAACTAATTGAACGACAGTGAGTAAATGCCCGATAAACCCTAGGGCTGCTGCCATCCAAAGTTGATCAACGAGGACTAGTAATAAAGCTATAAAAATCATCACACGAATCCAGACACCGCTATATGCAGTGTGGCGGAACAACATACGAATGTACATGTAACTTTCACGATTCGGCAGTTTGTCGCTAAGCTTTTCAAGCAAACCGTCTAAATATTGGCGACGTTTAACAGATGGTGCAAGATGTGGCACATCCGCAAAAATCGCAATCCATTTATAGAAAGTAGCTGTACGAATTTCCTCTTGTTCAATCACGTAATTAAATTGCATCAATTGTTGTTCTCTTCTAGTCATGGCCCAGCCGACATATGCAGTCAGCAAGACTAAAACTACACTCATGAAGATCAAACCAATTGGTTGCGAGAATGCAAAACTCACTAATAAAACGAGCACAAAAGCCAATGTATGATGCCCTTGCTTTAAAGGTTTTTCCACTTTACCTAAACCTAAGTCAAAGATATTCAAGTACATTAATAGGAAACTTATCAATTTAGCCCATACTAAGCATACTGCATAAGCAATAAAAACGCCGTCTGACCAAGCAGTCACCAAACTGATAAAGGGAGACATCAAAGCATACATCACTAGTAACAAAATAATTGGCAACACGACTGCAAGTATCGTCCCTTTTAACCAATACGCTTGCCATTCTTTACCTCGTGCAAATAAATAACTTTTATCGGGATCTAGCGTCAACAATAACGGACGACCTAAATGGAAAAAAAACGCCAATACTAAGCTAGCACTTAACAGCACTGGCCACTTCAAGGTTGCTAAGTCCATCGCCTGTAATTTTACTAATTGGTCTTGGTAAAAGAATGCACCAAAACCCAACATTATGAATAGGATAATTGAGAAATGATCATTAAAAATTAGACGACCATATTTTCCCAGCTCATTGAGAAAATGACTCAATCTTTTCTGCCAAAGTTGAGCGAGTGTCATCAAACCTCACCACCAACTTCGCTTACTAAACCTTCTTCCGCAATCATTACATAAAGTTCATCTAGACTCGCATCAGGCTTATTCAACTGCATTTGCATGCTCGGTAAATCACCGCTAGCAATTAATTGTCCTGCTTGTAACATCAAGTAGTGGTCACATAAAGTTTCCGCGATGCTTAACACATGCGTTGTAAATAAGATGGCGCTACCTGCTTCAGCTCTTTCTTTCAGCAAGTTGGTAAAATGCTTAATAGCCAATGGATCCAAACCTAAAAATGGCTCATCTATAATCAACACTTTTGCATCGGTAACTAAAGCACAAATCACCATTACTTTTTGCTTCATACCTTTGGAGAAATGCGCTGGGAACCAACTTAAATGTTTGTCTAAACGGAATAGCTTCAATAATGGTTCTGCTCGCTCCATTACAACTTCAGTTGAAATGCCATAACCTAAAGCCGTCATTTCCAAATGTTCCTTTAAAGTTAAGGCTTCATATAGAATGGGCGTTTCTGGAATATAGGCCAATTGCTGCGCATACTGACTATGATTCGCTTGAATCGTCGTGCCATCAATGGACACTTCACCCTTTTGAGCTTTCAAAAGGCCTAATATCGTTTTTAATAAAGTTGATTTACCCGCTCCATTCAAGCCGATTAAACCAACAATTTCTCCAAATTTAATTTCAAAATTGATATCTTTTAATACGGGCACCTGGCGGTAACCACTATAAAGATTGGTAACTTTTAACGTCATAAAATCCTCCTGTGTTATACGAGATAGCACCCTAACTTTCTTTGACTGTCATCGTTTTTTCAATAGCACTATTATAACACAGAATCATTGTCTAATTATGAACCAGCTGTTGAATTTCTTGAACAATTTCAATGGGCGTCAAGTCGTCGGTATCAATGGTTATTTGAGCTACTTCTTGATAATAGCCTAAGCGCGACTCATAGAGAGCTGCTAACTCACTTTTTGTTTTCTGATTGACAAGCGGACGCAAGCTCGCCACCGCTTCATGGGTAACACGCTCATATAATAAATCAAATGAGCCTCTTAAAAAGATGACATCTTGACGTTCCTTTAACAAAGAACGAACTTCAGCTGTCTCAATACAGCCACCACCTGTTGAAATAATCCGCTCAGTCGTAAGTGCCAGTTTAAGCACTTCTAATTCTATTTGACGAAAAGCTGTTTCACCCCTCTGGGCAAAATATTCTGAAATACTCATCTCAAGATTTTTCTCAATTTCTGTATCAATATCAATAAAAGGGCGCCCGAGTTCTTTACCAAGCAGACGTGCAATTGTACTCTTGCCCGCTCCCATAAAGCCGATTAGTATCATGCGTTCCCTCCTTTATGCTCCCCATATCGCTTGAACTGTCTCAAAGAATTCTGGATAACTAATGTTGACGCAAGTTGCATCTTCTAGATCTACACGCCCTGCTTTAACGAGCAAAGCAGCAATTTGTAACATCATGCCAATTCGGTGGTCTCCGTAACTTTTGACAGCCGCTTCTCGTAATTGGCTGCCACCTTTTATTTCCCAACCATCAGCGGTTGCGGTCACTTCTGCTCCCAATGCGTTCAATTGATCCGCTACTGCTACAACGCGGTCGGTCTCTTTTACTTTCAATTCAGCCGCATCTTTAATGAGTGTTACGCCTTCAGCTTGTGTCGCCATTAAAGCAATGATCGGCAACTCATCAATTAAACGTGGAATCAGTTCACCTTCAATAACAGTAGATTTTAAGCGACTACTGCGCACCGTAATATCTGCACTAATTCCATTGGCACGCGGTTGTACTTCTAATTGCCCACCCATCGCTTGAATAACCTCTAAGATACCTGATCGGGTCTCATTTAGGCCGACGTTTTCAATTTTAAGTTCTGTGTCTGCCAACAGTAAACCTGCGGCTAAGAAATAGGCGGCTGATGAAATATCGCCAGGCACTTCAATCGTTTGACCTTTTAATGTTTGACCACCGTTTAATTTAATGTGCTTGCCTTCTACTTTTAGATCTACGCCAAATAGTTGCAACATTTCTTCTGTATGATTACGAGAGACTGCTTGTTCAATCACTTCTGTCTCACCACCGGCTTGCAGGGCAGCAAGTAATATCGCTGACTTTACTTGGGCACTGGCAACTGGCATTTCGTAGCGAATGGCTGTTAAGGCTTCGACCGGTTGAATGGTTAACGGAGGCAATTCACTCCCTTGGTAGCCTTCAATATTAGCCCCCATACTGATTAACGGATTCATCACTCGAGCCATGGGTCTTTTATTCAAGGAAGCATCACCAATCAACTGACTTTTAAAGGCTTGTCCTGCTAATAATCCGCTCAAGAGGCGCATGGTTGTCCCGGAATTTCCACAATCCAACAATTGAGTTGAAGCCTGTAAGCCTGTTAAACCACGGCCTTCAATAATGACTTCATTTGTTTCCGAATCAATGGTAATCGGCACGCCTAATTGACGCATCACGTTAATTGTGGCAATACAGTCTTCACCAAATAAAAAGCCTTTGACACGGCTCTGCCCTTCTGCAATTGACCCTAAAATAACGGCGCGATGCGAAATGGATTTGTCTCCCGGTACGCTAAGACTGTGTTGGACACTGGGGGCATTCGTTAGTAATTCTGTCATGTTTGGTTAACTCCTTTGTGCGTCTCGAAATTTTTTTCTGACATGTCATTATGGGGCCACCTATTTGCTCCCCGCATTATAGGGGCTTATTTAGCCTGTGGTTTAATTTTGGGCTTCGGCGGCTGCGTCGGCGTGTTTGGCCCAGTCTGTGTTTTCGACGTTTTCGTCTGTATTGCTTTGCCACATGTCGGGATTTTTACTGTAAGTACGGTAGTTGGTCACGGCTTGTTGGAGCTCGCCGTAACTGTCGTGCGGGAATTTCTCGAGTACTGCTTGGGCTAGTTCCATGGCGACGACAGCTTCTGCTACAACACTAGCAGCTGGAACTGCGGTTGTATCGCTTCTTTCAATGCTGGCTTCGTAGTTTTCTTTAGTGTAAATGTCAACACTTTGAAGCGGGCGGTATAGGGTCGGAATGGGTTTCTTCACACCACGCACAATCAGTGGCATTCCGTTAGTCATGCCGCCTTCCAAGCCGCCCAGGTGGTTACTCAAGCGGTAGAAGCCTTGTGTTTCGTCATAAGCGATTTCGTCCATCACTTCACTACCGAAGCGGCGGGCAAGTTCAAATCCGTCGCCAATTTCTACGCCTTTGAAGGCATTGATACTCATAACGGCTTGAGATAGTCGGGCGTCAAGTTTCTTATCCCATTGAGTATAGCTACCTAAGCCGATTGGCAGGCCGGTCGCAATGACTTCAACGACGCCTCCCAATGTATTACCTACTTTCTTAGTCGCATCAATTTTTTCAATTACCTGTGCTTCCACCTCTGAATCAACCATCATGACTGGTGATGCAGCTACTTGTTTACGCAAGTGATCCAGACTTAATGAATCGATTTATGCTTCTCCCACAATACCGCCTATTTCACGAACGTAAGCAGCCACTTCGACACCAAGCCCTTTAAGCAATTGGCTTGCGACTGAACCAAGCGCCACACGCATTGCGGTTTCTCGGGCTGATGAGCGTTCAAGTACATTACGCAAATCAGCGTGGTGGTATTTAATACCTCCTACTAAATCGGCATGTCCCGGACGCGGACGATGCACAGCTCGACGCAATTTGGCACGTTCATCTTCTAGGGGCTCAATCCCCATGACACTTTGCCAATTTTTGTAATCCTTGTTAGGCAAACTTATGGTCACTGGTGAGCCTAATGTTAGACCATGTCGAACTCCTGAGGTGATCTGGATTTGATCGGTTTCGATTTTCATTCGATTCCCACGGCCATACCCTTGTTGACGGCGTGCCATTGCCTCGTTAATAATCTCGACACTGATTGGTAAGCCCGCTGGTAATCCTTCAATAATGGTTGTGAGAACTGGACCGTGTGATTCTCCTGCTGTAATAAAACGTAACATACTATCTCTCCTAGTCTTGTGTTTGGTTTAAGAGGTCTAACATCACCTCTGCATCTAATTCTTTTCCAGTAAATAATTGATAGTTCACTGCTGCTTGTTCCACTAGCATATGAATCCCACCTAGTGTCTGGCAACCTTGTAGCTGAGCAGCTTTTAAAAACTGAGTCTCCGCTGGATTATACACAATATCGCATGCCAAAGCTCCGCTTTTAAAAACAACTCCCTCTGGCAGAATACTCTGGTTAGTTAAAGGAGCCATACCTAAGCTCGTTGCTTGTACCACAATATCACTCGTTGTTAGAGCTGCTTGAACAGTTAGCGTCGAAGCTAAATCAATTACTTGAATTTTAACAGCATGTGAGCTCGCTAGTTTGCTAGCTAACTCAATAATTGCAAGTGGTCGATGGTCGATGCCTCTTGCCACCACTGTAATGTTTGTGACACCCTCTAAAACTGCTTGAGCCAGAATAATTCGTGCAGTATTCCCCGAACCAAATATCAGTACCGATTGCTTTACAAGTGATCTGGTGGTAGCCTTCTTCACAGAAGCCCAGAAACCAATTCCGTCCGTATTATAGCCTTTCCATTTCCCGCCGGCTTCATCCTGCTGCACTAAACAGTTGATAGCTTGAACGTACTCAGCAGCGGCATCCAATTCATCAACGCTCCCTAAGGCAACATCTTTACCAGGCATCGTCACATTGATGCCTTTTACTCCTAGTTGTTTCAAGGCTGCTATCGTTGTGGGCGTTGCATCCTCATCCGCTTCAAAAGCTAGATAGACGCTATTGACTTGGTCCTGAGCAAAGGCTGCATTATAAATCGCTGGTGATTTAGAATGTTTGACCGGTGACCCAATCACTGCATATAAAGACGTGTGTCCGTTAACTTGTCGCTTGTCCATAAGCCAACCATTCCTCCTCAAATACATTCATAAATATTTCTATCGGTAATTCTTTTAATTCGCAACGACCAAACTCACTTGGTAACACAATCGTGATGGTTTGACTGCGTCTTTTCTTATCTTTCAGCATGGCTGCTTGTAATAATTCCGTTGAATAGTTGTATCGCTCAGGCAGTAGATGGTAGGTATGGAGTAGTCTCGCAAATTTTTCTACAGCCTCTGGCGCTAATCTCCCTTGACGGACAGCGATTTTTAAGAAGACTAACATGCCTGTTGCCACACCACGTCCATGACTGATTTGGTAGCCGCTGACTTGCTCTAAAGCGTGTCCCAGTGTATGTCCATAATTCAAGAGTTGTCTCAAGCCCTGATCAAATTCATCTTCAAGCACAACAGTCGCTTTTAATTCAACACAGACTTTAACAATCTCAACCAAATCTGCATCGCTTGCCTTGAGAGCAGCCGGTCGTTCTAACAACCCCTTTAATAGAATAGGATCCATAATCATGCCGTATTTAATCAACTCACTACAGCCATCTTCGAACACTGCACTAGGTAAACTTTCAAATAAGCTAACATCACACAGAACTAAGCGTGGCTGATGAAAGACGCCTGCTAAATTCTTTCCTTCTGGTAAGTCGACTGCCGTTTTACCTCCAACAGATGAATCAATCGCGGACAATAAAGTCGTCGGAATCTGAATAAAATCCACACCTCTTAAATAGATACCTGCCACAAATCCAACTAAATCCCCGATAACGCCGCCTCCTAAAGCCACGAGGCAATCCGTGCGCGAAAAATTTAATTCAGCCAAGCGACTTAATAAGCGCGTCACGTTGGCCATCGATTTTTGCGCTTCTCCTGCTGGCAGCACTTCGACAGTTACTTGTTCAGCAATGGAAGTCAGTTGTTCAGCTAGCTTGCTAACATAACCTGCTACTTCAACATTTCGATCGCTCACGACGAGTACTTTCTTGTTTTGAACATGGGGGGTTAATAATTGTTTGGCTTGCGCTAGTAAGTCACGGTCGATTAAAACGTCATAAGCCTGGTTTACTGCGATATGGACTTTTTCCATTTAGAAGCTCCTTCCTACAACGTCTTCATGAATTGATGTAATTTCCAAACTTTTTCTGTTAAGGCTGCGTATTGATCTGGGTATAATGATTGCTCGCCATCTGAGATTGCTTCCTCAGGATGTGGATGAGTTTCAATGATTAAGCCGTCTGCGCCAGCCGCGACTGCTGCTAAGGCTAAAGATTCAATCATATCGCGCTTACCAGCCGCATGACTTGGGTCAATTACGATTGGTAAATGACTCAATTTTTTAATTGCTGCAATCGCTGATAAGTCTGCCGTATTACGCGTGTAGGTTTCAAAGGTTCGAATGCCACGTTCACATAGAATCACGTTTTCGTTTCCTTCAGACATAATGTATTCTGCACTCATTAACCATTCCTGGATCGTCGCTGACAAACCGCGTTTCAATAAAACTGGCTTGTTCGTTTTACCTAATTCTTTTAATAAGTCAAAGTTCTGCATATTACGTGCACCGACTTGGAACATATCAACATCACCAAACAATTCAATTTGATCAATGGACATCACTTCAGAAACAATTGGCATATCTAATTTTTTACCGACTTTATGCAGTAAATCCAAGCCTTGTTTGCCCATTCCTTGGAAAGAGTAAGGAGAGGTTCTCGGTTTGAATGCTCCACCACGTAACATGTTTGAGCCACTCGCTTTCACGTATTCTGCGGTTTCTTCTAATTGCATTGAGTTCTCGATTGAACACGGACCACCAATCATCGCAAAGTTACCGCCACCCACTTTTACATTCCCGACTTGTATCACACTCGCTTCAGGATGCAATTGCTTACTAGCACGGTGGTAAGGCATTTGTATCTTTTCAGTACGGACTACTTTTGGTAAACGACGGATGATTTCTAATTTATCCTCCGTCAACACACCGTAAATCATTAACGAAATATCTGGGCGGTGTGGTAACGTCGCGGCTTCCAACTCTAAGTTTTTCAATTGTTGACAAATTTGTTCGACTTCAACTTTTCCTGCTAATGGGTTTAATGTGATAATCATGATGTTTCCTCCTAAATTTTATAAGCATTTTTCAACAAAAAGTAAATAAAAAGAGCCCAGCGACACTAATCACACATGGTGACTAATGTTGCTAGGCTCTAAACAAGCTATCCATCCATTTATCCCGATATAATCGGTTCATCCAAGGAAAGCGTATTATTTAGTCGGTCCTATTTGAGTGCAACACAAATCACTTTTACTGTTATAAAAATAAAAGTAAAAGTAGTTAAAATATGTAAAAAATGCTGCACCTTTTAAAGACTTCATAATACGTTTCCCCCTCTCTTAACTTATTACACATAATTTATCATCATTTTCTAATTAAGTCAACAGATAAATCTCATATTTTAAAATTATATTTATCATACTTACACATTTATTGAGAAAAACCTTCACAAAACGCTCTCTTCCATAACTCCTAACATTAAATCTAAAAATCAAATTAAAAAGTCTGCCCCAAGAAAATGAGAAACATTCATTCCAACTCATTTTATGTACAGACTTATTTCGCCTTAATTATTCAATTCCTGTAATTGTTTTCCAAACAGCTAAAGCTGTATCAAGCTTGCTCATATGTTTCAGTTCTTTAATGAGGTTTTCCTTGCCAATAATCGTCACACGGTTCGTTTCCACATTGAAGCCTACTCCGGCTTCTGAAACATTGTTAGCAATAATCCAGTCGGCATTTTTCTTTTGTAATTTAGCCTGCGCATATTCAAGTAAGTTTTGGGTTTCAGCCGCAAAGCCGATTACAATTTGATGTTCTTTCATCGCACCCAAACCAGCTAGAATGTCTGGATTTTCAACTAACTCAATCGTAGTTTCTGACCCTGTTTCAGCCTTCTTCATCTTATGCCCACGTGCATTTCCGACACGATAATCACTGACAGCGGCTGCTTTCACCACATAATCCAGTTGCGCAAATTCACTCGTCACAGCCGCTTGCATCTCTTCCGCACTTTCCACATACTGAACTGCGACACCTAAAGGTGTTGCTAATGCGCGATTCGTCGAAACTAATTGAACGTCTGCCCCCAACCAACTAGCAACACGCGCCATTGCATAACCCATTTTCCCAGAAGAATCATTTGAGATATAACGAACCGGATCAATACGTTCCACAGTTCCGCCAGCTGTTACAAGCACTCTTTTTCCTGATAACACTTGTGGAAGTGAAGTGCGCGCCATTAATAACTCTGCTCTCTCAACAATGCGCTCCAATTCTGGTAAACGTCCCTTACCCTCATAACCTTCAGCCAAGAATCCTGTATCCGGCTCCATTACCTCATAGCCATCTTCTGCTAATTGCTTCAGATTTCTTTGCGTGGCTGGATTATCATACATATTCGTATTCATTGCAGGCACTAATAAGCGTGGACAATGTACAGCTAATAGTACACTACTTACAATATCATCCGCCAAACCATTCGCCATCTTAGCCAGAATATTCGCCGTAGCCGGCGCAACAATCGCCAAATCACACCAATCTGCTAGTTCAATATGTTGCACACTTGTTGGATCATGCTCATCAAAAGTATCGACTAACACATAGTGCTTCGTCAAAATTTGCAAAGTAAGCGGCGTGATAAATTCTTGGGCGCTCTTACTCATCACCACACGTACTTGTGCACCTTTTTTAATTAGCTGTCTAGTAAATTCAGCCATTTTATAACTTGCAATACCACCTGTAATAAATAGTGCTATTTTCTTATTTTCTAACATTTAGTTACACCTACTTATGTATTCTACTTTCCTTATTGTTTCTATTGTACATTACATCGTAAGCGCTTCGCAAACTAAGTTGAGATAAACCCGTAACTGTATGAATGATCTTGGTGAGCAGTATCTGTCTAGTAGGTTTTCGCTTCAGGCGACCTATTTTTTTATAACAGAAATTGGTTTACACAGAATAATTGAAGAGTTGTTACATTATTAAGTTTACGTCCTATGAACACCATTTAACTGCCTAGTCTAGATGTAGCTGATGCTCAAAGACTTTACATTAGTATAGCTCTCATTCTAACCGATTCTCGATGACATTCGGCTAGATTTGCTCTTATTCTAGTTGATTTGCTTAGAAATGAACGAACATAACGGTCTCCCATAAGGTTTTGAAAAAACTGAGCCCTAAAAACCCAACACGACGAGCGAAGCACGAAGCGTATTAATTCAACGCTAAACTGACAATCCTTTTTAATACAAAGATAGCCGGTAACTTTTCATTTGAAATGATAAAGCTACCGGCTATTGATTGGTATAGTGTTAAGTTTAATTTATGCTTCGAAATCCACTCGTTTACTTAGTGGATACATGACAAAAGCTGTCACTAACATGGCGATAGCTTCAGATATCGCAAGCGAGATGTAAACTGGCCAGAAAGCTGCTTCTGCTCCAACAAATAATAACATACCTGCAATGGGTAACATTTGAATTACAAATGAAATGCCCATAATAATGTATTTAATAATCATCGGATCTGCTTTTAAGCGTCCGGTTTTTTGTAATGTTCTGACTGTTGCTTCCCCTGCCCAACGTCCGATCCATAAGAAGACGAATGTCGCCGCACTCCCGACGACCATATCAATCGGACCAAATTGGAAGTAGTTCACAATAAAGACACCAATGGTAACGGCGTAAATGTATCGTTTGTTATAAAGTCCTAGGTAATTCAAACCCTCTGAAATTCGAAATTGTACAGGACCAAAAGCTACGGGTGCAACTAACATTGTTAAAACAATATATAAAGCAGCTACTAGACCGGCTTTCACCAGACTGTGAGCACGCGAAGGTGCATAACTGCTGTTTTGATGATGACTTGTCATATTTATCATTCTCCTTTGTAGGTCAATCGCTCAACCTAGTAATAACCACGACCAAAGGATAAAAGCAGTACTCTGCTGAAGTGTCGTGGTGCTAGCCGATCATCACTCGTATAGCGTTATTTAGTTTACCACTAATGGAAAAAATTGCAAGTGCTCTACATAAGCCATACAGAATACTAATCAATCATTTAAGAAACTCTCATTCATCACGAGCTCAATGATTGAACTGTGTTTTCATACAAGAACACCATAAGGCATCGCTCGACCATGTTTCACGACGATTCATGTAAGAGATTAGCCTTTTCTATATTAATCGTGGCGCCAAGCGCCACTCTTTTATCTTTCCGATAAATTATATAAGTTACTACTCAAAACTTAGTATTTTTACTGCCACAATCATATTTACCAGCTAGCGTAGCTTACCGAGTAGTTTTTCCAATAGCGATACAAAGGGCAATCGGCGCAGTTTGGTAGGACTTCGAGCGCAGCGAAGTAGTCATCCCCTAGCCGATTGAGCTGGAAAAGCCCTGAGTGCTAGCGAAGGCTTTGAAAGTGACCATCGCCATAGTAAACCAACACGGAAAGTGAAGCGTGCCTTCTATTTTAATCATCCTAAAGAAAAGCAAAAAAAATACGCCCAATTTGGGCGAGCACATTCATATCCCGAATAAAAAAAACAAGATAGGCTAACATCCGAGAATTGTCGGGAGTTTGAATGATTGGGAAATTTTGCCCGGATATTAGCCCATTTGTTACTGTAAATCATAAACTTACGAGAGAGATTTACAAGATAGGCAGAAGTTTTACTCTCTGACCTTACATTTATTATAGTTGTTTGTGAAACTATTGTCAAACTAAAAGTTGTATAGTTTATGCTATTTTGTTAGTGTTTAACCATCTATTTTGTGAATATCCCAAATAAAAAAACGCGAGTTAGCTCACTACAACACATTTAACATCTAATCATTTTGCTATAATATAGCGAAAAGCATTATAAATGCTTTTCATTAAAATTTGGCTTATACTTAACCATAAACATAAATTTAACTTAAATTTAATAACTTAATACAAATAGATGGCTCTTCATACAACTATTTTCTTAAGTTTCAATTATTTTATTGATTAAAATTATTCGCCATTTACCAATGGCCACAAAGGGGACAATTAAATGCTGACTAAAAAACAAAAAGAACAGAGCGCTATAATTTTAGATAGCATCTATGCTGAGGGGCCAATTTCTAGAGTCGAATTATCTCGCAAGCTTGGCATCACACCTGCCACAATGACCATTATTACTCATTACTTAATGGATACAAAAGTTATTTACGAAGTAGGCGAAGAATTGGACGGTTATAACGTAGGAAGAAAAAAGATTCTTTTAGACATCACTCCCCAATATGCCTATTATTTAGGAATTGAATTATTTTATCATTATATGTGCCTTTGTATCACAGATAACAAAGGTAATATTTTTGCGAAGAAAATAATCAAATTTACCGAAACATCATTAGAAGAGTATTTCGCTTCTGAACAATTTGACGCTGATATTCGTGGATTTCGAACAGAGTACGCAATGTACCCTATTTCAGCGATTGGTTTTTCAATTCCAACTACGTTAAGTAGAACAGGTAAGCCGCGAACTAATTTACCTTTCTGGAAAGATTTAGACACAAGTAAAATCGCAGCTTTATCCGATGTTCCTATCTACTTCGCTCCTTTGGCAAATTCTATGGCGCTGTCTCAAAGACTGTTTAACCCCAAAGTAGCATCCGATAGCTTTATTCTCTTACATATTCGTAGTAAGATTCTGATGGCTTATGTGGAAGATGGTGTTGTCCAAGAAAATAAAGCGCCCCTTGTTGGTGAATTAGGACACACCGTTATTAATCCACAAGGTGAGGCTTGCGCTTGCGGAAAACGCGGTTGCTTGCAAACCTATCTAAGTGAAGATGCGATTGTCCGTAAAGCTAAGATGATTTATGAAGTGGCAGAGAACACTTTTTTGCATAACATTGTCAAAAAAACAGCTGATATCGACTTTTCGACCGTTATTCAAGCCTTTCGCTTAGGGGATGAAGCAGCGACAACACTGATCAAGAATGCTATGAGATATCTTGCGGTGGCTCTCGATAATTTGTCAATGATTATTGATACTGAAGAAGTGGTATTGCATGGGGCTATTTTCAATACACCTGAGTGTGTAGGGTTGCTCAAACAATATTTACTTGAGAATTCTTCACCTTACCGTCCCACAGATACGCATAAACATTCTTTTTTACCATATCAATATACAAATGGTGCCCTTGCAGCATGTGCATACGCCATTCATCATCACCTAATCAACGGATTTTAATCCAGCCAAAATATCCCCATAAGACTAGCAGTTCCCAATTGGAGAACCGACTAGGCTTATGGGGTATTATTTTGCGGTGGTTATTTAGGATTGCGAATATCATCAAAAGCATGTTGGACATCTTCGGGGGTTACGTTTTCGCGTGGATGACGTAGGTTTTCTAAAGTTCGTGTATTGCGCTCAACCTGTTCTTCATGAATCGTCGGATCGACTTCAGAGGCTTTATTAGTGTCGGTAACATTGTCGTGTACCTCTGCTACATTATGATCTAATTCATCAACTTCTGTTTCGGTTAAGTCTTCATAGATATCCGCATTCACACCAGGTTCGTCAGCCATACTCGCGCCTGTTACCGGATTGTGTAAATTATCAGGTAATGAATGTTCCACTGGCGTTTCTACGATTTCTGGATTCGGTATGTTTAACTGCGAAGCAATATCTTCAAATGCCCCGTCCACAAGTATCACTACTTGCCCCTTATCAATTACCTCTTTATAGTCCGACAAATCAATTTCACGGTCAGCTTCCACCGCTTCTCCTGTTTGCGATTGATAGTCATCAAACGTGAAAAAATCTAACAAACCTTCCCACCAATGCTTCTTATGTTCGGTTAGTTGCTCAATCGCTTCAACCTTGGTGCCGGATTGCGCATGGTTTACAACATCTACATTAGCTAGTAGTTTGATGCCACCTCGGCTCACACCTCTTCCTGTTAATGCTTCGACTGCCTCTTCCGCTTTATTCAACGATGGATAAACGCCATAAACAAATTCTCTTGCCATAATGTTCACTCCTCTTTCTTTTCGCATTTTTGCATTGCCTAGGTGACCTTATTAACTTCCTTAATATCATGGTAAAGCAAAGAAAGTGCTAGCTCAAAGATTTAGGTTTCAAAACCAAGAGATTAAGTAAATCTTAAAAGTTATATTATGAGAGTATTTTGGAAAGAGAAAAAGACTGCTTTTCGCATTGAAAGGCAGTCTCGGGTTTATTCGTTTAATTAAAGCTTAGACGATTGAATAAGTCATCAAAGTAAGCTTCGGTTTCTGGACGTTCAGTCAAATCCATGTTTTCGTGGCCGAAGTCACTCGGTTGTGCGTCATCATACTTTTGTAATGCATACGCTGCGTAAGCAAAACTGAATGAGTTGAATGAATCATTCGTCCAAGCATCCTCACTGGCTTCATCAAGCCACTCATTGTTATGAATTGCTTGCCATTCGTCAGCGAGCGAGTAACTTGTATATTCTTCATAGAATGTGTCCTTCGGCATATAAGTACTTAAATCTAGAATTTGACCAACCATAAAGTATACCCAGGTTGGATCATCTTCCATTTGGTCACTGAAGTAAAGAATACGTTCAGAATAAGCTTTTGCCATCAGATTTTCGTCTTCAGTTCTATCAGTAAGTTCATCATGACGGATGACACGAATATCAAATAGACGTTGTTGTAGGTCAAGTGGCATTTTCTGTAAGCTTGCATCGATAAAATCAACCAACTCTGACGCACGTTCTTGATCCTCTACATTATCATAAACAAAGTAATCATAGTATAAATCAGCACCACAAGCGTTGTTATAACGACCTTCTAAGACAAAATACTTAAAGCTAATTTGATCCATTAACGACAATGCTTGCTCGTAATTTTCATCATCTTCCGGAATATTCGCGAAAATCGCTTCGGCACGTTGCAAGTTGGCTTTCCCATCAGCAAAGATTGAAGTCGGGAAACCTTTAGATAGATGATAAATTTCATCTAAGTCATCTGAAAACGCGTGCATATAATCACTGATTAATTTGTGGTATAAGTCTTCATTCTGCGCATCCAATAGCTCGATAACTGAATAAAATTCCAATAAATCCTCAGACATATTGATTGGTGCTAGTACCGCAAGATCACCGGAATCATAAGTTAAAATATACATTGGCCAAATTGAATAATCTCGATAAGTTTCAAGTTCTAGTAAATTTTGATAATAAGCATTGGCTTCATGATCTCCATCACTGATTGCCCAGTCATCCGAAAACAATGTCGATGCATCGATTTTTACACGGTCTGCTGGTAAATTCGCATCAATTAATTCATAAGAAATCGTTGGATAAAGTGTCGACTCTGTATCAATTACTTCCCCGCCAACCATGATTGGACAAGCTTCCATCGCTGCTTCATCGGTTTGCGCTTGTATTGTTACTTGCGGCAAGGCCAGACTCGTGCCCACTAAACTCGCTAATAAGGTTAACTTCAACTTTTTATATCTTTTTTTCATTTTTATTCCTCCTTTATTGCCCCAATACATCCTTTGTTAAGCCCCATTCTATAGCGCCTCGTTTCGTGAAAGTAGTGTGTATGATACCGAGGGATCAAATTTCACTTAGCCGTTTTAAATCGATACTATATAAATTCTTTTGTTGAAATAACTTAGCCTAGTTTAGCGACTTGTTTTACAAGATGGAAAAAGGCTATCCATATCAACTAACAGTATTAGTCTGGTTTGACTGTGAGCAAATCGAATTAGGCATAATCTAGCCGATTGATCTGGGAAAGCCCTCACAACTGTTAGGCTTTGATAGCGACCAACACCTTTGGAAAACAATCGGCTGAGTGAAGCTCAAAGCTATAGAATCAACATCAAACTTAAGGCCTCATACTATAATAAAAGATAGCAGCCCTTGAAAAGTTGCTATCTTCATCTACCTACTATCTATTATTCGTTCAATCCATGCCGTTCAAAGAAATCATCAAAATACGCTTTCGATAAAGGACGATCTGCGATATCTTCATCTACATAACCTAACTCACTCATTTGCATACCCATATATTTCTCTAACGTATAGCCCGCAAAAGCTTGCGCAAAAGATTCAACCGGATCATTATAGTAATACTCCGAATCATCCGCATTGTACCACTCTGCATCATGAATCTCTTGCCAGTCTGGATTCGTTGAGTAACGCGTAAACTCTTCATATTCTAAAGAAGTTGGCGAATATGAGTTAAAATCAATAACATGTGCAATCTCATGATAAATTAAACCCTTTTGATCCGGTTCAATATCATCACCGAAATAAATGACACCAGTTGGCATCGCATAAGCATCAATGAAAGAGTCTTCCATAACATAAGTTACTTCATATTTGGGTACAAAGTAAAAGTTAGATAAACGTCTTTGAATAGCTTCTGGCAATGTTGCGATCACTTCTTCTACCGATACAATCAATTCATCTGCCGTGGTTTCATCATACAAATCTTCTGATTTATAATAGTTAAACGCCGGCGTTTCTGAATACATGTTATTATAGCGTTGCATCAAAGCGTCATGACCCACTCGCATTTCTTCAATAATTTCAGTCGCTGAATAATGGTAAGGATCATCTTCGCCTAAAGTTTCATACACAGCTTCGGCACGCATCATTGCTGCTTTAGCATCTGCAATCATCTGTGGCGCAAACTGTCCTTGCAATTCATAGAGATGATCAATGTCATCCGCAAATGGCCAAACAAAATCATTGCTGACTTTATGCAACAATTCTTCTTTGTGAGCATTCAAGAAAGCTAAGACATCATAATAATCAGAAATCTTTTCTGTAAAGTTAATTGAATGCAACATTTCCAAATCGCCATTATCATAAACGAGGTAATACATTGGCCAAGCTGAATAATCTCGATACGTCGTAGGATTCGTAAAGTTATGATAATAAACTTCTTCACGCCCCGGTGATTCAATAAATAACAATTTATCACTGTATAGAGTGGACTCGTCCACCACAATTCGATCCGCTGGCAATTCCGCTTCGACAATATCAAACGAAACTGTTGGGTACATTGTACTTTCGGTGTCAATGGCTTCTCCATGAACTAAAAACTCTGCAACTTCATTAGTAGCTGGAATTTCCTGAGCAAAAATCGGTTGAGCTGTCGCTAAATAAAGCGGTACAACTAAATATAAAGCTAAGGCAACATTAATCAATCGTTGTTTGAAAGTAGTCATCATCTTTATTCCCCTCTCCTAATACAAATTATTTTCTCAAATTTATCCTAACACATTCTTTTTCTACAAGCGAACAAAACCCCCCTAGTTAGAATACTCTAGAAAAAAGCGACAGTATTTTGAGAAATATTTTGAAAAAATGTCTCGATTTCAGATATTCCCTCTTCACATTTATGTCGTTATAAGATATACTTGAATGTGCTGAACGATTAGTCGTTCAATATATTGTTAATTACAGGGGGATTTACTATGTTAAAAATCGGTATTATTACAGGTAGTATTCGTGACGTTCGTGTGAACTTAGCAGTCGCAGAATACTTCAAAGCTATTGCAGACAGCAAAAACTTAGAAAATGTTTCATTTGAAATTGTTGATATTAAAGACTATCAATTACCAATCTTCAATGAAGCTTTACCACCAGCAATGGCTAATAAGCAATACAATAATGCAGACGTTCAAAAATGGTCTGATAAAATTGATGGTTTAGATGGTTACATCTTCATCACACCTGAATATAATAAATCAATCACTTCAGCATTGAAAAACAACCTAGACTACATCGGACCAGAATTTGCTCACAAATCTGCTGGTATCGTAGGTTACGGTTCTACTTTAGGGATTGCTGCCATCAATTCATTACGTGGCATTCTAGCAAACTTCAAATTAGCTGATGTTACACCTCATGGTGCTTTCAACTTATTTACAGACTTTGTAGATATGAAAGAATTCACACCATCTGAAGTACACACACCAACAATCAACGCTGTTATCGATGATGTTGTTGCTTGGGGTTGGGGCATGAAAGCTGTCCGCGAAAACCACTTAAACTAAGCTTTATAATCACAATGCAAAGCCTCCTGAAAGTTCAGGAGGCTTTTTTATTATGTTTGCGAAAACATAAACAAAAGCGCACTGAACAAATACCAGTGCACCCTATCTATTATTACTATTTAAATGTCGCTAAATGTTTCCGGATGCTGATCAAATAAGCGTCCATCTTTACGCGATAAGACACTCATTGAATCCATATCGTCACGACTTAATGTAAAATCAAAGATATTTAAGTTATCTTGTTGACGCACACTATGACGAGATTTCGGAAGGGGTAACGCACCAAGTTGGAACAACCAACGCAAGACAATTTGTCCCGATGATTTAGCATATTTGCTAGCAAGTGCTGCAATAACGGCTTCTTCTAGCACGCCCTCTCCCGCACCTAGTGGACTCCACGCTTGAGTAATAATGCCTTTTTCTTTATGGAATTGTCGAGTCACAGGTTGATGGAAATAGGGATGCATTTCGATTTGATTTACCACAGGTAGAACACCCGTCTCGGCTTCTAAACGTTCAATATGTTTTGGCAGGAAATTGCAGACACCTATCGAGCGCACTAAACCAGTTTGACGTGCGGTAATTAATGCTTTCCATGCATCAATATAACAATCTTCTTTCGGATTTGGCCAATGAATTAAATAAACATCGATATAATCCACACCCAACCGCATAATCGATTCTTCAATTGTGCGCAAAGCCTTCCCATAAGAATGATCGCGACCAGGTAGTTTCGATTGAATCGTCACCTGATCTCTCGCTACACTACTGTTGCGAATTGCCTGACCTACCGTCCCCTCATTCTCATAAGCATAAGCCGTGTCAAGCAAACGATACCCATTCGATAACGCCTGTTCAATCCGACGCATATCCTCAATACCACGTAAGCCCGCTGTCCCAAATCCAACCGCCGGCATTTGATAACCATCTAACAAAGTATGTTGATACATGTAAACGCCTCCTTTGATCATATTATAACATGTTTTAAGGCACTATTTGCTATCGAAAGGCTTAAAGGCTATACTATTTGTAATCACTTACAAACTAGGAGGAACTAGATGTTTGATAAAAAAATTCTGTCCAAAATAGGACTCGCCATCGCCTTAGTCACTTCACCAGTTTTACAGGCTGTGCCCGTTGCTGCGCAAGTCACTGAAACAAGCGTTGAATCGTTGCCTAACCAACATTTTATTATCGACGTTTCAGAATTGGAGCAAACTGACATCGGCAAAATAGTCATCGATGCTTCGGCTATCGGCGGACAAGCAGCCCTCGAAATACCACTTGAATTAAAACGCATTTCGCTTTCCGCTCCTGATTGTGTCGATGCAGGTACTTACGTTTTACCCGTAACGGCCACCAATAACGATGGTGAAATAGTTGAAACGCTAGACTATCCTGTAACGATTAAAGCTTTGACAAATGACGGAGAATCACACCGTGATTGGGATGAAGAAATAATTTACTTCCTATTAACCGACCGCTTTTATGATGGAAATTCGGACAATAATAATCCATATGATCTTGACTATGCGGGCGCTGACAATCCCCGCGGTGTCTACCAAGGGGGCGATTTTGCTGGAATCACCGAAAAATTGGCCTACCTATCCGATTTAGGAATAACAACCATTTGGATATCGCCGATCGTCGCCAATATTCAATACGATGTTTCGGCTGGTAGCCAAGACGGCGCTTTTTACGGTTATCATGGTTACTGGGCGCAAAACTTTGAAGAGCTTAACCCGCACTTCGGAACTTTGGAAGAGTTCCATACATTGATTGACCAAGCAGCCAGCTATAACATGAACATTATGGTAGATGTGGTCTTAAATCATACAGGGTATGGCCTGCATCCTCTAGATGGAGCACGAGAAAATTCGCCGGCTGGTTATCCAACCGATGAAGACCGCGCAGTGTTTGAAGACATGCTTAGACTCGAAACCGGCCGCGATGCACTGACAGAATCTTTATCAGGCTTACCAGATTTTATAACAGAAGACCCAGCGGTTCGTGAACAAATTGTGGCTTGGCAAACTGCTTGGCTCGATCTAGCAACGACTCCAAATGGAAATTCAATCGCCAGTTTTAGAGTCGATACCGCCATTCATGTGGACCCTGTAACCCTTCAACATTTTCGCAACGAACTGACGACGATCAATCCAGACTTTAAATTGATTGCTGAAGCTTGGGGTGCTGATCCGATTAATCACAAGAATTTCTTGAACAGTGGCAAAATGGATTCTGTACTAGATTTCAAATTCAAGGAAACAGCCCGCAACTTTATTAATGGTAACTTAGTCGGCGCTAACGAGGCCTTAATCAAACGCAATGAAGCATTGGAAAGTAATGCGACCGCTGGACAATTTTTAAGTAGCCATGACGAAACCGGCTTCTTATACATGCTAAATAATCATCTAGGGAAATATAAACTAGCAGTGGCTTTACAACTAACCGCAAAGGGGCAACCGGTGATTTATTATGGAGAAGAGCTCGGTCAAACCGGTGCTAATAACTGGCCCGTCTATGACAACCGCTATGACTTGGCTTGGGAAGAAACTGAGACGGAGAATCACGATATCTTCAATCATTATCAAACCTTGTTGGATTTTCGTCACAATTATTCAGAAATTTTAGCTAAAGGTAACCGTCAATTAATTAGCGGAAGCAACGAGGATGGTTATATTTTGGTAGAGAGAGCATTTCAAGATGAGGCGGTCTACTTGTTATTTAGTAATCGCGAAGAAGCTTTTGAAATCGAACTCGCTGTCACAGAAGCAGATGCCATCGCCTTCAACCACTACAACGGTGAACAATTTCAGGCGGATGGGAAGCGATTAATCATACCGGCCACCTTATTAGAAGAGGGTGGAACAGCCCTTCTAACCCTCGACCGCGGACAATTTTCAGTAGAATAATTTAGACAACCAAGGATTAGTCCAAGGCCTTTTAATTCCGTTTAGCAATTTAAATTTTATAATCAAGTGTGATTTTTTTGAAATTTTGAGCGAAGCTCAGTGACTTGTTTTCCAAAGCGGTACAAAGGGCAATCCTTCGTTATTAATAAAATAGCTTGCTCTGACTATGAGCAAAGCGAAGTAGACAGAGCCTAGCCGATTGAGCTATAAAGGCACGAACTTCAGTGAGGTTTTGAAAGCGACCTCCGCATTGGAAAACAATCGGCTGAGCGAAGTACAAAGCTTGGTAAATCAACATAAAACTAAGAAAACCTCGGACAAGTCCAAGGATTTTAAATTCTGTTTAGCAGTATAATTTGATTATATCGTTTTACTTTTGTTGGAATATTTAACGTAGATCAGCTAATTGTTTTCCATAGCGGTACAAAGGGCAATCGGCGTAGCTTGGTGGGACTTTGAGCAAAGCGAATTAGACACACCCTAGCCGATTGAGCTGGAAAAGCACGAACGTCAGTGAGGCTTTGAAAGCGACCTCCGCATTGGAAAACAATTAGCTGAACGTAGTATAAAGCTTGGTAAATCAACATAAAACTTATAAAACCTTATATTATTATAAAACCTTATATTATAAATAAACCCGCACAAGCAACGTGAGATACGTCAACTTGTGCGGGCTTTTATCATGCGAATAATTAATGAGATAATTTCAATAAGTTCTGAAGTTCTTCAACTTTTCCCAGAGGCAATTGGCCGGGCGCTGAATCACTTTCTAAGCTAGCGAATGTCGCTGCAGATCCGAATAGTTCACCCGTGAAACGCGATACTTGCCCCAGTTCACCCATAGCGATACAAATAACTGGGATATCTAATTCTGTTTTCAATTTTACACTGGCAGACAGGAGTGTTAAGACATCTTCAGCGTCTTGCGGCATTGTCGCTATTTTGGCAATGTTGGCGCCTTTATTAGCCATTGCATGCAAGCTTTGGATAATTTGGTTTTTCTTAGGCGTCTTCTCAAAATGATGCTCACTCATAATTACTTGTACATTATTCAAGTAAGCAATGTTCTTCAAACCTAAGACAATATAATCTGGTAAGTTCAATTCTAAATCAATCAAATCGGCACTACCATTTAAAAGAATATCACGGTATAAAATGTAGTACTCTTCCACCGCTAATTCTGTAGCACCACCTTCTGCTTTAGTGCGAAACGTTATCAACAAAGGTTTCTGCAACAAATCTTTCACTTGATGAGATAATGTCGCTACCAAACCTTGTTGCTTAACTCCTTCAAAATGATCGATCCGCCACTCAACAATATCGCAAGTGGATTTACGTGCCTGATGTGCTTCTAACAAAATATGTTCTTGCGTTTGACCAGTTATGGGCACAATAATTTTAGGCCGCCCTTCCCCTATCATCACGTTTTCAACTTTAACCTTTTCCATAAAACCAAACCTCCCTACTAATAGCCACTACTCGTTATTTTTCAACCTAACATTTCAAAATCTTGACATAAAATAAGCTTATCCTGTAAACCTTCAGACACAATGACTTGACCCTCTTTTGTGACAATCATACCTTCAATGCTCTCCTCTTGATTCATCCATCTTAGTGCTTTCTCAGCAGGTAAACCAAACAAGACAGTGGACCAAATCTCACCATCTAAGGCTTGCTCACTCACAATCACAATACCAGCAATTCGACTATCAACTGGATAACCCGTTCGCGTATCAAAGATATGATGGTAATACTTATCGCCTACTTTTAGCTTTCTTTCATTGATAGAAGAAATAACCACCGACTGATCACTTATCTTTAAATGCGCCAACACCTGACCATCATACCGCAAGGGATTCGGAATCTCGACTGCCCAAAAGCCATCTAAGCTATCATTCGCTTGTCCTATAGTTACCGTCGTTGTCCCCAAGCTAATTAACCCCGAATGAACACCTTTCTCGGTGAAAAACTGCTTTAAACGATCTGCAAAATATCCCTTAGCAATCGCTCCCAAATCCAATTCCATTCCAGTCTTCTTTAAGAAAACCGACCGCTGTTCATCATTCAACTCGATATCTTGAGGATGAATCAAAGCCAATTTTTCTTGAATTTGTGCTTTGTCCGGTAATTGTGCATCACTAAAGCCAATATGCCATAATTTCGTAATCGCCCCAACCGCAATATTAAAGACACCATTAGTCGCCAACGCAATGGAAACACCATTCTTAATCAAATCATACAAATCGTTCGAAACGGTTACCGGAGACCGACCTGCAGCCGCGTTAATGGTCATCAGTTCCGAATTCTCAAAGTTAGCACTATAGCGACGTTCATAATCACGCAATAACGCCTCAGCTTCTTGGAAAATCTGAGTGGCATCCGGGTGATCAATCGATAATTCAATGTCATTCCCCATTAAAGGAAAGCCATGTAAAAACTCTGCCAATTAAACTCCTCCTCACATAAAAATGCAACCACTAGAGTGATCGCTTTCATCTATTTTAATTCTAATACAATTCTAACTAAATGCAATTATAATCTTTTGTACACACAACTTTTTTCAAAATATGATTCAAAATACTCGGCTTATAAGCGTTTACGGTAAAAAAACCTCGTACTTTGTCCGAGGCCTTAAAATTCCGTTTAGCAGTCTTGACTTGATAATACATCGTCACTTTTGTTGGAATACTTATCGTAACTCAGCGACTTGTTTTCCAAAGCGGTATCAAGGGCAATCCATCGCTACTAATAGAATCGCTTGCTATGACTTTGAGCGAAGCGAAGTAGACAGAGCCTAGCCGATTGAGCTGGAAAAGCCCTCACAAACGTGAGGCTTTGAAAGCGACTACCGCCTTGGATAAATAATAAGCAAGCGATGCACAAAGCTTCTCAACTCAACCTAAACTACTAAATTTCTATACCATAAAATAAAAAGCCTCCCAATTTTGGGAGACTCTCACGATTCAATTATTCAGCATCTTCTTCTGATTCATTAGCATCTTCTTTTTCTTTAGAATCATCCTCTGAATCTAAGTCAAACGCTGGTTCTAAATGACCATTCTCAGCAAGCTCTTCTAAGAAAGCATGAACTTCTGGTGAAGCAAAAGCAGCTTTCAATGCTTCAGCAGCTTCTGAATCTAAATTACCTTCACGGATAATAACTTGCAAAGCATAGGTAAATTCTTCGTCATCTTCTAATAAGACAGCATCAGCTGGTGTTAAACCGATTGACGCAATGTAAGTTGGGTAGTTAAAGACTAAAGCTACACCATCTTCGTACGCACCCGTTAAGTTTAATAAATCAACATGTGTAAATTCTAAATTATGTGGATTTTCAGTAATACTATCAACAGTTGGGAAAAGCCCCGCTTCTTCGTCTAATTCAATTAAATCGTAACTCTCTAGAATGAATAAAGCACGTGCTTCGTTCGTAATATCTGAAGGAATTGCTACCTCAGCACCATCTTCTAACTCATCAATTGAATCATAAACTGGCGAGTAGAAACCTAAAATAGCGTTATAAATTGGTTGAATTGCAACTAAATCTCCATCACGTTCTTGGTTGAAAATTTCCATAAATGGCTCATGTTGTGCGAAGTTAGCAAACACTTCATCATTCAGTAAAGCCTCATTGTATTGGATGTTATCAGATACCTCGACTAATTCAATCGAATAAGGTTCTGCGATAACCTCCGCAGCAATTTCCACAATATCTGTCATTGGCGGTAAATGGGAAGCTACCTTTAAAACATTCTCTTCTTGAGCGGTTACAACACTACTTAAACTAGCACCAAACACTAAAGCTGCGACACTTGCGACTAAACCTTTTTTAAACATTCTACCTAACTCCCTTTTTAATAATATTTTGTACCCTGAATTAACGTTTATCGAGTTTGTTGGCTAGTTTAAAACCTAACCATTGAATTAATTGGACAAACACGATAATAATCACGATGGCCGTATACATAATATCTGTTTCATAACGTTGATAACCATAACGGATGGCGAAATCACCAATACCGCCGCCCCCCACTACCCCCATCACGGTAGAATAGGATAAGAAACTAACAAAAGCTGATGTAAATCCGATGACCAACGAACTACGCGCTTCGACAAATAAAAACTTGATAATCAGTTGCCATAAATCGGCTCCCATAGCCTCCGCAGTTTCAAGTACGCCACGGGGTAAATCAAGCAATGACTGCTCCACAAAACGTGCATACAAAGCAATCGAAATTAACATAATTGGAAAAGAGGCCGCCACTGGATCTCCCGTTGCTCTTCCATAAAAAGCGCGAATGGCTGGCTGCATCGCCACCACCAGTAACAGGAACGGAAAGGATCTGACAATATTGACAAAGATATTCGCAACTGTATAAAACCAACGGTTCTCTGCCGGTTTACCTTTAGCCGTTAAAAACAGGAGTGTCCCTAATGGCAAACCTAATAGAATGGCTGCCATAGAACCTAAGCCCATCATAATCGTTGTTTCCTGTAGACTTTCCCACAGCTTTGGCGCAAAATCAAGCAAGCGTTCTAAATATAGTTGGAAAGTTAAGGGGTCATGATTCACCATGCTTTAACACCTCCAACACCCGTTCATGATAACTTTTGGCATCTTTAAATGCTGTATTTGTTTGAATCGCCACAACATCCACGACTTTTCCCGCCTCCATAATTGCGACTCGTTGGCATAAATTCTGAATCACATCCAATTCATGTGTCACCAGAACAATTGTCATCCCAAACCGCTGATGAGCTCTTTTTAACACAGCCACAATTTCATCCGTACGATTAGCATCTAAAGCAGAGGTTGGTTCATCACATAATAGAATTTTAGGTTTTGTGATGAGTGCTCTAGCAATCCCAACTCTTTGTTTTTGTCCACCCGACAATTGACTCGGATAATGGTGGCGTTTGTCAGCCAGACCCACAAATTCCAATAATTCTTCAATGGCGATCGTATCTTCATAATGATGTAAAGATAAAGGTAATAGAATATTATCCTCCACCGTCAAATTGTTCATTAAATTAAACTGTTGGAAAATCATCCCAACATCTTTTCGATGTTGGCGAAGTTGTTTTTTGTTGAAGTGGTCCACTCGTTCATTATCGACCCACACCTCACCTTCATCAATCTGCTCCAAAGCATTGATAAAGCGAATTAAAGTCGATTTTCCTGCACCACTTTCACCAATAATTCCGAATATTTCTCTATCATCAATCGTTAAACTAACGTTATCCACAGCTGAGAACATACCTGCTTGACCTTGATACCGTTTAGATACTTGCTTTAATTCAATCAAAAAAACACCTCCAATTGGCTCAATTCCGCCTAAAACGCTTGTGAAAGTAACGACAGGATACACACAAATTGTATAACAGTTTCTACTTATCCAAGTTAACATTGAAGCGTTTTATTGTCAACTAACTTTCTTGTCTTCCCACCAAGTTTTGAAACAGTTATAAAAACACAATTGATACAGTTGTTATAGTAACAGTTTGTCAAACAACACCAAACTCGATTGCTTTCGTGTTTAAGTGTTGTGTATCAGTTTCTTACCTAAAAGACGAACGTTTAAATAAAACAGGCCTTATTATTATACACTAGGAAAAGATTATTCTAAAACCTCATTATCCAAAACCCGCTTTACAATACTCTAGACTAAGCAGCGTAGAATCATGTCCCAGTTTTCAAAAGTCGAACATGATAGAGACCGAGTCGTGCTCCAGTTTCAAAAAGTCGAACACGATTCAAACAAGAAAACCACAGCAGTGTGTCGTGTCCCACGGTCCACGACGATTATATTAAATCCACAAAGTGTTTAAATTGTGTCGGTCAGCAGCCCGACACTCTTTTTGCTCTTCATTTTTTTTTGAAGCAATGAAGCAATTCACTTTTCTTAACAACGTACTTTTCGAAAAAAACAATTAGCTGGGCGAAGTACAAAGGCTATAAAATCAATATCAAACATATGAATCCATACTCAGAAAACCTCGGCCGAGTCTGAGGTTTTTGAATTTCGGTTAGAAGTTTTAACTTGATTATATCGCTTTAATTTTGTTGGAATTCTTAACGTAGCTCAGCGACTTTTTTTCCAAAGCGGTATAAAGGGCAATCGGCACAGCTTGGTGTGACTTTGAGCGCAGCGAAGTAGACACACCCTAGCCGATTGAGCTGGAAAAGCACGAACGTCAGTGAGGCTTTGAAAGCGACCACCGCCTTGGAAAACAATCAGCTGGGCGAAGTACAAAGGCTATAAAATTGATACCAACCATATGAATCCATACTCAGAAAACCTCGGGCGAGTCCGAGGTTTTTGAATTTCGGTTAGAAGTTTTAACTTGATTATATCGCTTTAATTTTGTTGGAATACTTAACGTAGTTCAGCGACTTTTTTCCAAAGCGGTATAAAGGGCAATCGGCACAGCTTGGTGTGACTTTGAGCGCAGCGAAGTAGACACACCCTAGCCGATTGAGCTGGAAAAGCACGAACGTCAGTGAGGCTTTGAAAGCGACCACCGCCTTGGAAAACAATAAGCTGGGCGAAGTACAAAGGCTATAAAATCAATATCAAACATATGAATCCTTGTAAATAAAAAAAACTCCAACATTTGTTGATCACACAAATGTTAGAGCTCTCCTTAAGCAAGTTCCTGAATAAAGTGAACAACTGCCTGCATTTGACTCAAAGTATCCGTCACAATAAAATAGCCAAAATCTCCAAATACTCCTTCTGTCATCACGGAACTTACAATGAATTCTCCATACCAAGCATAAATGTCATCTTGCGTATAAAGATAATTATTATAGTATTTCCGAGAGACGTAGCCACAATTTTTCCGCTGGCTTAAGTCTGCCGTAAATTGATTGTTGAGGACCACTTGTGCGTATTGAGCATAAATATCAAGGTTATTCGCGTAATTAAACATCTCAATCATCGGTCCACCGGGTGGTCGACAATTGACTTCCAAAGCAACCAGAGATTGGTCACTTTTTAGACGAAAGAATTCGAAATGGAAAAAACGTTCTTTAATCTCGAAAGCTTCGACGCATTGTTTACCTAATTTCCAGATGTCTTCCGGCATCTCTTTTGGATATAGCACAAAACTTTCCATATTTTGTGAAATGATTTCTAACGCTGGCTTATCGTAGACCATATTTTGGCTGAAAACGATATTGCCGTCTTGGTCCGTCAGTCCGTCAAATGTGACGATGTCACCGTCGATAAATTCTTCCATAATAAAGGTTTCGGCTGAATTGCGTTCAACGAAGAAATGTGACAACTCTTCATCGCTACTAATGCGCCAAGTATCGCTGGCTCCCACGCCGATATTGGGTTTAATGATGACCGGGTAGCCTAATTCGCTCACCAGTTTGCTGGCGTCTTCCCAACCTTCGAAAACGCGGCCGTTCGCCACCGGTACATTGATGGAGCGAAATACTGCTTTCATCTTATTCTTTTGTTTAAGTCGATCCATTTCATGGGCTTTTAAACCCGGGATATTAAAATCAGTCCTCAAGCGCGCGTCCATTTCGAGCCAGTGTTCATTATGCGATTCAAGCCGATGAACCCCACCATACTGATGGGCAAAATATGCAACAGCTCGATACATCTCATGATAGTTTTCCATATCATCCACTCGGTAATATTCAGTTAAAGCTTCTCGTATCAGTGGTGACAAATTGTCGTACGATTCATCCGCTATTCCTAATACCGTCGCACCACTTTCCTTGAGGCGTGTCGCAAACAATTGAAAGTTCTCTGGATAATGCGGTGATATAATAATAAAATTAAAGCTCATCGATTTCCTCCCATGCTACAAATTTGGTTTTGTTCCATGAAAATTATTCGTTTAATTTCCCTTGTTGTTCGAGTACCGATAAGAAATAAGGCCATTGCTTGCGCCACCAAGGCCAATCGTGGGCTACATCAGAGCCCCAGAAATCAAACCAGCCGGGAATGTTTTTAGCAACAAAAGCATCTTGCAAACGACTTGTATCATAAATATGCGGGCTTTCCCAGGCACCTTGGCCGACGCAAATAATAAAGTCATTCTGACGATACTGTTCTAGGAACCATGGATCCGATAGGTTCCACAGAAAATCAATAGGTGAGTTTTCATAAACAGCGTGGTCATCACCGAAATCACCGGTAAAATAACGTGCATCGTAAACACCACTCATAGCGACACAGGCTCCGAATACATCTGGATGCCTCAAGGAAAAGTTCACCGCATGAAAAGCACCCATCGATGCTCCTGCTGTCATTAACTTGCCTTGCCAAGGTGATTCATGTCGTACTAACGGCACCAGTTCATGAATAATATAACGATCATAGGCATTATGTGCTTGCCCTTTATCAGAAGGGCTCTTCCAGTCAGCTAGCCAAGAGTCACTATCAAAACTTGAAACGGTATAAATAATTAATTTCCCTCGATTAATAAAATCCGCAGCAGCTTCCACCATCCCAAAATCGCCAAACTCATGTTGGCTCCCTCCGGATGAAGGAAAGACAATCACGGGTCGCCCTGCATGACCATGTTTGTTAAAATGCATCTCGCGCCCTAAGGCACCACTATAATGACTTCTGCTTTCAAAATTCATGGTATTCCTCCTTCGCTTACTTGCCGACTCTCTTACAGCTATGCATCTATGTAAGCCAGCATATCCAATAACTCGGCCTTCTCCTTCGCTCTGACAACATACCCATTACGCCCTAGTACCGGCACAAATGCCTCGGGCACTTCAATTAATTTCATCAGTTGATCGCCGCAATGTGCCCGAACCGCCTCATTATCATGCTTGAAATCACGTCCCGATTTCCGAGAAATATACCCACAATAATATGGCCGCGTCACATCTGCCGTAAACTGATTATGTTGCACAATATTGGCATACTCTTGATAAATATCAATGTCATTGGCATAATTAAACATCTCCACCCCAGCCCCACCTGGCGGTCTAAAATTAATTTCCAAGGCCATATAACTGCCATCTTCTCGCAAAAAGAATTCAATATGGAAAAATCTTTCTTTCAAAGCAAAAGCTTTAACGATTTTACGCCCCATCTCTTCTAGCTCTTCGGGAATATCACGACGGATATAGTAGAAGAAACTCGAATTAGCCGAAACCGCATCCAATACGCCCTGATTATAAACATAAGAAGAACTAAAGACGATATGTCCATTCTGATCGGTCAGCCCGTCATACGAATGAATCGTCCCCGCAATAAATTCCTCCATAATATAGGAAATATTTTCCTGTTTCTGATTCCAAAATGCCTCTAAATCATCAGCATTATTCACTTTCCAAGTGTCATTTGCCCCGACTCCACTATCAGGTTTAATAACCACCGGATAACCCAGTTCTTTCACTAATCGCTGAGCATCTTCAAAATCCTTAAACACCCTCCCACGCGCAGCAGGTACACCCACCGCATTAAAGACCGCCTTCATGGAAGACTTACGCTTAATTTGATTCATATCCTGACTTTTAAAACCTAGCACATTAAAATCCGTTCTGAGGCGTGCATCCGTCTCTAACCAATGCTCATTATGCGATTCAATCCGATCAATTTTTCCATATTTAAAGGCAAAATACGCCACCGCTCGATACATTTGTTGGTAATCATCCATCGAATCCACTCGATAATACTCCGTTAAACTTTGTTTCAATTCTTGAGGCAACTCATCGTAAACACCATCACCAATCCCCAACACATTCATCCCCACACCCTTCAACCTCTGGGCAAAATACTGATAATTTTCCGGAAAGTGTGCAGACACTACAACAAAATTCTTTACTCGATTCAAGCAAATCACCTCATTTAATATAATTTAAATTTGTCTAATTATAGCATACCTTCTAATCGTTTTCTAATTCGATTCTAAAGATACCTTTAGAATCAGTCTTTTTCCCTCAAAAAATTGGAGCCTAAAGGTAGTATTTCCTTTCAATGTTTAAACTCGGCTGCTGAGTCTGAATATTGAATGGAATTTGGCTGATTTGGCCACTCTAACTGTCATAAAACGAAACTCAAATATCATTAAGCCAGCGAAAACTTATAATTCCATATACCATGAGAAAGCCTCGGACGAGTCTAAGGACTTTAAATTCTGTTTGGCAATATAATTTGATTATATCGCTTTACTTTTTTTGGAATATTTAACGTAGATCAACTAATTATTTTTCATAGCGGTACCGATACAGATAATGGGCAACGGCGTAGCTTGCTCTGTCTACTTCGCTTTGCTCATAGACAGAGCCTAGCCGATTGAGCTGGAAAAGCACGAACGTAAGTGAGGCTTTGAAAGCGACCTCCCCCTTGGAAAACAATAAGCTGAACGTATTATAAAGATTGATAAATCAACATAAAACTTATAAAACCTTATACTATAAAAAAAAGAGCAACACCTTCTATCTAAAGAATAATGTTGCTCAGTCTCGTTGCGCCCTTAATAAAAATGCAGATGCGAGTATTCCTATTTACTTCTCTTCTTTGAACTTCACGCCATTATCCAATAATCCTTGGATTGTTCTGGGTCCAATCCCTTGAATCGCCGCAACTTCCTTTTGCGTCTTATGTGCTAAGGCTTCAAAGCTCGTAAGTCCTTGCAAGGCTAAAATATGTTGAGGTTTTGGTGCTAAGCCTGCCAATGGTGAGCCTTCGGCTTCATAATTATTGGCAAAGTCTGTCGTAACGCCTGATGGAAAACTAATAACGTTGTCCTTTTTCTTTTTTTTCGCACGTTGTACTTGTTTAGGTGTTTTAAGTTTCAACGCTTTTTGCTTCGCAATCTTTCCATATTCTTCTTTAATCCACCCATAGGCATAATCAACACCAGTCAAGAGTGGTATCAATGGTACGATTGCATTAGCAATAGTCGTTACAGAATTGAACGAATATTGATCTGGACTGTAAATTTCATCTAACAACTCAAAAGGCCAGAAGTCTTCCTTTAATATTTCGTCGAACTGTGGGTTAATACGATATAAATCAGCGAGTAGCTTACGTGCAGTTTGAAATTCTCCTAAAGCAACAGCTAAACTCATCAACGGGATAACCATCATATCATCTTCCGAAGCTTCAGGCGTTTGGTAATAAATTTCAGTTGCCGCTTCCCAGTTATAAGTTCTCGCATAAATTGACATTAAGTGATAACGCGCACCTAAATTGTCCATTTCATTAAAGTCAAAGCAATCTCTAAAGAAAGGTTCCGCCTTAATCAGCATTCCTACGTTAAAAAGATAAGAACCAATAAAATACTTCAACTGCCAATAAGGACGTTCTTCAAAGTTTAACCAACCTACTTGATCAGTCTTCAACCAGTTTTTATGAGCTCTTTCATGAACTGTTAAGAAGTGCTTGATTACCTCCTCAACGCTACCTTCCGCTAACAATATCTCAGCCTCATAGTTATCGGGCCACAATTTTACCGCTTCTTTTAATAGCTTACGCTGTTTTTTTACATTATTTTCATACATTGCTTCTTGTAACAAATCCATCGATTTTTCACGGTCCGAAATTGGCCCGTTACTCTTTTTAGGATTACGTTGTCCCTTATTATACTGTTCAATATAAGCTTCAACTGCATCATCTATTGAAGGATATTTATCTGCATTTTCATCAATAAACTGTTGCAAATTTGCAAAAAAATCATCATTAAAACTCATCGCTCACACTCCTTCTTCCATCATAATTATAGCATGTTGTGAAAACGATGACATCTTAATTATAATTTTTCAATGTTTTTGCAAAATATTTTCGATGAACTTTCTGGAATAATTTACTTTAAATTAACATTCTTCCAATATTTTTTACACTTAATTTACAGAAGATTTACGTGTAATTAATACTCAATCGCTATACTTGAACTCGTCAGCTTAAGGTTTTATTAACTTCTGTTGAGTAAAATTTAATAAACGAAAGGAATCGATATGTTTACAAAAGAAAAAAATAAGCATCCGATCATTGAACCTTATTTATACTTGGTTCCGGCTGGAATTATTCTATTACTCTTCACTTATTGGCCTTTCCTACGGACGATTTATCGCAGCTTTTTCATTACCGATAATCGTGGCGTTGAGAAAGTCTTCTACGGACTGCAGAACTATAAAGACCTTTTCACCTCGGCTTCCTTCCAGAACAGTATCTGGGTGACTGTCCAATTTGTGATACTGGTCTTGATTGTAGGCATCAGCATTGGTTTTATTACAGCCTTGCTTTGTAGCGTTGCTTTCCCAGGGTTAAAGTTTTTTTCGACCGTCTATGCGTTGCCGATGGCAATTGCTTCAAGTGGCATTGCGATGGTTTTCAAAATAATGCTCAACCAGCAGACGGGTGCACTGAACCAATTACTTAATTTAAACGTTAATTGGCTCGTAGATCCAAAGTTTGCCCTGATCACACTGGCAGTCATAACAGGTTGGCTGAATAGCGGTCTCAACTTTCTCTACTTTAGTGCAGCACTGGCCAATGTTGATCAAAGTTTGTATGAAAGTGCCTCAGTGGATGGAGCAAACACATGGAATAAGTTTCTGTTTGTTACATTGCCAAGTATTCGCAACATTAGTTTTTACGTGTTTGTGATTAATATTATTGGGGCTTTCCAATCATTTGCTCAAATTAGAATCTTAACAGCAGGTGGTCCAGGTGAATCGACGAATGTTATCGTACATGATATTTACCGGAATGCTTTCCAAAACTTCCGTTACGGCTTAGCTTCTGCAGAATCAATTATTCTCTTTGTGATAATTGCAGTCTTAACCGCTATTATGTTTGCTGTTCAGAATAAGGGGGCTAAATCATGACACAAGAACTACCATTTGAACTTGAAAAAGTACCTATTTTGGATGAGTTATTAGAAGAACAAGAGCGACTCTTTAAACAAGCACAGCTAAGAAAAAGAATTATGAAAATCGGCTTACTGGTTGTGAATAGTATTCTGGCAGTGGTGACTTTATTTCCATTAATCTATGCGGTTACCATGTCATTGAAGACTCCTGGAGAAATTTATACAACAGAGTTTCAATTACTCCCTGCCGTACCACAATTTAGTAACTATGTGAATGCTTTCCAAACTGCCCCACTTGGTCGATTTATCCTTAACTCGTTTATTGTGGCCATTGCAATTACCATCGGACAGTTATTGTCTGGGGCTTTAGCAGCCTTTTCTTTCGAGTTTTTAAATTCACGTTTTAAAGAAGTCATCTTTGCTTTAGTCTTAGCAACCATGATGGTCCCTGGTGAAGCAACCATTGTCTCGAACTATTTACAAGTCGCTGGTTGGGGTTGGTTAGATAGCTATCATGTGTTGATTATTCCTTATCTAACGTCGGCTTCAACGATTTTCTTGTTGAGACAATTTTATAAGAGTTTTCCTTTCACATTATATGAGGCAGCTAGAATTGATGGCTGTAGTAATATCAGATTTGTTTTTACAATTCTGCTACCATTATCAAAACCTGCATTAGGCGCAACGGCCGTTAACGCCTTTATCAATGCGTGGAACATGTATATGTGGCCATTGATGGTTTCGGGTTCTGATAATTATCGTACGGTCCAAATCGGGGTTTCAATGATGCAAAGTGTCGACAGTCAGTCAATCGTCTTAATGTTTGCCGGAGTAGTCTTCTGTCTCTTACCTTCACTAATAATTTTCTTAGTAGGGCAAAAGGCATTAGTAAAAGGACTATTTTCTGGTTCGGTCAAAGGATAATTGTTCATAAATCATAGAAAACAAGGAGCTATTATACATCATGAAAAAATTTAAGTTATTAAAAACTGTCACAGCAGCCGCTTTAACCTTAACAGGATTACTTGGATTAACTGCAACAAACGAAGTACACGCTCAAACCGGCGAAAATCAAGAAATCGTCTTCTGGCATGGAATGGGTGGTAATGCTGGAACTGCTTTAGAAGCTTTAGTTGAACAGTTCAACGAAGAAAATGAATTGGGTATCACAGTAACATCAGAATACCAAGGTTCTTATGATGACACCATCACTAAATTAAGAAACTCTTCTTTAGGTAACTTAGAAGCCGATTTAGTTCAAATCTACGATATCGGAACACGTTATATGATCGATTCAGGTTTAGTTACACCGATACAAACATTTATCGATGCTGAAGGCTACGACCTTTCGCAAATTGAGCCTAACATCGCCGCTTACTATACGGTAAATGATGAATTAATTTCAATGCCATTCAACTCATCTACGCCAATTCTTTACTACAACGTTGATCTATTTGAAGCAGCTGGTATCGAAAATGCACCAACTACTTTAGCTGAAATCATTGAAATTCAACCAGCGCTTGAAGAAGCTGGCGCGACAATGCCTATTTCTTTACAAGTTTATGGTTGGTTCGTTGAACAATTTATCGCTAAAGAAGGCGACCACTTCGTTAACAATGGCAATGGTCGTGAAGAGTACACCACAGAAGTTGCTTTTATCGAATCTGGCGTTATGGAAGAAGTTTTAACAGCTTGGTATGACTTATTTGAGGCAAATGCAGCACCAAACGTTGGCCGTCAAGGTGGACAACCAGAATTCGTTTCTGGCCAATCAGCGATGACAATGGGCTCAACAGCATCATTAGCAGGTATTCTAGCTGAAGTTGATGGTAAATTCGAAGTCGGAACAGCCTTCTTACCAGCTGTTACTGAAGATGGACTTGAAGGTGGTGTGTCAATCGGTGGTGCATCAGTTTGGGCTTTAGATAGTCAAGATCCTGAGAAAGCACAAGCAACTTGGGAATTCGTTAAATTCTTAGTATCACCAAGTGTTCAAGCAGAATGGGCAGCAGCAACAGGATACTTCCCAATTTCAACTGCCGCACATGATGAAGCAGTTTTCCAAGAGAACGTGGCTAACTTCCCACAATTCCAAACTGCAATCGATCAATTACACGCGTCTTCACCAGAATCTCAAGGTGCATTAGTATCAGTATTCCCTGAAGCACGCCAAATTGTTGAAACTGAAATTGAAAACATGTTAAACGGTAACTTAACACCAGCTGAAGCTGCTCAAGCAATGGCTGATCAAATCAATACAGCAATCGAGCAATATAACTTAGTAAACTACTAAGCTTAACTTTGTTATACGCATCATTTTGAAACTTATTAAGTACAGCTTCTTGCGCCGAACAACGTAAGAAGCTGTCTTACTTTTGACAGAATATGAACCCAAAAACCAAGGAGTGTTTATTATGGCCAATGTTGAATTAAGGCAAGTGACCAAGTCATACGACGACAGACAATCGCTCGCAGTTAAACCCTTAACATTTGAAATTCAAGACAAGGAGTTCCTAGTCATTGTGGGACCTTCAGGTTGTGGAAAATCTACTACACTAAGAATGATTGCAGGACTAGAATCGATAACAGACGGCGGTTTATTTATTGATAATAATCTGGTCAATTATGTGGAAACTAAAGACCGCGATATCGCAATGGTCTTTCAGAATTACGCCTTGTATCCTTACATGACAATTGAAGAAAACATTGCTTTCCCATTAAAAATGCAAAAAGTTCCACGTAAATTCATCAAGCAACGTGTCCAAAAAGTCGCAGAAATACTGCAACTATCTGACTTGTTAAAACGTAAACCCGATGCCCTTTCGGGTGGTCAACGTCAACGCGTCGCATTAGGTCGTGCTATGGTTCGTCAGCCGAAAGTCTTTTTATTTGATGAACCTTTATCGAACTTAGATGCGAAGCTTCGTATCGAAATGCGTGCTGAAATCGTCAAACTTCATCAACAATTAGATACAACTTTTATCTATGTTACCCATGATCAAACAGAAGCCATGACCATGGGAGACCGGATTGCCGTTTTAAATAAAGGTGCGTTAGAACAATTGGATAGGCCCATTCAGCTTTATGAAAATCCTCGTACAAAATTTGTTGCTGAATTCATTGGTAATCCACAAATGAATGTCTTTGAAACTCAATTAATCTTTGACAAACAAGGCCAAGCTGGCGTTTCTTTCAACGGTTCATTTGCCCCACTCGCTTCATCTGTGTTTGAACGTATGATTATTCCAGGTTTATATCAAGATGTTTATGCTGGAATCAGACCCGAAGATTTATATTTAGCGACTGCTGAAGAAACAGGAACAATTCGTGTCCAAATTGAAAATATCGAACACCTTGGTCATCTACGCAATGTCTTTTTCACTGTAAGTGACCGCGACCAAATAATGGTTGCCAGTCTTGAATTAGGTCCAGACTTAGCGGTTGGCGATACAATTTATTTAAAAGCCGCACCTGACAGATGGCATTTGTTCGATGATGCGACTGAAGAATCCTTACTCGAACCACGTGAGATATAAAGAGCTAGTTGATTCAGTTTTCAAGTAGTTGGATAAAATAGCGTGAAACTGCCCTCTTTGTAGGTGTATTGAAACACATTAAGGTTCTTGTAATTTGTATGGCTTCTTAAAAAAGCTATGTTAAATTATATTGTTGATTTTTTACGAGAATTAAGGGAACTTCCATTTTTAGAAGTTCCCTTTTGTTTACTCTATTAAAGTCCTCGTTCGTTTAATTAGACGTTTTTACAAAATTTTCATTTTCTATTTCTTTTAAAGCCTTTGCGATAACTTCACATTTTTTCACAGCCCAAATGTAATGTTTAGATGTGTTCGCTGTAAAATAACTGAGCAAATTACTTGTTTTCGTCCACTTATAATATTTTTTTGTCACGATTTCTTCATTCGTATGTATTTTAATTAAGTCTGTTACTCTTTGGTGACTTAACTTCAATTTTTTTATAGCTTGATTTAATGTCACATCTTGATAGTTCTCCCAAATCCGTATATTCAGGAGTTTAATACTACTCCACTTATAACCAGGTGCTGGCATAAAAGGAATATCCCCATCCATACCCTCTCTATACCATCTCTCAAGCATTGCGTGCCATTCATAAAGATGCATTAAAACATCTCTAAAATTTTTATCTCTCTCTGGAGTTTCAATAGAAATTCCTCTTTTACTTTTCGGTACTGATTCAATTATTTCAAGTAGTTCTTTGAAATTTTTCTCGCTATTCAATAATAAAATCTCTTTCTCATTTTTGTCTATCATATTTAATCTCCTCTCTTTGACTAATGGAATTTTTAAGAAAATATAGCTTTGAATATTTTTTCTCTACTTTTGATATGATTAAAACTTCCTAAATGGTCATAATTTATAGACAAAATCATAAAGCCCCTATTCTTGAACAACTTAGATTATCATTTGGAAATTTCTGATAATCTAAGTTTATCATAGGTTTCTATTGTTGAGAATAAACAACTTTCTATTATATTTTGCTGACGGTTGCATCGTTGTTGCGATGTCTGATGCTATCGAGGAATCGGAACCAACTCAAATAATGGTCGAGGTACTTTGTAGCGACGCCATTGAAACGGTCAATCCAGCCTTTTAGTCGGCTATGAAAACTATTAACGTTCTGGATGTGATAAACACCTTTCACACGTTGATATCCATCTGATTTGAATCGGTAATGTTCCAAACCTTTATCGGTCGCATAGGTCTTAAAGGCTCTCCAAGCGTCTGTAAAGAGAACATTCGTTGAAGAAAGTTTGGAGCCGATGGCATCATCAAGTTGAGTCTTTACGATACGTCCTTGATCGAGGATTTTTGAATACGTCACTTTTGGCGGTCTCTTGCGACAAGAACGCACAATTGGTCTTTACTAATGCCCCGTTTCCTCGAGGAGCCGCCACGTTTTCTTGGTTTACGACCTTTGAGATTACACTTTCCTTTTTCAGAATACAGGAAATAGGTTTCATCCATCTCGACAATACCTTCGAACTTCTCAAAGTCCATCTGCTTCATCGCAGAAAGCAGTTTATGTCGTCAATAGAAGAGAGTGACATAATGAACCTCAATCAATTCAGAGGCTTTACGAAGGGAGTAGCCTTCTATCATACATTGGATGAACCCTAACCATTTGTGAGGCAAGTGAGTTCGATGAAGTGGGGTATTCGTAACATCGGTGAAGGTCTTTCTGCAATATTTACAGCGATAACGTTGACGTTCAATCAGTCGCATATCCATTTTCACTGAGTATTTCCCGAAACGGACAACCTTCGTCGAGTGGCAATGGGTACACGTATAACCTTCTTTATGCTTTCGTTCAGACACTTCTTTGAAGACAGGTTCGCTTGCCGAATAAGATGCAAGCGAGTTCACAAAGAACTGTTTCAATCTATGTTGGTCGGCTGTATTTAATTTTTGAATCTCTTCGATAATCTCCTTCAATGACATTCGGAACCCACTCGCTCTCACTCTTTTCTTACATTAAAGAACAAACGTTCTCTTTTATTAAATATCAACAGAGTTCTTTAACATAGCCTTAAAAAAAGAGCTAGTCTATAGGGGTGGCCTCGAATAAGATTCAGTTCAGTTTATTAAATAGACTTGACCACTTATGCTAATATTATCATTATATTTGTACATTTTATTATAATATTGATTTAAGTGCCTTCTAACGTGCTGACTCAAATTCTGAATCGACACATTGGAAGCAGATTTTGGCTTTTAGTTGAACTACCTCACGTAGCTAGACTCGGAGGTTTTCCAAAGCAGTAATAAGTGCATCCATCGCAAATAATAGAATCATTTGCTCTAAATACAAGCAAAGCAAATTCTTCATTATAATAAGATCCTAGTCGATTGAGCTGGAAAAACCGAACATTAAGAACTCCAGGCAGTCTTTTAAAGCAACCACCACGTTAGATAACTATAAGCTGAGGGAAGTACAATGCTTGTTAATTCCACATAAAACTTATAATTTCTTATCATATAAAGAAAACTCCCTTAAAGGCTTCGTGATTGATACACGAGCTATTTAAGGGAGTATTTTGGCTATTTATTTAGGGGCGAAGACTTTCGCTTCACCTGTAATCAGTTCTTTGCCGTCTTGATTCGTCAGCTTGGTTTCGAGTGTTAAACGTCCGCGTCGACCGACCTCTTTAATCGTCACTGTCGCCGTAACGGTATCATTGAAATAAATTGGCTTAACAAATTGTAAGTCTTGCGACAAGTATAATGTTCCCGGTCCAGGCAACTTCATGCCAATCACCGCTGAAATAAAGGACGCACCCAGAATGCCATGTGCAACACGACCTTTAAACATCGATTGCTTCGCTGCTACCTCATCAACATGCGCCGGATTAAGGTCACCACTGATACCCGCAAACAGGACTACATCCGTTTCTGTGACTGTTTTCGTAAAACTAGCCGTTTGGCCTACTGTGTAAATTTCTTCTGACATTTTATGATTCATCTCCTCAAATAATTAATCGCGATTTGCTTTAATAAAAGCAATTGTTTCAGCCAAACAACGCTGAGCTGCTGCCGTTTGATACTCAAACTGATATTCATGCACTAGTTCTTCCGTTTCAATAAACAAATGCTCCACCGCAACACCCAATTCCACTAACCTCTTTACAAAATATTTACCATGATCATTAAACGTAAACTTATTGCCGTCGGTTACAAAAGAACTTGGAAACTGTGCATTGACATGATTGGCTAAGGACGCCTCACTTAGCTCAGGGCTTTGTGACCATTGACGACTCCCAATAACAGAACGTGAGACTGTATTGTAAAAGAATTTAATGGCTGGATGATTACTCTGACGATTCGCCAATAAATTCATCGCAAGCGGTCCACAATAAGCAATAAACCCTTTGAGCTGGCTAGACGTCAAACTAGCAGAATAGCCTAAGTGATGACGATAGTTTTCGTTCGTCTGAATCAAGACATACTGCCCTGCAATTTGTGCTCCAGCTGAGTCTCCACCGAAAAACCATTGCTCGGTATCGATAAATTCTACTAAATCTGAATTACTTTGAATATGTTGCACCGCTTCATTAAGCTGGGCTAACTGGGACGGATACTTCGCCTTTGGCGCCAAATCATAGTTCAGACATAAGACCGCTAGGCCAGTCTGGGCAGTCACATAAGTCGCAAACTCCAACATTTGTTCTTTATCACCGCCCACAAAGCCACCACCATGCAACCATACCAGAACGGGCACACGTTCACCTTCAGCTAAATTCACAGGCAAGTACAGATCATAGCTGCTCTTGTCAGTATCAATGGAGTAAATCCCATTACGAATCACCTTCACTTGTTTCGCAGCCTTTTCGTATTCTTCTGGAAGTTTGATTCCATAAGGTCGATCAAATATTTTCTTAATCAGGTAAGCTCCAGGTCTAGGTGTGAGATACAAAGTGAGTGCTGTCGCAAGCGCCACACCACTCACTGTACCTCCTACCAATAACAAGGCTTTATTTAGTTTCCCCATTGACACCCTCCTTTCAACTTAATACGGGTATTGCTTGAACAACTCTCTCTTCTGCATTTCAGCCTTGAATAAAACATAATCTTCATTCGCTTTCTCGAAATACTGCTGATAGAAAAAGCCATACGCAATCACTGCATAAAACTTACTCTCTCGATACGTGTCTAACTTGCGATAAGCATTGGCTATTTGACGGTCATTTAATTCACCTGCCAACAAAGCTCGGCGATTACGATCCATCTCTTTCGAATTCTTAGAGCGTGTAATAAAACTCAAACCCACAACGGCTACCAAACTAATCACTAACCAACCTAAATAATTCATGCAATGCTCCTTTCAGCTCAGCCTAATACAGCGAACTCTTTCTGGTTAATCTTCCTTTGAAACTTCATAATCACTTTTCAACATAATATATTGGTTCATATCACGGAATTGCCCGTGCATCTTCACTTGCGCTGGCTGTAAAGCGTTAAATTTAAACCCGGTCCTTGTGGCTACCGCATTACTTGGGGCGTTCTCCACATCCGCATACAAATCAATCCGATTAAAACCAAGACTTTCAAAACCAATCGTTAGCATTGCCTTGACGCATCGCGAAACTAGCCCTTTACCTGTATAAGCAGAATGTAACCAATAACCAATTTCCGCACGACCATGTTGATGGTTAACAAAATGATAATTAATCGTACCGACTAAATCGCCCTGATAAATAATCAAATACAAGTACGACTTGCCTGCTGCCTGATCATTTAATTGGCTAGCGATAAAAGCACGCTCATCTTCAATGGTCTGAGTTTTCTCAACAAAGTCCAAATATTTTCCAATATGTTCACGGTCACTATCCAACACCTCAAACAATTTTTCGGCAACTTTGTCTACGTACATTGGCATCGCCAAATACAAATCTTCAGCAACCTTTAAATTAAATCGGAACTGTTCCATTCAATCACTCCACTTCCACCACATGCATTTTTAATTAGTTTAACATTTTTAAGTACAGAATACTGTTAAAAAGATACAAGCTACCCCATTATGACCAAAACATTATGTTAAAACTATATTGTTTATTCTTAGTTCGTTTGACTCACTCAGGCAGCCCCTCATTTTTGGCACGAGGGGCTTTGAGGAGTACTCTGGCACCTCGCTCACATAACGAGGTGCTTTGCGTAGCACTTTATTACATTTTGCGTATTGTAGTTGAACTAGCCAAGCGAAGCCAACACAAAAAGCCGCAGGCATCAACCTATGGCTTTAGTTTATTCTATAATTTGGCAATCAATAACATTTCATCGTCAGTTAATTCAAAATCAAACAAATTAATATTAGCTGCCTGACGTTCTGAATTGTGCGATTTAGGAATCACAATCACACCTCTTTGTACTTGATAACGCAACGTAACTTGCGCCCAAGTCTTACCATAGCGCTCACCGATTTCGGTTAATTGTGCTCGTGCGGCCTCATCAACACCAGATAATGGCCACCAAGCCTCACCCACAACACCGTGTTGACGACCAAAATCAATGACTTCGTCATTCCAATTACCAGCATGTGATTTCACTTGGTTCACTGCAGGTTTAATACGCGCATGATCAAGCAAATACTGTAATTGTTCAACATCAAAGTTAGAGACACCAATCGCCTTCAAGACGCCTTTATCAACATACTCTTCTAACACTTTCCATACTTGAACAATTTCTTCTAAATTATCCCATGGATGATGAATTAAATACAAGTCAATATACTCTACTTGTAATTGCGATAAACTAAAGGCAATTCCCTTCTCAACCGCTTCACGCGAAGCCGTGTATTCGGGAGTTCCCGGTAATTTAGACGTAATGAAAAATTCCTCGCGAGCCAACCCGCTCTGCTTAACCGCATCTCCAATCACTGATTCGTTACGATAACTAATCGCCGTATCAATTGAACGGTAACCTAACTCAATGGCTGATGCTAACTCACTTGTATCTCCCGTAATTTCTCCGTCATAACGACGCTCTAGTTTGCCGTACGTGTTTGTTCCTGTCCCTAACAAGGGCATTTCAATTCCAGTATTTAAAGTTACAAATTCCATGTCTCGACCTCCATTTTCTATTCACCTTATATTGTAGCACGGGCCTCTAAGTAAAACTAATGAATACAATCAGAAAACTTAAGTTTCACAGATTCATAAAAACAAGTACACTTAAGAAAACACTTCCAAAATACGAAGCCAAATCCTGTTGGAAATTGCTTTAAACGCTACAATATGATAACGTTATCACAAAGTGATTTAGGGTCGTATTTTGAAAAAGTAGGAGGATTTTATGGAACAGTTTAAAGCATTGGTAGTCAAGGAAACGGACGAAACCGTTGTTCATGGGATAGAAGAAATTTCTTTAGAGAATTTACACGAAGGCGATGTTGTGGTGAAGGTTGCTTACTCATCACTTAATTACAAGGATATGTTAGCAGTCCAACCTAAAGGTGGCGTTATTCGCAAGTATCCGATGATTCCGGGAATCGACTTAAGTGGTACAGTAGTGTCTTCTGAAGATGAACGTTTCTCCCAAGGACAAGAAGTTTTAGTAACAGGTTACGATTTAGGTGTGAGCCACACTGGTGGTTTGTCTGAATACGCACGCGTAAAAGCTGATTGGCTAGTACCTCTTCCAGCAGGTCTAAGCTTAAAAGACGTTATGATTTTTGGAACAGCTGGCTTTACTGCTGCTCAATCTGTTTATGCCTTAGAAGCTCACGGTTTAGCAGACAATAAAGATGCCCGCATCCTGATTACAGGTGCTACTGGTGGCGTTGGTAGTGTCGCGCTACAAATCTTAGCAAAAAATGGTTACACAAATATTTCTGCACTCGTTCGTAAAGACTATCAAGTGGAAGTCGCTAAAAAATTTGGCGCGCACCATGTTGTCTTTTCAGAAGAACTTGGCGAAAAACGCTTATTAGGTCGAGCTGTTTATGATTATGTATTGGATACAGTGGGTGGCGAAGTTGCGGCAACTTTAATTCCGCAAATCACTGACAACGGCAGCATTTCAATGTGTGGTAACGCTGCTGGTGCTAAATTAGACACAAACGTTCTACCCTTTATTCTACGTGGCGTAAATATTCTAGGAATTAATTCAGTGACTGAAACACACGAAAACCGTTTAATCTTATGGAATAAAATGTCAAACGAGTGGAACATTACTGCAGATGCGCTAAGCCAAGAAGTAAGTTTAGACGAAGTCCCTAGCATCTTAGCTGATCTTAAAGCTGGTAAACACTTGGGTCGTACAATCGTTAAACTATAATATAACTATTCCAGTATCTTCAGTATTTTGCTGAAGATACTTTTTTATGACGATTATATTACAATTATTTGAAGAAACAATGTTTTATAACACACTCCTTGACTGTCAAGACACCTTGAAGTATAGTAAGAGTGTGATTAATTTCACCACCATTAGTAAGTTGTATTTTGAAATATGCGACCGTCCAGTCGCATATCAATACAACATTCAATTCATTCGTACTGGTAAGAATGACGCTTATAATAGTTGCATGCTACGTTATGTCTGAATGATTACCAATAACATCACTTGACATCATGGTCTATCCTCTTTGATGCTCACGTGATGTTTTTGTTTATTTAGCCTCTTATCCACGTCCGAAGTTTTGTATGGCCTCTTTTATTTCACGATATATTGTGACTTTTAGTTGAACTCTCAACTCTTACAACGCCTATCCCAAGTATATCGTAATCGTTTACCATAGGGGTACAAAAGGCAATTAGTGTAGTGTGCGCTGACTTTGAGCATGGCCAAACAATCAGTGCAAAGCTCAATAAATCAACCTAAAAGTATGATTCAAGAATTACGGATGAACCAAGCGGGTCAATTATTGCGTGGTTCAAAGATGCAAATTAAGGAAATCGCGAATATGGTAGGCTATAAAGATGCCTTCAGCTTTTCAAAAATGTTTACTCAGTATCATCAATTAAGTCCAAGTGAATTCAGAAAATTGAGCGAAGCTGATTATGCAGTGCTCCTCGCCATTATGGATGAAAGTTTACATAAACGTAGTCTAAAACGCTATTACTAGCAATGATTACCACATAAAAAGGAACACTTTACTCAATTGGTCGTGTAAGGTGTTCCTTTTTAAGGTTGATTAATATGTCTGATAAATATTTATGGCTGATACCAACATCAGAACTACCATCAAGGTATTATAAAGCTGCTCGATTCTTTGATTGGTTAAATGCTGATTAATCAACGTGCCTAGATAGCCTCACATGATTGCAGCCACCATAATATAAGGCAATATCGTTAGGTTAAAACTTAATAGAGCGCCACTTAAATACATACTGCCGAGTTTTGATAATTGTGAGAAAAATATCGTCGCGATTGAATAAACCGCTGCTTCTTTCATTGTGAAAGACATGAGCCATAGTAACAAAGAAACATTCAGCGGGCCTCCCCCAATACCTAAAAATACCGAAATTGTCCCCAGAGACAAGCCAACCACAGTGGCGACTAACCAATTATCTATGGCGTAATGTTTAATGCGGCCTTTATAAAAGGCATATAATAAAATAATGGCTAAGGTGATGAAAAGTAAGCTGGCTTGAATTCTTTGGACCATATTATCCGTCAAAGACTGAGTGGCTAACCCAAATACTAATTCACCTAAATAACCACCAATCAACGAACCAACAGATACCCCGATAAGAATATTAAGTTTAAAATTAAAACCTTGCTTGAGTTATTTATAGATGGACACTAAACACATCGTGAAAACTGCGACTGATGAATAAAAGCCAATGACTGTGGCTGTGTCTGCCCCTAATAAGTCAAATAACGGCTTAATAATCACGCCGCCACCCAGGCCAGTAATTGCCCCAATGGTCGTCGCGCACAGCACAATTATAGTATACAACCAAGTTAACGTCATTGAATCGGCTCCTTTATGCTTAAGATATAGTTGACTTAGGGTGTTTGCTGTCTAAAGTTGGCTGCATCTTCGAAATCAGTTTCTTCTTCGCTCGCTTGTTCTGCCTGCAAAGTTAAATAAGCTTCATAACGCTCTTGGAAAGATATTTCTTTCAGAACACAATTTATCGTCCAGATGTAGCCAAATGGATCCGTAAATTGAGCATGTCTAAGTCCCATTAATTCGCTAGGGGCCTGAACATCAGTCGCACCATAAAACTCTGCTATTTTCAGGGTTTTATCGACATCTGCTACCATTAGTTGCATCCACATTGGACTGGCTTCACCCGCTTTAGGTGGATAACATTCATAGATTGGATTTGCATCCAACAAACGCAACTTAACATTGCCTAACTTAATGTTAGCCTCATTTTCTTGTTGGCGATTTGTAAACTCATAAATTTCCCCGCGTTCACCTTCAAAGACTTTTTCATAAAATTCTAGAGCTGCTAAGGCATTAGTAACTACTAAATTTAGGGTAAATTCCATTTCACGTGACGTTGACATTTAATGACACCCTTTCTTAATCTTTAGGGCTAGTATAACATAAGCACATTAAGTTTAAAGGTCGGAAACGTATTCATACCCTTTCGTGTTGCTTTATTTTTTCAGTTACATTAGAATGATTCTAGTTAAGTTTTTTGTAAGTCAAAGGAGGATATTTTATGCTAACACAACCACCTATTTTTCAACTCGAACAAGTAGGTTTCCAAATGAACCAACAACAAATTTTAAAAGAGGTCTCTTTAACAATTCATGCCGGGGAAAGCATTGCCATCATTGGTCCTTCAGGTAGCGGTAAAAGTACTTTATTGAAAATAATGGGTAGCCTACTTTCACCCACCGAAGGTGTAATTCACTATCAAGGGCAGAATATATCTGAAATAGCCGCAACTGAATACCGAAAAGAAGTCTCTTACTTCTTCCAGAATGCTCTCCTATTCGATGAGACGGTTCGCGACAATTTAGCTTTTCCAGCACTAATTCGTGATGAAAGCTTTGATGAAGAACGCGCGATTCGTGGTTTAGAAAAAGTTAGTTTAGATGCCAGTTATTTAGATAAATCTGTCCATGATTTATCTGGCGGTGAAAAGCAACGCATTGCCCTAGTGCGTAATTTAATGTATTTACCTAAAGTCTTATTAATGGATGAAGTAACCAGTTCCTTAGATGCCACTAACCGTGACATCATCTTAAACTACGTGCGTCAATTAAATGCAGAAGAAAGTTTAACTGTACTTTGGATTACACATAATAATGATGATACGCAATATTTTGACCGCGTCTTACAAGTGAAAAACGGTGTGATGGAGGAATTAAAATGAATGAATCGCTAGAAATCAGTAATGTATCTTTAGTTTTATCGACTGCTTTAATTATTCTGGCTGTATCTGTCGATTTCAAGGAAAAAGTTGGTTTAAGTAAAGATATTATCATTGCCGCCATTCGCGCTGTGATTCAATTATTTGTCATTGGCTATGTCTTGGCTTATATCTTCCAAGTTGACAATGCTGTCTTAACCTTAGTTATGGTGGCTTTCATGATTTACAACGCAAGCTATCATGCCCACAAGAATAGCAACGGCCTACGGCACTCATTTAGAACTTCTTTATTAGCAATTGGTATTGGAACTAGCCTAGCGCTCTTTATTCTGGTGGCATCTGGTACTCTCGATTGGACACCATCACAAATCGTGCCCATTACCGGGATGATTTCATCAAATTCGATGAACACAATTGGTGTTATTTATCGTACGTTAAGAACTCAATTCCAGGATCGTCGTCAACAAATTCAAGAGAAACTGGCTTTGGGCGCTAATGCTAAGCAAGCTTCAGCAGGAATTTTACGTGATAGTATTCGAATTGGCATGACCCCTTCGATTTCAAGTACGAAAACAGTTGGCTTAGTCAGTTTACCAGGAATGATGTCTGGTTTAATGTTTGCCGGAATTGATCCGACACATGCGATTCGCTATCAAATCGTAGTGATGTTCATGTTGGTCGCTGTAGCAGCTATTTCTTCTTTTATAGCGAGCTATCTTTCTTATCAAAGTTTCTATAATGAGCAGTTACAATTAACAATTGATTAATAGAAAAGCGTTCAGTTATTTCTCACTAGGATATGAGAAGCAGCTGAACGCTTTATTTTAGTGTGGTTTTCTTAATGCATATGTAGTCTTAAGGGTCTTTGGGTTGCTGTTAGATATGGCAATAAATCTTCAACGGCTTCTGCTAAATCAAGGTAGCGCTGTTCAAAGTCAGGTTCAAGAATTACCGGCATGCGATCATGAATCGCTCGCATTTGTTCATTAGGTTCTGTCGTTAAAATTGCATAAGTTAAATAACTACTGCCATCTTCATTAAAATAACGTTCACAAATACCAGCCATCGAAAAAATCGGTAGATTTTCAAGTGATATTTCGTATCGTATTTTGGCATGGGTTTCGTTGTTGGTTTGCCATTCGTAAAACCTGGTAGCTGGAACTATGCAACGTTTCTTTAGAAAAGGCTCGCGGAACGTTTTCTTGTCCAGTACTGTTTCAACTCGCGCATTAATCAAAGGGCGCTTGGCAAAGCTCGGTACCAGTCCCCACTGAACATTATAAATTTTCTGGTTGGGCAATAAAACGGGGTGTTTACCTTGTGGATAAAACACATCAGCTTCTTCAAGTTCAAAACTCTCCGTTTCTTCCAGTTGATACCTTGCTAACAGTTCCTGCTGTGAAGCTAAATAGCTATATTGTCCACACACATTCTCCACTCCTTACAGTTTGCTTAGAGCTAACAAACCTGACTTAACGGCTTTATCATCGACTTGAGCGGCTAATTCTATTAACAATTGTTGATTCACATGACTGTCTGTGAGTGCTCCAAGTTCGTTTTGAATATCTTTCGCCTGATGAATCACTTTCGAAAAATTCTTATCTGTCAACGGACCAAACAAACTCGCAGCATAGCGAACTTTTTTCGCCTTCTTTCGTAACGTGTGAACTCCTTCGTAATCTTCGTGATTTAAATCAGTAAGTTGATCTTGAAGTTGCGTCATTTTAGTATTCAAACGACGTTTCGTGTACCATGGCCAATCTTTTCTATCTTTTAATTTTAACTGGTCAGTGTTAATCGCCTCAAGAATCGCAATCATCTGCTTAAATTGCTTGCGACTCGTTTTATTCAAGGTCTTCTTCATTTCACGACGGCGTAGCGTATGCAGATAAGCGAACGTCTCATAGTAATATTTCGTCAATTTGTCTTCTTTTACAGCAGACTCCGCACACCAATCAAGCAATACATCCAATTCACGCAAAGGTCCTAGTAAAGCTGCCGATTCTCTCAACTGCTGATTGTAGCTTTCATAAACATCCGCATCCATACTCTTTTTTAAGAAATTTAATAAAGCTCGCATTGTTCGTAAACTAACACGCAATGCATGCGCATGACTCGCTTCAAAAGGATTATTCAGATAATGACGATAATTCTCTTCAATTACCGTTACCTGAGCCTGCAAAGCTTGCTTAATTTTATCCATTTAGTTCACCTCTTTCTTTGCCTCTATTATATCAGCTAACTGATTTTTCTAAAAACAATAAATTAATTCCATACAAAATATTAACCACTATCTTAATGCTTAGAAAAAAGTCGAACACCAAAACTTGGTCTGACTTTCAATAAAGCAAGCGAATTAGTCAGAACCTAGCCGTTTGAGATGGAAAAGACGAACTGAGGTGAGGCTTTGAAAGCGACCTCCGCATTGGTAAACCCGCCCCACAATCCAAACAAGCGGAGCTCACTGGGCGGGTTTACCTATAGCGGTAGTTAGGACAAACGGCGCAGCTTGGTCTGACTTTGAGCATAGCGAATTAGTCAGAACCTAGCCGTTTGAGATGGAAAAGACGAACTGAGGTGAGGCTTTGAAAGCGACCTCCACATTGGTAAACCCGCCCAGTGAGCGTAGCGATAAAAAAAGCCTGCCGAAGCAGACCTTGTTTAAGTAATTTTTCGCGATTTAACATTGAATATCGGCGCATAATAATTCACCATCGCCTCGGCTAATTCGAGTCGACCGAAAGTAACCGGCATTGTGACTACCAAACAATCCATTAGATAATGATTGACCGCATACTCTTCAGCACGATCTAAATACAAACCGTAAGGTGAAGTTTCTGTAGTCTGAGTTTTTAATGTAAAACCAAGCTCGTTGCGTGCAATCATTTGTCTAAAAGTGGATTGAGAAGTATTGTTCGAATGATCATTTAAGGCAGTCAAAAGATTCGCTGCATGATCGATATAAATCGGTTGATTCCCTTGAAATATGATATAAACCCCAGCTACTGAGTCTGCTTGTCGCATTGTCCATTCACAAGGTCGCATACTTTTCATATTTTGATGCGCTTGCGTCAGTAAAGCTAAAGAGTCTGCTTGCAAAGTTTCCCACTTTGCCATTTCATTTTCCGTAACTTGTATCATTTTCTTATCAGGTGAATTTAATTCTTCTAACTCTTTGCGCCCTAAGTCATTATATGCAACTTGAACATGCATCCCTGCCTCTTTATTCGATAGCATTTCCCCAGTATTGTTTGGAGAAGCTTCTTTCATCAGACGCTTCACACGCTTACGCACGTTATTCGATTCACCAAGAAAGACATCTTGCGAGTCTAACGATACTAAAAAATTACCCGTTCTCTTCTCAAAACTTTTATAATTTGTATAATGAGGACTCGACCCTAAAGCCTGTCTACCACACAATAAGCATTGATTTGCATTGGCTTGTAACTCAGTCCAGCGCATATCAATTCTCCTCTCCATTTTATCTTCGTTCAATAGTTTACCGCAAATTTTCCCTATAAACAAACCCTAGCCTATGCGATTTCCACTTTGTGAACTAAATATCTCCATAAAAAGTCTCGGAAAAAGTTTGAGGCCTCCCCCCTATACAATAATACCCATAATCAAGTGGGTCATGCTAACCAACGCGATATCAAAAAGGGAGGCTTGTATAATCGTCGTGAACGTCTGAGAACGACACCGCCCTGGTTTCTTGCGAGAAAACTATTTACTGTGCAAGTATGGTTTGATTTAGCCAAAGGGATTGAACTTTTGACTAGAAAGAATTTAATCTAGTCGAAGGTCTGCGAGTATCGACTTGAACAAGGGCTAATCTAGTACCTAGGTAAAACTTCATCGTTAGCTCTCGCTTAAAGCATGGTAAATGAAATCTAAACTTATAAACGCTTATCTTACGAAAAAAGAGGGCAATCGCCATCTTTTAATCGTAATAAATTTTAATTCAGTTTCGCAAAAGCTACCAAATTCCCCTGGTCACAAGATTGAAAACCATGCTTTTCATAAAAGTGTCTGACATCTTGTGCTTCCTCAGTTAACAGTACCTTTTGGCGTACCTTAACGTATTTATGCAAAATTCTTTGCATTAATTGGGTCGCAATCCCTTTGTCTTGATAAGCGTTTAACACTAGTATGTCTTGTACATAAACAATAGTTAAACCATCTCCAACAATTCTTATTAGCCCAATTAACTTGTCTTCATCCCAAGCAGACACAACATCTAGTGAATTTGATACAGCTTGTTTTAGCACAGATAAATCTTGCGTATACGCAAGCCATCCAACATCGTTATATAAATTTTCCAACTGAGCAACATCTATATTTTTCGTATTACTAAAGTTTAATTCCATTTTTTCCTCCTCAAAATAATTATTTTGAAGTTTTATTCCACAATTTGTCCACTGTCTAATGTCTCCTTTAAATTCATATTCATAATATAGTTCGTTTATTTAAGTTCGTTTATTTAAGTACCTTTCTATGCATCATTGAATTCCACTTTATCAAATTTTTGACCTTTGTCAAAGTTTTCAGCCATCAATTTTCAATAAAATAATTTTCAACAGGCTTAAAACTCTTACATCCAGCTAAATATCTGACACTATCGCGAAGCTCATGTGTTGATGGCCAATAGCGGTATTAAGGGCAATTGGCGCAGCTTGAGCTGACTTTGAGCGCAGCGAATTAGACAGCGCCTAGCCAATTGAGCCGGAAAAGACGAACGACCTTTTCGGCTTTAAAGGCGACCTCCGCCAGGGCAAAGCAACACATGAGCGCAGCGTACTGTCTTGAATCCCAGCGAAGCGCATGTGTTGATTGCCAATAGCGGTATTAAGGGCAATTGGCGCAGCTTGAGCTGATTTTGAGCGAAGCGAATTAGACAGCGCCTAGCCAATTGAGCCGGAAAAGACGAACGACCTTTTCGGCTTTAAAGGCGACCTCCGCCAGGGCAAAGCAACACATGAGCGCAGCGTACTATAAAAAAGAGACGCTAATCATAGCGCCTACTTCATTCATTATATTAGAAGAATACGTCCCCTTGCCATTGCCAGTTATCCAGAACTGTCAGATCTTCTTCACTTAATTTGAAATCAAAAATCTCAAAGTTTTCTTGAATACGAGCAGCTGAAACTGACTTCGTCAAAGGAATATAGCCTTTATCAATACTATAACGTAATAAGACTTGCGCGATAGATTTACTGTATTTGTCTGCTAAAGCTACTAAACTGCTATCCTCTAACATTTGCGGAAGTGGTGATAAAGGTGACCAAGCTTCCAAAGCCATACCAGCTTCTCGACTCATCGCTACAGTTTCAGTTTGTAATACACCAGGATGCAAGCGAATTTGGTTCACAACTGGCTTGATTTCACAGTGAGGTAACAAGTTTTCTAAGTGTTCAACTTTGAAGTTACTCAAACCAATTGAACGTACTTTACCCGCTTTATAAGCTGTTTCAAGCGCACGCCAAGTTTGAATATTTGATTCACGCCAATCCTCTTCATGCCCTTGAACAACTGGCCAGTGGATTAACATTAAATCTAAATAATCCGTTCCTAAAGCTTCTAAAGAAGCGTCAATGGATTGTAGGGCATCTTCATATGCATGATTATTGTTATTAATTTTACTTGTTAAGAAAATTTCTTCGCGTGGCACACCACTTAGTCGCATACCTTCTCCGACCAAAGCTTCATTGCCATACATTTGAGCTGTATCAATATGACGGTAACCTGCTGCTAAGGCAGCTACTACGCCATCCACACACTCTTTTGGATCTGTATTACGCCATGTTCCATAACCTAGAACGGGTATCTCTTTGCCATCAATTAATTGGATAGAATTCATATAGTTAAACACTCCTGTTTGTTAATAGTATTTTGCCGGTATTTAAATTGTCTTTCATACGCTGTTGTGCTGCTTCGGCTTCCGATAAGTCAAACACTTGGTCCACTACGGGACGTAATTGTCCGTCAGTAAAAGCTTGCCCGAAACGTGCCAAAAATTCATGCGACAGACGTGCTTTGTACTCAGCCGTACGCGGTGTTAAGAGCGTACCAGTCAGCGTCACAAATTTTTTCATCAGATCAAATAATTGCACTTCCGGTACAAGTGAACCGCCTAGGGCTCCAATCAATAGCCAACGTCCTTCGACCGCAATACTCTCGAGGTTACGTGACCAGTAACTTGCTCCAACGAAATCCATGATGATGTCCGCCCCACGACCGTCAGTCACTTCCAGCACACGTTCCGCAAAGTTTTCTTCTTTATAGTTAATCAGTACATCAGCACCTAAGCTCTGGCAGAATGTTAATTTTTCCTGTGAGCCAGCCGTCACAATGACAGTCGTATTCGGAACTTGCTTCACCAATTGAATGGCTGCCGTTCCGACACCACTCGCGCCCGCATGAATAAGTACCGTCTGCCCTTCTGATAACTGACCATGCCAGAATAAATTCTGATATGCCGTCAAGAAAACTTCTGGTATAGCAGCCGCATCGGTGAAATCTAAACCTTCAGGAATATGCATTGCACGTGAAGCTGGCATCGCAGCATACTCAGCATAACCGCCACCATCGACTAAGCCCATCACATGATCACCGACACTAAAATCTGTCACGGCGTCACCAATTTGCACAACTACCCCTGAAATTTCCACGCCTAATTCCACTCGTTCAACTTCAGTGGGAAGCGGTTCATCCGCATAACCCGCCTGACGATGACGTGTCATTAAATCCGTTCGATTAACTCCGGATGCCATCACTTCAATCAATAAATCACTCGACTCCAAATGAGGCGCTGGAACGTCTTGATATTCCAACCAATTCCCCGTCTCTGTCTGTTTCACAATGATTCCCTTCATTGAAAATCTCCTCCCATCGTTTTGCGTCAATATCTATTATACACCACTAATGGCAAAATACTTCACTCAACGCTTCCGAAAAAGCGTATAATATAAGTGCAGTAAGTTAATAGATGAAAAATCAGAATGGAGTTGTGAATGATGGATTTAAAAGCAGTAGAATTTGATTTTATTGTTAATAATGTAAAACAAACAAAAGCAGTATATGAACAACTTTTCCCGTTGGAAATTATCGAGGAAACTCATTTTCCAGTCGGTAACAATGAACTAGTATTCAACCTATTTGGCAGTCGTTTTCACTTACTAGACGCTAATGCAGATTATGGCTTAGCCGCACCTGAACCAGATGAAAGTTTCCCTTTCTGGTTTAATGTGCAAGTAAATAATGTTGACGAAATCTGGTCCCAAGTCTTAGCGAATAATGGACGTGTTCTACAAGAACCGACGACGCGTGAAGGCGATACGTTGGCTATGTTCCAAGATCCTGATGGCTACATTTGGCGTTTACAAAGTCTAACTGAAACAGAATTAACACCAAGCGTTGAATTGGCTTTTGTTGTGCCAGAAGTCGAAGCAGCCCTTGAGTCTTATAACGCTATCTTTGAACTTGATTCAGCAGCAATGAGCGACGATCACCAAGAAGCTAGTTTCTCTTTATTCGGTACCAACTTACGTTTACATGAAGAAGATGAAGCTGCAGGTTTATTAGCATTAGATGAGGATGAAAGTTTACCTTTCTGGTTCAACGTCGTCGTACCCGATTTAATGGCAGTTTGGGAGAAAGCTATCGCTGAAGATGCCCAAGTGATTCAAGCCCCTACCAAAATAGAACAAATGGGCATCACCAACGCGATGTTCTCTGATTTGGAAGGCTACGTTTGGATGTTACATCAAATTCATGAAGTGGTATCCTTTGATGAGCGCATTGAATACTTCGAGAATGAGATGGGCCTTGAAAGCGAAGATTAATTTCGGAGAGTGATTGTGTGATAGTGTTCGAATCATGTTCCACTTCTCGAAACTGAGACACGATTACAAGCATATCGTGCTCCACTTCTCGAAACTGAGACACGACTCAATAACTATCGTGCTCCACTTCTTGAAACTGAGACATGATTTCATGATTTTCAGGTCGAATCATGTTCCACTTTTCGAAACTGGGACATGACTCAATGCCTATCGTGCTTCAGTTCTCGAAACTGGAACATGATTACAAGCCTATCGTGCTCCACTTTTTCAAACTGAGACATGACTCAATTCCTATTGTGTTCCAGTTCTTGAAACTGAGACATGATTTCATGATTTTCAGTTCGAATCATGTTCCACTTTTCGAAACTGGGACATGACTCAATGCCTATCGTGCTTCAGTTCTCGAAACTGGAACATGATTACAAGCCTATCGTGCTCCACTTTTCGAAGCTGGGACACGACTCAATACCTATCGTGCTCCACTTCTTGAAACTGAGACATGATTTCATGATTTTCAGGTCGAATCATGTTCGACTTTTCGAAACTGAGACATGACTCAATGCCTATCGTGCTTCAGTTCTCGAAACTGGAACATGATTACAAGCCTATCGTGCTCCACTTTTTCAAACTGGAACATGATTATGTAGCTAACCCTTTCCACCGAAAAGAGCATAAAATCACTACCCTATCAGAATCACCATACGCTTGAAGCGCTAACTTCAGGCGTTTTTTGGGTGGTTGGCATTATAAAGTATTCTGAAAGGCGATTTAAATGTGGGGATTTTGATGTAAATTATGTTAAGATATTCTAAAGGGGGATTGCTTGTGAATGATTTAAAAAAGGCACCAATTAAGAAATCAGATTGGTTAGCTATACCAAATATATTATCGCTAGTGAGAATTATGTTGATTCCAGTTTTTATTTATATTTACTTTAACAACGAGCTTTCCTACAATCATCTGTGGGCCGCTGCGATTGTGCTGCTTTCGGGCGCGACGGACTCCTTGGATGGAATTATTGCGCGTCGCTTCAACATGATTACTGATTTAGGAAAATTATTAGATCCTTTTGCGGATAAATTGACGCAATTGGCCATTATTATTTGCTTAATTTACACTTGGCCAGGCATGTTAATCGTGGTTAGCGTGTTCGTCATTAAAGAGTTAACGTTACTTGCTTGCTCGATTTTATTATTCCGCAACGGCAAAGTCATGGACGGCGCTCTATGGTACGGTAAAGTTTCGACACTTGTCTTTTACGCCTGCGCCTTAATCTTGGTCGCTTTTCCAACCATGAACCAAATCTTAGCCAATACTTTAATGAGCGTAACCGCAATCAGTTTGCTTTTGGCCTTCGTTCTTTATACCCGTTGGTTTGTCATCCAATTAAGAAAATAATACCTTTCCAAAATACGACCTTCAATCGATTAAATGAGAAACCATTCTTTGCGGATGGTTTCTTTTTATTTTTTGTTAAGGCTTCTCTAAATGAACTTTCCATGATATGATTAAGAAAACGCATACAATGTTGTTGCGTTCCTTTTATGTTCATATTTTGATAAGGAGTGAGTAAAATGTCGAAACGTGGATTATTAGACTTATTATTGTTACCGTTACTGCTCATGCTTGTCTTCAATCAACCACTTACTCTATTCGCTCAATCATCCGATGATACTGATTCGCTCAACTTACAAATAGCTGACCTCACACAACTTGTTGAAGATTTGACAATACAAATTAATGATCTAGAAACTCGTGTAGCAGAGCTTGAAGAAGCAGCTCCGATAGTTACTACTGCTCAGATTGATGACAGCATTGGTAAACGTAGTAATCCTGTGCCATTTGGTGATAGTTTTACCTTTGAATTTACGGAGTACGGTAGCAGTGGTCCTTTTGATGTCACAGCATCACTCTCAATCTTAAGCGTAATCCGTGGACAAGAGGCACTTGATATTATTAGCGCCGACGACGCTTATGCAGATGAGCTCCCAAGTGAATTTGAATGGGCCATTGTCGAAATGCAACTTAACTACTTATCGGGTAGTGAAGATGACCCTTACTCAACTTACCTTTACCCTACGGTCTTTGATATCAGTGGTAAAGAAATTGCCCAAAACTATTATGCTTATACCAACCTAGTTGAGTTCAATTATACACGACTCTTCCCAGGCGCGAGCCATACAGGCTACGTCACTTTAGTCGTCCCTCAAGGTGAAGAAGCCTTCAACCTAGTTATTAACGCAGGCAACGACACTATCTTCTTTGCCACTGAATAAGCCCCTTTACACAGACGTCAGCTTTCACTAGCTGACGTTTATTTTGTTGCACGCCAATGTGATTGCTTACAGTATGACTAGGAAGCAGGTTGTGTGAACAGAAATAATCTAGCCGATACCCGAGGTCTTTCGGCTAGATTAATCTCTTTTCTAGCCGATACTCACGGACCTTCGGCTAGATTAACTTCTTTTCTAGCCGATACTCACGGACCTTCGGCTAGATTAATCTCTTTTCTAGCCGATACTCACGGACCTTCGGCTAGATTAACTTCTTTTCTAGCCGATACTCACGGACCTTCGGCTAGATTAACTTCTTTTCTAGCCGATACTCACGGACCTTCGGCTAGATTAACTTCTTTTCTAGTCGATACTCACGGACCTTCGGCTAGATTAACTTCTTTTCTAGCCGATACTCATGGACCTTCGGCTAGATTAACCTCTTTTCTAGCCGATACTCACAGACTTTCGGCTAGATTAACCTCTTTTCTAGCCGATACTCACAGACTTTCGGCTAGATTAAATGGACAGTAATTTATACGGCTTCATCAAAGTATAGACAGTGTGGAATGAGATAGATTAATTTTATGTACACTAATAAAAAAGTTAGCTTATTTGGACAAACGCAAGTGAAGAAAGCGCATGTTATTTATAGACACCACAAACTCGTCCTGTTTTCCTAACAGGCACATTCAACAAGGCCATTTCTTAAACTAGACAGTTAATTAAAGATCAAGGCGGTGTCGTGTCCAAGGGCCACGACGATTATATTAGAACCACAAGACGTTTAAATCGTGTCGGCCGAATGGTCGACACTCCTTATGCTCTTCGTTTTTGTACAAGCAACAACTTAAACCAAGAATACTAACAATGCAGCGAATTAGACAGAGCCTAGCCGATTGAGCTGGAAAAGCACGAACTTCAGTGAGGCTTTGAAAGCGACCACCGCCTTGGAAAACAATAAGCTGAACGTAGTATAAAGCTTGATAAATCAACATAAAACTTATAAACCCTTATATTACAAAAAATTCTCAACCGAGAATTTTCTGTATCACCTATTTACTTATTGGGCTCTATTTTTAAATAGGCGGTGAATAATAAGGCCGCTTGAATAATCACATACATCATATAAGACGGGAACAAAGCTACCGCTACTCCGTATAAGCCGGCTGCCAATAATACTAGCCCCTTAGTCTCTTTGAACAAACAAACCAACGTCATCAATGTCGCCAACCACGTCGCCACTAAATGTGGGAACACGATACGTAACGCATCTTGATAAGCGGGATCTGTTACGAAAGCGGGATTTAAGAAAAATTGCCATATATAAAAAACTGTGGCTAACACTCCTAAAACCAGTGTTCCTTAATATAAGTTTTCGTCTGCATAACTGACTCCTTCACGACTTTTCTTTATTATAACCCAATCCCTAAAGCCTAACTAGCCCCGATACGTCTAAAGAACACTTCACTTATTAGCTTGCCTCATCACATCAATCCTTAACTTTTGTTTGCGACGAGTTTAAGATTTGCTTGCACGATCGATTTTGAGTGCGTATTAACTGCGTGGAGTCGTATTTTGGAATAGAATGGGGTTGTGATGTCGCATATGTTTTTCTTTAAGGAGGAAATTTGATGACAGTGAAAGTAGCAATTAATGGTTTTGGGCGAATTGGACGTTTGGTACTGAAACGTATTCTTGAAACGGATAGCAATCTAGAAGTTGTGGCGATTAATGATTTAACGGATAATGAGGATTTAATTTACTTATTAAAATACGATACAGCACAAGGTCGCTTCCCGTATGATGTGAGTTTGGACGGTGATAAGATGGTGGTTGGGGATTATCATATCGCAACTTTTGAAGAAAAGGACGCCGCTAATTTGCCTTGGGGTGATTTGGACATTGATATTGTATTAGAATGTACAGGTTTCTATACCTCGAAAGAAAAATCGATGGCACATATTAATGCGGGCGCTAAACGGGTGTTAATTTCCGCCCCTGCACAAGATGTCGACACGAAGACGATTGTATATGGTGTCAACCAAGATATGATTGAAGTCGATGATCAAATTGTTTCAGCTGCATCTTGTACAACGAATGCTTTAGCCCCCTTAGTCTTTTCATTGAATAATCACTTTGGTGTGAAGCGCGCTTTAATGTCAACGATTCATGGCTATACAGCTTCGCAACGTTTACAAGATTCACCTGGCGGGCGTAAAAATCGTGCGGCTGCTCAGAATGCGATTCCTTATACAACGGGTGCCGCCAAAGCGATTGGAAAAGTTATTCCAGAGTTAAACGGTAAAATCGATGGGAGCGCAATTCGTATTCCAATTGTGACTGGCTCAATGGTAGAATTATATACCGTCTTAGATCGTGATGTAACAGTGGAAGAAATTAATGCTGCGATGAAGGCAGATGCAAACGATTCATATGTCTACGTTGAAGATGAGATCGTTTCATCAGACGTGATAGGTTTCCCAGCTGGTTCATTATTCGATGCCACTCAAACAAAATTGATGGACGCTGACGGCGGTCAACTAGTAAAAACAGTTACTTGGTATGATAACGAGTACGGTTTCGTGTCAAACATGGTGCGAACACTTGAACATTTCGCCAACTTAGCTGAATAGGCCCCTTAACGTAACTCTCTGGCTAGCCAGGGAGTTTTTACTTTGACTGATATATGGTAATATTCCGGCATGAATCTAGGTCTTCTGACCGATGTTCTACTGAATCATTCAAGGTAAACTTTAACTATTATATTGAAAGGAGTTGCGTGAATGAGTACATGGTGGAAAGATTTGAAACGTCTACTTATCTGGGCAGGAGTGGTATTTGCGATTGTGCTGACGATTTTTATGATTAACCAGTTCTGGATGTTATATCAAATGCTCGCCCAATTGAATGTAATATTGGCCGCCAGCGTTATCACCATCCTAGTTTTAGCCATTATTTGGCTGACCTACAAGGTCATACGTCAATTATTCCGAAATCAACCACTGATGGAATTACCAGAAAATGCGAGTGAAGCTGAATATACCGCTTATCTTGATCACTGGTTGAAAATCCTGGCCAGCAATCCGAACTTAGAGCAGGAGCCTTATCGCTTAGCCTTGCTTCCAAATGACACCCAAGAAGACACAACCAATGCCAAAATACTGCTCATCAACGAAGGGCTCGCTCAACTAAATGAACAGTCACTTCCTTTAATTAAAGAAAACGCGAATGCGATTTTCATGAGCACAGCTATCTCTCAGAATGGGGCCTTAGATAGTTTCGTCGTCCTCTTCACGCTTTTCCGCATGATTTGGCAATTAGCGAAACTCTATGAAACCCGCCCTTCACTGGTCAGTCTGTTGAAATTATACCTGCAAGTAGGTGCCGTGGTGCTAATGGCTCGCTCCATTGAAGATGCCGACTTGATTGAAGATCAAATGGAACCACTGATTGCTTCAATTATTGGGGAGAGTTTAGCTTCTGCCATCCCGGGTATGGTGCCGGTTGCTAACTTAGTCGTTAGCTCCTTGATGGAAGGGGCTGTGAATGCCTTTCTAACACTACGTGTCGGCTTGATTGCCCAAAATTATTTAGGCAGTGCCCAACCGCTTGAAAAATCTAGCTTGCGCCGCACAACTTCAAGCCAAGCTATCCGTTACATGGGGAGCATTATCAAATCCAACAGTAGCTTAGTACTCAAGACAGTCGGAAACGCCGCAAAAAACGCTAGCTTCAATAAGGCTAAACGTTGGTTGAAATTCGACAAATAAACATAATCTGCCTGTCCACACAATTGCCTTGCGCAGCATCTCTCGATGTCGCGCGAGGCTATTTTTTAGTTTGACTCACTATTTGACGTTTCCTATTTTGTGAAATCTGGATGATTTGGTTAAGCATAAGGAAGAGACTTCTTTAGCCAAAGAAGTCACCCTTTTAAAATCTTTTTAAACAAACCTGTATTTATTTTACATGAATCGTTCCGCACGGTGAGCCAAACACAGATGATAATAAATTACCGATTAGTAGTTATAATTATATTTACGACTTCTATTACTATATTGATACCTACTGTGTCTAATGTGCTAACTCAGATTTTGAGTCGACACATTGGACTCCTAACGTGCCAACTCATTTCGCCAGTCGACACATTAGATACAATTAACCAATACCCAAGCGTGTTTTTCAGTATATTCTTCCCTTTTATCCGAATAATCTCTAAAATCCAAGCTAAATCCCACCAAAATTTCCGATATTTTGTCTAATGTGCTAACTCAGATTTTGAGTCGACACATTGGACTTCTAACGTGCCAACTCATTTCGCCAGTCGACACATTGGATACAATTACCCCATACCTGAGCGTATTTTTCAGTATATTCTTCCCTTTTATCCGAATAATCTCTAAAATCCAAGCTGAATCCCACCAAAATTTCCGATATTTTGTCTAACGTGCCAACTCAGTTCGCCAGTTGACACATTGGACTTCCCTTAGCCTCTATCTATCCCCATCACACAAAAACTCCAGCACTACTAGGGAATTCCTAGCAGGTCCTGGAGTTATTGTGTGACTTCATTTAATTGGCAAGTGCTATAAAATTCATCACAGGCACTTCATATGGATGGGCTAGTCTCACCAAAGCTTCCACCTCTTTGCGACGTTCGGCTGGAATTCGGCACTCAAGTTTGATTTCGTCAACTTCAACCACTTCATGCTTGTTTCCAATAAATGGCTTGGCGCCATCTAAAGGACGAAAGTGGCCTTTAACAAGACTGGTTGCGTAACAATAATCATAGTCACCTTCACGAATAAAACCCGCTTCGTTCAAAGCTTCAACAATTGGTTCGACATGTTCCACCGGAATAAATACTTCTAGTTTATAAAATTCCATATTGACCTCCTCAAAGAGTCATTAACTTATCTATTCAGAGTGTACTAGATTTTTGACCAAATATCCCATGGAAAGCTTTGAGGCGGTTGCGAATCAACACGCACAGCATCTTTCTTAACAGGATGCTCCAAACTTAAAGAACGGGCCCATAAAGCAATTTGTTGCCCGACCTTGCTGTAGCGCGCACCATATTTTTGGTCGCCCCAGATAGGCGTGCCCATCCCCGCAAGTTGCACACGAATTTGATGCGGGCGTCCAGTCTCCAGTTGAACCGCTAGTAAACTTAACGCACCTTGAGTCTCTAAAACTTGATAATTCAGTAGTGCTTTTTTTCCCTCTTTATGACTTTTCGGGACAATGGATACAATATTCTTCTGAGTATTCTTCCATAAATAATCGACTAACTGACCCGCCTTTTTAACTGGCCGTCCGTGAACCACCGCATAATATTGACGCTCCATTGAATTACGCCTAACTTGATCCGACAAACGTGACGCTGCTTTTGACGTTTTCGCAAAGACCATTGCGCCACCAACTGGCCGATCTAAGCGATGCACCAAGCCTAGATATACATTGCCCGGCTTTTGGAATCGTATTTTGATATCATTTTTGAGATGTGACAATAAATCTTGATCACCGCTTTTATCTGATTGGACCGGTATGTTGACCGGCTTTTCTACCAATAATAGATGATTATCCTCATATAGTATTGGCACTTTCATGACATCCTTCTCCCTTAAAACATAATGCATCTATCATACCATGAATAAAATATAAAGCACCTTTATAAATATTAACCCCAATAACCTTGCCCACTCTCAAAGTTTGCAATCAAAAACCACTTGCCATTATAACAAGTGGTTTCTAAATGCTATTAAGCTAATTCAGCTTTCAATTCACGGTAGCGTGCGATAAATTTCGCTGCGGTTTCCGTAATATCCGCTGAAGTTGCGCCTTCAAATGGATGTGTTAAGTTTGAACCAGCACCCACTGCAACGGCACCAGCCTTGATCCATTCACCTAAGTTATCGTAACTTACGCCGCCCGTTGGCATGATGTTAGCATGAGGTAATGGCCCTTTGACCGCTTTAATGTAAGACGGGCCAACCGCAGAACCTGGGAATAATTTAACAATATCTGCCCCAGCTTTTAAAGCCGTTGTCATTTCAGTAATCGTTAATGTACCTGGTAAGTAAGGCACTTGATATAAATTACATAGTTCAGCAGTCGCTGCATCAAAGCTTGGGCTAACAATATATTCTGCGCCCGCTTCGATCGCTAATTTGGCTGTTGTAGCATCTAAAACAGTCCCAGCACCCACTACGACATCAGGATTTGCTGCAAATTCTGTATTCAATTCTTGAATTGCTTGGGCTGCTTCTGGCACTGTGAACGTTAATTCGATGCCGTAAATGCCTCCTGCGACTAAAGCTTTTGAAATTTCAATCGCTTCGGCACGGCTTTTTCCACGTACAACACCAATTACACCTGATTCAACTAATTTATTTAAAACATTCATTTTTTTCATTGTAATTCTCCTTCATTCTAAAACGCTGATTTACTAACTTAAGCTGCTAACTTGCTCGGATACAGCTTCTGGGTAAAGAGGCAATAAAGCCACATTATCTAATAAAGCTGGATAAAGTTCGAAACCCGTATAGTACTGGGCAAAATAATTCGCCACTACTTCGATTAAAGCCGTAATCGGAGAACGTTTCTTAAAACCCGCAAACTGCCATAACTCCGTTTCAAACTCTGATAAATCCAGCTTTTTTTGTTCCTGAATCGCATGAAAGGCCTCATGTGCGATGACTACTTGCGACCACCGTTCAAACGTGCACTCTGGCAAACCATGAGCCAACCAGAACGCATCATTTTGACGATAAACATTATTCACCACAATCCGATTCGGACTTTCAAAGAAACCAATAATGGCCATATACTCCTCGATTTTCTCTTCGCGAAACTCGACATTCAGCTTGAGATAAGCAACTAATTGCTCCACTGTTTCCAGTTTCAACGTATCCTTGTAATGATGAACAAGTTGTTTAGCGAGTTGTTCCGCTATGTCTATCTTACGGCTAATTTCTTCGGACGACAACCTTTTCCCAATGCGATCTGCTGCGATTGTTTGATAAATCAACGTCTGCGTGTCCACTGCTTTAAGACGGTTAACTATTTGCTGAACAACTTCTGTTGATAAAGCCATTAGATATTATTACGAGCGCCCATCAGAATGACTTCTTCACGTCCTCCGTGCTGCATTAATTCAGTATCCATCACCATATTTAATTGAGCTAAGTCTAGCATACCTGTGTAATCGACCACTTTAGCGCCAATACATAAGTAAATGTCTGGAGCCAACTTGATATCGCTCTTGTAAACTGCTAAATCTTCCCAAAATTTATCAACAACAGAACGAACGCCACCAACTGTTGTTACTTCAGCCTCTCCGTCACCACGTTGTACTTTGATAAAGCCTTTATTGTCCACAACACGCACTTCACTTTTCTCGCCTTTCATGGCTGTGAAAACAAAGAAAAAGTTATTTTTAGCGGCTAACGTTAGTGTATTCGCTGGTAATTGCATTGATTGAGCCGCAATTTCACGTGCTTCTGCTTCATCGACTTTCGCAGATAAATCGGTCGTACGGACTTCAGTCGAACCGGTTGCAATAGCACGAACTTTGTTTGTTTGGGCATCAATTTCCATTTGAACCTCAATCGTATCTGGCGAAGCACCTGATTTAGTGGCAGATTGAATCGCTTCATTACGAATATCATCTAAGTCAGCAGGGGTTGGACTTGGAATCACCCGTTCAACCACGTCACGAACCATCGCTAAAGCCACCCCAATCGAAGAAATTACTTCCGCATTCTCTGCAATATCATAATTTAAGCCCATGCGTTTAGCCGTATAAGGAAGCAATGAACTTGCACCCCCGCCACCACCAACAAGTGAAATTTGATCACGCTCGACTTTATGTTTTTCAGCTAAGTGGTTGATAACCTTAATCACGACATCTGATGCACGGTCCATAATTTCAGTTGCGACTTGCTCAACTGTTTTACCTAATTCATCTGCTAAAGCTTTAATGGCTTTGTGAGCTGCTTCGTAGTTACCATAAGAATAATCTGTTTCTTTAACAATCTTCAAGGCATTCGCTGCACAAGTCACTGTAATAGCGAAACGTTTACCATTTGAAGATTCAATGGCAATATAATCACTTGGATCATCTTGCATCGGTTGAATACGAACCACTTTAGGATTCACAATATCTGCTGGATCAGCAAAGGCTGCATAGTCTAAGTGTGCAATATGCGCTGAACGCGGGCCTACTGCCACAACCTCGCGATTGTTCGCACGGACCATCGAACCACCCGCAACACCTGAAACATGAACGTCTAATGAACTAATTAATGTTTTATGTCCACCCACAATTGAATAGTCAATCATTGGACGTCCATTTTTAATCACGCCAATATCGGTACTGGTTCCCCCAACTTCAAAGAAAATCGCATTCGACGCACGTAAGTACATTAAAGCACCGACGGTCGAAGCAGCTGGACCTGATAACATCGTTAAAACTGGACGCTTACGCATCTCATCGATATCCATAACCCCACCGTCACCACGCATAATCATTAATGGAACTTTAATCCCTGCTTGACGCACACTTGATTCTGTACTATCTGCTGTTTCAAACATTTTAGGTAAAATTGACGCGTTGATAACAGCCGTACGTGTACGCTTAGATAATCCATACATTTTACTAATGTCACTTGCTTGCGAGACTTCTACCCCTAACTCTTTACCTAGTTCGGCAATCTCGCGTTCTTCAGTTCCATCATCTACCCCAAAGGCTTTTGATGCAACAATAACTTCAGCACCTTGTCCTTGTAAAGCTTCCATTGCTTTACGTGCTTCACTTTGGTTGTATTTCTTCAAAGGAATGTAAGTGTTGTGTGTAGATATTTTGCGTTTACCTGTCTCATCTAATACAATATCGTCAATTTTAGATTGGCGTTTAGCTAAGAAACTATTTCCCATTCCAATGACACCCGTTACCGCTACGTCCCCTTCAAGTAACGCATTCGTTGCTTGAGTTGTACTGTGTGCGATAAAACTTACTTCATCTGGCTCAATGTTGTTATCGGTTAAACACTTTTTGAATGCTTCAACGACACCAGCCGATACACCATCTTCATGATCATGTGTCGTTTTAACTGAACCAATTCCAATAATTTCATAGGTATCGTTATCAATCGCTACGGCTTTCGTATGCGTTCCACCAACGTCGATCCCTACACGAACTTGTCTACTCATGATTATTTTATGCCCCTTTCATTCTTAACCAAACAGGAAGTACACGATTGCAATATTAATTGCACCTGCTGCCCATGCCCACGGCAAACCTGTCTTCATAAATTCTTTTGCGCCAACTTTAGAATAATTCAAAGCCCATAAGTTCCATGATTGTGTTGGACATGCGGATAAGTTCATCGCAATGGTTGGTACATAAATCAATGGGAACATTAAAGACATTGGGAAGATGCCCATTCCTTGTAGAATTCCTACTGTCGCACTACCTGCACCAAAGATTGTTAAAGGTCCACGGAATAAACCTAAAGGTAATAATAAGGCAAAGGCCACACATAATACGAGTGAACTTGTTGGCATAACGCCGCCTAAAATTGCTTCGAAGAACGGTGCTGCTACACCAGAAACTTTATTAAACATTGGTAAAATAAATAGGAAACCTAATAGTGAAGACACATCGATAACACCCTCTTGGAAAGTACGTGTAATTGTACGAGTACCTTCTTTATAATTAGGTAATTTACCACATGTCCATAAGGCATAGATACTTGCGACAATAAATGACGGAATTGATTGCCAACCAAAGCCAATAGCTAAAGCTACAGGAATAACGGGTGCTAATAAAGCATAAGTTGGTACATCTGTTTTAATCTCAGCTGCTTTTGCTTTAGCCGCCCAGTTGTAAGTACGTTTTTTGCGTAAGTGGAAGACTAACATCGCAATCACAATAATCGTTTGAACTGCCATGGCTGAGAAACCAAATTGTAGGTAATTCCAGTCATATTGGTAACCTTCGAAAATCCCTTGCATCTGTCTGAACAAGACAATGTTGACATACATCCCACTACCTACACTCATTAAGTAGGCAGTTACTGCTAATGGTTTTGGAACACCTAATGACATTAAGATTGGTAATACGATAATCCCAATCGCTACAACCGCACCTGCACCAAATGTTGACGTGAAAATGATCGTTGTCACTATTGAAATTAGTGCTGTAGTAAATAATGGGTTCTCTCCACTCAACTCAACCGTTTTCTTAATTAAAGTTGACGCGATTTCAGTTTCAATCAGAATACGTCCGAACCAACTACCGAAAATTACAACAACCGCTGTAGCTCCCCAACTTTCTGGACCACCTTGCAGAATGTTCATCATTGCATCGTCCCAAGTGATTTGCCCACCAATAATTGATAAACCTGTCCATAAGACCGCCATGATAAAGAATCCAATCATTAAGTTGCCGCCTGTTGCCGCAAACTTAATTAGCCAAAAGTAGCTAATTAATAGAATAATACCAATAACTATTTCCATTTTTTAATCTCCTCACTAGAAAATACTCTCTACTGTTTTACAATGTACTCGATTGCGCCTTGCGAATGCCCCATCAGCAAAGTCTCCCTCGCCAATGTCAGTGTCTAACAACAGATTGTTCTGAGAAACGATTGATTCAGCACTATTCAACCCGTTTATCTATCAACCACTCCTTACTTCAATTAATAGTTTGCAATAAAGTCCGCTAACTCTTGTCGTGTCGGCAAACCTTCATTATCTGAAATATGACTTACTTGAATAGCGCCAATCGCATTCGCCCTTTCTAGAATACGCTCTAAAGACAATCCTTCAATTAAGCCGGTTACGACGCCAACCGCAAAACCATCCCCAGCGCCAACCGTATCCACCAACTGCTCCAATTTAAAACCAGCAGCGGTTGTTTTCTGGGTACTACCTTGCTCGCTACTATAAGTATAAGCATAACAACCTTTCGGACCATCTTTTATAATGATACCTTTGACACCTTGTGCTAAATAAAAGTCCGCAATCGCATCAGGTTCTCGTGAGCCCGTTAAAATTTCACCTTCACCAATACCAGGTAAAACGTAGTCGGCTTGGAAAGCCATCTCATTGATGCCTTTAACCATCTTCTCTGTTGATCCCCATAAAACGGGTCGCAAGTTAGGATCAAAAACAATCGTAATTCCTTTGGCTTTGGCACGTTTAACTAAATTCTGCGCAAAACGATAGGTTTCGTCATTCACTGCTAAAAAGACACCTGAAACATGTAAGACATCAACGTCATCCAGATTAATTTCTTCACTTAAATCATATGGAATCATTGAAGCTGCTGAATTCTTTCTAAAGTAAAAGACCTCTGGATCATTTTCAGTATCTTTGCCTTTTAATTGAAAGCCCGTCGGTGCTCCTTCATAAAAACGACTGTAAGTGGTCCCAATTCCTTCTTCTTCTAAAAAACGCGCAATGTACTTACCAAAAGGATCCTTACCGAGTTGAGTGACATACTCAATCTCATGTTCTAAACGATTCACACCTACTGAAACATTAATTTCAGCCCCTGCAATATACTTCGTAAATGTCTTGACCGAATCTAAAGGTCCTTCTTCGTTCGCAACGAAAAGCGCCATTGGCTCTCCCACTGTGACTACTTTCCCCATTCTAAAACGCCTCCCTAAATAATTTTAATTCAGTTTCTAATTCTGATAAGCTCATCGGATATTCCAACACATGCGGAACTTCTAAATCTAACTGAGAACGCCAAGGTATGATACCATCATCTAAAAGACTATTGCCTAAGTCTTGATTAACGTTTTTAACATGGACAACCGTCGCATACGCTTTCAATAACCTATAGGCTTGATCAGCATCGTCACCCATCACCGTGAAATTTCCTGCATCAAATGTATAACCAATCGGTAGCCCATGATCTGTGATGGTTTCTAAAGCTTCCTTGATAAAGCTTAATCGACCATTGGCTTCAGTCTGATCATTCTCAATATTTACTTTTAAATGATATTCTTGTAGTAAAGCTGTAAATTCTTCCACATCTACTTTGGTAATTCCGGATAACTCGCCCACATTCATCTTAATACGTTGAGCCCCCAATTGACTGGCTGCTTGTAAGTAAGTATCGAAATCTGGGGTTAATCCTTCAGCCGTAAATAACGGTGAGGGAATCGATAATAAGACATCCCATTTTTTTAGTTTACCGGTTTCCAAAAATTGTAAAAATTCTTGGCTACGTGTCGCTGTATCTTGTGCGAACATTTCGTAGCGGTACTCAATCCCATCTATTTCTAGTTGACTTTGGGCTAGAAAGTCTGAAAACTCCTGTTGAGTCAGACTTTCACCCAATGAGATAATTGTATTTAAGTATATTTTCTTCAAATAATCTCTCCATTCTCTGAAACTTATAGTGATTCTCTGCGATGTAACGTTGACGGAATATCAATATTCTCATTTGTTTCGTTGCCTTTAATCATTTCAAGTAACACTTCGGTCGAACGTTTCCCGATTAATTCTGGTCGCTGACTAATCGCGGTTAACGTCGGCATTAACACTTCACCGATTGTCATATCGTCATAGCCACAGATTCCGCAGTCTTCTGGGTAACTTAATTGTCGCTTTCGTAGCGCTTTAATGATTTGAGTTAGCATCGTCCCGTTCGCACCAAAAAACGCCGTTCGTTTATTGGCTGCATCAAATTGATCGACATATTCTTCAACGATATTGCGATCCGAAACTGCCTCTAAAGTAATCAATTCTAACTGATACTCATGCGCAATCAACTTCATCGCATCATAACGTTCTAAACGCGGACTAACATCTTGAATCGGTTCACTAACATGCACCAATCGCTCGTAACCCTTATCAACAATTTCTAAACCAAGTTGTTTGGTCATTTGAAAGTTATTCGATTGAATGGTTGGCCAATAATTAGCCTTAATCGTTCGGTCAATCAGCACTACGGGAAGATTAGATTCATATAAAAAGCGATAGTTTTCTGCATCCATCGTAACTGGTTGTAACATCATCCCATCGATATTCTGATCTAATAGTTTACGTATATTATCTAATTCTTGTTCCTCTGAATTATTAGACGTCATAATCATCAATTGATAATCTGTGTCTACCAAAGTCTCTTGCATGGCTTTAATCCAATAACCCGAATAGGAGTTTTCAATATCGGCTACCATAAGGCCGAGCAAATGACTTTTCTTTGTTTTCAGTGATTGTGCTTGACGGTTAGGTCGATAGTTTAATTCTTCAATCACCGTTTTAATTTGTTGGCGCGTCTCAAGGCTCATATTACCAAAACGTCCGTTTAAGTAACGAGACACCGTTGTTTTGGATACACCTACTTGGTTGGCAACGTCTTGAATTGTGACATCTTTTGCCATTTTTTACCCTCCTTTGGAAACCGGTTAACTAGATTGTAACCGCATTAATTTTCTTTGTCAACGTTTTCTGCAAAGGTTTTCATCTATACAGATGCTCAAAACTGTTATAGTTTCTGTTGTAAAAGTCGATAATTTGAGGAAGCATTTTGTTATAGATTTTTCTAAAAAAATAAAGCACCTTTTATAAAAAAAGATGCTTTCCTTCGTTATTTAAGTCGTTTATAAAAGAAAATACGATTCTCGCCAACTCTTGGCATGTCTTTTAACTCACCGTAAATTCGATACCCTTGTTCCTCGTAGAATCTAGTTCCCTGAAAAGACTGAGTCGTCAACGTAATATTAATAATTCCTTTTTCTTTAGCAATTCGCTCAATTTCATTCAAAAGTTGTCGGCCTATGCCTTGTTTGCGGTAATCTTTCTTTACCGTCAATTGAGCGACTTCCAACGCATCATACTCGACTTTCGCAATAATCGCACCAATCACTTCGCGATCATCAAAAGCTGCAATAGACAAAGTGTCCGCATTCCTTGAAATATGCTGCCCAAATTCCGCTTTCTGTTGTTCTTCAAAAATTTCATGACAAATAGGTTCTGCTACTCGAATATCGATTGTTTGATAGTAAATCATGACTTACCTCCTCCAAAATTAGACAATTCTTTTGAAAAAATAGTGCATCGCGACGCCTCTCATCGGCATATCTTCCAATGTAGCGTAACACGTGTAGCCACATTTATGATAAAAATCGGCGGCTTGATAATGACGCGTTCTTAACGTGATATTGACAATATCCATTTCACGCGCTAAGTTTTCGGCAGTTTCCATGAGCTGCGTTCCAATATTCTGACCTTGAAAAGCTGTTGAAACGGTCAAATACTGTATGTACAAATGATCATATTTTCTTTGTGCTACCAAGCTGCCAGCCAACTCTTCTCCTTTATAGGCCGCCAAAGTAATGGTTTCTTCGATTTTTTCACGAATTTCTTCGAAATGATCGAGGGCTTGTTCACGAAAAATAGTTTCAATAAAAGGTTCAACTTGTTCAAATTCACGTCGTTCAATTCTAACCATCTGGCACTTCCTATCTAATTTTATTTGTTTACACGCTTAATAATTAAATGAAAAAATGGTTAATAAATGGTGATATGGCTTATTTTAGCATCTTTCTTATGACTCTCAAATATCTGGAACTCCGCAAAATGTATGGTTGATCCATCATGTTTGGTCACTTTTCCATGAGCAGAAGCATATTTTCCATGCGAGAGAATCTGCTTGATTTCTAAACTACTTATTTGTTCCGGCGAAACTGAACGCAACGACATTAAAGCTTCTAGTCCGTGGTGGCTTTCACTATTCGTGGTTTCAATTGTGACCTCTTCACTCAAACATTTCGTTAGCTGAGCTTGGTCTTGCATCCATGAAGCGATGAGATAGTCCCGCACTACACGTCTTTTAGGGGCATTATCGCATCCTAAATCACCAACCACCATGAAAGGCGTAGAGAAAGGCAACTCAGACTTCTCTGCAAAATATAACCCCTCAGCTTCGAGCGCTTTGGTAAGCATTTCAACTGCTTTAGGACCGACACCGTGTAACTTTAAAATATCTTGAGCAGTGAATGGCGTTAACTGCTTTAGTTCTGTGATATTAACCGTTAATAAGGCATTTCGCGCGGGTCTACCTATATTGGGTAAAGTCATGCTTAATGGCCTCCTTTCTTGTAACTGCTTTCTTACACTAGATTATACACGCTACATGTATATAATCCTAGACTAAACGCTTTCTTAATAGAGATATTGTGAGGAAACTGATAGCTTAAATAAATTCTCAAACAAAATTCAAACTTTTCGCAATCTTATGTGTTAGAATAGAAAAACTAGTGTAAAGGAAGGTGAACTATGCAACACTTTTTATTAGGGGTTGAAGGAGTTTTAACGTTTATTTCCCCTTGCTTATTACCCATGTTACCTATCTACTTGGCTTATTTAACAGGACAAACGCAAGATAGCCAGAAGGATAAATCACCTTCACTTCTCCCCCAAGCCATTCAATTTGTTCTAGGCTTTACATTTATTTTTGTAATAATGAGCATCTTTGTCACGAGCATAGGGCGTTTTGTGTTAATCAATCGTACGGCTATTCATATTGTAGCAGGTAGTTTTATGATTTTATTGGGTTTGGATTACTTGCTAGGAAACCCACTAATGAGCCGCTTTACTTTCGCACCCAAAAGCTCTGTCAAGAATACTAACGCTTTTTTATTTGGTATGATTTTTTCAATTAGTTGGACACCTTGTGTGGGGACTTTTCTAGCTAGTGCCTTATCTTATGCAGCTACTTCAGATTCTTATTTAACTTCCATCACACTATTGTTAAGTTACTCATTGGGTTTAGGCATTCCTTTTGTTTTGAGCGCTTTGCTTATTCAAGAATTACAAAATGTTCTCACATGGATTAAACAACACTATCGAGGCATTCGAATTATTTCGGGTAGCCTATTGATTCTTATGGGCATCGGTTCAATTTTTGGTTGGCTCGAACAATTATTATTATCACTAAGTTAGGAGTTTACAATGAAAAAACTATTATTACTGATTACAATGATTATCGTATTATTTGGAGGGGCCTTTTATATTTATCAAATCAATTCAACAACCGAAGAGGTTGTGACTGAAGAAAGTTCCACCGAAATTTCACCGCAGGTTAAGAGTGATGAAAGCCACGTCGCTACAAGTAGCACTATAGAAGAAAGCGAACCTATGGAAGAAGAGAGCAAAGGCTCAATTGATATCACATCTAACAATCAAGCCAAAACAGATTGGGAAGGGCCTTCTTCAATTTACTTAAATACGGACGGTGATGAAATTGATTTGTCTGAAAATTATGGTAAAGGGACACTGATTAACATTTGGGCTTCTTGGTGTGAACCTTGTAAAGTCGAAATGCCCTACTTTGAAGAAGCTTACCAAACTTATGGGGATGACATTAATTTCTTAATGATTAACGCAACTGAAAGCAAGCCTACTGAAACTCAAGAAGCAGCTTTAACTTTTGCTGATGAAATGGACTTATCAATGCCAATATACTTCGATACTGAAATGAGCAATCAATATTTATTTGGAGCAACGATACTACCTTTAACCGTGATACTTGATGCTGAAGGACATGTCGAAGAAATCGTTCGTGGACAAGTTTCACCGGCGAAATTAACTCAATTAATTGAACAGATACTTTAATAAAAGATATAAAAATGACTGTTATTAGCAAAAGCTAATAACAGTCATTTTTTATTTAATCCATCAATATTTCCGGCATAATATCACTTTCGGTCTTTACGATTAAGACATCGCAAATCGCCCGACGTACCACGAAATCAGAAACAGATCCAATAAAGATACGCTCTACTGCATTCAAACCACGCGCACCCATTATAATCAAATCAATATTCTCTCTTTCAGGAATGGTACTACTAATCATTGTTCTTGGTGAGCCAACTTCCATCAATATCCCTACATCGTCTAAACCATTTTCAATTGTATAGTGATGACATTTTTCTAATAATTCATTTCCTTTGTTACGAGCAATTTTCTCAAACTGTGCAACATCAAACGGTAAACTCCCCGTATCGTCAAGTATATGTACAATATACAATTTTCCATGATTACGTTTTGTAATCGAGACAGCTTTTTTCAAAGCACTTAATGAACTATCGGACCCATCAACTGCAACTAAAATTCGATTGTACTCTTGCATCATCTCAATCGCACCTCTTCCTTGAATTTAGCTGAACCAAACCCACTGCGACTAAGTCATCCGAAATGACTTACTTAACTTCTTCAAATATCACTGTACAACGCCCTTTATCATCAGGTTCACTTACCTTGATAATCTTCAAACCTTTTTTATTCGCATGGTCGGCAATTTCTTGGTAAACCTTCGCTTGTTGACTCTTAAAGATTCCCGATCGTGCTTCAAATTCTTCTACTACATATTTTACCATCTGCAACCACCTCGTTTCACTTATAGTGTACCACAAAAAGTATCCGCTTACACAACTGGACTTTTAAACTTGCCGTCTAATTTCATACTTATCTGCTTACTAGATAAATTTGATCTGCCATTACTTGCTGACTGAAGAAATAAGACCGTTTCATTCGTAGTCTCAGGCCATTTGACGCACATGAAGTCTTAGGAGCGCTAGCGACGTAAGAATTCAGTAGACAAATGAGGCGTAGTATCCTTCATGGAAGGAAGAGAGGAAGACGCGCCACTACACATGAAACGGTCTTTTTCTAAAGGGAGCACCCATCCTTCTCTAAAACAAGTGTGACATATTTAGGTAAAATAAAAACACCTACCAGAAAGATAGGTGCCTGAATGATTAACGTGATGGCTTTGGTGGTTGGCAAACATCACATTGTCTTTGATGTTTGTCTTTGAATTTCGTAAAAGTCTTTTCAAATTTGTTGCCACACTCACATTGCAACAATAATTTTTGCGAAAAACCGTGATATTCTGTGGACAAAACTTTAGTCGTTGAGTTAGCCTCGACGAACTGTTTAATTTGATCAATCGTCCAACGTTTTTTCATGCGCGTTCCTCCTTTGCTCGGAGTCGACGCTCCAAAAGTAATCGACTCATCTTAACATAAATAACCGGCAAAATGAATGCCTATAACAAAATACTCACCTGAATTGCGAGCAACACAAACGTCACCCATAAAATAATGCGATCTAATAGTGTCACACTGATTGCTTCCTCCAAGGTTTTCGCAAGCTTAATTTTCTTAAGACTAAAGCTATAATCTGTCACAACCATCGTCACAAATCCAGCCGTGATCACCCACGGAAAACCAGACCGTAGAAAGTAAGTCATACTGAAAACACAATACGGGAGGAATAATAAGGACATCCAACGCGTCGTGCGAATCAAAAAGACTTTTTGTTCTACCAAATCGGTTTTACCTAACGCATTAAACATCTCTTCAAACTCTACTGAACGCTCTACGTCTTTCTCCTGAATTGCTGACAGCGAATAGGCATGAAATGCTCCCAATACAAGTGCTTGAATTAATAAAAAAATTCTCAAAATCTGTCTCCTAACTCTATTGATCGCCCTGAAAGAAATCAATTGCTTCTCGAGTATTCTACCATGTTTACCTCTGAAAGCCTAACTTTCTGACAGATTTTGCGTCAAACAGATACGGTCCCGGCACTGAATTCCATTCTCAATAATAACATCTGGATAATGACGGATAAAATAATCCCGTTCAATACTCTCAACCCGAAAGCCACACTTCTGATAAAGCGCAAACTGCCCAATACTTGAATTACCTGTACAAACTAATAATTGCTGATAAGACTGGTTACGCGCCGTCTCAATCGCCGCTTCTACAAGCATACGCCCTAAACCATGCCCTTGATAAGCTTCAGACACCGCTACATTCACCAATTCAATTTTAGTCGTATTTTGTGCTTGTAAAACAAAGGTGCCTAAAATTTCTGACGTTTCGTTTTCTAACACATAACATTGCCCATTTGCCAAGTAGTCGTTGATTAACATTTCAGATGGATCCGCCAATAATAATAAATGCATGGGGGCAGCTTCCTCAGTATCTAGTAATCGAATTCTCATAGGCTCACCTCTCAATCAAAATATACCGGTTCCTCAGGATTGTGCAAGTATTTAAAAGCCAAGTGAATTTGCGATTCAGTATTGCGACCTAAGGACAAGGGAGGCAAAGCATCTTCGGAGAAAAATTGGACTTCTGAGGTTTCGATCCCCGTTGTCGCCTGCCCACCGACTAATTGACACAAAATAAAGTGCTTATAAATATAGTAAGGAGACGGCGGATGAGGGTGAAACTTCTTATCGATGACCGCAATTAAACGCTTCGCTTCAACGACATAGCCTGATTCTTCCCACACTTCTTTCACCGCAACCTCGCTTGGCGAATACCCAATATCGCCCCAGCCACCTGGCAAGGCCCATTTTCCGTCTGCCTTTTCTTTCACTAACAGGATTTTACCTTCACTAAACACAATGCCACGTACATCAACTTTTGGTGTCGCATAACCTGTTTCATTCGCAAATAATTCACGTAACTTCTCTGGCTCAACCTCTGTGTATTCCTCCATGATTTCCACGCTTAATTCGCGAATCATTTCGAAGCGTTCCAAATCAAACACATCCTTCGAATATTCCAAACCAGCCTGAGCAATCGCCTGTAACTCCATCGCCCATTTCAACCATTTTGCCATGTTCCCACCCCACTTTAATTACTTCTATCATACACCAACCATCCCCCTTACAAAATACTAAATATCACTCGATGCTTTATTAAGGAGGCTCATTTCGAACGAATTATCGTGTCTTTCAGACACGATAATTCTTGTGTTGTTAAGTTTAGGTGGGAGTGACTTAGATGAACGCCTAATGGAACGTCGAACGCGGGGACACGTGCCGCTGGACGCTTAATGGAACGTCGCGGTTTCGCAACGGTTTTATGACGTTCCAACCTAATCACTACAATGTACGATTAACGAAAATTAGTTATTGAATTGTTTCAAAAAATTGGATACCAACTTCCCCCAACCTTGCATAACTCGGCGCGTGGGGTTGCCTATAGCGGTATAAAGGGCAATCGGCTAGGCCATTGCAATTCCACACACTGAGCGAAGCAAACACAAACGTTAACGACTATACAAAAAACAGCCATCGAATCGATAGCTGCTTTCTAGTTATTTATCTAATTAAGACACCCGACGGTCTTCTTGTTTTTGTTCATTTTTCACTGCTTGCATCGCTTCTTTCTTGCTACCCGTTGTTGAACGGATTGAGTAAGCAATGTTGACCAAGTGATCTGAAATTCTTTGAAGTGAGAACAAAGCTTGGTAAATCGCTTTTGACGCTTCAACTGGATAACGGCCTGAACTTAAACGATTTACGTGAGCATCACGTGATGCTGAAATTTTCTTTTTGATTTTCTTATGAGTACGTGCAATTTTCGGGAAGTTCTCTGTTTGACGGTTAACAAAAGCATCAAAGCCTAAGTCAAACATTTTACCGATTAACTCGTAAATTTCTTGAAGCTCTTCTTTTGTTTCATCTAAGAACTTAATATTATTCTGACTCATATCGTTCGTTTCTTTAACAATCAATACAGCATAGTCACCTAATCGTTCAATATCACTTGCTACATGGTGTAAGCCACCAAGTAACAATTCATCTTCTGAATTGGTGTTGACTGTTGATATTTTGATAAAGAAACTGATTAATGTGTTTGTTAAGTAGTTGATACGGTATTCTGTATCCGCAATCTCTTTACTTTCGCTCATATCTTCATTGATTAATGAGTTAAAGGCACGGTCGATGTTTTCTTTAGCTAAATTTGCCATTGAATACATTTCTTTCAAAGCTTGCTCAATCGCAACAGATGGCGTTTGTAAGAATCTTTCGTCGATGAAAGAAACTTCTTCTAACGCTTCTTCTTTATCTTTAATCTTATTCGTTACAAAGTTTACCAATGGATCTAGTACTAATAATAAAGCTAATGTATAAATCGTGTTATAAATTAAGTTAAAGGTTGCTAAACTGAATTGTGGACTATTTGGGAACATGTTCTCAAAGAAACCAACAATTGGTGTTCTAAAGACAATTAAAATTACCATAAAGACTAATGCACCGATAATACTTGTTATCACGTGGAATAATGCAATACGTTTACCGTTCGCATTTGTTGTTAAAGAGGCCATTATACCATCACTACATGTCCCAATATTAGCCCCCATCACTAAGAAGAAGGATTGATCAATATTTGAGATGATACCTGTTGCTAAGAATGCAATAAATACACCAGTGGCAGCAGAAGATGACTGAATGATTCCTGTAAATAAAATGCCTAACAGAACTAATAAAAATGGATTCTGCATAATTTCATATTTAAAAATTTTAGAAAGCTCGATACTTAAAGTTGAATCAGCTCCACCAATCGCAACTTCCATTACTTCTAATCCGATAAATAACATACCGAAACCAATTAAGAACGGTGCGATTTTATTTAATTTCTCATTACTTGTCGTGAAAATGATCATAACACCCACGAAAGCCAATGAGGCGAACACTGCACTAATTGAAAAGCCGCCTTTACTCAAACCTGATAAGGCAAAGATAAAAGCTGTTAGAGTTGTTCCGACTTTTGCACCCAAGATAAATCCAGCACCTTGCTTCACTGAAATAATCTTTGCATGCGCTAAGCCGACTGTCATAATCGATGATGCTGACGATGATTGAACTAAAGCAGTTGCTCCAATCCCAATTCCGTAGTTGACCATACGGTTTTTGTCCATCTTTTTAAAGGCATTACGAATACCAGGACCTGCACTTTGTTCCAAACCTGAGCTCATCTGCTTCATACCGAACATGAAGACTGCGACCCCACCTAACATCAACAGCAAATTCATTGCAATTTCCATTTGAAATCTCCTTCAAAGTTGTTACCTTTTTATTTTCTTTAGTTTATATTTAAAAAGAATAGTAAAAAAATTCACTAAGAACTACTTTAATGCATTTACCCTTTAAAGACAAGGCTTGTGGTAGAACTCTAACTATCCTATAATATAATTCTAATTTCCCCTAACCTTTCTTATAAGTCTCTCGTAAACAGCCTTACATCTTTATCCACTAATGATTTAATCGTGTGACACAATCATATTCCCCCCAGCCAGATTACTATGCAAAATAGCCAACATAAAAGCGATTTGAAAATCGTGCTCAATTCAATAGAACTTTGCCTGCCTGATTCGCATATATTATCAAGCACCGTTCAAGTGTCTCTTTCCTAATAACTAGCACCTAATCAATTGACTGAATAAAACGCGATTCTGAAGCAAAGAAGCTCTTAATAAGTCAAAATGAGATAAGACTACAAATGAATTGGACCCTTAGTCAAGGACATTTTTCAAAACGGCCTCTCTTTTTTAAAAACCTCCCTTTTATAAGGTTTAACCTTCAATTTACATTGCACTTTCATTCACATCACAAGTTCTGACTGCTGGAAT
>NZ_WJQT01000014.1 GCF_009659375.1 Fundicoccus ignavus
CGAAGTTCGATTACAGTAAATTTTAAAAAATACACTCTTTGAGCTTATTTGGTGTGCCCTCAATTTCTAAAATTTAACGTAATGTTTTTACAACTTATTGCTTGACTTTATATAGTTAGTCTTTCTTTAATTTTTTTATATACACAACGTTAACCGAACGGAAAGCGTAGCAAACTAGCCAACAATCCGTTCGGTTCTGTAGGTTGTATTGAATATTTCTATTTCATAGCAATAATAGTAGAATTAGCGCGTCAATTCAACTAAATTATCTCTCATTATTGAAAAATAGTCGATCCCCTCAGCCATTTCATCAGCACTCACTGTTTCAAGTGTTCTCAAAGGACGCAATTCTACATCGCTGACACTTGTGACGGTATTGGCAATCGCTTGATCCAATGACGGCTCAACATAGACAACACTAATTTGTTCTGATTTAATAAAATCCTGCATACTTGCTAAAGCCTGAGCACTCGGTTCTTGCGTCGACGAAATGCCCGCAATCGCAACTTGCTCTAAATCATACGCATGTGTTAAATAGCCAAAAGCTGCGTGTTGCACGACAATGCGACGATCATCTAATTGAGCTAATTGTTCTTCAAATTCTTGATTTAATACTTCTAATTCAGCAATTAATGCCTCAGCATTCGCTTGATAAACCGCTTCGTTAGCTGAATCCAATTCAATCAATGCATCCCTAACATTCGCAGCTTGTTGCGCATAAATCATCGGATCTAACCATGTATGCGGATCATAATCATGCGAGTGATCATGGTCATGGTCGTGGCCGTCTTCATCATCATGGTCGTGATCATGAGCGTCTCCCGCTAACAATTCGATGCCAACAGTCGTTTCTAACACCTGCACTTTATCAAGATCAATCAAGTTAAATAAACTACTGACAAAATACTCCATTTCGTCATCTTGGTAAATAAATAAATCAGATGACTGTGTTCTCGCTGCATCCTTTGCACTAGCTTCATAATCATGAGCATTTTGGTTACCTTCTAACAACATTGAAATTTCAATCGCATCTCCGCCAATTCTTTCTGCTAGATAATAGACTGGATAAAAAGTTGTCATGACTTGCTTCTTTTCTTGAGCGCTTGCGACAAGACTATTGCCTAATAACAATAGTATAATTGACAACATACTGAATAGATTAAAAAATTGCGTTGATATTTTCTTCATATTTGGACTCCTTCATTTTAGAAAAATCAATTCGTAACAATTACTATTTACATTTAGTTATATTACTGGACGTCTTATCCTTTGTCAATCTATAAATGAAAAAATTCATATTTTGGTAGGTGGGTAGTCCTCGCGACTGATTTCTTTATCATTTTTACATGACATACTTAAGGAGATCAAATGAATGTTTATTATAGAAAGGATTAGCTAACATGAGTGAAACAATTTTAGAAGTTAAGCAGCTGACTAAACGATACGGGAAGCAATTAGCGTTGAATAACTTCGATTTAACCGTCAGTAAAGGAGAGATTGTAGGGATTGCTGGGCGCAACGGTGCAGGTAAAACAACTTTATTCCGTATTATCACTGGGTTGACGCCAGAATTTTCAGGTTCTTTGAGTCTGTTTGGTTCATTAGATGAACAAGGAGCTTTAGAAAATCGTCATTTTGTCGGCACAATTATTGAAGCACCTGCCTTTTTCCCAGATTTGACAGCAAAGCAAAATTTAGAATATTATCGCATTCAACGCAACATTAAAGACCAAAATCGGGTCGATGAAATGTTGGCGCTTGTTGATTTAGCAGATACACGCCGTAAGAAATTCAAAGAATTTTCTCTAGGGATGAAACAAAGACTTGCGATTGCTTTAGCACTCCTTCATCGTCCTCAACTGCTTATCTTTGATGAACCAACGAATGGACTCGATCCTACCGGCATTATACAAGTACGTGATTTGTTATTGAAATTAGCTCAAGAAGAGGAATTAACGATTCTTGTTTCTTCACATATTCTGACTGAGCTAGAGCACTTAGCCACTCGCTTTGTCATTATAGAACAAGGTAATAAAATCGATGAATTTACCAAAGGGGAATTGCAAGAAAGAATTCAAAGCTATTACGAAATACGCGTTAACAAACCTTTAGCGGCTATCAATATTCTGCAAACGGCCTTTCCTGATGCTCAAATGGAACTAGATACAGACGAATTAATCAAAGTCTATGACTTAAACATTCCGGCAGAAGATTTAGCCGATACTCTGTTCCAGAATGAATTTAAACTTTCACACCTGGTCCGTAAAACCCATAAATTGGAAGAAGTTTTCCTCAATATGATTGAATCGAAAGGACGTGACACACACCATGTTTAATTTAATTAAAGCTGAATTTTATCAACTAAAAGTACGTCTCTCTCCCAAAATATGGCTCTTAATGTCTAGCTTAATCAGCATGGCTATCGTCATTGTGCCTTACTTATTTGAGAACAATTTCTCAGGAACTGGTGGCATTCCAAGTTATTTTCTAGCACAAGCTTACGCTGAATTTGCTACTTCAATGGCTGTCTATTTCTTACTCGGCTTAACGTTAACTACGTTTAACAATGACATTAAGCATCGAACAATTGTCAATAGTGCAAGTATTGGCTACTCAAGAACCAAGATTTATTTCAGCAAGTTCATTTCATCCTTAACTTTTGCACTGATATTCCTTGCCCTTTCATTTTTAACTTTCGCACTTGTCATTCAATTTTTCTACCCAACTGATTTTAGTTCGCTGGTAGAAATGATTGTCGTCGATAAGTTCTTAGCCTACCTCCCAATTTGGTTAGCTTATCTAGCGCTGTATATTGCTATTTTATTCGTATCTGACGGCACAATGCCAATTACAGTTCTAATGATTATACTTATTATGTCACCTTTGTTTTTAAATTTAGCTTCTTACGCGAGTGAATGGATAAAGGCTATACGACCTTATGTTTTAACGGAGTTGAATCCAGACGTTGCTTTGTCAGTATTCGGTATTGAGAATGCTTCTTACATTGTCGCGTTTATATACTTTATTGTCTTTACGTTTGTTGGCTTAACTCTATTTAAACGTAAAGAAATTAAGTAATCAGAAATATAGAAGAAGACTTATGGTTATTTTAAGAAGGCGAACTGTTTAGTTCGTCTTTTTAGAGTATATTGATTTGCGTCCGTTGTATCGTGCTAACTTAAAAAATGAGTCGACACATTAGAGGTAAATGGCCGATATAATATCGAATTTTCCTAATAAAAAAGCCCGCTTTACAAGCCATACTTTGTCAGTTTGACAAGGCTGATTGTAAAACGGGTTATGGTTATTTCATAAAGTGTTCAAGCCACTCTGGTACAAACTTATTTTGAACAGTATTAGGTAAAATATTGGATACCATTGATAATTGTTCTGTAAAACTCTGATTCATTAACTTTTGAATCTCAACTAATTTTAAGTCTTCACCTTGGCTCTCTGCCACTGCGATACGTTTTAACACTTCTATGTAGCTATAAGCTAAAGCAACTGTTAAAACACTTGCGGTTGCACCACTAATCACGCCACCGGTTATCGTGCCAATTCCAGGAATTACCTTAAAGACTGAACTGACTAAAAACTTACCTAATAGCGTTGTACCACTTGTACCACCTACACCTGCAATCATACTAATGACTTGAGATTTATCCAATGACAAACCGAAAATCGCTGTGATATGCCCTAACATGGTGATTTGCATCGGGACTAAAAGCGTTGCATCGGCAATCGGAATCGGCGTAAAGCCTACTCCAAAAGCTGAAGTAATATAGGTTTTAGCCCAACTCTTAGCTTTTTCTTCTTTGAGTTTAATATCTATTTGTTGGGCGTTGATAAAAGCTTTATGCACCTCAGAAGGGATAACTTCCAATGTCGCGTCAATTAATTCTTGCAAACCAAAAGCTGGAATCATATTTTGTTTAGTGATTCGATAATCTTTGGCCAGAACAGGGATGATTGCTTCAACTGGTAACTTCATTGAGTTTAAATAATGCTCGAATTTCCCAGTCTCTTCTCCAATAGTTTGTGTAAGTACAATGATAACCGGTAATTGTTGCGCTAAAGCCTCGATTAATTCTAACTCATAGGATTCTATTCGCGACATATTCGCATTTAAACAATAGTAAACTAAATGAAGGGCATGTTGCGCTCCTTTGGCTGTTTCTGTTTTTATCAGGTCAGACAGCTCGCTCAACACCTCGTGTTGAACATCAATATTTAGCTCTAAACCTTTTGTATCAAATATTGTGAGCGGAACGCCTTCTTTAGTTAGTTTTTCAACCGTTTGAGTAATCGGCATTCCAACGCCAGTTGTCGCAACTTTATCTCTGAATAGTGCGTTGATAAGTGTACTTTTACCACTTCCGGTTTTCCCTACAACCATAATGTTAAGGGGATTAATTTTATCCACTTCTGCATTCGTCTTTGCGATTAAATCATGAGCTAACTGTGGATTAACTCTTCTTTTTTTCATTTTTTGCCACAAACTCACACTATAAACCTCCTAAGACATCTATTTAATTGATTAGTTTCTGCGACGGTTTGATATTAAGATTAATCTTAATAATTGTAAAGCCGTACTTAATGTTGCGGCAATATAAGTAAAAGCAGCAGCATTCAATACTTTTTTAGCGCTTGGTGTTTCATTCGCTAAAATGAAACCACCGTCTTCTAAAATAGCCAAAGCACGTTTACTTGCGTCAAATTCAACCGGTAACGTTACAATTTGGAACACAAGCACTAAAGAAAAGGCTAGAATTCCTAATTGAACTAAGCCCATCCAACTCAATATTAAACCTAGAAAAATCATAGGCATCGCAATGGTTGACCCAATTTGTGTAATGGGCGCTAAAAAGCTGCGAACTTTTAAGAAATGGTAGTTTTGAGCATCTTGTACTGCATGCCCACATTCATGAGCGGCTACTGCTACAGCTGCGATTGAATCAGAATCATATGTCGCATCTGATAAGCGTAATACTTTATTACGTGGGTCATAATGATCGGTTAGGTTCCCTCTAACATGTTCGACTGTCACATCATGAATATTACTGTAAGCTAGAATCGCCTCGGCTGCCTGACGACCCGTAATACGTTTACTTGTCTCTACTGAACTAAATTGCGCAAAAGTTGAGGTCACACGGTGTTGTGCAAACATAACAATTGCCATACCAATTAATACTAATACATACGTTGAATCAAAATACATTGATAATCCTCCTTCAAATACTCGTTTTTAAACGCTTCTCCTACTAATAGTATCATTCACTGAACGCTCAAACAAACCTCAATTATTCTTTAAGTAAAAAAAATGCGCATGAACTTTAAAAAGCTCACACGCAATATTTAAACTATTCTATTAGTGAGCTCTTTCAGTATAACGGATTCCCGTTTCAAAAGACTCACTCTTTAGACTGATTTTTTATTACGATAATAACATGGCATCATTTGTAATGCTTTCGCCCGCTTCGCGTTTGAACATCTCTAATAGATCCGTTACGGTCATATTAGCTTTCTCTTCACCCGCCACGTCCAAAATAATACGGCCTTGGTGTAACATAATCGTACGATTACCGTATGCCAAAGCATCCGCCATATTATGCGTAATCATAAGCGTTGTTAAGTTTTGTTCTCTGACAATTTTATCTGTTAAATTCAATACCATTTCACTTGTTTTAGGGTCAAGTGCAGCAGTATGCTCATCTAACAATAGTAATTCCGGTTTACGTAAAGTTGCCATTAATAAGGTTAAGGCTTGACGCTGACCACCTGACAAATACATTACGTCTGTTGTCAAACGGTTCTCTAAGCCCAATTCCAACGTAGCTAGACGCTCACGCATCATTTCTTTGTCATCAGCTTTCACACCTTTTGACAAACCACGTTTTAAACCACGTTTATTAGCTAAAGCTAAATTCTCTTGAATCGTTAAGCGTGAAGCTGTTCCCATCTTAGGATCTTGGAAAACGTGTGAGATTAATTTAGAGCGTTTTGCTGTTGCCAACGCTGTTACATCTTGGTTATCAATAATGATTGAACCAGAATCTGGTGACAAAGCACCTGTAATTGTATTAAGCAACGTTGATTTTCCTGCACCGTTACCTCCGATAACAGTCACAAAGTCTCCAGCATTTAATGTCAAATTAACGCCTTTTAATACATAGTTTTCATTGACAGTTCCCGCTTCAAAGGTCTTATGAATATCAATTAATTCGAGTCTTTTTTCAGTCATGTTATCTTCTTCCTTTCGCAAGTTCTCTACGACGTTTTAAACGCCCTTGTTGTTTCTGAAACTCTGGTAAGTAAAGAACTAACATTAACAGAAGTGCTTGGAATAATCTTAAATCAGTCGCTTTTACAGTGACAAATGGTTGATTCAAGATTGTATCAATAATCAAGCGGTAAACAAAACTACCAATTATAATCGTTGTTAGACGTTTGCCTAATGTCAAGTTCGGCACCACTACTTCCGCAATAATAACCGATGCTAATCCAATAACAATTGTCCCAGTTCCCATTCCAATATCAGCAAAGCCATTGTTTTGAGCAAGCATTGCGCCAGCTAAACCAATTAAACCATTACCAATCATATAACCAACAATCTTCATGCGATTTGTGTTAATACCATTCGCTTCACTCATCTTGTCATTATCACCAGTAGCTCTTAAAGCTAGACCAACTTCGGTGTGTAAAAACAAAATTAGTATTGTCAGGATAATTGCTAAGGCAATCGCAGTGATGACTGCTACAGTTGTATTCTTGCTCCATCCAGTTGCATCTTGTAAAGCAGTAAAAATTGTAATTTTACCTAACAATGCAATGTTTGGACGTCCATCCATAATATTCAAGTTAATTGAATATAAACCAGTTAAAATTAAAATCCCTGTTAAGAGTGGCGGAATATTTAACTTTGTATGGATGACTCCTGCAGCTAAACCTGCGATGGCTCCTGCTACGAAAGCAGCTAATGTCGCAATAAACGGAATATATGGTGCTAATTCTTGACTATGCTCCATTGTAATAATTGAAGCACTTACGGCTGCACCAAGCGGAAATACCCCTTCAGCTGACAAATCTGCAATGTCTAACAGACGAAATGTTACATAAACCCCGACTGCCATAACCGCCCAAAGCAATCCTTGGGTAAAACTTGATGCGATAACATCTAACATAATGATTTTCCTCTTTTCTAACTTAACTCTTTATAATCAGCAATTAGTCTAATTCTACCAATGTAGCTGGATCAATGCCAATTGCTTCAGCGAATTCTTCATTCACAATCATAACAAAATTCTTCCCAATTTCAACCGGCATTTCCGCGACATTTAAGTCTTCTTCAAGATAACGAATTGCCATCTCTGCTGTTTGAACACCGTAATCAATATATGAATTTGAAATCGTCATTAGGCCATTAGCCTTCACTACTGAATCCGAAGACCCCACTGTTGGAATGCCAGCTGCTTTTGCCATGTCTCCTACTAAAGCAATCGAACTATCGACTGTATTATCTGTTACCATCAATAATACATCAATTTCTTCGATGAGGGAACTCAGAATTTGTTGAATATCGTTTGTACTTGTAATCGTGCCTAACACCGGCGTTAAATCTCTGGCTTCCATTGCTTCAACTGCAAGATCTACTTGATGCTGCGCGTTAACTTCACTTGAGTTATACAGAATACCTATATTTTTAGCATCAGGGAAATTTTTAATTAACAACTCAACGTGATCTTCAATCGGACCTAAGTTAGTCGTTCCAGTTAAATTACGACCTGGTTCTTCCATCGTATCAACAAGTCCAGCTTGTAAAGGAGCTGCGACAGCTGAAAAGAAGATTGGTTTTTCAGTTTCTACCGCAGCTAACGCTTGAGCCGCTGGCGTTGCAATAGCATATAGAACATCACTTTCTCTCGCTAATTTCTCAGCAATTGATTGAAGACTAGCCATATTCCCGCTCGCATTTTGAATGTCCCACTCAATACGGTCGCCATATTCTTCATTCATACGATCAATAAAACCTTGTTGGGCATCATTAAGTGCTTCGTGCTCAACGTGCTGAAGTACGCCTATTTTGATAGGGGTGTCTTCTTGAGCATTGGCATTTGCCAAAGGAGATAGGATGATCGCAAGTAGCGACATTAGCATAGCAAGTAACAACGATTTGTTCATAAATTTAGGATGTTTCTCTTTCATCAATTGCACCTCTCATTTTTTCTACTATTTAATAGTTTCTGGGTCGATACCAATTGCTTCTGCAAATTCTTTGTTCACAATTATGTTGAACTCTTTTGCTAATTCAATTGGCATTTCACTTGCCGATAAGTCTTCATCCAGCATTCTGATAACCATCTCGGCTGTTTGAATCCCATATTCTTCATATGAGCTTGATAATGTAGCTAGCCCATTGGTTAAAACAACTGAATCTGAAGAGCCAATCGTTGGAATACCAGCTGCTTTAGCGATATCACCGACTAAAGCAATTGAACTATCAATTGTGTTATCCGTCACCATAAACATCGCATCCACTTTTTCTACTAAAGCAGTCATATTCTGTGCAATATCATTCGTGTTGGTAACAGTTGTTACCTCAACCGTTAAGCCAGCTGCTTCCAATTCTTCTGTCGCAGTTTTAGCTTGAACCATTGAATTGACTTCACTTGAGTTATAGATGATCCCTACCGTTTTCACATCTGGGAAATTTCTAACTAGCAAGTCGACTTGATCGGCAATCGGTGCCATATCACTTGTTCCTGTCACATTACGACCAGGTTCTTCTAACGAATCAGCCAGACCAGCTTCAACTGGATCTGTTACAGCTGCAATAAAAATTGGTTTCTCAGTTTCGGCAGTTGCTAACGCTTGAGCTGTTGGTGTCGCAATCGCAAATAGAATATCATTATCACGTGCCACCTTCTCAGCCATCGATTGTAAGGCAGATTGATCGCCATTCGCGTTCTGAATATCCCATTCAATACGATCAGCATATTCAGACGCATCAAGTGTTTCTGTAAATCCTTTTAAAACAGCATCTAAGGCTTCATGTTGAACTAATTGTAATACACCTATTTCAATTGTTTCATCTTCTTGTGCGGAAACAGCAGGGTTTACTACTAACGAAGGTAAAATTAAACTAATCGCTGCAGCAAATTTTACTGATTTTCTCAATGTACTTTTAAATTTTGATAACATGTCTATTAGCTCCTTTAGGCTTGTTATTCTGCTGATTCGTCCTCCTCAGACGTTTGGTCAGCAGTTGACTCTTCATTATTGTTTTCTTCATTTGATGAAGCGGGTGCTTGAATTGATGCTGGATCAATACCAATTGCTTCAGCGTAATCTTCATTGACTACTAATTCTAAAACAGCAGCTGATTCAACTGGAATTGCAGCTGTGTCTAAACCTTCCTCAATTTGTTTAACTAACATTTGAGCAGTTTGTTTACCTAATTCATAATAATCTAAACCATATGTTGCTAAACCATTCTCAACAATCATATCTTTAGAACCACCTACAATCGCTAATCCTGCTTCTTTAGCTAAGTCTCCTACTAAAGGCATTGCACTTGCAATTGTATTGTCCGTTACAGTAAAAATAGCGTCTGCTTCTTTTACTAAAGTTCCCATCACTTGACTAATGTCATTTGTTGAAGTAACCGTTGCAAGCACTACTTCTTTACCTAACTCTTCCAAGTATTCGATTGCTTTGTTTGCTTCACCTTGAGAGTTAGTTTCTCCCGAATTGTAAATAATTCCAATTTTTTCAGCTTCTGGTTCGATACTCAATAACAGATCAACTTGTTCTTTAATCGGACCTGCATCGATTGTTCCGGTAATGTTTTTTCCAGGTGCTTCTAAACTTTCGACTAAACCAGCGTCTACTGGATCTGTTACAGCTGAGAAGTACACTGGTATATCGGTCACTGCATTGGCTACAGATTGGGCAGCAGGTGTCGCAATCGCAAATACATAATCATTTCCATTACCTAACGTTTCAGCCATTGATTGTAAGTTTGCATTGTCAGCACCTGCATTTAAGTAATTTAATGTTAGGTTGTCGCCTTCAACATAGCCTGCTTCTGCTAAACCATCAATAAAGCCGTTTCGTGCTGCGTCTAAAGAATCATGCTCCACATATTGTAAAATTCCTACTTTAATTGCTTCTTTAGCTTCAACTTGTGTCGTGTGCGCTAAAGGTAAGACCAAACTTGCTGCAGCCATCGAAGCCGCTAAAACTGTTTTCAAATAACGATATGGGTTTTTCATAATAATTTCCTCCTAATTTTTAACTACTTATACATTTACCAATAATAACAACAAAAAAACCTTAGCTAGATATAATTAAAATCTAACTAAGGTTTTTTATAACTGATTAATTAACCTTCGGCTAATTAAGCTAGTTTCATATTACACCCGCTTAGATTTTAATCTGGATAGATTATCTATGCGGGGCATTCAAAATCACAGCTCCTCATAGATACAAACTTTCGTTTAATGTTTGTATCTAAAAGTTATAGATACAAACCTATCTAAAGTAGCCGTAGTAATATGTTGAATGCTGTAATATTTCTTGCTTAATCATTTTTTATCCTCGCTTTTAGGTCAATATTTTTGTCGTTAGATTTATATTAAATAATGTTTCACTGAATGTCAACTTGTTTTTTAATCAACTTAAAATTTCTCTCATTATAAATTAATTTATTCTGCTGATTCGGCAGGTGCTTTGATGGTTGTTGGATCAATTCCAATTACTTCTGCATAGTCTTCATTTACAATTAATTCAAGGACTTTAGCTTTCTCAACCGGCACTGTTGCTGGATCTAAATCTTCTTCGATAATTCTAACTAACATCTCAGCTGATTGAACGCCTAATTCATAATAATCTAAACCAAAAGTTGCTAAGCCATTTTCAATAATCATATCATTGGAGCCACCAATAATTGGCAGACCCGCTTCTTTCGCAATATCACCCACTAAAGGCATCGATGCGGCAATATAGTTATCGGTTACTAGGTAGACACTATCCACTTCTTTTACAAGATTGCTCATGACTTGGCTGATATCATTTGTTGAAGTGATGGTACCTAAAACAGCTTCAGCGCCATGTGCTTCAATTTCAGGAATTGCTATATCCACTTGATACTGTGCATTTACTTCACTTGAGTTATAAATAATGCCTACTTTCTTAGCATCTGGTGTAATATCAAACAACATATCGATTTGCTCAGGGATTGGTCCAATATTTGTCGTCCCTGTTAAGTTACGTCCAGGTTCTTCAAAGGAATCAACAACACCAGCTCCTAGTGGATCTGCCACCGAAGAGAAAATGATGGGCTTATCCGTTGTTGCTCCTGCTAAAGCTTGAGCAGTTGGTGTCGCAATTGCGAATAAATAATCATTGTTGTTTACAAGTGACTCACTCATCGATTGTAAATTTGCAATATCAGCATTCGCATTCATATAATCGATCGTTAAATTTTCACCTTCTACATAACCTAATTCAGCTAAACCATCGATAAATCCTTCGCGGTTAGCGTTAAGTGAACCATGATCATTAAATTGGAAAATACCTACACTAATTGGACCTTTTGTTGCTTCTTCTTGAGCACTAATTAATTGAGTGCCAGATGTCCATAAACTTGTCACAGCTGCCATTGTTGTTAAACCTGCTATCATTTTTTTAGTATACTTTTGTAAATTTTTCATTATATTTCCTCCTTATATTCTGCCTGAACGGTGTCTCACTTGACTGTTTTTACGATAAAAAAGACCTACTTGAATTAATTAAAATCCAAGTAGGTCTTTATAACTGTTGTCTCAACCTTAGAATATGGCTAAACAAACGGTTATTTATTACAAGTCCGCATTAGATTTTAATCTACTCGATTCATCTATGCGGGCATGTTCATTAACAACTCCTCATAGATACAAACTGTCGTTCTGTGTTTGTACCCATGGTTCAGATACAAACACTATCTAAAGTAGTTGTTAAAAAATCGTGCTGATTGTAATAAATAAGTTGTTTGCATGATAATTGCCTCTTTTCATCATTTATAGGTTTAGTTGATAATTACACATTAAAGTGTTTCCGATTAAAAGTCAATCTTTAATTTTAATCTGATTTTCATCTAGCGGAACAAACGTTGCAATTTAATTGCCCAAACCCTCTTTATCATTGGTTTGGTCACCATCCATCAGTAAATCAAATTTTTCTCCAAGAATCGGGCTTTCCTCTTCTTCATAGCCTAAATATGTAATCGCAAAATCTTTGACCCGTGCAAATATCTCGCGCATTTCACGATAACCTCTTGAAGATTTTGAATCAGGTGCAGGAACACCCACAGCGTCAAGTCCTAAGCCCCGTGCTAACATCAGCGCTCTTGATAAATGATAGCCCTGCGTCACAATGATGACACGTTCTTCACCAATCACTTCTTTCAAGCGATATAAACTCGCATAAGTCGAGTAACCTGCATGATCTAAATAAATTTGCGAACTCGGCACCCCTTTATTAACGAGGTAATCTTTCATAACTGCCACTTCATTGTAGTAAATATCACGATGGTCACCGCTCATAATTAACCGCTTTTCAGGTGCTAATTCGTAAACCTCAAACGCTTGATCCAAACGTTGTTTTAAAATCAAACTAGGCTCTTCATTATTAACCACACCGGCACCTAACACTAGAATGGGAACATCAGCCGCCATAAAGTCAGTGCTTGCTAATTCTTCCGGTGTCAGCATTTGTGAATAAGTACTGCCGATTGTATATAGATTAATCAGTCCAATAACACTGATAAATAAGATGAAAGTAAGAAAGGCTAATTGAACTAACTTAACAAACCCCTTCCAAATCATACGCAATACTCTCAACATATGCTCTCGGCTCCTTAAATAAACGAATAGTATACATCCAATATGATTAATACTAACAAGCATCTTCATAATCCGCAAATCAAAATAAAGACCTTTGAAAAAACTTAAAATTTAACCTAATTTAACTTTTTGAATCCAACCCTCTGGTGCTACTATATCGCCAAATTGAATTCCCACTAGTTCATTATATAAACGTTGCGTTACTGATCCCACTTCTTGTCCATTTCCAAAAACATAACGATGCTCTCCATGAACAATTGAGCCAATTGGTGTAATAACCGCTGCTGTTCCCATTGCTCCAGCTTCTGAAAAACCAGATAACTCTTCCAAATAGACATCTGTTTCAACCGCTTCCATGCCTAGGCGTTCACGCGCAATGTCAATTAGAGAATATTTGGTAATGCTTGGTAATATTGAAGGCGACTTCGGTGTGATAAAACGATTATCCGCTGTAATCGCAAAAAAGTTAGCAGAACCAACCTCTTCAATTTTTGTTTTAGTAGCAGGATCTAAAAAGATGGCATCCGCGTAGCCTTGATCTTTAGCGAGTTTACCTGCTAAATTTCCTGCCGCATAATTTCCGCCAACTTTAGCCGCTCCAGTACCATTTGGTGCAGCACGATCATAATCACTAATTAAGAAATTAGCTGGCTTTAATCCCCCTTTAAAATAAGGACCTACTGGCGTAACAAAGATACTAAAGATATATTCATCTGCTGGCTTAACGCCTACGATATCACCCACACCCATTAGAAAAGGACGAATATACAATGTTGCACCACTCTCATAGGGAGGGACCCATTCTGCATTTTCTTTGACAATTTTATGAACAGCTTCTATAAAAGCTTCCTTAGGGTAAGGCTCCATTAATAAGCGTTCCGCTGAATCAATCATTCTATCAGCATTTTTATCCGGTCTAAATAACTGGATGTCTCCATTTTGAGTACGATAGGCTTTTAAGCCTTCAAAGCATGACTGCCCATAATGAAAAACAGGCGAAGCTTCACTAATCGAAATATTTTTACTTGACTCAATCTGCCCTTCACTCCAATGTCCATCTTTAAAATATGCACGAAAGCTTTTCCCAGTATCGATATAGCTAAAACCTAATTCATTCCATTGAATTGTGTCTGGTGTAATTGCCGTCATCTCTTGTCCTTCTTTCTAAACTAATACAAAAAATGACCGCATTCGTTTCTTAACGTATCTAATGCGGTCATATCTATATTTAGTATTAAGTGTTAAATTGCTTGATATGCTCACTTAATGTCATTTTATTATTTTGTCAGCACTCTGTCAATCTAATCGAATTCTCATTTTAAGCCGTAGCAAACTGACTATTATACAAGTTGGCATAACGGCCATTTTTAGCGATTAATGTCTCGTGATTACCTTGTTCAACAATATCACCTTGCTCCATATACAGGATTAAGTCTGCACCTTTAATGGTTGATAGACGGTGAGCAATTACGAAACTCGTACGTCCTTTCATCAATTCATCCATTGCTTCTTGAATTAAAATTTCAGTACGTGTATCCACTGAACTAGTCGCTTCATCCAAGATTAAAATCGGACGGTCAGCTAAGATAGCACGCGCAATTGTTAATAATTGCTTTTGTCCTTGAGAAACGTTTGAAGCTTCTTCATTAATTTCAAATTTATAAGCCCCTGGCAATTGTTTAATAAAGTGATGTACGCGTGCTGCTTTAGCCGCTTCAATTACTTCTTCATCCGTCGCATCTAAACGGCCGTAACGAATGTTCTCCATAATTGAACCTTTGAATAGCCAAGTATCTTGCAATACCATTGCCATTGCTTGTTGATAACTCTGACGGCTAAACTTAGTTGTTGGCTGCTGATCAATACGAATCGATCCATAATTAACATCATAGAAACGCATTAACAGTTTAACAACCGTCGTTTTACCTGCACCTGTTGGTCCAACTAACGCAACTTTCTGACCCGGTTGTACTTTCGCACTGAAGTCGTTAATGATTCGTTGATCTGGATTATAGCCAAATGCTACATTTTCAAATTCAATCGCACCTTCAATATCTGAGATATTTAAAATCTCGCCATCCGTTTGACTTTCTTCTGTTTCATCTAAGAATTCAAAAATACGTTCTCCAGCTGCTGCCATTGTTTGCATCATTGAGACAATTTGTGCCAATTGTGAAATTGGTTGAGTGAAGCGGTTGACGTATTGTGTAAAGGCTTGGATATCCCCTACGTTCATCGCGCCAATCATTACCATATAGGCACCAACTAAAACAACTGCTACATAGCCTAAACTACCTAAGAAACGCATGAATGGGAATAAAATCCCTGAGAAGAATTGAGATTTCCAAGCAGATTCTCTTAATTTTTCATTTTCAACCATGAATTTCTTAGCCGTTTGTGCTTCTTGGTTGTAGGCTTTAACAATTTGATGACCTGAATAAACTTCTTCAACCTGTCCATTAATAATTCCGACTGATTTTTGTTGTGAGCGGAAATACTTTTGCGAACGATTCATAATAAAACGAATCACCGCAATACTAATGGGAACAGTTAACATAACGACAATCGCTAATACCCAGTTCATAGTTAACATAATCCCTGCTATACCAACCATTGTTAATACTGATGTTAATAACTGTGTCACACCTTGGCTAAGAGTTTGTCCTAGAGTATCTACATCATTATTAATCCGTGATAATATTTCCCCATAAGGACGAGATTCAAAATAACTCATTGGCATACGGTTGATTTTAGCAATCATATTCTTTCTTAAATCATACGTAACCGTTTCAGAAACAGTTGCCATTATATACCCTTGAACCGCTCCGAAAACTGTACTCACTACATATAATAAGATGACATACATCAGTATTCTGCCGATCGCTGTAAAGTCGATTGAACCCGTACCTTGTGTTTGACGAACAATCCCATTAAATAGTTCCGTAGTGGCACTACCTAATGCCTTAGGTCCAAGGATACTAAAGACAACTGACAGTATCGTTGTCAGAATAACAATCAGCATCTTCCATTTGTGCGAGAAGATTTCTTTCGCAATACGCGAAATACTTCCCATAAAGTCTTTGGGTTTCCCAACGACACCTGGCTGACGAGAACCAGGTCCTGAACTTGTTTTTCCTTTATTTTCTTGAGACATGCTTAACCCTCCAATCCTAATTCTGAAGCATCATCGGTTGAGGTTTGTTTAGCAACACGCGCAACGCCTTTTTCTTGTTGTTCCGCTAACTCAGCAGGTGATAATTGTGACGTCGCAATTTGACGGTAAACTGCAGATTTTTCCATCAATTCATTATGAGTTCCGATACCATCGATAACTCCTTCGTCTAATACAATGATCTTTTCAGCATCAAGAATGGTACTAATACGTTGTGCAACAATGATGGTTGTGACGTCTTTAATTTCTTCTTTTAAAGCGCTTCTTAGAGATGCATCTGTACGATAATCAAGTGCTGAGAAGCTATCATCAAACACAAGAATATGTGGTTGTTTAGCAATCGCTCTAGCAATTGATAATCTTTGTTTTTGTCCACCCGAGACATTCGTTCCACCTTGAGAAATTGGCGAAAGATACCCTTCTTCTTTCTGTTGGATAAACTCTGACGCATGCGCAATTTCAGAAGCCCTTTCTAATAATTCATCTGAAATATTATCAACACCATATGAGATATTACTGCGGATGTTCCCAGAGAAAAGTACACCTTTCTGAGGAACAAAACCAATAATGTCTCTCAACTGTTCTTGGCTTATGTCGCGGATATCTACACCATCAATTGTAATATTGCCTTTAGTTGGATCATAGAAACGTAATAACATACTTAAGACAGTCGACTTACCACTCCCTGTACTCCCAATAATAGCAGTGGTTTCCCCTTGTTTAGCAGTGAAAGTAATGTTTCTTAATGTTTCTTCCTCAGAATCTTGGAAACTAAATGTCACATCATTAAAGGATACTTCACCTCTAACGTCTTCTAAGACAACTGGTTGACTTGGGTCTTCAATCGTTAATGATTTATCCAACACTTCCTGGATACGGCTTGCAGAAACAAGCGCTCTAGGAATTTGCATAGACATCAAGGAGAACATTAAAAATGAGAAAATAACTTGCATTGTGTATGTAATGAAGGCCATCATTTCACCTACTTGCATCTCTCCAGAAGCAATACGATGACCACCTACCCATACGATTAAAACCGAAATGATATTCGCAATTAATAACATCATCGGCATCATTAATGACATCGTACGTCCAACAAATAGGAACGTATTCTTTAAGTCTGTATTTCCTTCGTCAAAACGATTGCTTTCAGTCTCTTGGCGACCAAAGGCACGAATTACCTGAAGGCCCGTTAAAATTTCACGCGTCAACAAGTTAATACGGTCGACCATTTTTTGTAAAATATTAAACCTTGGCATGGTTAGTTTAAACAAGATAGTTACAAGGATTCCGACTAAACCAAGTGCTAAAATCAAGACCCACGCCATGCTCACGTGTGTCGCAAATATTTTGAACACACCAAAAAGAGCTAGAATAGGTGAGAAAATAATAATTCTCAATAGCAATGTTACAATTAATTGTAATTGTTGAATGTCATTCGTACTACGTGTAATCAATGAGGCAGTTGAGAATTCACTCATTTCGTTTTGTGAAAAACTCAATACTTTATCAAAAATTCTGGCGCGTAAGTCAAAACCAACTTCAGCCCCTACAATTGAAGCTAAATAAAAAGCTAAACCTGCTGATGCGAACGTAATTAGAGCAATAAAGAGCATGACTGCCCCTTCGTGCATTAAATAGCTGATTTTCATTTCATTCGCATCGTTACCCGTTGCACTATATTCAGATACAACTAATTGAATCCCTGTGTTACGAACTGATGCTTCACCTAATGATTCAAGTTCTGGTGCAAGTTGATTGCGCATTTCAGCTACTGCTTCGGGATTTGTAGTAGCTAAAGCAAGTAGTTGTTCTGCTTGAGCTGCTTCCTCCGCTGGTAAGTTACGCATCATTTGCGTAATTGCTAGCGGTAAATAAAATTGTTGTTCTAATGCTACGAATGCTTCATCGCTAAGTGATGCTGAATCAATTAAATTAAAGTTTCCTGCAGCATCTTGTTCAAAATTTGCCTGCAATATTTCACGTTCTTCTGGTAGCATAATGGCAGATAGCGTTTCATAGGTTTCCTCAGTTAATGCATAAGGAACTGCATATTCAAACCCACTATTTTGAATGCCCACATCGACTAAGTTTGATGTATGACTTGGAAGTAAAATCGTTGTATAAGCTTGCACGATATGCGCAATTAAAATAATAGCAATATATTTCCAATGAGGTTTCAATTGAATCAATAGATATTTCATTTCTTCACTCCTTATTGTTAGGTGATTGTTTCTGCTGACGATATTCATCAAAGGTTTCAAGCATGACTTCATGTATCGTATTACCTAATTCGAAAAATTCAAGCATTTCTTTCTCACCAACTTTGTTTAACGCTTCTTGCATCACCTGATGAATCACTGAACTAGCCTTCTTTAATTCAGCTTCACCTAATGGCGTTAACACGACAAACGAGTTACGTCGATCATCTTCATCATTTTCACGTACAATCCATTGTTTAGCTTCAATATTCTTAACTGTCCGTGAAATTGCCGGATTAGATAACTGCAATTCATGTGCAATTTGCGTCAAAGTTAAACGATGATTATTCTCATGGCAAGTCGCAATTTTTCGCATTAAGATATACTCACTTTTCGCAAGATTATCTACAATATCCCAGTAAGAAATCCTGGCCATATTATATTGAAATTGAAACATTTTATGAACTAAATCATTTTCAAGCATTTTTATCACCACCTTTTTAAAACTATTTAACGTCGTCAATAGTTAACCTTGTTAATTATAAGGAAGGTTTTCAATATATGCAAGGATTTAACACAGTATTTTTATAGAAAACGTTTTAGTGCCCTGTTTTTGACCATGTTAATGTTTTAATCAGGCTGTTATCATTTTGTTACACGGTATTGCCTTGTTTTTGTTATAATGGTCAAGATAAACGACTAGGAAGGATTCGAAATGAAAAAATATATATTAACTTTAATGAGTGTTGTCTTATTATCTGGTTGTCAATTTTTTAATCAAACTGAGGAAACTACTGAAACACCTGTTGAAGAATCGTCAAGTGTTCAAGTTAAAACGGAAGTAGAACACGTGACAGTTACAGTTGAAGAAAAAGATGAAGAAGCAGATAGTGATGCAGCTTTATTTAATGAGAGTGTGATGGGCGATTCTGAATTCCCAACAGCTACTGTCCCTGAATCTGTCACTCAATCTGAATTACTATCAGCAATTGAGGAGTACTACATTGCGAATTTTTCTGCTGAACAACAAGCAGCCAACGCACCTCAAGTGACAGACGCTGCCCTAGCAAATGTCCTTGATTTAATTAACGGGAACGAAGCGCTCGCTCAACTGAATGTAACAGTGGATCAAATATCAATGGTATTAAACGGCCAAACAATTTATGTACCACGTGTCATTGTTCCAATGACTTATAGTGAATCAACTGCGATTGCTGAAGAAAATGATGTTGCTTTGTTTAATTCGGCCATTACTGAAGTAGGGAACCGATTAATTATGATTGCCTATTACGATGAAGCAAGCGACCAACTAATGCCAATGCACCTCATGAATTTAAACCACTCATTGTTCTACAATGAGCCTAACTAAGCCCAAATACATCAACAGACCTCGGACAAAGTCCGAGGTCTTTAAATTCCTTTGAGCAGTTTTAACATGATCATACTGCGTTATTTTGTTGGAATACTAAGCGAAGTATAAAGCTTGATAAATCAGCTACAATGCGCAGCGCGCACTCCATTACATCAACGCTAAGCTTATAATACAAAAATTCTCCCTAACTGAATATTAGGGAGAATTTTTGTATAGCTACATTTTTATTGGAAGCTCTGTCGATAAGTATGTACGAGTTGACTACTCATCATAACTTTTTGTTCTTTTAATAATTCAACGACTTCTTCATCCGATAATTCGTGTGAATGTTTTTCCAATAAATCGAAAATTAATTGTTTAATATTTGAGGCCGTCAAGCCACCACGCCCTCTTTTGCTACTAACATTAATAAAGTCAGTCAGTGGACATACATACTTCTCAAACTCAACGTTTTTATTGGTCACAATTAAATTAACGACTGGCTCTGATAAGCGAACTGCCTTCGCAATATCTTTGATTAATAGCGGTTCGTACTCTGAACTCTTATGCATGAAGTAATCACTTTGTGACAGTACAATTGCTTTAGTTACTTCTAAAACTAGTTGTTCTCTCAAACGTAAATTTTCCGCTAATTTCAAATAATTTACATGGTGTGGCTGAATATATGCTAATAGCTCAGCATCTTTTTTCGCCTTCATTTCATCAAAATAACTTTGATTAAAATTAATTTTCGGATAGTACTGACGATTGTAACGCACACCTAATTTATCTTGAGTTTTTACAATTGTCACATCAGGAATCAAATTAATTTTATCTTGCTGATCAAACAGAGTTGCTGGCGAAGGACGTAATGTATGGAAATAGTTCACACATTCCATTACTTCGTCATAGCTTAACTGCGTTTTATCAACAATCTCAGCGTAGTCTTTTTCTGATAATGCATCAAAGTGCTCCTCTAATAATAAGTAAGCAACGTTTGGTGCATGATTATCTTGCTCTGTCTGTAACATCAAACTTTCCTGTAAATCGCGCGCTCCCACTCCCGCTGGCTCAAGTTGTTTAATCAACGTCATGGCATCCAAGGCTACAATCGGTGTCACCTCTATTTTGCTTGCCAATTCTGAGTAGGTATAAGGTAAATAACCACGATCATCTAAGTAATCTACAATTTTCACCATGGCATCACGAATTTCAGTTTGACGATACAACATAATCTGTTCAAATAAAAAAGTCGACAAATTCTGTGGCATACGCGGTAGTTGAGGGTCCACCCCTTGAATGGTTGTTTCCTTTTCATGGTACTGAATATTGGCTACACCCTTTTCCAAAGCATAATCCAAATCTATAAAAGGATTTTCCAAAATAGCTTCTTCTAAATAATAAGTTAATTGTTCTGCATTCAAATCAAGAATGTCTAATAATTGAAGATTATTCATAATAGCTGCTTGCGTTAAGCCTTGGAAAACTTTCACTTCATCATGTTCCACTTCAGAGCTTGATGGTTGGTTAATCGGTTCTTTTGTCATTCTTCTCGCCTCTTTTCTGTTTACATTTGTTAGGTTTTCAAACAAAACCTTTGCCCTTCTATTATAGAGCATAATTGCAAGTGCGTCTATTAGGGATATCTAGCGCTTACATATTTGTCAGACTAATCGTTCGGATTGTAAAACTCTGTTAAGTGAAAACGACTTATAGTGTAGTGGTTCGTATTTTGAAATAGGGATTTTATACTGAAACACAAAAACAGCCTCTCTTATTAAAAGTAAGGCTGCTTTGCTAGTTTATTTACTCATAATATAAGAATTCCATATTAATTTCTAAAGGTGATACGAATTCATAACCTTGTGCGATTAATTCTGGAATCAACAATTCTAAAGAGTCTACCGTTGACTGATCTTTATCATGCATTAATAAAACCGTATGTTGGAGTAAGTTTTCCATAACATTTAGATAAATTGTATAAGCATCTTCGCTCACCCAGTCCTCTGAGTCGACATTCCAAATAACTGATTGCAAATCCGGGAACATTTGAACAACTCTAGCACCTCCAGAACCATACGGCATGCGATACATCGTCGGCAATATGCCAGCCGCATCATAGATTGCTTCTTGAGTGCGATTAATTTCATCGAGTAATTCATCATCAGAGATGGTTGCAAAATCCGGATGCCCAAACGAATGATTCTCTACCAGATGGCCCGCATCAGCAATTTCTTTAACAAGCTCAGGATACTTCACTACTTCCTGTCCTAATAAAAAGAAAGTAGCCTTTACGTCGTATTGAGCCAAAATATCTAGCACTTGTGGTGTGTATGAAGGATTCGGACCATCATCAAATGTTAAGGCAATCAATTTTCTCTCGTCTAGAATTGAGCCACTCAAGCGTCGTGCCAAAGCGTCGCATTCAAACATTTGCTCAACAAGTTGCGAGTCAAATTCTTGATGATTGCTATCTTCTTTAATGTTAGTGGCAAAAACATCGACCTTCTTGGTAAATTCGGTTGCCACCGTTTTAATCGGTGGCTGTGAGCCAATTGTTTGTAAAAGTGTATCTATTTCATTAATGTCAGCAATCAGTGTTGGCCAATCAGACTCACTTGCTAGTTCTGTCGGTAATTGTTCAACCAAAGCTTGAACGGCTACAACTTGTTGCATAGTCTGTTCTGCATCACGATACAATTGATTAATTTGTTGTGAAAGTGCATCTTCTTCAGGCAGGTTAATTTCACTAACTGCTGCCGTTACTTGATCCAGCGTTACGTCCTGTCGCAATCGTAAATCTGCTTGGACTACTTGACCTTCAATGATGCTAGTCTCTGTTTCATAAAGAGTGTTTAACCCTTCAATTGCTTCAAATTTACTTTGAGCCTGTTGAGCTTTCAGATAGTAAGGGTCATTGGAATCAATGGTTAAACTTGAGACTTTCTTGATTTGTTGTTCGAGTTGTTCACGTGTTAGATTAGGGTTCAGAAAATCAAATTGATTATCCAAATAAAGTTCTTGAACAGCCGCTTCCACAGCTTGTTGATTAATTTGTGGTGTATCTGATGGGATAAGCATCGGTATTACCATACAGATGAGTAAACCAAAGATTAGCAAACTGATTTTACCATGTTTGCGCCGTTGCTTACGTGCATATCGTTCATGGCGTGAAACTCTACTTTCGTTATTGTCTAAATGTGACACTACTAACAACTCCTTAAAATCTCTTTGTATCTTCTCTTCTTTCTATTATAAGCAAAATAGTAAGTAAAAACATAAAGTTTTAGTAATGATTCATGCTTCTTTCAGCTTTTTACCTGCCATATTAATCAATTGCTTCGTTAAATGTATCCCCACCTGATAACGTGCCATTTTCAAAACCACGCATAAACCAGGCTTGCCTTTGTTCAGAGGTTCCGTGTGTAAAACTATCTGGCACGGTTCTTCCATAAGCTTGTTCTTGAAGCGTATCGTCACCAACTGCATGCGCAGCTTGCATTGCTTCTTCAATATCGCCACTTTCCAAGATGCCTTCTCCTTCAACGAAGCTAGCCCAAGCACCTGCATAGTAATCAGCTTGTAATTCCAGTCGTACGTTTAAAGCGTTCTTTTCTTTTTCGGATAGTTGACGAATCGCTGCATTATATTGATCCATTGTACCGACTAAATTTTGAACATGATGTCCAACCTCATGCGCGACTACATATGCCATCGCAAAATCACCTGGTGCGTCATATTGAGTCGTTAAGTCACGGTAAAATTGAAAATCAATGTATAACGTTTCATCTGCTGGACAATAGAAGGGACCGACTTGAGTCGTTCCAAAACCACAGCCATTCGTTTGCACACTACCTGTAAAAACGACTAAAGTTGGATAGCGGTAATCTAAGTCATAGCGGGCAAACTCTTCTGTCCAATAATCTTCAGTACTGCCTAAAACCGCTGCTAAAAAATCATACTCTTCATCCGAAACATCAGCGTTCGATGTTTCATACTCAAAGTTAGTATTGGTAGTCTGGTTCGTCGTTGTTGAATTATCTGTATTAAAACCTAAATCAAACAAACCGCTACCGCCACCACCTATTAACATAAAAGCGACCACCGCTATTAGTAGCCACTTGCCCTTACCGCCACCTGAACCTAACAGCATCCAAAGTAAGCTCGAACCCATATTGCTTCCTTGCATTGAAGATCCACGATTGGCTGATGACTGACGGCCAGATGACTGCCCTCGTTGATCTTTAATATTGCGACTTTTTCTTAAATCTTCCCATTTCATGACAACCACTCCTTATAAAATATTTTGCCTTTATTTTATACAAAAGGTGCGACTAATCTCAGTAAGGACTCCCAAATTTGTCCGATAAAACTTGTGTGTGTGTCTTCAATAAATATCTCTTGAGAATCTGCTTGTGAATCTAAAAAGTCCGCCTTAATTGTTTCAATTGTTGGGTGATAATAAAGCATTGTACTTGTCTCAAAGTGTAAATATAATGAACGGTAATCAAGATTGATTGTCCCGATTGAAGCAATTTTATCGTCACAAATAAACGTCTTCGCATGTAAAAAACCTGGTGTATACTCATAAATTCGGACACCGGCTTCTAATAATGGTGCATAATAAGATTGCGTCATACGGTAGACGGTCTTCTTGTCAGGTGTTCCTGGTGTCATTAAACGTACATCGACTCCGCGTTTAGCAGCTAAAGTCAGCGCTTGTTGGAGCTCATAAGAAATGACTAAATAGGGCGTATAAATGTAAACATAATCCTCCGCAATATTTAGAATATCTCGGTAAACATTCTCTCCCAATGCCTCATCATCGAGCGGTGAGTCTCCAAAAGGCTGAACAAATCCTTTACTTGCGACGATTTCTGGCTGATCCATCATCGCCTCAGTTTCCACAAATTTCGCATAATCACGGAATTCATCATAGCTTTCATCGGTCGGATAAAAAGCATTCCACATATCCAGAAATAAAGTTGTTAAGTTCCAAATGGCTGGACCTTGAATGCGAATCATATTGTCTTTCCAATAACCAAACCGGTCAACCGCATTAATGTACTCATCAGCCAGATTTAAACCACCTGTGTATGCAATCTTACTATCAATTTCAATGATTTTACGGTGATCACGTGTGTTATATGCCAACGTTAAATTCGGTTTGATCGGATTAAACTTTAACGTTTTAATCCCAATCGCTTCCATTTGCGCATCAAAATCCTCTGATAATCGCATCAAGCAACCAAAATCATCATAAATTAAGCGCACATCTACACCGGCAGCTGCTTTTTCCTTTAATACATCAAAGATGGCACCGGACATCTTCCCACCTTCAATGATGAAAAATTCGACAAATATATGATTCTCGGCGGTCTTCAAATCACGGATTAGAGACTCCATCATAGATTCACCACTCGGAAAATATTCGACATCCGTATTGGTATGTACCGGCATATTCGCATAATTATTAATATAATTTGCCAAACTTCCTACTCGAAAATCTCGGCTTACTAACAGTTCTTTTGCACTAGAAACTTCGGACATTTTATCTAAATCTTTGGCAACTTGTGTCTGAATTTTCTTAGCCATACGACTAGCTGGTCGCTTATTACCGAATAAAAAGTAAAATAATCCGCCAAAAATTGGAAATAATGTTATCAAAATAATCCAACTAGTACGATAAGCAGGGGATTCGTTCTTAATGACCAAATATAAAATCATCAGAAATGAAAAAATAGTTAAGATAACGTCTAACCACACAGAATATGCGACCAAACTATTAAACATGCTGATAAACCATATGATTTGAATCACAAATATGATTAATAAGAGCATGGCTTTAATAGATCGCGTTCGAGGTTTAGGCAGCTTCATTGGCGCCCCTCCTTATTAAAATTATTTCTTAAGAATACTTAAATTTTATCACACTAGCGATTATCTTTCATCTAATCACACCGACAAATAAAGTTTCATCCTTACTGTGAAGTTTTATTAAAAAGCTTGGAATCGTGTCTCAGTTTAGAACCCTGAGCCCGATAGACAGTAAGTCGTACTCTCGTTTCGAAAACTCGGACACGAGTATTTCAAGAAAGTTTGGAGTCATGCCTCCGTTTCAAAGTCTTAATCGCTATTCTAGTCGGAACACCTCGGACGAGTCCGAGGTCTTTAAATTCTGTTTAGCAGTATAACTTGATTATATCGCTTTACTTTTGTTGGAATACTTAACGTAGATGAGCGACTTGTTTTCCAAAGCGGTACCGATATAGACAAAGGACTATCCATCGTTACTAATAGAATCGCTTACTCTGCCTATTAATAAAGAAAGCGAAGTAGTCAGAGCCTAACCAATTGAGCTGCAAAAGACGAACGCCCTTTTCGGCTTTGAAAGCGACCACCGCCTTGGAAAACAATAAGCTGAGACATGTACAAAGCTTGGTAAATCAACATAAAACTTATAATCCCTTAAAATAAAAAAGAGTTACTCACAGCGAACTGTAAGTAACTCTTTAAAATAGATTGCTTATTTGTTGAATGCGTCAGTATAAACTTTCGCAATGTTATCAACTGTAAAGCCGTAATCTGCAAGCACTTCTTTTTCAGGTGCTGATTTACCGAATGTATCAATTCCGTAAGTTACACCATCAAGACCTACATATTTAGCCCAACCAAATGTTGATCCCATTTCCACTGATAAACGGTTACGAACAGCATTTGGTAATACTGATTCTTTGTATTCAGCTGATTGCTCATCGAATAAGTTTTGTGCTGGCATTGAAACAACGGACACATCAATGCCTTGTTCTTTCAATTTAGCTTGAGTCGCTACTGCTAATGAAACTTCTGAACCAGCAGCAATTAAGATACCTTCTGGTGTCTCTGCTTCTGAAGGAGAAATAACATAAGCACCTTTACGTACACCCTCTTCAGCTAATGCTTTAGAGTTTGGTAATACTGGTACGTTTTGACGAGTTAATACTAACATCGTTGGACGTGTTTGTGATTCAACTGCAATTTTCCATGATACGAATGTCTCATTAACGTCTGCTGGACGCATTACGTTTAAGTTAGGCATTGCACGGAAAGCTGCTAATTGTTCAATTGGTTCATGCGTCGGTCCATCTTCACCTACTGCGATTGAGTCATGAGTCATTACGTAAGTTACTGGTAATTCTGAAATTGCTGATAAACGTACAGCTGCTTTCAAGTAATCAGTAAATACGAAGAATGTTCCACCATAAATTTTGTTACCACCATGTAAAGCGGCACCGTTCATCATCGCTGCCATCGCAAATTCACGTACACCGAACCAAATGTTACGGCCATCGCGTGATTCTGGCATGAAGTCTTCAGATGAATTATTCATAGTTTTGTTTGAGCCAGACAAGTCAGCTGATCCACCCCAGAAGAATGGTACTTTTTCAGCGATTGCTTGGATTGCTTTACTACTTGAGTTACGCGTTGCATCAGCATTTGTATCCACATCTGCTAATGTTAATAACTCAGCGTAATCAGCTGGTAATTCGTTAGAGAAAGCTAATTTCAATGCGGCTGCTTTTTCTGGTTCTGCTGCTGCATAAGCTTCAAAAGCTTTTTCCCACTCTGCGTATGCTGCTGCTCCACGTTGAGTTACTTTCTCTTCGAATAATTCTGCTGCTTCAGCAGGTACGTTAAAGGCTTCATGTTCCCAACCGTAAACAGATTTAGTTGCTGTCCAGTTATCAGCACCTAATGGGTTACCGTGAACATTTGCAGTTCCTTGTTGTGGAGAACCATAACCAATAACTGTCTTAATTTCGATAATTGTTGGTTGTGTTGTATGAGCTTTCGCTGCTGCGATTGCTTCTGAGATAGCGTTTAAATCATTACCATCTTCAACACGTAAGTAGTGCCAACCTTGTGCTTCAAATCGTCCTTTAACGTCTTCAACAAAGGCTTGATTTAAATCACCATCTAAAGAGATGTCATTTGAATCATAAAGTACAACTAATTTACCTAATTCTTGTTTACCAGCGAATGAAGTTGCCTCGTAAGAGATCCCTTCCATTAAGTCACCGTCACCGACTAAAGCAAATGTAAAGTGGTCGATGATGTTATGTTCTGGTGTGTTATATAAAGCAGCTGTATGCGTTTCTGCCATAGCCATCCCAACAGCTTGAGCAATCCCTTGTCCTAAAGGACCCGTTGTTGCTTCAACACCATCTGTATGTGTTACCTCAGGATGTCCTGGTGTTTTACTATTTAATTGACGGAAATTCTTTAGATCTTCGATTGATACATCAAAACCAGCTGTATGTAACAAGCTGTACAATAATGCTGAACCGTGTCCTGCAGACAATACAAAACGGTCGCGGTTAATCCATTTTGATTGTTTAGGGTTAATATTTAAATGTCCTGCCCACAATGCATAAGCCATAGGTGCCGCACCCATCGGTAATCCCGGGTGTCCTGAGTTTGCTTTTTCAACTTGATCCACACTTAAAGCACGTAAAGTGTTAACAGCAATAATATCTTTTTCGTTAAACATAATTTTCCCCTTTCTATCTTTCAAACACATTATAGCACGTAAAAATGAGTAAGTTAACTACTTTTTGTCATTTGACACAACTTTTGACAAATTCCACAGAATAAACTTTCAAAACCCTCAATCAGACAAAATATGAACCTAATGAGAGGCATCCTCAGTAGACTCATCTAAGTCATGACGGTATTTCTTCATAACTTCCGCGAAGATTTCTGCAGATGTTGGCGGTGTATAGGTAATCGCATTCGCGCCTGCTTCAATCGTTGCCTTTACCGCTTCACCAGAAGGTCCCCCCGTTGCAATAATCGGCACGTCCGGTCCAACCGTATCACGAATATGTTTGACTAAGTCGACCGTTTCGGCACCTCCAGATATATTCAAAATATCTGCACCAGCTTCTAATTTCCCCATAAAATCATCATGGAAACTTGAAATAGTTGCAATCAATGGGATATCAATAGTTTTATTAATTTCCTTGATGACTTCGTTTTTCATCGGTGAATTAACAACTACACCATAGGCTCCCATAATTTCAGCTTGGAAAGCTAACTGCACACTTCTTTGGCCTGTCGTAGTCCCACCGCCGACACCTACAAATACAGGAATCGAAGCTGCACTAATAATCGACTGCGTAATTGCCCCTTGCGGTGTAAAAGGATAAACAGCCATAACAGATTGTGCATTACTATTACGAATAATCGCCACGTCTGTCGTAAATAGTAAAGATTTAATACGGCTTCCGAAAATCATAATCCCAGAAGCTTCATAGATTTCTTTAGGAATCTCAACGATTCGGCCACGCAATTGAGATGTATACTCTGGCACTTGCTTTCGCCTTGGTTCCTCAATATTGGTTAACACAACATGCGGTTCATTGTGCTCATCTAATTCTGTCGTTACCGTTTGATAAGGATTTAAATTATAATCAAACGTTTCAACTTTAATTTCTAATTCTTCTGGCTTTTCTTTTTTCGACATAAGAATTCCCCCTTTACTCGTCTTGTTAATTTTAACTAAACTCTGTCTAAATATCTATTAATAAGTGACCCACTTCAACAAGTCGAGCTAAGTAAATTCAATAACTTAAATCATTGCTTGTACATCTAACCACTCTGCCAACTCAGCTTGCGTCGCATAACCCAAAGCTAAAGCCGCTGCTTCTAAAGAAGTCTCTTCAACTAAAGCTTTATGAGCAATTTTAGCTGCTTTACTGTAACCAATATGCGGCGTTAAATTCGTTACTAACATCAAAGATGATGCCACCGAATCCGACATCTTATTCACATTAACCTGTAGCCCAACTAAACACTTCTCTCTAAACGACCGCATCCCGTCAGCTAATAAATTTACCGACTGCAAGAAATTATGAATAATCACTGGCTTAAACACATTTAACTGAAAATTCCCCTGACTAGCCGCCATCTGAATGGTCACATCATTCCCCATCACTTGCGCCACAATCATCGTCAACGCCTCGGCCTGCGTCGGATTCACCTTGCCCGGCATAATCGAACTGCCCGGCTCATTACTCGGCAACGTCAACTCACCAAAACCACCCCTAGGTCCGCTCGCCAACCAACGAATATCATTCGCAATCTTCATCAAATCAGCCGCCAAAGCCCGCAGCACCCCATGCACCACCGACATAGGCTGATGACTCGTCAAGGCGAAATATTTATTCCGATCGCTCACGAACGGCCATTGGGTGATGGTTTCTAGTTCACTCGCAACACTATTCCCGAAAGATTCCGACGCATTAATACCCGTACCAACAGCCGTACCGCCAATCGCTAGTTCAAGTAGCAGCTGACTATTGTAACGCAATGACTCTAAGCTACGCTCAACCATCATCTTCCAGCCACTCACTTCTTGGCCGAAAGTCAAAGGCGTCGCATCTTGTAAATGTGTACGACCCAGTTTAGCCGTAGTCAAATGTTGCGTCATTAATTGATTCAGTTCCAGCAACCAAGCTTCTAACTCAGGTACTAATTGTTGATGTAAACTTTCATAAGCAGCCATATGCATGGCCGTCGGGAAAACATCATTAGAACTTTGCGACATATTCACGTGGTCATTTGGATGAATACTACCTTCATCTGAAGCTAGGTGAGCAATGACCTCGTTAACATTCATATTTGTTTGAGTACCACTGCCTGTTTGCCATAAAGACAACGGGAAATTATGTTTTTGTTCGCTAAAATTTTCCAAGAGATTTTGGGTCGTATTTTGGATGAGTTGGCTGTGTTCTTTAGAAAGCTTTCCTTCTTGTTCGTTTACTCGCGCGCAAGCTTGTTTAATTTGAATCAGGGCTTTAATGAGTTCAGCTGGCATCTTTTCTTCACCAATCTTGAAATTTTCTAAACTTCTTTGGGTTTGTGCGCCCCAATTGGCAGTTGTCGGGACCTTTACTTCTCCTAGTGAATCACGTTCAATTCGGTACATTATATTTCTCCTTCAATACGCTTTGCGACACCAGTCTCGATAGCCGCTTGCGCAACATAATGGGCAACTTGCTTCGCTACTTCCTTATTAAGCGCTTCTGGTATGACATTCTCCTCTGTCAATTCATCAGCAGGAATCATGTCAGCAATTGCTTGAGCAGCCGCAAATTTCATTTCAGCATTAATTGTCGTCGCTCTGACTGCTAACGCGCCTTTAAAAATTCCAGGGAAAGCGAGTACGTTATTAATTTGGTTAGGGAAGTCTGAACGCCCAGTTCCCACAACACGTGCGCCTGCTTGCTTTGCTTCATGGTACATAATTTCTGGCACTGGATTGGCCATCGCAAAGACGATTGCATCGCGGTTCATCGATTGAATCATCGCTTCCGTCACAATTCCGCCGATTGAAACGCCTACAAGGACATCGGCGCCCACTAAGGCTTGGCTTAAATCGCCTGTTAGACCTTCTTTATTCGTTATTTTCGCCAACTCTAACTTATGATCAAACAGTGGGACCGGGCGTCCTTCATATAAGATGCCATGCTCATCGCAGACGACAACGTCTTTAACGTTTAGTTCTAATAACATCTTCACAATCGCAGTTCCAGCTGCACCAGGACCGTTTAACACGACTTTTATTTCATCTAGTTGTTTATTCACTAATTTTAGACTATTTAGAATACCAGCCGACACTACAATGGCCGTTCCGTGCTGATCATCGTGGAAAACAGGGATGTCCAATTTTTCATCCAATTGCTTTTCAATTTCAAAACAGCGTGGTGAAGATATATCTTCAAGGTTAATGCCGCCAAAAGTCGGTGCCAGGTTGACGATTGTTTGAACGATTTCATCTGTTTCTTTTGTTGCTAAACAAATCGGGAAAGCATCAACTCCCGCAAATTCTTTAAACAAAATGGCTTTACCTTCCATAACTGGCATCGCTGCTTCAGGTCCAATATCACCTAGACCTAAAACTGCTGTTCCATCCGTGATGACGCCTACCAAATTTCCTTTAGCTGTATATCGATAAGCTTCTTCCACATCCTCAGCAATTTTCTTACACGGTTCTGCCACTCCAGGTGTATAAGCTAAGGACAAATCGTCTCGACTGTTAATGGCTACCTTGCTCTCTACTGATAGTTTTCCTGCCTTTTCTTCGTGTAACGCTAAACTTCTTTCTGCAATATCCAACGTTTTTCACCCTTCCTAATTTGCTTGACTGTTCTTTGAATTATTATACCATTGCGAGTAGCATATAGGTTGTACTCGTTTACAAATCCTGATAATTTTCAGATGTTTCTTGTATAAAACAGGGCAAATTCGAATTTCTGCATTAAACCCGATATTTTCTTAGGCCACAGAAAGGGCTGAGCTAGAACATGATTGAATCGCAAGTCATAACCAGCTCCCCCACCATCTATTCAATCATCCATTCAACCTTGTTAAATTATTTCAAAAGGTTGCGTTCCCTAGGAACGCCTCAATATAGACAGGTGATAGCGATTTTGAAAAATCGCATCATTATTAAAATGACCCTCTCTCGAGCAACTTAAAGTTGTGCAGACTCTTGCTACTTCAGATTTTTAGCCGAAGGTCTTATTCTAGTCGATTATCGCGGACCTTCGGCTAGAGTAGCACCGTGAATACGCCACGCCATCGCTCTAATCATCAATCAATCTTTTCACATAAAATCTTTGAGCTAGTCTGAGATCATTAAATTCTATTTAGCAGTTTTACAACGTTATTTTTGTTGTAAAACTAAGCGTAGCTCAGTGACTTGTTGCCCAAAGCGGTATTAAGGGCAATTGGCGTAACTTGCTCTGACTATCAATAAAGAAAACGAAGTAGACAGAGCCTAGTCGATTTAACTGGAAAAGTCTGAACCTTAGTGAGGCTTTGAAAGCGACCTCCGCCTGGAAAACAATAAGCTGCTAGGTAAATCAACATAGAGCTTATAAGTCCTTATATTATAAAAAAAGAAGCTACTCAACCACCTATTAAAGGGGATTAAATAGCTTCTAACCATTTGTAAATTATGCGAATGTTTTCTTTTGTCTAGATGAACGACATTCAATATTTAAGTGACTTGCAGTATTAACTAAATCTGAAATTTCATTGTCTTCCAATGAGTAAATCACGCGTTTACCTTCTTTTTCAGATTTAATGATGCTATTTTTACGCAACGTAATCAAATGATGTGATGTTGTTGCGACTGACGCATCAATAAAACGTGAAATTTCATATACACATAAACGGTCATAGTTCATTAATACTTCAACAATTTTTACTCGGTTCAAGTCACCTAAAACTTTAAACACCGTCGCTTTTCGCTCAAGGTTTGCCGCTTCTAAAAGATCTTGCACCTTATCCATCTCTTGATCAATTTCGTGATCAGTTAGACACTCATAATCAGCCATAATGAGCCTCCTCTTCTTTCTTTTTATATTCTTTTTATATTCTGTTTGCAGTATATATACATTATAATCCTAATTATATCATCTTTCACTTCAGCAAGCAAATCGAGATGAAACCCAGAAAGTTTTGAAGCATATGAAAGAGTATCGCATACTCTAATTTTCTTGATTTCCAATACACTAATGTGATTCCAGCCGCTAGAATGAAATATATCATGAAATCCCCAATATTTGAAGGGCTGTGTAACAAAGTAAAGAAAACCATTGAAACAAAGGCACCCATCACTGGCATTAGGGAAAAAGTATATTTCATTATTAAACCACGACAAATAATTTCTTCTATAATAGGGGTTAAAATCACAATGTTAATAAACATGCCGATTGGATGCGTATTTTGCATTAATTGGATTAATAATGTTTGATTCTCAGGTTGTTCATAGCCTGGTATTAACCACTCGATTAGTTGACCGAACAGAATTTGCACCAAGATAAATATAACAAATAAACTAATTATTTGCAGGATACCCTTTCGGCTCAATTCCTTAAAAGAAAAGAGCTTAAATTTGAACAGATGGACTGCGAGTAATACTAAGCCTAATAATATAAAGGCTTGAAGGTGGTAGAATATTTCAGCTTCTGCCATCGCCTTCATTATGCCTTCGCCACTTAATAGCGCTTCTGCGGATAAGCTATTGGGCATATTAGCCAGTCCTCGCTTAACCACTTCGAGCTCTAATAAAACGCGCAGATAAAAGTAAGCTAAGATAATTAAAGGAGCTTTCCACCAACTACCTTTAATTCGATCTTGCCAGACAGCTGTTAATGGAACGGCTTCTTTTTCAAACATATTCCCCCACCTTACTCTGCAGCTTCTCTGATTTCAGAACGCATTGTACGATACTCTGCAATAATATCAAAACCTACTAGCTCCACAAACTCTTCTTTACTTAATAATTGCTCGTCTGTGGGCATTGGAATTTCAAACTCTTCTAAACGAATAAAGTATTGGATGCCGCCACCTGCACCTACGATGCCTAAGCCTAATTCACCTAATTCAAAGTTCAACGCTACATTCCCTTGATAACCAGTTGAAAATTGTGCGAGTAAAGGTTCTAACTCTGGATAATCGGCTGCATGCTTGGCAACAATTTCTGCGAAAACAGGCTCCGTTACCTCATCCAATCCAAATACCATGCCGTCGTCCACCTCAACACCTGTGCCATTAACACTTTCATGTTGTAACCATTCAGCAATCACATCCAACATAAATGTATCTAAAGCTTGTGTCTCGCGTAATACTGTCTCGTGAGCAGGATTAATTTCTGTTTCCTCAACAAATTTTTCAGTGAGTAAGTCCATATTTTCCTGACTGACTTGATAAAAATCTTCAATAATCGTGCCTACATATGTTTCAGGGTCCGTATTTAAAGCTTCTGCAGCTAAGCCCATTAAGTCATCAACTGAAGTAAATGACCTCATCACTTCGTTATCTTCAAGCGATAACATAAACATCTCAGGGAGTGTTTGACTATCTAACATAATAAAATAATAAATATCTTCATCACGAATATATGCTCGTGAGTATTCATTAAAGGTATCTACAGATGTATTCTCAAAAAATGTTACATCAGAAGTAGTATGGATTTGCTGGTCTTTTATCGCAGCAATCAATGTATGTGGAACTGATGGGTCAACCGTCTCTGTTAAGTCTGCAGTTGCTTCAACATTTTCTTCGAATTCAATCGATTCTTCAGTTGAAATTGCTTCAGATTCTTCCACAACTTCTGATGTTTCTGTTTCAATTAATTCTTCAATTTTTTCTACAGGTGATATATTAACTTTACCTTCTTCAGCTAAGACTGAAACTGTCGGTAAACAAGAGAGACTCATTAAGACAGCAGCTGATAATATTCTGACATATTTATTCATTGTTTCATTCCTTCTTCCCTTTATTAATCGACTGAATAATGGCTGGTAATTGCTCAAATGAGCGAATAATGTAATCCGCTTCTGACAAATGAACGAGATGTTCGTCCTCTAAGGCAAAACCAATTGCTGCTTGAGTATATTTGCCATAGATCATATCAACACTTGAATCGCCAACGTATATCATTTCATCCAGTTGAATGCCATACTTTTCACTTAAATCGTGTAAAGCTATCGGATCGGGCTTAGGCTTAAAGTCATCAGCACAAGCGATATAATCGAAGTAAATATTTAAACCTGCTTTAGCTAAGCTCGCTTCAGTGATGCTTCGATTGTCATTTGTCACCAAACCGATTACATAGTTTTCTTTTAATGCTTTTAATGTACTTTCTGCATGAGCGATGACATTTAGCTCAACGTCAGAACGAACAATATAATCTAAATATAATTGTTCCAATTTCAGTGCTATTTCAGTTATTGGCAAAGGAACAACTTCTGATAGTAAGGCAGCCTGTTCCGAAATGCTGCCTGCTGCAACCACTGAATTAGGTACAATGCAGGTTGCTTCAACACCGATTTTTTGCTTAAATTTTATTTTTTCTACCAAGCTTAAATCCGTTAGTTCCAACATAACATCCATCGCATGAATTGTTGGTTCATCCCAAGTATTGCCTAAATCAATCAAGGTACCATCTTTATCAAATATAATTGCTTTTATCATTTGGCAGTATCTCCTAAACTCATTTTATGACTCTCTTATTGTAACACATCCTAAGGTGTCTATTTAAAAAAAACAATCGATTCAGCTTGGAATTTCCAGCTTCATCGATTGTTCCTTTAATTTGTTATAATAGTTAAGATATTCTCTAAATAGTAGATTAATTGTTCGTTCACTGGTTCAATCACTGCTTCGCCATATGGAAAAATCATTTTCTGAGCAAAGGGTATAAACACTCTTAAATGCTTATTTAGTAAGTCGCCATAATAACTAGCAATCCGTCGAACTGTTATTGCAATATTTACTGGGTCGAGAATATTTGTCGGCTTAATCATTAAGCTTCCCGGTATAATTTGTTGAACAGGTGTTTTCACCGTATTCGTCTCATCATTTTCTACTGAACTTTCAGTTGAGTGAGAGTCACTGGTCTCATCATTATTAGCTTCAGAACTTGAATTCGTTTCACTACTCGCTTCAGTTGAACTTGATTCAGTTGAACTTGATTCAGTTGAACTCGATTCAGTTGAACTTGATTCACCTATAGTGGACTCGTCTGTTTGATCAATAGATGACTCTGAACTTTGCTCTGGCTCACTAGACTCAAAATCTTTTGGTGGTTCTGGCGGTAAATCATTACTAGATTCCGCTGTTTCGTCTTGATTTGTCTGATTATCTTGAACACTATTAGAACTTGAAGTTGGCGCATTCTGTGCACTGACTAAACTTTCAGATGAACTTATTGGAAAATGGCCAAAATTTATTATCCATGCAATTGCTAAAAAACTGACAAGCATTTGTCTAATTATACGCACAAAATCCCCTCCTTATCGTTCTGTTCAATTGTATTCTAGCATAAACTACTGACGAAACAGTCTTTGTAATCATTTTGTAGCAAAAGCATAATCATTCAACTATATTCTGTAATTTAACGGCGAAATAGTCATCATTTGGTTAAGCTTGATATCTCAACTCACCATCTAAATAAGTTGCTTCTAAATCCATATCAGCATTCAAAACAATAAAGTCGGCTTCAAATCCAGGTGCGATTTGACCACATACATCACTAATACCTACAGATTTAGCAGGTGCTAATGAAGCCATTCTTAATGCTTCTGCCGATGTAGCGACACCCCATTTAACAATATTTTTGACAGCATCTTTTAGTTCTAAGATTGAGCCTGCTAAATTACCTGAATCAGCTAGACGTGCTTGACCATCTTTTACGACTACATCAAATTCGCCTAAAGTTGATTTCCCTTCACCTAATCCACCAGCACGCATACAGTCTGTTACTAAAACCATCTCTTCCGCTCCACGAGCTTTTTTTACAACTTTCGCAGCAGCTGGATGAACATGGTGCCCATCACAGATGACTTCAGCGTACACATTATCTAAAGCCAACGCAGCTCCAACCATGCCTGGTTCACGGTGATGCAAACCACTCATTCCATTGTAAGTGTGGATAAAAATAGTTGCACCTGCTTGAACAGCTTTTTCAGCTTGTTCAAATGTTGCGTCACTATGAGCCAATGCAGTGCTGATACCTTTTTCCGTGGCAAAATGGATAAATGGAGTAACGCCTTCTCTTTCGGGAGCAATCGCAATTTTATTTACTAAATCATTTGACAGCTCATTCCATTTGTCTAATTTCTCAATCGAAGGATCTCCCATATATTTAGGGTTTTGTGCACCTTTATATTTTTCTGTAAAGAAAGGACCTTCTAAGAAAATACCACGAATTTTTGCGCCGGTTACTTCTAAATAATGCTCACCAATTGTTTGACAAACTGCATCCAACTCTTCAGTAGAAGCTGTCAAAGTAGTCGGCAACCATGATGTTACACCGCAAGATAAAAGTCCTTCTGACATAACTTTTAACCCCTCTAAATCGTTATCCATGACATCATGGCCTTGGTAACCATGAATATGTGTGTCAACTAAGCCTGGTGCAATTATTGAATCACGATACTCAATGATTTCTCCATTAGCTGGTTTATCTTGAGAAATTTTTGTGAATTTGCCGTCTTCGATTGTTAAATAAGCATTATTAATGACTTCCCCTGTTAAAACAATTGCTTTAGCAAAGATATGTTTGATCATCTGATTTCCTCCTAATTTTCTTTACCTTATACTCCATATTTATTTTAACATTATCATACACCTTGTCCTAAAAAAACAAAATTTATTTGACGTTATTTACTGAAAATAGTTTGTGCTTGTGATAAAATATACTATATTGTGTTATAAAAATTTTAGGAGGTTTATGATGAACGTATTCGTTTTTGATACTATTCAAGAAGCATCGCAAAAAGCATTTGAAGTATTTCAAGAAGCTTTAGCCAACGATGCAAAAGTATTTGGTTTAGCTACTGGTTCAACGCCAGAGGCTTTATACGAGATTATGGTTAATTCAGATATCGATTTTACAGACTCAATTTCGGTTAACCTTGATGAGTATTATGGCTTAGCCGGTGATCACGCTCAAAGTTACAATTATTTTATGAACGAACATTTATTTAATAAAAAACCATTTAAAGCTAACTATTTGCCAGATGGTACTAACACAGATTCCGACGCAGAAGTTGAACGCTATAATAAAATATTAGCAGCGAACCCTGTTGATTTACAATTATTAGGAATCGGTGGTAATGGCCATATTGGTTTCAACGAGCCTGGTACTGACTTTAACGGACACACTCAATTAGTCGATTTAGCACCTTCTACAATCGAAGCCAACAAACGTTTCTTTGCTTCAGCTGAAGATGTTCCTTCTAAAGCATACAGCATGGGTATTGCATCGATTTTAGAATCAAAACAAATTCTATTACTTGCTTTTGGCGAAGGTAAAGCAGAAGCAGTTAAGGGAATGGTTGAAGGGCCTGTTACAAACGAATTACCAGCTAGCGCACTTCAAAATCACGATAATGTAACAGTCATCGTTGATAAAGCTGCTGCAAGCTTATTAAGTAAATAATCTAGTAATAAAGGCTTTGACCTTTGTCAAAGTCTTTATTTTATTTTTTTACAAGGAGCTGAATTTTTTTGTCTTACTCTTATTCACCCACTCATTCCAACGGTCCTTCATTGGCTAAATATAATGCAAACCGTTATACCTATATCACGTCTGAAATACCGAATTTTGACAGTATCACCTATTCATTGGACACACAAATTTTCTATCTCATAGAGGGGCAATTGAAATTTAGTGCACTTCAACATCAACAAGTGATTGAAGCCAACCAAGTTATTATTATTCCACGTTATCTAGAGTTCACTTTGGATTATTTTGAAAACACTTATTTTAAAGCGCTTTCAGTTCAAGTTGGAAATTTTAGACCTACTTTTATACAGGACAACCAGTTTAAAAAGGTCGCTATTCTAAATGATACCTATTCCTTTAACACTTATTTGATTGGGCATACGGTCCAACAAATTATTAACGAGTTACTACAACAATTACCGACCAAAGAAGAAAAATTACAGTTACTCGTTAATATTCTAATTAAAGACTTGTCAAATCTTTCTGAGCTATCTCAAGATGACTTTGACAAGCCTTTGTCAAAAGCAATTCAAAATTGTCAAATCTACTTACAACATCACTTTATGGAAGCTTTGAGTTTACCTACAATCGCCGAGAAATTTAATCTCTCTGACTATTATTTATCCAGACAATTTAAGGAAGAAGTTGGTTTGTCAATATCTGAATACGTTACCCAGCAACGCTTGATTTATGCAAAAAAACTATTAGTAAAACACAATATCCCTGTCAAAGATATTGCGAAGCAAGCTGGCTTTAATAATGTTTCACATTTTTGTAGTACGTTCAAAAAAATTACCCAGCAAACACCTACAGAATATCGCCAGAGGCAAAATAATACCTGTATCAAACTTTAAAATGGTTTGATACAGGTATTATTGTTATTATTTACTACCAGGGGTCAAACATGCCTTGTAAATATTCACAACATCCTCTGCATTTAAAGGTACATAAGAATACTTCAAGCGCGGTGCAACTTTCTCTGCCATTTCTGCCAAATAAGTCTCATCGATACCAACTTCTGGAAGTGTCATTGGTAGACCACTGTCCACAAAAAATTGATACGTCTTTTCGATTGCTTCATTTGCCATCGCAAATTTATCTTCACTGTGTGCTATCCCCCAAACATTGTGTGCATAAGTCGCAAATCGATCGACTGTCTTATCATTTAAAATGTAGGCCATCCAACGTGGAGTTAGAATCGCTAATCCTACTGCATGCGTAATGTCATAATAAGCTGATAGAATATGTTCCATCGCATGGCATGACCAAGCGTCACCTTTTCCAAATGCTGTCGTCCCGTTTAACGCAGTCGTCGCTGCCCACATTAAATTAGCGCGCGCTTCATAATTTTCTGGTTCATCCAAAGCAATTGGTAAGTAATGAATACATAATTTCAATATATCTTCCGCTAAGCGGTCTTGTAAATAAGCTGTATCCGTTGTGCTGAAATAATTTTCAAATGTATGGGACATAATATCAGCAGTTCCTGCAGCTGTTTGCGAGCGAGGTACCGTATACGTATAACTTGGATCTAAGATAGATGCATAAGGATACGTATGAGGGTTCCCTGTTCCGATTTTGTCTTTTGTTTCAAAGTTTGTAATGACGGTATGGAAATTCATCTCTGAACCTGTTGCTGATAGCGTTAATACCGTAATTACAGGTAAAGCTGCTTTGATTAACTTACGGTCAATCACTAAATCCCAAGCTTCACCATAATACTTAGCAGCTGCAGCAATTGCTTTAGATGCATCAATAACAGACCCACCTCCAACTGCTAAAACTAAGTCAATTCCATGCTCTTTACATAATTGACTTCCTTTACGTACAGACTCGATTCTTGGATTAGGTTCAATACCTGATAATTCAAAGATTTCGCAACCTTTTAACAGTTGCTGCACTTCATCGTACAGTCCACTTTTCTTAATACTACCGCCACCATAGACTAACAATACCTTTTTACCAATATTTTCAACCAGTTTTGGTAAATACTTGATTTGACCTTGTCCAAAATAGACTTTAGTCGGAATATCATATACAAAATTGTTCATTTCATCACTCCTTTGTAATCCATTATATAGTAAGGAAGCGTTTTTGTATCAATTAATGATTGCTCCGTCCTCCTAAAGTTAACCGGTTAACATAAAAATATATTTAATTTTTATTGATTTTGACCAAAATAGTTTTAGACAATTTACAGACAAACTTAAAATCTATCCATTGAACTATAATTTTCTTACTATTTTTTAATTATCGGTTTGATTTTGATAGCTAGCGATTAACTCTGATTGTAAAAAAATTACCAAAACATCTTCTCTAATTTAGATTTAATCAAAAAACAATAGTATTTATGTTTTTTTTTTATAACTAATGTTTCATTTGCACTTATATTGTAGTATCATATAGTTATATTACAGAGTACTTTTTGGAAAAGGAGGTAAATTTAATGTATATTTCTAATGTGAATTCTGCGTCGATTAAACTGAAGTCAATTGAATCAGAAAGAGTTGCTGTTGAAGAAGCTCAAACAATTCATTCTGAAGATAATTTAATTTTACTATATATTCATAAAGGCGCATTAAATTATAAGCACGATGGCCATCAAGGTGAAATCAAAAAACGAGATTTGGTTATTTTAAACCCGCGTCAATCCATTGAAATTGAACCGATTCGCAAAATTGAATGGATTCAAATTAAGTTAACTGGCATCTTATTTACTTCTTCTTTAGAAATCAATTCCGAAAATCAATTGTTTATTATTTCGGATACTAGTCAAACATTAAAACAGTATCTTGATTTAGCTTTAATTGAAAAAGAACAGCGCTTCCGTGGTTCTGAAATCATCCTCAAGAAACTCTTAGAGTGTGTAATGGTGCATATCCTACGTAATAATGAACTATCTATTAAAGACTCTAGCATCCAAGTTAAGCATAATGAAATTGAAATTATCCAACAACACATTCGTGATAATTTCTCTAAGAAACTGACGTTAGATGATTTATCAGAGTTGGTGAATATTAACAAATACTATTTAATTAGACTATTTAAGCAACAAACTGGTTTATCACCCATTGATTATTTAATTCATGTCAGATTAGCTGAAGCTGAAAAATTACTCGCACATTCTAACGTGACGGTTTCTAAAATATCCGATATGGTTGGTTTCCATTCACCTTCACACTTCTCTAAAACATTTAAAGAAAGTAATCACTGTACACCTTCAACTTACCGTAAGCGTTATGCTTCAAAGAATGAAAGTACTGAAATAGTTTAAAATAAAACATGCTAGAAAATGAAGTTAAAATCTCATTTTCTAGCATGTTTTTAATTTGCAATCAAAATGGTCAGATCTAGTGAAATGGTAGTGCCCATTTCTTCTAATAGACTCTGTCTTTCTTGATCTGTCAAACGCCATGTTAAAGGCGTCATTTCTACTAATGCTTGTCTTTGAATCGTATTTAAAGCAACCGTATCTTGAACTCTTTCAATTTTAGCTTCTGGATAGTGTTGTAAAAACACTTCTAAAACTGAATCATTTTCATACTGGTTATTGTCTAAGTAGCCTAATTTCACCATTGCGTCCCTTATTTCTTTCAAGTAAGCGGCGTTGGGAAGTATTTTGACTAAGTGTCCTTCTTCTTTTAAGACACGATTAAATTCTTCGTAATTAGCTGGTGAAAGAATTGAAAGAATCACGTCAAATTGCTTGTTAGCAAATGGGAGTTTTGTTAAATCTGCTACTAAGGATAGGATATAACCATTATAATCACTAGCTAAATGGATACCAGCTTTAGCTAGATCAATTCCGATTAAGCTATGTTGAGTTCCTAGTGTTTGTGTCAAACGATATAAATGACTGCCTTCCCCACTTCCGGCATCTAGAATACTCAGTGATTTGTCTGAGTAATAAGGACGTAGTATGATTTCTAATTTATCATGCAAGGCATCATATAATGGACTTTGACTGATAATTTGTCTTCTCGACGTGAACAAGGCTTGATCATAGCGATTTGACATTGCTTTATTTGCTAAGAAAAAGTAGCCTTGTTTATTCATGTCAAATTGATGATTACTTTGACAAATCAAACTTTTGCCTTTCAAATTCAAATTTTCCCCACAATGAATACATTGAAGTTGAACTGTTGGGTGTGACTGAAACCAATTGATTGTTCGTTCACTTTTACTTATTGAGGCTAAGTTATTTTCCATTTCATTCTCCTTAATCGCTAAAAAAGCGATGCAATGCTTTGACACATCGACATCACTTTAGCTTTTTAATCTATTATTCGATTCCTCTGGTTTCGCGAATAATATCAGCGATACGATCTACGTAGCTATCAACCTTTTCATCAGTAGAAGCTTCAGCCATTACACGTAGTAAAGGTTCTGTTCCACTTGGTCTAACTAGAATACGACCATCACCATTCATTTCGCTTTCTACTTCTTCAATCACTGCTTTTACAGCTGGTTCATCCATAACAGTATGTTTGTCACGTACGCGGATATTCACTAATTTTTGTGGGAAAATCGTTACTTCAGCTGCTAATTCTGATAATGATTTACCTGTTTCTTTCATAACAGATAATAATTGAACTGCAGATAACAAGCCATCACCTGTTGTATTTAAGTTCATAAAGACAATGTGCCCTGATTGCTCTCCACCTAGTGAGTAGCCACCTTTACGCATTTCTTCAACTACATAACGGTCACCGACTTGTGTTTTTAATGCAACCATACCATTTTCTTCAATTGCTTTATGGAAACCGATATTACTCATCACGGTTGAAACTACTGTGTTCTCGGCTAAGCGGCCTTTAGATTTTAAATGTTTGGCACAGATGAACATAATTTTATCTCCATCAACGATTTCACCATTTTCGTCAACAGCAATTAAACGGTCACCATCACCATCAAATGCTAAACCAACTTGTGCTCCTTTTTCTTTAACAAATTCTTGTAGAGTTTCAGGATGAGTTGATCCAACATTTTTGTTGATATTAATCCCATCTGGACGGTCACCCATTGTATAAAAATCAGTTTCTAAATCAGCAAATAATTGGTTTATTAGCGGGCTAGTTGCACCATGTGCCGCATCAAGACAGACTGAGATACCTTCCAAATCGCCAGGAATTGTTGTTTGTAAAAATTGAACATATTTAATTGTTCCTTCATGGAACTCGTCAACGGTTCCTAATCCTTCTGCACTTGGACGTGGTAGTTCGTCAACCGGTGAATCTAATAATGCTTCGATTTCTTCTTCTTGGTCATCAGATAATTTAAATCCATCCGCTCCAAAGAATTTAATACCATTATCCTCTGCTGGATTATGAGAGGCACTAATCATAACACCGGCCACACAATTTTGTGTGCGTGTTAAATAAGCAACTGCTGGTGTTGGCACAACACCTAATTGCATTACTTCGATTCCTACTGACAGTAAACCTGAAATTAATGCAGACTCTAATAATTGTCCAGAAATTCTAGTATCACGTGCAACTAAAACACGTGGGTGTTCATTTTCAGGTGCGTGCTGCATTAACACATGTCCGCCAAAACGCCCTAATTTAAATGCTAATTCTGGTGTTAACTCTTGGTTCGCTACCCCTCTAACACCGTCCGTACCGAAATATTTTCCCATTATATAAATTCTCCTAACTCTATCGTTATTAATTTGTCATTTGGTTAAAATTTATTACTCTGAGCTTTGACTGCTCGTTTCTTCGCTCACTTCAGAACTCGTTTCATCTTCTGACGAAATTGATTCTAGCGCTGATGAATCAATTGAACTTTCAGCCGTTTCGCTTGTTGGTTCGCTACTACTCGTTTCTTCTGCTACTAAGGATGTGATGATAATCTGCACATCACTTGTAGTGGGATTTCCACTTACTACATTGGCTGGCAATTCAAGATTCCCCGTCACAGTAGTTGTTTCAGTTAATGTCGAGACATCAACGATTAAATTAGCAGATGAAATTTGATTCAAGACATTTGTATTTGCTTGAATGGTTGCTTGCGCAGGACCGACAAACGCATATTCATAAGCATACTTACTTGTATCCTCGCCCACTGGCACAATCGATAAATCAACATCTTTAACGATTGGAACAACCTCTACATCTGCATCAATTTCACTAGCACTCGCGTTTACATCTAGTAATTGACCCTCACTGTTTAAAATTTGCAGACGGTATTTCTGTATAAAGTTTTCACTTTGTGGAGTGTCTCGATTAATTTTAATAAGAACTCTATCAATGTCAGCAATCGTTTCTGCTTTACCAGTCAACGTTACTTCTGAAGGAGACAATGTTATCTCACCTATTTCAAAGCCTTCTGCTAATAAGTTATCATCCAATTCATACTCAATAGGTAACGTGACAGTTTCACGTCTTGAGATTTGGACAACGTGTCTAACAGGCGTTATCTGATAATCAATTTCTTCTGGTAAACCAATCGCGATCAAACGAATTGTTTGACGCCCTGAATCAATTCCGCGAATATCTTCCGTTTGAACAATAAAATCTTCAACGGTTACTTGTGTAATAATATTACGAGGTCCTGTTAATTTGACTGTCACGCTTTCCGGCATTTCACTAACAAACACATCTTCATCGTGCTCTCCTAAATAAACAGGCACATTCGAAATCGTTTCACTCGTTTCAATACTCGCAAATTGCTGATTACTGATAGCTTGAAATTGGTCACTATTCTCTGAAGAAACAAACGCATATAAGAATAAAGCAAAGGCCAAAGAAATAATTCTTACAAACCAAATATTATCAAAAATAGATTCTTTCATCATCATTTACCACCTTTCTGTGTAAACTTGGCAGTAAAGAAATCGCGTATATCATCAAGTATATCTTGTTCATCTTTATCTTCTTCATTAATCATTAAATACTGGTTTAACAAAATACGCAAGCTCTCTTGGTCTAAATCACGATGTAAATGGTCATGTTTAACAATGCTGATGCTTCCTGTTTCTTCTGATACGATTAGTGTCAATGCATCAGTGGCCTCACCAAGTCCGATTGCTGCACGGTGACGCGTTCCTAATTCCTTAGGAATTAAACTGCTCTCAGACAAAGGCAAATAACATGATGCCGCTGCAATTCGATAGTCCGAAATAATGACCGCACCATCGTGCAGAGGTGTATTCGGAACAAATATATTAATCAATAACTGATTACTAATTTCAGAATTCATCGGTGTTCCAGTTTCAATATATTCATCTAGTTTTTCATTGGCTTCAATTGAAATCAATGCACCAATTTTTCGTTTCGACATATACAGCAACGCATTCTCTAAGTCATCAATTAATTTTTGACTAGGATTCCTTAAGTGCTTACGGTTTCTAAACAAATTACGCCCTAAGTTTTCCAATGCTTTCCTTAGCTCAGGTTGGAATAAAATGATGGACGCAACGACTCCCCAAGAAATAACCTGGCCAAGCAGCCAATCAATTGTTTGTAAACCTAAAGTGGAACTTATAAATTTGGCTGCGATAATGATTGCGACACCTTTTAAAAGATTTAATGCTCTCGTTCCTCGTGCATAAATAATTAGTCGGTAAATAATATACCACACTAAGAGAACGTCTAGAATACTAGATAATGGGCGATTACTAAAAAAGTTACCTAGCCAATCTATCACAGTATCACCACCTTAATTTCTTTTATTTTCTGAATATAACTTAGTATTTTTCAGACTCTCCCTAATTATAACAGTATCGGGGGAGCTGATAAAGCTTTCTATTGTTACAATAAAAATAAAAAACACCTTAAACCGTTCCGTTAGTAGCGGTTTAAAATGTTTTGTGTCGATTATTTTATATTAATGATGATGATAATGATCATGATTAATATCATTTATAGTAGACTCTTTAGGGTATTGTCTTTTTAATGTAAAATGGTCTGGCACCGGATCCCGTCCACCTTTTACAAAAGGATTACATCGCAGAATACGTACAAAACCCATGATAATACCTTTTAGTGCCCCGTGCTTTTCTACTGCCTGTAGCGTATAACTAGAACAAGATGGATAGTATCGACAACTTGGTGGGAAGGCAGGCGATATAAATTTTTGATAAAAACGCACTAAACCTATTATTATTTTCTTCATTTAAACCTTACTTTCTTAACAGTCTACCAACCGAATAATAAATCGACAAAAAACTGGATGATATTCGATGACATAAACGTAAACACAAACAGTGAGATAGGACGGTAAAATAAAATCAATTTAAAAAACTCTTTATAGGTAATTTTTGACATACCCGCAATAATACAAAATATATCATCAGGGAACAATGGCAAAATAAAACCGATGATCAGTAATTTCTTCAGTCCATTTCCACGATTAATTCTTTCTTTATATTTCTGATAAGTTTCATCATTAATAAATGCTAATAAAAAACCCTCACCAAATCGACGACCAAGAAAAAAATTAATACTTGATCCAAGCAACATCCCAATACAATTAAACACAAAGCCCCAGGCATGCCCAAAAATCAAATCACCTATTACATTCGTTAAGCCAAGTGGGATAATGGGATAAATAATTTGAGATATTTGTACAAGAATGAAAATCAAGGGGCCAAAAATCCCTAAGTTTATCAGTAAATCAGAAAAGCCACCTTCTGGTCTGAAATAATTCGACTGTAGAATAAAATAAGCACCTAAAATCGTTGCCACCACACCAAATATTGTAGTGCTTCGAATCACTAGTCGCTTTTGTTCTAAACTTAATGTCATGATTACAGTCTCTCCTTATTTTATTTAAAAGTTCAAGCTCGTTATCTATCAGTATTATATTCTGTTATTCTTAAATAAAAAAGCGACCTTAGTCCTATTCAAAATCTAATCTTTTAGGTTTTCTCCTATAAATACATTATAATAAACAGTATGCATAACTAAAATAACATAAAGGAGCGAAATAATGTACCATAATCGCATAAAAAGCCTTATCTTTAATATGAAGAATTTGGGTATTAAAAATTTACTTGTTAGTGATCCAATTAGTATTGATTATTTGATTGCCTATCATACTGCGCCAGGAGAAAGACTATTATTACTTAATATCAACCAAAATGGTCAATTGAAGTTATACTTAAACAGACTGTTTCCAGCTTTTGACAATCAAACGCTAGCATCAGCTGTAGAGGTTTATCACTATTCTGATGGTGAACCTGTTTTATACTTGGTAGCCGATCATTTACTTGATGGCCCTACAGGTATTGATAAAAATTGGCCTAGCCATTTTTTACTGGATTTAATGGCTATTGCAGATAATTTAAAACCCGTAAAGGGTAGTCATCTAATTGACAGCTTACGCTCAATTAAATCGTCGGAAGAACAAACTATAATGGCTAACGCTTCGGCAAAAAATGATCAAGCTATGGAAGCAATTTTCAAACTTATTGAACAAGGCTTACCTGAAGATAAAATGGTTGAACATTTAGCAAATATTTATGTTGAATTAGACTGTGAGGGCTTCTCATTTGAACCAATTATTGCATACGGCGCTAACGGAGCTGATCCTCATCATGAAACTAACCAAGATCAGCCTCAATTAGGTGATAGTGTGGTAATTGACATTGGTAGCTACTACCAAGGCTACGCTTCTGATATGACAAGAACTGTCTTCTATGGACAACCTGACGAAGAATCTTTAACTATATATAACACCGTTCGTGCAGCCAACGAGGCAGCTATCGCTATGATAAAACCTGGTGTAAAATTCTCGGATATTGATTTGACAGCTCGTCGTATCATTGAAAAAGCAGGTTATGGTCCAAACTTTACACATCGACTTGGTCATTCGATTGGACGCGAAGTTCATGAAGCTGGTGATGTAAGTCAACATAACCATGATAAAGTTGAAGTGGGTAATGTCTTTTCAATCGAACCAGGTATTTATATTCCAGGTAAAATTGGCGTGCGTATTGAAGATTTAGTGATAGTAACTGAATCAGGTTGTAAAGTCTTAAACTCTGTTAGTAAAGAGCCTTTAATTTTTCACCCTAAATCTCTTTAAGCGGTAACAATCATGAAAAATCACACAGCTAATCTTTATAGGTATTTACTTTATAGTGCTCTAGCAAGTATTCCATTTCTTCTGTTGAGTTATTTAATTCTAATCGACAGTCAATGGCTAATCAGTTTTGACACTATCGTCGGACAATTCTTTTACAATTCTGGTTCTGAATCTTTTACACGTAAAGTTGTCATTTTTACAAGTATTGGCAATGTAAAATCTGTGGTTATTATTGTTATTATCTTAAGTTTATTAATAAGTCTAAGGTATAAACATTGGAAAAAAGCATTATGGTTTGCTTTAACAGTTTTACTAGGTGCTGGTATAGTAAACAATTTTGTCAAAAATACGTTTGAAAGAACTCGGCCTTTGTTGACACACTTAGTTGAAGAACATAGTTATTCATTCCCAAGTGGTCATGCAATGGGTGCAATCATTTATATTGGGGCTTTAGCTTTTTTAATATATGAAGCTAATAAAAGCAAAGTTGCTCACCTAAAATTTTACACAGTAAGTGGGACTTTACTTTTCTCATTACTTATCGCAATGAGTCGACTTTACTTAGGCGTTCATTTTGCTAGTGATGTGATTGCAGGCTTATCTCTAGGAGCTGCCTTTCTGTTTATTGCGATGGCAATTTACGAAAGATGGCTTGATACGGACCTTTCTTAATGCCTCAGGGTAAAGAGCGTGTTATAATTAAGTGAAGATAATGGAATAAATATTCTGACTATAAGCATTTGTTTGTCACTCTGCCAACTATAAAATGAGGAGGAGAGATTGATGAAGGAGCTACTAAAACAGTATTTCGAAGCTTTCAGCGAAACTTTTCCGTTAGACGAATTTACAGGCACAAAAGAAGAATTAATTGCAGTCATACGTCAGTGTATAGAGTCTGGTACTCCATACAATTCAAACTACATGGGTGATGATGAGTAGCCAGCATAAATACAAAACCTGGTAAATCAACATAAACTTATAATCCCTTATACTAAAATAGAGCAATTACAATTATCTAAGAAAATAATTGTAATTGCTCTTTTTATTATCTACTACCAATGGCTACACCGATTGCAATCCCTATCGCAATCCCTACACCAATATTCTTCATTAGGATGCCTATTACAACACCAAGAACCAGACCAATTACCATACCGAGACTACTATTTTTCTTAGTTTTGCGATCTCTCTCATTGCCCATTTTGATCACTCCTCGCTAAGCTTAGTGTAGCACGATAATATAAAAAACTAAATAATTTCAACTTGAAAAGCGCCAGCCGTTTCTAATTGTAGTGCTAATTGCAGTAATTTATACTCATTGCCTTTGGCTGAAGAGAACTGTACACCTAGCGGTAAACCTTCACTTGTTTCATATATGGGTAAACTAATAGCGGGTTGTCCTGTCAAGTTTTGTTGTTGTGTAAAAGGCGTCCATTCTAATGAGTCCTCAAACATTTTCCAAATTAACGTTTGCTGTTCTTGCGAATTAAAAGTATCGATATTAGTTAATTTTTGTGATAATTCACTACTTAATTGAAACTGATGCTGTAAAGGGGCCACATCATTTGTCGTAGGCATCAACAAAAAATCGATGTTATTTTCGCTGAAAAAGGCTTCACTTTTAACTGTCAAATCATCCCAAAAATTTATTACAGCTGAATATTCCATACCACTAATTCTTAAGCCAGATTGGTATAAAGCCCAACTCATCAACTCCATATCCTCGATTGTCATCGGCCGCTGCAATACACTTTCAATACTAGCCATCATACTAGCTGTTTCAACGCCGTTCATTTTGTAGTAACTTTTCATAGCCTTTATTCCATCTACTTCAGGTGCCTTTTGAATGACGTGATGACCTAATTCCTTCAAATGATTAATCGTTAGTTTGACAGCATCGATTGCTTTATCATTGACTTTTGAACCAATCGGCGACTCAAGTGTATAAGCAATTGTAAATTTTTCTTTAGGCATCTCTAATTCATTAACTGACATCTTAGGTAAGATAAAAGGTGATTCAAATTGCTCTATTTGCATGCCTTTTAACAGTGTGAAGGTGTCGTGAACTGATTTTGTCAATGCAAAATTAATTGAAGCCCCTTGCCACTCACGGTAACTACCAGGACCAACTGGTATGCGTCCACGCGTTGGTTTTAATCCAATTAAACCATTAAAACTGGCGGGTATACGTATTGAGCCTCCACCATCACTCGCTGTAACGATTGGTACTATACCAGCTTTTAAAGCTGACGCCGCACCACCGCTTGATCCACCTGGATTCCGTGACAAATCTATTGGAGATTTGACATTCCCATGAAGTTTCGAATCACTTATATTTTTAAACCCAAATTCTGGTGTATTCGTTCTACCCACAATAACAAAACCATTTTCTTCAATTTTTTTGACAAAATTATCGGTTTGTTGAGCTAGAGCATTATTGAATAATTTTGAGCCACTTGTACTTGGAAAGTTAGCTTGATTTTGTCCTAAATCTTTTAATAAGATTGGTACACCATAGAACGGAGCTAAATGCTCTTTTGTTTCCTCGTCCATTTTATTTAAAGCATCATCTAGTTGCTCAGCTCGAGCTAAAGAAGACTCAGCTTGTATATTTGTCACCGCATTGAGGACATTATTTAAACTTTCAATATTTTTTAAGGCTGCTTCGACTAGTTGGACACTTGTCATTTTTCCTTCTTTAATTCTATTTGCATAATAAAGTGCGTCTTTTGTGAATCGCATCAATCTACCTCCTTATACTTTCTTCAGTTAGTCTACCATATATAATAAAAAACAATAAAAAAAACACCTAATTGTCACCCTTGAAAGAAATACTGGTTGACACGATTTAATAACTCTGATAATTTAGTACTACAAATAGAATTTGGAAGCGAGTGTTTAGCCATGAGTGTACAAAAAAATGTTTTAGACTATTTATTAAAAAATTCAGATTCACCTATTTCAGGTCAAGCTTTAGCCAGTTCATTCAACGTTTCACGCAATGCAATTTGGAAGGCAATCGAACAATTACGTCAACAAGGTTACCAAATTGAAAGCAAAAGAAATCAAGGTTATCAACTAAAAGCAGTTAGTGATGAATTAGATACGCAACAAATTTCTCTAAATTTATCGGACGTGTGGTCTGATTTATATATTGAAGTACATAAAGAAGTCTCGTCTACAAATGATCTAGCTAAACAATTCAGTATTGATTGCCCAGGCAAAAGTGGCCTTTTTATCTCTGAAAAACAGACCCAGGGAAGAGGTAGAAGAGGCAGAGCTTTTCATTCTGAGTTAAGCAATGGCTTATATTTTTCGTTAGCTGTAAAACCTAATGTCAAAGAAGCACAAGATGTTCCCCGTTATACAATAGCTGCTGCTACAGCTTTAGTACAAAGTATTGAAGAAACGACAGGATTAAGTGCTCAAATCAAATGGGTGAATGATATATTTTACAAGCAAAAAAAAATTGCTGGAATATTATCAGAAGCTACCAGTGACCTAGAATTAGGTGGTTTTTCAGCAGTAATCATTGGGATTGGTATCAATTTATCTGGCGACTTTACAGAAGCTAGTTCAGAAGTTCAAGAAGTTGCAGGTACACTTTTCGAGGACATAATACCTGCTTCATTTAATCGGAATACATTTCTATCCAATTTTTTAAATCATCTCGGAAATTATCATTTAGATTTAACAGCACCTACCTTTATAGAAATTTATCGTCAACACTTAATGGGACTAAATAAAGAAGTTACTTATTCAATCAATAACGAACAATATTCAGGTATTATTGAAGGAATTGACCAAGATGGTCATTTAATGGTTAGACAAAGCAATGGCACTATCGACACTTTACTTGGACAAGAAGTTCATTTTTCAAGTAAACAATTCGTGAAGTAAAGATAACTGGAGGTAAAACATTGAAAACTAAAGAAATAACATTATCGGCATTAATGATTGCTTTGCTAGCAATTTGTTCTCAACTTTCCATACCTATCGGCCCTATTCCAATCACCTTACAGACATTCGCAGTCTTATTGATTGGCATGTTAATGCCTACCAAAAATGCGCTAATCGTGACCTCCGCTTATTTAGCAATCGGATTAATTGGTTTCCCGGTTTTTGCGAATGGCTCTGGAGGCTTACAATCATTATTAAGTCCAGCTTTTGGCTTTGCTATTGGCTTTATTCCAGCTGCTGGTATTATGGCAAGCATCTTACACAAATATGAAAAACCCAGTTTATTTCAGTATTTAATTGCTTCTTTTTTCGCGACTTTGGTATTGTACGTCATTGGTTTATTATATATGACATTTATTTTAAATGTGATATTGAACACTGACTTGTCTGCGATGCAAATTTTTTCTATTGGAATGTTACCGTTTATTCCTGGCGATATTGCCAAAGCATTTTTTAGTGCAATAATCGCGCTAAAATTAAGAGCCCCTTTACAAAACTCGATAAAATTATCATTTTAATGATTTATGCAGCTTAACTTACGGGCTATGTAAAACTTTAATTGTTTAGATGATTATGTGAAAATAAAAGAGCAGTAAACCTATTTGTTAAGGTTCACTGCTCTTTTAATACATTTAATTAAAACTTAGTCGAATAGAATTTAATCATTTGACAAAGCTTCTAGCAACTCGCGTTTATATGCTAAAAATTCAGGTTGATAAATCACTTCTGAAAATTTTTCCTTTGACAGTTTAACATCCAGTTTTTTGACAATTTTTCCTGGCTGTCCTTTAATGACATAAATCGTATCACATAGTATTAAAGCTTCTTCAACATCATGAGTAATTAGTAAAGTTGACCAGTTCATTTTTTGTCTAACTTCCATAAACCATTCATGCATATTCCGCCTTGTGATGGCATCCAATGCACCAAAAGCTTCATCTAATAGCAACCATTGACGGTCAAAGTTAATCGTTCTTAAAAAAGCAATCCTTTGACGCATGCCTCCACTAAGTGCGTTCGGATAATAATTGGCCCATTTATCTAAGCCAAATTCTTCTAATAATTCTTCAGATTTAACCCTTGCTGCTTTAGATGAAACACCTTTAATAATTAAAGGTAACATAATATTTTCAACAACCGTTTTGTGCTGGAAAAGCATATCTTTTTGCAACATATAACTGATTTTACCTTTAATATCTTTAGAATCATTAATTGTAATATGTCCTGATTGAATGACTAAATTGCTTGCGATTAGATTAAATAGTGTGGTTTTACCAACGCCACTTGTTCCTAGAATCCCAACAGTTTGTTGAGGTGCAACTGTCATGTTTATATCTTGCAAAACATCATGTTCTTCAAACTGGTAACTTATATCTTCAATCTTTAGCACACTACTCACCTAAAAACTCATTTGTAAAATAGTTTCCTTCTGTTAAATCAACCTCGATTAATTCATTTGTATACAACCATTCATAAAATTTATTCCAACGTTCCTCATCAATATAGCCCCATGCCTCACTATCCTCTGCATATTTAGTACTTATCCATTCTTGAGATGCTAATACCATATCTTTTTGACTCTCTAATTCAGGTGCATGAGCTATCAAAATTTCTGCAGCTTTCTCTGGATGTTCAATCGCATATTGGTAGCCTTTTTTTATCGCCTGAATAACGGCTGATGCTTCTTCTGGGTTCTCAGCTAAATAATCATTATTTGCAATAATAATTGGTGAATAAAAATCCAATTCTTCTGCATAGTCAGCAAAGTTAAAGTAATTCGTAGGAACGTCTTGATATTCAGCCATAATGCCATCCCAAGCATAATATATCCAAGCAGAGTCAAACATATCATTCGCTAAGCCAATTACTGAATTGTCAGCTTGATTCGGAACTAATGCTACTTCATCAAATTTTCCGCCTTCTAATTCAATTAAATACTGAACCATCGCCAACTCAATCGGATCATTCCAAGTCCCGTATCGATAACCTTCCATGTCAAGTGGACTTTCAATAGCCGCAGATTCATTAGAGATAATTCCAGACGTATTATGTTCTAGTATTGCTGCTACTGCTGTAACTGGTAAACCTCCAGCAAAACGAGATGCAATAGAATCTTGGAAACTAATACCAAATTGTGCTTGACCTAATCCTACTAATTCAGTTGTGCTACCTTCTGGTGGGCGTCGAATTGTTACATCAACACCAGCATCTGTAAAGTAACCTTTCTCATAGGCTACATATAAACCAGTATGATTTGTATTGGGTACCCAGTCTAAAATTAAATCAATTTCATTTGTCTCTGCTGATATTGATTTAACAGATCCCAGTAACACAAACAAAGTAAAAGTGAATGTAAACAGTAAAGATATTTTTTTCAATATATTTTTTTTCATTTAAAAAGCTCCTTCATAACGTTATTCTTTTGATCTTGATAAAGCCAAGGGATTAAAATTCTTTCAATTTTTGAGACGAGCCACATGAAAATCAAACTAATTAAAGAAATTAAGACAATAACCGCGAACATACGATCATAAGCAAATGCCTTTTTAGTTTGAATCATATAGACTCCTAGTCCTTCGAATCCTCCTAGCCATTCAGCTACAACAGAACTGACAAAAGCATAAGATACACTAACACGTAGCCCACTGAAGAAAAAGGGCATACTGTTAGGTAGTTTTACATGTACTAAAACTTGCCATCGATTAGCTCCCATTAGCTGTAAAAGACGAACAGCATCTTGATCACTATTAGCAAAGCCGTTAAGGATGCTAATGATAATTGGAAATAATGTGGTCAAAACAACTAAAACAATTTTGGGTGTCATATCATAACCCAATAACAGAACCAAAACAGGTGCAATTGCAACTGTTGGAATTGTTTGAGTGATAATTAATAACGGATACAATGCACGATATAACCATGTGGCTAAATCCATTAAAATGGCCAATATAAACGCTAGAACAATACCTATACCTAAACCAATAAAAGCTTGTAACAAAGTCACTTGACTATTGACCCATAAATTTGCTTTGTCTGTCCATAAAGCACTCACAATTTCACTTGGAGTCGGAATGATAAACTTTGGAAGCCAAGCCATGTATCCTGCAACTTCCCATAAAGCAATTAAGAAAATCCCTAAAATCAATGATGCATATTTATTGGCGATGTTTGTCAACTTTTTCATTTATACCTAACACTTGCCCTTCTGAGTTGTAACTGATTTTAATATTAGAAAATATTCTATTATGTTCTGCACCAGCAACCTCTAGAGCTCCTTTGAGCAAATTCATTAAATCATCAAATTCACCTTCAACTGTTGTTTCAAATGCACTCACTTCTACTTTTTCGGCATTTGCCTTTAAATAAGCAATCACTTTATCCACTGTTCTTAAAATGGTTGCTTGGTCTGTCTGCTGCGGCAAAATTTGAACAGCAAAACTACAATTTGACATAAAAAAATAACCTCCCTATTCTTTTCACACAAATGCGCAAACATAGAAATAGACAAGTTTATTCAAAGAATCATATTAAATAAACCACATCCCTACGTAAGTTTTAACTTAATCAGGTTATAAGAGTTCGGGAAATCCCATCTCAGCATAATGCACCCCTTGTGTGTTAAAAATATCATACCATACACAAATCCCTAAAACAAGGCATACAAAAAACCAGCATACTTCGAACTTTGTGAAATCCGATTATACTGGTTGTGAAGATGCATTCTATAAAGGATAGATTGTAACTCCTTTAACAACACGATTGACTGTTCCACTAGGAGAAGGAGTATCTGGTTTGTTTCCTACTTTTATCGACGATAACAAAGCCAATGTCTGTCCAAAGAGAATATATGGAAAGATTAAATAAGCATCAGGTAATGTTCGATATATTTCATCGAAACCAAACGAATCAATATTAGCAGTTGAAAATTCTCCAATTTGAATAGGTAAAACTTTTGCTGCAATTTGATCCTGACTCATCTCAATCACAATATCTTCATCATACTTTCGTGTGTAAGCGTCATTTGACAAGAATACAAATACTAATGTTTTGTCATTAATAAATGATTTTGGACCGTGTCTAAAACCTAAAGACGAATCGAATACTGTCGTAATCTTTCCTGCTGTTAGTTCTAAAATTTTCAACTGAGCTTCTTGAGCTAATCCTTTAAATCCACCTGATCCTAAATACACAACGCGATTATAATCCAAATTAACAATCGATTGAATTACTCCTTCACGTTCTATCACAGACTTGCCCATTTCGACAATAGCTGAAACATAGTTCTCTTTTAATAGCCTATCAACTGAGTCAAACGTTAACAAAGCTGTTAACGACATACATGTAAAACTCCCAGTCATCGCAAACCCTTGATCATTTGACAAATCGGGCTGTAAAAGAACTAAGTTCTTGTCATCACCTTGCGCAGCTAAGGCTAATTGACCATCAGCAGCACACGTAATCGTCAATTGGTAAAAATCTTTTACAATTTTTTTTGATAATTCTACTGCCGCGATACTTTCGGGCGAGTTTCCACTGCGAGCAAAAGAAACTAACAAAGTTGGAGTATCTGCTTTTAAATAGACCATGGGGTTTGACACAATGTCAGTTGTCGCATAAGTATGGAAAGTAAAGTGTGAATCCAACGTAATTTGGTTCAAGTAAGCTTCAATTGACTCTCCTACGTAGGCAGAGGTTCCGGCACCTGTAAAAATAACTTTGACATTCGAATGTTTCTCTAAAATACCGGATAGATAATCATTAATTTCATTTTCTTTTTTAAGATAATTTTCTAAAGTTTCTTGCCACAAACGAGGTTGTTGCTTTATTTCACGTGTCGTTATACTTGCACCTAATTCTGACAAACGTTCTTCTGTAAATTCAAACATTATTATTAACCTCCCATTTTTAATTCCGTATTACGTTTAATCTTAAACTTTAATCTTATCAGTCCAAGCTTTTGATGTTTCAGCAATCACCTTATTCAAAGCTTCAATGTTCTTTCTACCTTGCGTTTTCAACCAGTTTTCTGCTGCAACTGATCCGCCTTCAACATACTCTTCAACAGCATCTTTCCAAGTTGCCCGTCCGCATAATACACCATTGAAATTAGCACCTGCATTCGCGGCAAAACGTAACGTTTCTTGGAACAATTCTGATGAAACTCCTGCACTCAAATAAATGTAAGGTAAGTCAGTTGAAGCTTCTTGTTCTTTAAACCAAGCTTTCGCTTCTGTCTGAGTATATAAAGTTTCTTTGTCAGTAAACCCTTCAACATATTGCATATTAACGGGGACTTCAACTTTCAAAACATCTACATTATACTTTTTATCTGAAAATTCTTTCATAGCTCCTATTACTTTTGCAGGTTTAACTTTCGCAAATTCCAAGCTTTTATCCTCAACGATATCTTTGTCATAAGTTAATATTTCTAAGAAGAATGGCATATCTTCCGCTAAACATTCTGAACCAATTCTTTCAGTAAAAGCCTGTTTCAAATCGTTAATCTCTTCTGATTCATCTACATCATAGTAAAGTAAAAATTTAATCGCATCCGCACCAGCATCTTTTAGACGTTTAACAGACCAGTTAGGAAGTAAATCTGGTAACCTTCCTACTTCGGAAGCATCATAACCCGTTTCTTCATACGCCAACAATAAACCAGCACTTGGATCTTTAAACTGAATAGCCGGTAAGCCATATTCTGGATCGAGTAAAATAGAAGATGAAAATGGTGTTAAAGCTTCTGATATATTAATTTTGAATTCTTCTACCGCTGATTGAATATCAACGTTTATAGATCCACCAGCAATCATTTTTTTCAAAGACCCTCTTTGATCAATTGCCAATGCAGAAATGACGTGTTGAGGATCTGATACTTTTTGTAGTCTACCATATTTAGCTTGAGAAATAGTTTTCATTTTTAACGCTCCTTCGGTATGAAAAGTTATGTTTTGTTCATTAATGTTTACTTATGTTCATTTTAATAATGAAAGTAATTCTAGAAAAAGTCAACGGTAAACTGATACTATTGACTATTGGATAGCGCTAATTTATGATATTAACATTGAGAAATTAAATTCGAACAAAATATAACATTAGGAGATGACTTATGCTGAAGGAGGAGCGTCAACAAAAAATTCTTGAATTATTAGAGCAACGAAAAATCATTCGCATAACTGATGTTACAATCTTGCTAAATGTAACTGATATGACGATTCGTCGAGATTTAAAAGAATTAGAAGATAAAAATTTACTGACAAGAATTCATGGTGGGGCAAAATTAGCTGAAATTAACGAAACGCTCCCTCAAGAATTAAGTCACATTGAAAAACAACATCTTAATTTATCTGAAAAACAAGAAATTGCTCAATTAGTTGCAGAAGAAATATTAGACGGAGATGTTGTTTTCATTGGCGCAGGTACAACACTTGAATTAGTCTACGATTACTTAACCGTCAATACCGCTACCATTTTAACAAATTCAATTTTTGTATTTAATAAATTTCAAATGGATAGCCGCTTTGAGATTATTTTAATTGGAGGCAACTATCGTCCGATCACAGGCGCATTTTACGGAAGTATCCCACATACAATTTTAAAGGACATACATGTTGACAAAGCTTTTATAGGTGTCAACGCCATTCATTTGAATAGTCTCTATAACGCTAATGCTGACGAAGGTATTATTGAAAGACAAGTGTTTAATAATGCTTTAAAAGCTTATGTAATTGCTGACTCCAGTAAATTTAATCAAAAAGCTTTTTATCATTTTTATGATTTGACAGAGGCTGATTTACTTATTACTGACAGTAATTTTACAGCTGACCACTATGAATTATACAAACAATTCATAGAAATTAAATTACCTTAACGTTAAAAGCACCTAATCCAAAAATAAAGGATTAGGTGCTTATTTTACTTTAGTAATTATCTATTGCATTGTAAAAAGCTTTACGATCTTCTTCAGGCACCATGCTTCCACCTGTTGCCCATGAAATATGATTAGCATTTTTCATTTTATCTTCTAGACCTTTGTCTTTAATATAAGCTTTGCCTAAAGGGCTACTAAATAAACGAGCTGGACCTGTTACACCTGCTACTGCCGCAGGTTCTAATGGAATTTCAAATTGATCTACAAGTGCACGTAAAAAAGCAAAGTTATCTTTTTCTGTTACAGTATAACCACCATCAAAGAAATTATGCATTAATTTTGCGACAAAACCAGAAGTTCTTGGCACTGCCAAACCATCCATATTTGTCAAACTACCATCAATATTAAAATCATCAATCGAAACTTGATCATATTCTTTTGTCATTAAACCAATCAACATTGAGGGCATCTGAGTAGGTTCTGCAAAGAAGCAATGCACATTGTCACCATAAACTTGTTTCAAACCAAACGTAATACCGCCTGGGCTCCCGCCAATGCCACATGGTAAATAGACAAACAAGGGATGATTTTCATCTACAGTAATATTCATTGTTTTTAATTGTTCTTGTAGACGATTTCCCGCTACTGTATAACCCAAGAAAAGATCCTCAGAAAATTCATCATCGACAAAGTATGATTGATCATCCTGCAATGATTGGCTACGCCCCATCTCCACTGCTTGTGTAAAGTTTGTTTTATGTTCGATAACCGTTACACCACGTGAGCGTAATAAATTTTTCTTCCAAGCTTTTGCTTCAATCGACATATGGACCGTTACTTCAAAGCCAAGTTTCGCTCCCATCACGCCTACACTGATTCCCAAATTACCTGTTGTTCCGACGACAATTCGATAATTACTAAAAAAATCTTTAAAAGATTGGCTAGCAAATTTAGTATAATCATCATCCCAAGTAGTTAATAAACCATGCTCTAATGCTAACTCTTCAGCATGCTTTAATACCTCATAGATTGCTCCGCGAGCTTTTATTGTTCCAGCAATCGGTAATTGGTCATCACGTTTTAACCATAGTTGCCCTTCAATTTTAGTATCATAATAAGTTTCTAACATTTCTTTTAAGCCTTCAACATCTGTAATCCCAGATTCAATCAAACCCTCTGCAGATTTAGTTTCAGGAAAAGCAAGCATAATAAAAGGAGCAAAGCGAGCTAGCCTTGCCTCAGCATCATTAACATCTGCTTTTGTAAATTTAGTTCTTGTTGAAGCAACCTTAAATTCAGGTTTGCTTTGGTTGATTAGTAAAACTGCTTTGCAATCAGCTACCTCTTTCAAATAAGGAACCTCTTGTAATAATTTATTTATTTTCTCACTGACAATCATAATTAAGCCTCCTGTATTTCACTCTATAATTAGTTTAACAAAATACTAACAGAAAAAACACTCTCGTAAGTGCTTCTCACTAAAATGTAATCAAAGCAAAAAAGATGGTCTTTTACAACCATCTTTTACATAGATTTTACAGTAGCTTAATCAGCATTCTCGTTTTTCTTCATCAATTCAAATGCGTTATCTTGTGGATTATAACCTATCAATCCTTTTAGTGTTGATATTTCTAAACGTTTGAATGTGTTGTTTGACACTCCGTTTACAATCATAGTAGGTTCCCCTATGTCAGCTGTCAAACAGCAATCAATCAAATGATTAAAGTCACGTTCAGTAATAATATCCGCTAAACCAATTAAATCTTTTTCAGACACTTCATCTTCAGATAAAATATAGTTACCTATTCTAATACCAATTGATTTTACACCTCTTTGGTAAGCAAAGTAATTAGCTAGTGATTCTATATATAGTTTAGAAATTCCATAGTAACCATCTGGTCTTGGTACATCAGTGACTTTAATCTCCTCCCCAGCCGGATAACCATCAACAGTATGTACTGAACTGGCAAATATGATTCTTTTTATATTCAAAGCGTTCGCTGCATGTTCAAATAAATATTTTGGAATGATAAAATTACTTTCCCATAATTCATCAAAATCCGCAAAAGCATTCGGATTTGCAGCTAAATGAATAACATAATCAATTTCATTTAACAGTCCAGTCCAAGCTGTCTTTTCTGTTAAGTCTGTTTCGACTTTATGAATGTCGCCCTTCAATCTCTCAGGAAATCCATTCAGTGAACGATCAACCAAGATAAGGTTATGATTAGTGGATAAGTGCTTTGTCAACGCTTTACCAATATTTCCAGCAGCTCCTGTTATTAAAATTCTCGCCATATAAATCCTCCTTTAGCTTTAATCTTAGTTAAAGTATAAAAGTCTCAAATTGCATACACAAACAAAAAGCCTTACACATCAATAAGACATGTAAGGCAAAGTGATCATTATTCTGCAAAATAGCGTAAATTAAAGGAAACTTCATCAGCAAAAACAAACTGATATCCCATATCTTTTAAGACTGGTATCAACAAATCAATTACATCCGGTGTGGCTTGGTGCGTATCATGCATCAATAACAACGAATCATTTTGAAGATTTGCCATAATATGGTTATAGGTTAATTCTGTATCATGGTAGTGCCAATCCATTGAATCAATGTTCCATAATATTGATGTCATACTGTCCATTATATCAATTACACGTTTTCCACCCGCACCAAATGGCAAGCGATACACAGTTGGCCATACCCCTGTTACATCTTCAATCGATTCTTGTGTCCATAGAAATTGTGTAAGTACATCCTCGGCTTCAAGTGTACTTAAGTCCGGATGATTATAGGTATGATTCCCTATCATATGACCTTCGTTAACAATTCTTCGAGCAACCTCTGGATATTCATCCACATACGCTCCCATCACAAAGAATGTTGCTTTTACATCATGCTTAGCTAAAATGTCTAATAATTGTGGAGTGAATTCATTATTCGGACCATCGTCAAATGTTAAAGCAATATATTTAGGCACATTATCCTCCTGTTCTGAAAAATATGCTACTAATGTATCCGTCCAACCAACTTCATCCCAAAATGCTAAATCAAACTCACCATTTGTTTGTTCTTCGGAAGTAATGACATCACCTACATGATTTGCATAGGTTTGTAGATCAGACATTACTGCTTGAACTTGTGGTTGGAGTTTATAGTCCTCAAGTTGTAATTCTACCGCTTGAATATTATTTATCAACTCTAATAAATCATCACGTGAAGATATTGTCGTTGGTAAACTCTCAAAAGAAGATCGAGCTTCTGCAGCATATATTAATACATCCGAAGCATGAGTGTAATATCTTTGAATATCATTAATCAAAGCATCTGAGGAGTCAGCAGGTATAGCTGCCGTAGCTTCATCAACCATTGATTTTGTCACAGACGGCTGCAACAATAAGCTATCAACTTCTTTTACATTTTTACCATTAATAAGCATACTATCTGCTTGAAATATATCTGCTAAAGCAGTAATTGCTTTAAATTTTTCATGAGCTTTATCATAGACAATTTGAAAATCCGTTTTATTCTTACTAGATAAACTATCTATTACTTCTTGTGCATAAATAAAATCCTCTTCAGTAATATTTTCTTTTAAATATTGCTGATCATTATCCAGGTATAAAGTCTCAATAGCTTCATTAGCCATTGTGAGTTTAGCGTCAGAATCTCCTAAAATCTTAGACAATCCCCAAATACCCATTAAAACTACAACAAAAAGAAGGAGTCCTAGAACAAAAAACTTAGGAATCACAACTCCTTTAGAAGAAAAAGTTCCAGACACATCTTCAATATTATCTGTTTCATTTCTATCAGTTTCTTCTCCATCAGTTTCTTCAACAGGTTCTTTAGTGGTTGCTTTTTCTTTGTCATTTATTTGTGGCGAATCAAACGATTGTACCAAATCTTCTTTTCTTCCAATATAATTATCTTGTGTTTTTTTTAACTCTTCATCCGTCATCTTAACATTCGCCTTTCATCACCAGAATATCAACAACATCTAAAAATTCTACCTTTCAAATTATAACATATATTTAGAGAAACTACTTAAAAATTAAACTATTTTAAGAAATTACTTTCCGATTATAGCAAAAAAGACGAATTATAAACTGTAATTAACAATTTATAATTCGTCTTTAGTCTTAAGGCGATACGCCTCAAAATAACTTTTAAAAAATCACACTTGCATGGCGACGTCCTACTCTCACAGGACCAAAGATCCAACTACCATCGGCGCTAAGAAGCTTAACTGCTGTGTTCGGCATGGGAACAGGTGTATCCTTCTTGCCATCATCACCACACAGTGCATATTTTTTTTTAGTGTTGCTACTCAAATCAACAGCGGCACGTCTAAAAAAAGCTATAAAAAAAACTCCGCAAGTAGGGCTCGAACCTACGACATCATGATTAACAGTCATGCGCTCTACCAACTGAGCTATTGCGGAATAAAATAATTCTGTATAAAAA
>NZ_WJQT01000015.1 GCF_009659375.1 Fundicoccus ignavus
TTTTAACATGAATGTGGCGGTCGGGAAACCAGCCATATTCTAGCATAAAAGGAGGTGTTTTTGTCCCCACGCTGGAAGCTCTCCGGAACCCCCGGCATAGCCAGGGGTTTTCGAAAACATAAAAAAAAGCCAAGCTTTCCAGCTTGGACTAGTGTACAAAATACTCGACATAATAGCCTAGCAACGTAGGCAATAAATTTAAAATTAAAAACAAAAATGTAATAACACCTAAGAATATGAGATATATTTTACGTTTAAGATAAAGATAACCGATAAACTCACGAATAAAGGCATTGATTGAGAAGTAAAATTTGGTCTTGGCTCCATAACCACTACATTTATAGCCTTGTTCTTTCGCAATAATGAGCGCTCGATAGACATGGTATGAATTACTTACTATCGCAAATTTCGCATCCATAGTATCCATTAAATTAATTGAAAATTCGACATTTTCTTCAGTGTTAATCGCTTTATCTTCAATAATTATAGACGCTTCTGGGACACCCTGTTCAATCGCATACTGTGCCATTGCAACTCCTTCAGCTACAAGTTCGTCACTCCCCTGTCCTCCGGTCATAATTAACCGCAAATTGGGATTTTTTCGGTATAGACTAATTGCTTTATCAATTCGTGCTGCAAGTAAAGGCGTGACTTTATCGCCATTTAACCCTGCCCCCAACACAATTAAATAATCAACTTTAGGCTTATATAGATGCCACACGTTTAGCAATGAAGTCACAGTATATAAGTTAAGCGTAATTAAGAAATAACCCACTAATATCGATACAAAATAGTAAAAACTATTGAGTAAAGTTTGATTCGTAAGATCTTCTTGTATTGGCCAGAAGGTTAAGTATATAAATAATGCTATTCCGAAACCAAGCGCTAATATATTACCAAAGTGAAAACCTTCGTTTTTAATTACTTTGACTCCGTTAAAAAGAAAGGTGAATATCATGACTGTTGGAAATAATAATAAGCCGAAAGCTAACACAATCGCAATAATATATAGGGGTGCCTCCTGATCAACGGAAATTAGAAAAGTAGCTAATAAAAATAGCGCTGAGCCAATAAATAAAAAGAAACTAATTCCCAACCAAAGTGTTCGTGGTTCTCGGAAGTATATCCAAAAGTACAAACATCCTAAAAATATAGTTGTCATTAAAAGAAAAATTAACATCGCTTCACCATCTTTATATAAATTTATTGTACTACCCAGCTAGCAATAACATCCTCTGTATGTTGATAAACTGCCGCATCAGCAATATCAGCCTCTACTTTTAAATCAGCAAGCTCGCTCGGAATAATATATTGTTCGAAAAATCTACTTGAAGTTTCATAAAAGCCAATATCAGAAAATTCAGGTTCAATTAAATGATATTGGGTCCCAACTCTCTTAGCGGTTGAAATATCATCAGAAAATTCACCATAACGTTTATTGGCATAGACACGAGTACTAGCGATTTGGAAATAGATAAAACTATCGTCTGAACCTAAGTATTCTATTTCTTGCTCAATAGGCTGGGGTTCATATAAGCCGATGTTGATAAAGTTATCCACCATGTAACCAACTCGGTAAATGGAAGTTTCAGTGTTCGAGTAGCGAAACTTATTAAATGGTGCAACCTTATATTGTCTAACAGCAGCGTTTTCATAACGTGTTTTATCAATCAAGTCATTATGCTTATTCAATCCCCAAGCGGATAAAGATACCATTATTAGCACAATAATCGAACTCACCATAAACAATCTTTTAGCTATTTTATTTTTTAGATTAAACAACGTAGCTAATGCAATAATACCAAAAACAATTGCGATAACTATCTCAATTATCATTTCTTTGTAGTAAAAAGTTTCCATCGAAACCCAATTTTCAAACATGTACCAATCCCACTTCCTAATAGAAATATTTGTAATAATACGTCTTAATTTAATCAGCTATTTACTTATGATATAATTAACGTCAATGCACTTACAATTATATATTAATGAAATTATTTTACAATGAAATACAATACATTACTCGCAGGAGGCGATAAACTTGAAAATTTTAGTCACGGGCTTTGACCCTTTTGGGCAGGATACTATTAATCCGGCGCTAGAAGCTGTTAAACAATTACCAAATGAAATACTTGGCGCATCAATTATAAAACTTGAAATACCAACAATGTTTCATCAATCCGCCAATGTTGTAAATTTAGCGATTCAACAACACCAACCGGACATCGTGGTACATATTGGTCAGGCAGGAGGTCGCTTCGGAATCACTCCAGAAAGAATTGCTATTAACTTAGACGATGCACGTATAGCAGATAATTCAAGCCAGCAACCAATTGATCAATTAATTGCTGAAAATGGTCCCGCAGCTTATTTTAGCCAATTGCCAGTTAAAGCAATGGTAGCTAATATGCAGGAGGTTGGCATACCTTCGACTGTTTCTAATAGCGCAGGAACTTTTGTATGTAATCATATAATGTATCAGACGTTACATTATTGTCAGATGAACTATCCGCAAATACAAAGTGGTTTCATTCATGTCCCCTACTTACCGCAACAAGTTGCAGATAAAGCGAGTCTTCCTTCAATGGATTTAAAAACAATTGTACAAGGGTTGGTTATTTCGATTGAGACGATCATCACTTATCAAGGTCATGCAGATATAAAAACTGTTGGTGGCAGTTTACATTGATAAACTTCAATGTAAGCACGTAGAAACCCCATTAAAGGATTGAATAGATTCAATCCTTTAATGGGGTGTGTTTATCAATGTGTAAAATTCTTGATTGGACGTCCTTTAATATCATAGACATAATCACGTAACTTTTTGGCATCCGCCATAACAATCATTAAACGATCACGGTAAGGTTCGGCCAACTCTTCATAAAGAAAACTCTCATCATTGAGTTGATGCTTAAATCGCAGCGCTTCTACTTCTCCTTTAGTACGCAATTTATATTTGCGTGACGGGAGTGGTTTTGCTGTTTGTCTTTTCTCGATGCGATAGTAATAATTATCATCTCCATAGGAAATTTCTAAAGCGCCTGAATTCGTCCGCTTTTTTTCCACGTTATGATGTTTTTCTTTATGGATTTCCCACCAAATCTTAATACCTTGCAATGCTTCTTCCTCGGTTAAATAGCTTCCGTGCTCTTTTTTTACATTTGCTCGACGATTGACCCAATAATTCGTATAAACTGTCTGTGACATAAATTTCATCCTCCTTATTAAGTGATTTGATTGTTAGTTTACTGATTCTAATAGTGAAAGTAAATTAATTAGCTTATTTGTTCTTAATCATATTATAGCTTATTCTGCATAAAAAGTATTAATTTAAACGGTCTGATAAGATGGAGATAAAGAGTTGCACTCCTTTTAAAAGAGCAGCTTCTTTAATATTAAACTTAGGATGGTGTAATGGATAACGTTCTTCAAAATTGAGGTCACTCGTACCTAATTGGAAGAACGCACCTGGTATCTCTTGGGCATAATAGGCAAAATCTTCACCGATGAGCGAAGGACTTCTTTCAAATACTTTTTTGAAGGCACCTTGAGTTTTAATAACTGAAGCCGCTTGCTTAACAATTTCCTTGTTGTTCAAGAGTGCAGGATAACCATCTTGATAGTTAATTGACACCTCTCCTTCATTCATTAATGCGATGGCTTCAACCATCTTAATAAGTTTTTCTTTGATTGTAAGACGTATGTTCTCAGAAAATGTACGTAAAGTACCATAGATTAAAGCTTGATCAGCAATAATATTCTTAGCTGTTCCACCAGCTTGGACGCTACCAAAGGTCAATACTGCTGGTTTAAAAGGATCTACATTACGACTAATCAAGGTTTGTAGATTTGTAATAATTTCGGCGGCGATAATCACTGAATCAACTGCTTCTTGTGGCCTAGAGGCATGGCCTCCCTTACCTTGAACAGCTATTTGAATCGAATCAGAGGAGGCAGAACTATAATCATAGGAATAACTCATCTCACCTATGTTTAATTGAGGGTCAACGTGTAGACCATAAATTTCATCCACATCATCTAAACAGCCTGATTCCATAATGCTCTTGGCGCCGCCGGGTTTTACTTCTTCCCCATGTTGGAAAATAAAAACGATTGTACCATGAAACTCATTTTTCTTATGTTGCATTAAATTAGCAACACCTAATAGAATTGCTGTATGAGCATCATGGCCACAAGCATGCATCTTACCTGAGTGAACTGATTTAAATGGCAAGTCGGTTTCCTCTTCAATGGGTAAAGCATCCATATCTGCTCGAAGAGCAATAGTTGGTCCTTTATCGGTAACACCCTCTATACGAGCAATGACACTGTGACCATTTCCGACAGAACGTTGGATGTCAGGAATGCCATAACTGACTAATTTATCATAAATATAATCTGAAGTAGCTTGTTCCTGAAAGGACAACTCAGGATGGCGATGTAGATAACGGCGTGACCGAATCACATCCGCTTCTACCCAACTTGCATCATCTATCCATGTGTTCTGCATGTAGTTCACCTACCTTTTCATGAGTGTTGTGTAAACTGTTATAGTGTTTCGCAATAATTAGAAATGCCTTTGCACCATCTATTAAACAACGCTCATCTAGTTCAAATTTCGGATGATGATGCGGATAATTGGTACGGCCATTGACACCACCTCTGACATAGAAAAAGGAACCAGGAATTTTCTGTAAATAATAGGCAAAGTCCTCTCCGCCCATCCGTGGTCCAGTAGTCAGTATACTTTGATCTGGTAAATTATCTTTGAAAAGTTCACGAATTAAATGAGTTTGTTCATGATGATTGAATAATGCTGGATAACCATCAGAAAATTCGACGTTACCCACGGCACCGTGAGCATCACAAATTTGTGTGACCATTTGTTCAATTCTACTTTTCAATTTATTTCTTAGTTTAGGGTTAAACGTTCTCATAGTTCCACTAAGTTTTGCTTGATCCGCAATGATATTAGCAATTGCTTGGCCAGAGTGGAAAGTAGCAACTGTAATCACACCAGCATCCATAGGGTTTTTCTGGCGACTGACTAACGTTTGTAGTTGTTGGATAACAAATGCAGCGACGACAGTTGAATCAACCGTTAAATGAGGACTAGCAGCGTGCCCGCCTTTACCTTGAATTTTAATAACAAAGGAGTCTGAAGCCGCCATCGCAAAACCAGGTCGACATTCAATAGTTCCGTCATAAGGACGATCGCCTTTTGTATGTAAACCATAAATGACATCTACATCATCCAAAGCACCTGAATTCATAATGCCTTTCGCCCCTCCAGGATGCATCTCCTCTGCGTGTTGAAATACAAAAACAATCGTTCCACTTAGTTGATTTTTAATTGAGAGCAATTGCTTAGCTGTCGATAAAAGAATCGTAGTATGCGCATCATGTCCACAAGCATGCATCACGCCCGGATAAATAGACTTGTAAGGTAAATTTGTTTCTTCGTTAATAGCTAACGCATCAATATCAGCACGAAATGCGATGGTTGGCCCAGGTTTGCCGGTTTCAAGGCGAGTGATGATTCCACCACCTCCAACATTTGTCTCGATGTGTTGGTAGCCAAACTCTCTTAATTTATTCTCAATAAATCTTCGTGTCTCGTTTTCTTGAAATGAAAGCTCAGGATGTTGATGTAGATGGCGAAATATTGCCAAACTCTCATTAAAAGACTGTTCGATATTCTCAAAAATATATTCTAAATCCATCAAATCACTCCGCAATTTTAGTATTTAGAACATTATATTAAAATTAGATTAGAAAAACAATGAATATGAGCCGTTATTGCAAATGTGCGAATATTTTTAAAGAATGCATGTCATAAAATATAACAAGACAAGATATAGAAGCGTATTAAAAAAAACGTTAATAAATGTTATTCAATTGATGTTTTATTAAGCATGTTTTTATGGTGCTTAAGTTACACTCACAATCAAAAAATCCCCTTATCACTAAGTGTGGTAAGAGGATTTATATAAAAGTTGTTTTGTAATAAACTAATAGTAAATGGATTATAATCTAACAAATGGCACCCAAAGTTCCATCGTATAGTGTTCACTTGTCATATCTCCTTGACTATATAACTCAAAATCAGGAGTTCCTGCATGTTGGAATCCATAAGTGGGGAAATATTCTTCCATTACATATTGCCAACCATCTTGAATGCTTTGAGGAACTGGTCCTTTAAGTGTCAGTACGAAATATTCTGCTGAAGGCAACGCTAGAATATCTAAGCCTAATTCTTCAGCTTTTGTATGATCATTCAGGTGATAAGCTGCCATATAGTTAATTTTATCGCCATTCATTTCACCGTAACATAGACCCATGCTTTGTCCGTTCCCCATCATTTCTAGTGGGATGAATGATGCTTTCTCATAAAGTGCGTTCCAGGCATTCGGACATTCCGCACTTGTAATTTGTTCTAACTTGATTCCTGCTACTTCAAATGCTTCTTTTTTTACAATTCTCTTCAATATATAAAACCGCCATTTCTAATATTTTATCCTTTGAATAATCGTCTTAACGTTTCATCTTTTACTACACCTAATAATTCATCTTGATCCTGTAAGCGTAAGTTACCATCGATTTCAACAATATAAGGTTGTTCACCGTGTTTGATCGCGATAATATTAATTCCGTAATTTGCTCTAAAATCTATCTCTGTGAGTGTTTTATTCAGCCACTCCTTTTTTACGGGAAATGAAGCGATGTGATAAAATTGGCCCAAGTCAACTAGGTCATTTATATGTGGATTAGCAAGTTCTTTTCCAATTCTATTTCCAGTATCTACTTCCGGTAATATAACGCGGTCTGCGCCTACTTTTAATAAGACATCTCTATAAGTCTGACTTTTGGACTTAACAATAATGTGTTTAACATTAAGTTCTTTTAAATTAAGAATCGCAATGATAGTGTCTTCTAAACGTTGAGAGGTGGCGACAATTGCAACATCAGCTGCATTAACGCCTGCTTCTTTTAATTGCTCAATTTTTGTGAAATCAGCTTGAATGCTTTGATCAATAAGCTCACTCACTTCTTCTACGTGATTCATATTCTTATCAATTGCAATGACATCTTGTCCTTCTATCGCAAGACTTTTAGCTAAAGAGGCTCCGAAGAGACCTAGCCCTAAAACTGCGTAAATTCTCTTTTCCATATCAATCACCTAACCAATCATAATATTCATTTCAGGATATTTTATCGTGCTGTTGTTGCGGTGGGACCCTATCGACCATAGAAATGTAATCAAGCCTACCCTACCCATTAACATTAATATAATCAGTATTATTTTACCAATAATTGTTAAATTAGGCGTTAATCCCATTGTTAAACCGACTGTGCTTAGACAAGAAATGACCTCTATTAGTATGTATTCAATACCAAAACCATGAGGGATTTCTTCTGTTAGTAAAAGCACCATGCTGGCAAATGTAATAATGGACAAAGCGGCGAGTATAAGAAACAACGCACGACGAATGGTTGCTATCTTTACCGTTCTAGCATATATGGTAAATGGTTTGCCTGTAAAATAACGAATTAAAAACATACTGGTCACCATTATTGTGGATACTTTAACACCACCTGCAATAGAGCCTGAAGAACCACCAATAAACATTAGAATCAATGTAATAAACGTACCTAGAGTGGATAGATGACTGTAATCAATATTCGCATAACCAGCGGTTCGAGGTGTTACACTTAAAAAGAAGGTATTCATCAAAAAGTCACCTAATGAAAGATGGTTAAAAGTACCATTGATACCTTCTGATAAAATGAACAAAATAAAACCTGCTATCAAAAGTGTTGCTGTACCAATAAGCGTTAATTTAGTATAACGCAGTAACTTGTGATTATGACGGTAAGTTAATAAATCACGCCAAACCAAAAATCCCAACCCGCCTGCGATAATTAACATTGAAATAACAAAAAGGACATAAAAATTAGTCTGATAGCCAATTAGACTATCTCCTAATAGATCAAATCCAGCATTATTAAATGCAGAAATACTATGAAAGAAACCGTATAAAATACCTGTAATCCAACCAAATTGAGGGATGAATGCAAAGCTTAATAATATAGCGCCTATACATTGAATGAAAAGAGTAAATTGCACAATGTAAGTCACTATTTTCTTTAAATCAAAATCAGCAGGTAGATTGAGTGATTCTAATAAAACGATTCTTTGTCGCATATTTGCTTTTGATCCACGCATCATAAAAAATAACATCCAAAGAGTGATGAATCCTAATCCTCCCACTTCAATCAATAGGAGAATGAACATTTTGCCAAAGGGACTCCAATGTGTCGTGGTGTTTAGCGTGACTTGTCCGGTAACACATAAAGCGGATGTTGCAGTAAATAATGCATCTAAATAACGTGTCCAATCTCCACTGGCAGATGACATTGGTAAGGATAGGACAAGTCCGCCAATTATAATTAACCCGATATAAACAGACACAATTATTTGAGATATGGACATAAATTTAAATATATTTCCCATCTTGATTGTTTGCCTCCTAACCTAAGAATTGCGAATCTGCGCTTACACAGAAATTATTGAACATATGAATGTTTAATATTACAAGTAAAAGCAACTCTATCGCCCGCAGTTAGTAGCAGATAGAGCCGTTATATGATTATTTACTTAAGTTTTGAACACTACCTTCAAATAAAGGAAGTCCATCTAATGAAATATTATAGACAAATGGTCGATTAACGATCATTTCAATTGGCTCATGTTCATCCATAATCGCTTTCGTTTCCATAATTAGCTCTGTTACCGCAGCTGCTTCAGTGCCATTTTCATCTAACTTAAATTCAACGCGTTGAAGAATTTGGCTGATAAACACTTCTGCTTCTGTAGTGAAGTATGTAGTGTCGCCTAAATCTTTCGCGAAGCTGTCTAAGCCTAAATACTGTAAGGATTCTGTTAATTCTAAAGAAGCACTTTCTTCCCATTTAGGTAAGGATAATTTAATTCGTTTTGATTCCCATTCGATATCGTCATTATCGTTCACATCATCATAAAATTCCCACATTATGTCAGAAGCTACTGCTTCTTTAGGTAATACAACAATAAAATTAGCATCGTTTGTATAATTTAAACGAACTGCTTGGTAATCATCTGTTTCATAATAATCGAAATAATTTGTTTGTGACATCAGGTCAACGGTACTTTCTTCAGCGCGTCCATAGAATGGAGCTTCTTCGGTTAAAGTCTCTTCAAAAGTATTAGTCCATTCACCTTTGAAGTAAAGCATATTTAAGACCATTAAATATAAGGCTTCGTTATTGATTAATTCTTCAATTCTATCCTCTGTGAAATAAGGATTGATTAAGTCATTGGTAAATTGAGCAATGTCCTTATTCAATGCTTCATAAGTAGCGGGATCCGTGAAGTCTACTAATTTTAAAAAGGTCGCAAGATTTTTAACCGCAGATTCAAATTCGGCATGCCATTTTTTATTTTGGTTTCCCAACAAGTAAGATTTTGTCAAAAATGTTGGTGTTTCGTCTTCTGTGGCTTTAGTTAAAAAACTAGCAACCAAATCTAAATACTCTTTTCGATCTATCTTGTCGCTGTCCGGAATTAAAGCGTCCATCATTAATTCTTGTTGCTCATTGGTTAAACCAGGTTCTAATGATAGTAAAGCAAGGTAATAAGATAATGGAGAATAAATGACATTTTCCTCTTTTTCTAAAACTAAAGGCCTTAGATTTTCTGAAAATTCTTGTAATTGGTTAATTACAAAATGAAACTCATGTTGATTATCATCATTCGTCATACCAATAACGGGTGAAGACATAAGAAAAAGACTACTTAACATAAAGCAACAAGTTGTCACTAGTTTAAGTAATTTCATAAACAATGCTCCTTTCTATTTTAATGTTTATTATATCTTTTTTTTCAATGAAGGTAAAACAATAACAGATTACCCTAGCTAGACTAAGGTAATCTGTTAGAATTGGTTTGTATAGACTTAAAATCTATTTAATTCGGCCTGGTTGTGCCTTATATCCATAATAAGCATCTTGCAAGATTTCTGTCATATCACTTACAAGTGGTAAACGAGGGTTTGCAGGTGAACATTGATCTTCGTAGGCTAGGAAAGCTATTTCTTCAACAGAAGCTAACCAATCTTTCTCATCAATTCCTTGATCTTTGAAGTTCATTTTAATTCCCACACGTTCACCTAAGTCATAAACTGCTTTGGCGAATGCATCGACTGCCTCTTCAGGCGTTGATGATGGTAAACCTAACATTCTAGCAATTTCTTGGATTTTGATGTCTGCTTTATAGTAGTTATACTTAGGCCATAAAGCTGCTTTTGATGGGCGAGTTCCATTATAACGAACGACATAAGGTAATAAAATAGCATTGGTACGACCATGAACTGTATGGAAAACACCACCAATTTTATGTGCCATTGAATGTGACATCCCTAGGAAAGCATTCGCAAATGCCATACCAGCCATCGTAGAAGCATTATGGATTTTTTCGCGTGCTTCTGGATCGTTTGTGACAACTGAATTCTCTAGATGTTCAAAAACTAATTTTATTGCTTGTAAAGCTAAGCCATCTGTATAGTCGTTTGATAAACATGAAATCAATGCTTCAACAGCATGTGTCAGAACATCCATTCCTGTATCAGCTGCTACAAAACCTGGAACTGTCTCAACGAGTGCAGAGTCAACAATTGCGATAGTTGGTGTTAATGAATAGTCAGCCAAAGGATACTTACGATTATTTTTCTTATCTGAAATAACTGCGAAAGGTGTTACTTCTGAACCCGTACCTGAAGTAGTTGGGATTCCAACAAATTTTGCTTTTTCTCCTAATTCTGGGAATTTAAAAGCACGTTTACGGATATCCATAAATTTCTGAACAAGGTCTCTGAAGTCAACTTCAGGTTGTTCGTAGAATAACCACATTACTTTAGCGGCATCCATTACCGAACCACCACCAATCGCAATGATTGTATCTGGTTGGAATAATCTAAAGGCTTCAGCACCTTTTTCAACAGTTGAAATATCTGGATCCGGTTCAACTGAATCAAATACTTGATAAGTTACTTTGTTATCACGTTTGTTTAATTGATCGATGACTCTATTAGTAAAGCCTAATTTAGTAATAGACTCATCCGCTACAATCATAACGCGCTCAACATCTTTCATTGTTTGCAAGTATTGAATTGAATCGCGTTCGAAATAGATTTTTGAAGGAACTTTAAACCATTGCATATTATTACGACGTCTCCCCACTTTTTTAATATTAAGTAAGTTCAATGCATTAACGTTATCACCCACCGAGTTTTTACCGTAAGAACCACAACCTAATGTTAAAGATGGCATAAATGCATTATATACATCACCAATACCACCGAATGTAGAAGGTGAGTTCCAAATTACACGGATTGCTTTTACACGACGGCCAAATTCTTTGCTTAATTCAGCATTGTTTGTATGAATTGCCGCTGAGTGACCTAAGCCATTAAATTCTACCATTTGCGCTGCTTTATTAATTCCATCGTCTGAATTATCAGATTTAAGTACTGCTAATACTGGTGACAATTTTTCACGCGTTAATGGTTCATTTTCCCCTACTTCGCTTACTTCAGCTGCGATAATGGTTGCTTGATCTGGTACAGTAAATCCAGCTTGTTCTGCAATCCATTGTACAGACTTTCCTACGATGGTTGGATTTAGAACAGCATCGGCACAATTCTTGCCATTAGCTTTAGCACCGAAACAGAATTCTTCTAAAAGTGCTTTTTCTTTTTTATTGACGAAATAGACGTGATATGTTTTCATTTCATTGATGAACTCTGAATATATTTCTTTATCAATGATAACTGCTTGTTCAGAAGCACAAATCATACCGTTATCAAAAGCTTTACTTAAAACTATATCATGTGCTGCTTGTTTAATATTTGCTGTTTTCTCAACATAAGCAGGTACGTTACCTGCACCTACTCCTAAGGCTGGTTTACCACAAGAGTAAGCTGATTTAACCATGCTGTTACCACCAGTAGCTAGAATAGTTGCTACTCCGTCGTGGTTCATCAATTCAGAAGTTGCTTCCATTGAAGGTACTTCAACCCATTGAATACAATTTTCTGGTGCACCAGCTGCTACCGCTGCTTCATAAACAACTCTGGCAGCATGAGCTGAACTTTCTTGAGCACCTGGGTGGAAAGCAAAAATAATTGGATTACGTGTTTTTAATGAGATAAGTGATTTAAAAATAGCTGTAGAAGTTGGATTAGTTACAGGCGTTACACCAGCAATTACGCCCACTGGTTCAGCGATTAGTGTTAAACCAGTCACGTCATCGTCTTCAATAATCCCTACAGTTTTCATACCACGCATGCTATTCGTCACATGTTCACAGGCGAATAAGTTTTTGGTAGCTTTGTCTTCAAATACGCCTCTACCTGTTTCTTCTACTGCATGTTTTGCTAAGATACCATGATTGTCTAGTGCGGCGATTGATGCTTTAGTGACAATGTGATCAACTTGTGACTGATTGAGCAATAGGAACTCTTTTAATGCCTTTTGCCCCTTTGTTACCAACGAATCAATTGCTGCTTTAACGTCTACTACTTGCTTATTATCAATAGTCTCAACCATTTTAATATCCTCCCTGGATTGCTTTGTTTTTGTTTACAACTACATGTTACCTTGTTCACAATCTTTTGTAAAGTACTATTTTCTAAAAAGTTTTTAGGCTTTCAAAATTTGATTGAATGTCAGCGTTTCCATTGTTTGTAAATTAATAAAAACTGTACTATGATAAATTTATAATTTTTTTTGATGGGAAGTGTCTTATGAGTGATATTCATGTGAGAAATGTATTGATTAGCGATGCACAAGCTATTTTATCGATTTACGAACCTTATGTCGAAAAAACAGCGATTAGTTTTGAAATTGAAGTGCCTTCAGTTGACGAAATGGCAAATAGAATTACGAAGTATACCCAAACTCATCCATATTTGGTAGCGGTGTTAAATGATCAGGTCGTTGGTTTTGCTTATGCGGCCCCCTTTTCTCCTCGCGAAGCTTATCAATATTCAAGTGAAGTGAGCATTTATATTGCTGAAGATATAAAGTATCAAGGCTTAGGCGGTTTACTATATGATGCTTTAGAGAAAAAACTAGTTGCATCTGGTGTTGTGCAAGTTATTTCTTGTATAACAGCATCTAATATAGCAAGTCTAAATTTTTTTGAACGCCGCGGCTTTGAAAAAGCTGGTTTGATTCCGAAAATTGGCTATAAATTTGAGGAGTGGCATGACGTCGCTTGGCTTATCAAAACAATTAACCCTACAAATTAATAGACCTCAGACTAGTCGGAGTCATTAATTTACGTTTTACAGTTTAAACTTGATAATTTAACGATACTTTTCTTGGACATTAAGCTTAACGAAGCATAAAGTTCGGTTAATCAACTAAAAAATACAATAAATAAACAGCAGCTCTTTGGACACAATCCGCAAGGCTACTGTTTATTTGTTTTAATCATTAATTTGTCTTTGATTGTCAATGAATTGTTTAAGTCTATCCATTGCTTTCTCAATATTGTCCATACTAGCTGCATAGCTTAATCTTACGAAATTTTCGCCACCAATTCCAAAAGCATTACCTGGTATAAAAGCAACAGCATTGGATTTTGCTAAGTCTAGACAGAATTTAAAGCTATCTTGTTCTAAATCTGAAGGAATTTCTGCAAAGATATAGAACGCTCCATTTGGCTTTACAATTTTGAAACCTAATGCAGTCATCGCATCATAAATATAATCGCGTCGTTTGATGTATTCCTCTCTCATTGGGATCGCATCATCAGCTCCGTTAACTAATGCTTCAGTCGCTGCGACTTGAGAAATAGTGGTAGCACACGTCACCATATTCTGGTGAACTTTAACGGCTTCATTCATCATTTCGCGCGGAGCAAATAATAAACCTAAACGCCAACCTGTCATTGAATGAGACTTGGAAACCCCATTTATAACAAATGTTTGTTCACGTAAATAAGACGCTATCGAAACATGTGGTTGTTCAAAAACTAACTCACTATATATTTCATCACTAATTACAAAGATTGGTTTACCTTTTAAAACTTCTGCAATCTTTTGCGCATCCTCAGCTGTCCACATAACGCCTGTCGGGTTCGTTGGATAGTTAAGAATAATCGCTTTAATACTTTCCCCATGCTCAGCTAAGGCTGCTTCAATCATTTCTGGTGTTAAAATAAAATCATTGCTAGCAGTGTTAATATGTACAGGTTCTCCACCATTTACTAAGATCATGCTCTCATAAAGGGAGAACATTGGATTAGGAACAAGTACTTTATCTCCAGGATTAAGTATAGTCTGCAAGGCTGTTGAAAGAGCTTCAGTCGCACCAATTGTCGCAATGACCTCATCAGTAGCATAGTTTAAGTCATATTTATCTTGCATAAATTGAGAGGCTGCTTGTAGTAAGTCCGGTAAGCCAGGAGTTGGAGCGTAAGTAGTACGATTATTTTTAATGGCTTGAATACCCGCTTCTTTTACATGATCAGGTGTATTAAAATCAGGTTCTCCCAATGTTAATTTAATAACACCTTCAATAATGGAAACTGCCTGGTCAAAGTCACGAATGGCTGAAGTGCCAATTTTATGGACGTTTTGATTAAATCGATTTGCTAATAATGTCATAAGTCACCCTTCTCACTAAATTCTAATGTTCCTTCTATTCTAAGCTTTAATTACACAACACGCAAGTCAAATCTATATAAAAAACTTGGGCTTTGTCCAAAGACTCTTTGTTAATGTATCGCTTCATTTCTTTGTATATCGTGACATTTAGTTGAAATACCACGTAGCTCAGTGTGGTGGTTCGGTAAGATGGTATCGTTATAATGGCCAGTCGGATTAGCTATGCTATCTTTGCGCGTAACGAATATTTCATTAGAGACTACTCAAAGCTCACCCTTTAGTGAGGCTTTTAAAGCAATCACCGCCTTGGAAAACAATAAGTTGAGCGAAGTATAAAGTTTGGTAAATCAATAAAACTTATATTCTCTATTATAAAAAACACTTCCTATAAGTGTCTTCTGCTCAGACTCTTATAGGAAGTGTATCTTTGATTAACGATCCGATTTAGCTAATCTCTTTTCAAGTAAATTCATTAAAGTAGAGATTGTAAATACCATTATGAAATATACAAGTGCTGTAAATAAAAGCGGTGTAAAAGTTGTATACGTTGCACCACGAACAGTATCAGAAGCGAACATCAAATCTTTAATCCCTAAAACAGATACAATCGATGTTTCTTTGATTAGCACAGCAAACTCATTACCAATTGCTGGGAGAATATTCTTAACTGCCTGAGGCATGATTACTTTTCTAAAGGTTACCCATTGCGGTAAGCCAAGTGCGCGTGCCGCTTCAGTTTGACCAGGATCGATTGATTGAATCCCAGAACGCATTATTTCACTCATATATGCAACTGAGTTGATGGTAACGGCTAACACGGCTGATGGGAAATCCTCTAAGTAAATTCCAAGCATTGGTAGCCCGAAGTAGACAAGATATACTTGAACTAATAAAGGCGTTCCACGAATAATTTCAGTATAAACACGAGCCAGTGAACTTAATAGCTTGTTATTAGAGATTCTTGCTAAAGCAAGCAATGCTCCAAAGGGTAATGATAAAATAACAACTGTAAATGATAAGAGAATTGTGTATTGTGCCCCTCTCATAAACAGCGGTAAATATTCTTGAATAATTTCCATAATAAACTTCCTTTCGTATAAATCTAACTAAATAATGACAATAAAAAAAGTCTCTATTCCCTATATATAGGAAATAGAGACGAAAATTCCGCGGTACCACTCTAATTAGTTACAATTAAACTTGTAACTCACTTATTATATAACGCTATAACGGCGAAAAAAGCTACTAGCTCACAAGCTGCTCACTTCTTTATCTCATAGGTGCGTTTCAGTCTAAAATCATTGATAGACTCACAGCAACTCTATCTCGCTTGAAATGATTTTTAACTTACTCTCCTAATCATCGATTGATTATTAACTTGTGATTAATAGTATGCTAGATTAAATAGATTGTCAACAGCTTTTTATAATGAAACCGTTATACCATTACATATGCTGAACAGTTAACCACGATTATTTACGAATTAATTCTAATGTTTTATTAATGGTATCATACTCAAAAACTCCGCGAACAATTTCGCCATCAGAATATTGCTCTGCAATTGTAATTTCAACAACACCTTCAGTTTCTGTATTCAGAATAGTAAAATGATATTCAGCCGAGTCAAAATAATGATTATTCTCTTTTAAATATTTAATGACAGCTCGCATACCAGCGTCTATTTCGGGTTCCTCAACTAGTTCATTTTCTAATTGATAGTCTGTATAAACTGCCTCAGTGAATAGTATAGTTTCAGGCTCAACCACTTCTTCTGATTCTTCGACTGATGCTGGCGTTTCTGACGAACTTTCTTCTACTCTTTCAGAGAGGCTTTCTTCTGAAAGAATCGCTTCACTACTTTCCATACTGCTTTCATCTGATTCAACACTTGAAACGTCAACACTTGTTTCTTCGATTTCTTTTACGGATTCCACTACAATGGGTGTTTCATTAAAAGAGTCTGCAGTTGTTTCAACAATATTTGCTTCATTACTTGCACAGCCTGATAGCAATAAACCGGCAAATAAAGCACTCAAATATATTTTATTCTTCATTTGTATGCCTCCCCTTATCAAGTATAGAATAATCTTAATTTTCGAATTAGGCTTTTACAAAAGTTTTAATGTCATCTGGAGACATTGAACTATCGCATTTAACTTGCACGCCATCTTCATCAGAATACAAGAAACCTGGCACTGTTGGCACGCCATACTTATTACGTAAAGCTTCTACTTCTTTTAATGTCTCTACTTTTTGAGAGTGAACATAGTGGATAGTTAAATTCTCATCTTTAGCAACTGCACTTAATTTGCCAACGAAGCGACGGCAAAATGGACATGTTTCACGTCCAATGTATACGATATTTCCACTTTGAGCAGTTAATAATTCATCTGCATCTGCGGGAGTCACTTCTTTAAAACTCTTTACTTCTTCTAAATATTTTTCAATTTCTGTCATTTTACGTTAAACCTCCAATAGTTTCTTTACTTATTATAACGCATATTATCCATACTTGTCGAAAAAAACGTCAGACATTAAGCGAGTCGTCTAATCCAATTCAATCTCATCTAATTTTTCCCGTCTTTTTCTTCTGGTTATTTGATTGGCTAATAACATTAGTAGACCAATCATTAATAGCACTATTCCGAGAATCGTCCAGAATCGAACTTCGCCCGTATTGGGTAAGCTTAGAGATGTATTGCCAGAATTACTTGATGATTCACTACTGTTTTTGAGCTCATTAGGACTTGGTAAATCGCTAGTTTTGACTTTTGAAGGACTCCCACTGTTACTCGTTAATTGGTCCTTTAAATAGTCAAGTGCATCCGTATTGTCAACTGGTTGTTCTGGCGTTTCATCCAATAAATCTCCGTTGCCATTATGCGATTCACTTGAATGATCTTTATCTTCATCGAAATTGTCTGTTTCCGCTGGATTTCCCGTTATCGTATCAATCGGAATATTATCTAACAAAGAAAGATTATTATATATTTCGTAATAGCCTGAAAAACCAGTCTTGTTTGCTGACCAAGTTTGAGTCACATCATTAAAATAAACAAATTTAATCTGATGACGATTGTGTAAAGTTTGAATTTGTTTAATTACTTCTTGCGAAATTAAATTTTGACTATTTAAATAATTGGCCAATTGATCACTAAGTGTAAGGAAGCTTTCTTGATTAATTTGAAAGAAATAGGCAAATTGAGCTTCTTTAAGCGCTAAAGCGGATTGATAACTCTCCTGAAAGCTAACGAGGTCTTCGAGCTTTAAATAGTCTCTTTTGGCGTAATTACCTAGTACTTCCAGATCATATAAACTAAGCTCTTTTGCATAAGCATATTGAGTTAATCCATACTCATCAACATAGATATTTTCTTTGTTGCTTAAAAATTCAATACTGGTTTCATCATCTTTAGGGAGCTCAAATAGACGATAAATATCGTGAAAGGAAACTTTTCTATAATTACTCGGCACAATTTTTTGTAAAATCAAATCAACTTCCATAAGATAACTTTCTAATGAATCATTGTTCGAGTTCAAAAGAACATTACTACTATCTAGGTAGGTTGTTGAATATGGATAAAGTAAACATTGATTCAATTGAGCTTGATTACTTTTTTCTTCTTCTAATAAACGAGTTTGGTTTTCAATTTGATAAACAAGCTGATAATAATAATTTTCTTGGTTATCTCTTTCGATAACTTTTTGATTAATGAGTTGTTGCAGTTGAAGGATGTAGTCTTGCCATTCGATAATCACATCATGCTGACTAATAATATTCATTTGTTCTTCATTAGTCAGCAAGACAAACGCAGGATCAGTTGCTAAATAATCCTCATAAATCAACTCAATAACAACTGCTAATTGTGATTGAGCATAATTCAATGAATCCTCTTCCCCAGCCTCCAACAGTGCAATTTCTTGGTTTAAACGTTGATAAGTTTGATTGGCATAGTTCATTTCAGCTTGAAGTGACTCAATATCAGCTAGAATTGTCTGGGATTCTAATGAAGAAGTATCCGCGGCAGTTGAATGAAAGCGAATAAGTGAAATGCAGCTATCCGCATCGATTAGCTCGGTGTTAATGCTCTGGGTAACAATAAAAGGTTCGCTAGCTTCAAGTGAAGTTGTTTCTGCTTCCGCAACAGGCGAACAAAATAAACTAAGACTGATAATAGTTACAAGTGATATTTTTTTTGTATTTTTCATAATAAAACACCTCCATATATAAATACAAAAAAAAATCCCCAAACTCACTTTTAAGTTTGGAGATTCGACTTATTTATTTTTTATAATCAATCCAGATAATCCACAACTTCTACTTTATCTGTGAAATATTTCATTCTTTCGGTAATCATGTCGAATAAGTAATCAGCGTCAGCTAAACCATAATCCACACCATCAGCTAAAGGAATAACTAAGTATTCAGACTGTTCAGGTAATCCAAAATTATAGGTCGGCATAAACCGCATATTATCCAGCGTAACCTTTCCGTCGGAATCCTTCAAGAAAGTATATTCAACAATTCCACCGAGTTTTTCTTCTAATTGATATTGACCAGATAAGAAATTACCATGTGAGAAAATGCCAGCTTGAGATTCATTATAGTAAACGAAAGGTTGTAAAACGTGCGGGTGCCCGCCTAAAATAAAATTAGCCCCAGCATCTCTAGCAATTTGCATCACACTTAGCTGCTCTTCACTTGGTAGTACAGAATCATAACCGTTATGGAACATGACGACGGATAGATCAACCTGCTCATTTAAATGCTCAATTTCAAGCGGAATTAACTCACTATCGATTAAACTAAGTAAATAAGCTTCATCTTCTGGAATGTAATTACCATTGGCACCGTAAGAATAAGATAAGAAACCAACTTTTATCCCATTTACTTCAATAATACGTGGCGTATTGTAATCGTTCCAGCTTTCATAACTCCCAACATACATCATATCACGGTCTTGTAAAGCTTGTATGGATGCATGTGCTCCAACAGAACCAAAATCTAAGGTATGGTTTGTAGCATTATTTACAAGATCAACTCCCAAAACCTTAAGTTCATCAATGATCTCTTCTGGTACATTAAATAGTGGATAATTTGAAAAACCTAACTCGCCGGCAGCAGCAATTGTCTCTAGATTGGCTGTTGTAATATCTGCATTGCCAATATATTCTTTCACTGGTTCAAACATGTGAGCAAAATCATAACCATCAGCAGTTATTGCGTCATAATAAACCGTATCATGAACTAAGATATCACCAATTGAACGGATCGTAATCTTTTGAGACTCTTTTTCAATTGTCGCTTCACTTGTCGTTGCCTCTTCATCAGTACCAGAACTTTCAGCATTCGCCTCTTCTTGTGAAGATGACTGTTGCGATTGAGTTATTTGACCACAACCAGCTAACAAGAAAATAAAAATTCCACAGAATAATCCTATTACATATTTACTACTTAAACTATTTTTCACTTTTTGTCGAACCATGCACCTGCTCCTCGATAATTAATTAGTCTAGTTCTACTAGTAAATCCCCGCCCGCTACAATTTCTTGTGTAGAACAGTGAATTGCTTTAATTATACCATCTTTTGGTGCACGAATGGCAGTTTCCATCTTCATTGCTTCAGTAATGATTAAAACGTCACTTTGTTTCACTTGGTCGCCAACTTTAACTTCAATTGCAAATACAGTACCAGGCATTTGTGCAGCAACGTGTTGAGGATTTTGTAAATCAGCTTTTTGTTTAGTTGCGACAGTTACTTTTGCATTTAAGTCCTGAACAACCACAAAGTGTGACATACCATTCAAGTTAAAGAAGACAGTTCTAGTCCCATTTTCTTTAACGGATCCAATACTTGTTAATTCAATTAACATTGTTTTACCAGGTTCTAGGTCAATTGCTAATGTTTCGTGCGGACGCATTCCATAGAAGAATGTAGGTGAATCCAACATATCAACCAAACCTGTTTCAGCAACAAAATCTAGGAAATCTTTGAAAACTTTCGGATATAAGGCATAACTTAAGAGTAATTTTTCATCAATTTCCCCGTGGATACGTTGACTAATAATTTCTCTTGCTTCATCAAAATTATAGTCTGCCATGTGTTTACCAGGACGATCTGTATAAGCAACTTCGTCTTTTAATACAGCTTTTTGAAGTGCTTTGTTCATTCCACCCGCTGGTTGACCGATTTCACCCTTGAAGAATGATACAACTGATTGAGGGAAGTCAAGAGTCATCCCCTTCTCGATAACACTCTCTTCATCCAAGTCATTTTGAACCATGAATAAAGCCATATCTCCTACAACTTTTGACGAAGGCGTAACTTTTACAATATCTCCAAATAAGAAGTTTACACGACGATACATTGCAAGGACTTCGTGATAACGTTCACCCAATCCCATTGATTTAGCTTGCATTCTTAAGTTACTATATTGGCCACCAGGCATTTCATATTCATAAACTTGTGTCCAAGCACTTGTTAGGTCAGTTTCAAATGATTTGTAATATTTGCGTGTTTCTTTCCAATAATCTGCAGATAAATCATTTGCAACAGGATTAAGTAAAACTTCACGTTGTGTTCCTTGACGACCATAGTAAAGCGAGTTATCACTTGGTTGAGAGTTTTGTCCAGCCAAAGCTTGATTGGCTGTATCCACAATATCAACTCCAGCATCAATCGCACGTGAGTAAGTTAATAAACCATTGCTGCTAGTATCATGCGTATGTAAGTGAAGCGGCACTTTAATTTCAGATTTTAAAACCGAAATTAATTGATAGGCTGCTTCAGGTTTTAAAACACCAGACATATCTTTAATTGCAAGTGAATGTACACCCAATGCTTCAATTTGCTTCGCTAACTCTACATAATAATCTAATGTATACACTTCAGAACGCTTAGGATTACTAATATCACCCGTATAACAGATTGTTCCTTCAACAAACTTACCTGTTTCTAAAGCCAACTCAATTGGTAATTTCATCGATTCTAACCAGTTTAGTGAATCAAAGATTCTAAAAACATCAATTCCTTCACGAGCACTCGTTGCGATAAATTGTTTAACAACATTATCAGGATAGTTTTGATATCCTACAGCATTTGATGCTCTGAGTAACATTTGGAATGGAATGTCTGGAATAGCCAGACGTAGTTTTTCTAGACGATCCCACGGGCTTTCTTTTAAGAAATTGTATGCAACATCAAATGTAGCCCCACCCCACATCTCAAGTGAGAAGTAGTCGCGCATTGTTTCATTCATGAATGGCGCAATTTTTAGCATGTCGTTCGTTCTCATACGAGTAGTTAAAACTGATTGATGCGCATCTCTTAGCGTTGTATCTGTCAATAGAACATTTTTCTCTTTTAAGACAGCATCTGCGACAGCTTTAGGACCTTGCTTATCAAGAATATGTTTAAAGCTAGGCTTAGTGTGAGCTGGTATTTCTAATGTTTGGCCCAATGTATCACCAGATTGTAACGCAATTGTTTGATGATATCCTTTAATTCTAGGGATTTCACGTTTTTCAAAAATTGGTTTAGGTCCATCGCTTACACCAGGGAATCCATTAACAGAAATATTTGCGATATATTTTAATAATTTGTTTCCACGGTCACGAGACGGTACGAACTCGAATAATTCTGGATATTCTGTAATAAAACTAGTATCATAATCACCCTCTACAAAACGTGGATGTGACACAATATTTTGTAAGAATTTGATATTTGTTTTAATGCCGTTGATTTTCATTTCAGTTAAAGCACGTTCCATTTTTTCGATTGCCCAACGAGGTTGTAAAGCAAATGTAGAAATTTTAACTAATAAAGAGTCATAGTAAGGTGTGATCTCAGCACCAGTAAAGGCACCTCCACCATCTAAACGTACCCCAGTACCACCTGGTGATTGATAACCAATGATGCGACCTGAGTCAGGTGCAAAGTCATTCAATGGATCTTCAGAAGTCACACGGCCTTGAATCGCATAACCAAGCAAACGAATATCTTCTTGTTTAGGCACTCCGACTTCATCGGAGAACATTCCTAAACCTTCAGCAATTTTAATTTGTGTTTTTACAATATCAATCCCTGTAACTAGCTCAGTAATTGTATGTTCTACTTGGATACGAGGGTTTACTTCAATAAAGTAAAAGTCATCACCAGCTACTAAAAATTCTACTGTACCAGCATTTAAATAACTAACATTCTCCATTAATTGAATCGAAGCATCTGCTAATCGTTGACGCATGCTTTCAGACAAGTTGAAAGATGGAGCGACTTCTACTACTTTTTGATGACGTCTTTGAATTGAACAATCACGTTCAAACAAGTGAATCACATTGCCGTGCATGTCTCCTAGAATTTGAACTTCAATATGTTTAGGGTTTGCTACGTATTTCTCAACATAAATACGATCATCCCCGAAAGAAGTTTTAGCTTCAGATTTTGCACGTTGGTACGCATCCGCAAATTCATCACCATTGTTCACGATACGCATCCCTTTACCGCCACCACCACTAACTGCTTTAATCATTACCGGATAGCCATGTGATTCAGCAAAAGACATGGCCTCTGATAAATCTTTAATCGCTCCATCAGTACCTGGAATTACAGGTAACCCTGCAGCAATGGCAGTTTCTCTAGCGCGAGTTTTATTACCGAACATTTCTAAGTGACGCGATTCAGGTCCTACAAAAATAATCCCCTCTTCACGACAACGTTTAGCAAATTCGATGTTTTCACTCAAAAAGCCGTAACCAGGATGAATAGCATCTACATTCTTTTCTTTCGCTAATTTAATAATGCCTTCAATATCTAAATAAGCTTCGATAGGACCTAAATCTTTACCGACTAAATAAGACTCATCAGCGCGTTGGCGGTGCAAGCCTCCCATATCTTCTTTAGAGTAAATTGCTACAGTGCTAATCCCTACCTCCTTACAAGCTCGGAAAATACGAATGGCAATTTCGCCACGGTTAGCAACTAATAACTTCTCTATCTTTTTATACATGGTTCTTCCTCATTTCTAAAAATTGTTTCCTAATCTACTTGGTTAAAATAGCCATTATCCTCGACGTATCCTTCAATACTCCAAATGTTTAACTCAGCCTTTTGAGCACTTTTTTGAGCAGCTCGGAATGCTTCTTCCAGTGTGTTATTTGGAGGATTTACATAACGAACACTTGCCAAACCCTCTAACAATAGTTGTTCGGCAATCAGTAAATCATCAGCGTATAAATAAGCTAACACGCGAGCATAATTATCAGTAGTAGGCCCTTCATCTAACATTAAATAGACATTGTTAGCCTCTTTGAATAATTGATCATTTCGATTAGATGCCTCTTTACCATATGGTTGAACGCTTGTTCCTTCTTTTACAGATTCAGGGGTATCAATCATTAAATGACGAACTCTTAAGTTATGTCCATTCAGACTCACAATTTGAGTATCACCATCAACTACACGTTCGTAAGTGACTGGAATTTTAACTAATTTAGGTAAAATATCAAAATTCTCGCCGTCGAAATCATTAATAACCGCTGTTAATTCTTCGTTAGTCGAGGTTCGTTCACCCGACTGAGAAGTAACTGTGTTTGCGTTATTTTGAGTATCTGACCCAAAAAAATCGGTAAAATTAACGCTACCACCAGCTGCTAAAAGAATAACTATAGCAACTAACCACTTAAATAAACCATTCTTGCCACCATTAGGTCCATTTGAAACGATTTTTTTCAATTGTTTTTTCTGCTTTTCTTGCAAAATTTCCACCTCTGAAGTTTATAATAATTATTAATGTTTATATTAAATGATATTTTAATGAGGTATTTCTAATTTAGTATAGCATTTAAAACACTAAAAAAACACTAGCCAATTAATTTTATTATGTTGACGCCCAAAATACTAGCTTAAAGAATCAGAAAATTCTCTGAATTTTCCCGAGACCTAGATAGAATTGCTTAAACTCTTCATATAGCGCTGAGATACAAAGGAGTAAAATTGTGTATAGCGTACTTAATTAAATTACCTTACATAGCCTTCAGTAGTTCTTATTAAAAATGAAGTGGCATTAAATCATCTTTAAATAATAATAATGTCGCAAGAAAATTTTGGACAAGTCCAAGGCTTTAGAATTCCTGTAACAATTCTAATTGGATAATAAAGCGTTGTTTTAGTGAAACACTAAACATAGCTCAGCGATTTATTTTCCCAAGCGAGATAAAGGCTAATTGGCGCAGCTGCTCTGACTATAAGCACAGCGAATTCTTTATTACAGCCTAGTCAATTGATCTGGAAAATCCCGTACATTATGAATACCAATGAGAATTTGAAAGCGACCACCGCCTTGGAAAACAATTAGCAGATTGAGGCACAAGTTTTAGTAAATCAACAGATAATCTCGTATATAAAAAACGCCACTCTTTTGACGGAATGACGTTTTGATCTAGTCTATTAGTTGATAAAGTGATCTAATTTTGAAGTTAACGCCTGTGATTCGTCCTCAGGTTGAGTTTTCGAATCAATTTCAATACCTAATTGAACAAATGATTCTAATATACTAAAGTCATGCTCATCTAAAGAAAGTGAATTCGTCAAGTGCCTTTTACCATGTTCAAAAGCAATACTACCTAAATTGATACGTGGGATGACAATTCCACCCTCTACGAGTTGATTAATATCATTCAGTGTTGCTGTGATTAGTAATATCTGTTTATCTTCTTTGATTAATGGGATTTGTTTGATAGCTTTCTCAACTGAGTAATAACGAGAATTTATTTTATCTGGAACTGCCATATCCAGAAGACCTTGACGCATTTTATTAGAAGCTAAATCATCATTAACTACGACAATTAAATTAGCCTCTAGCGCCTCACACCATCTTGTTGCAACCTGACCATGTATAAAATGATCATCAATGTGAGCCATCTTTATTGTAGACATTCTCCAATTCTTTCCTTTCACAATTCCCTGTGGGATTGATAAATACAATGCAACTTATTATAGCAAAACAAGAAGAAAACGAAAGGTAATAACTTGTTTTTTTTAATAACTGTTGTATCTAAAATGATTATAACGTTGTCTTAAATAATAAAATAAACTTTTTAAAATGTTAATTACATACAAAAATAACCAAATTGTTAGTAGTTGTATAATTTTTAGTGTATACTGAAATGGTAATTAAAATTCATTTAGATAAATAAACAAGAAAGGACTCATTATGTATACTAAAACAACCGCAATGGCAACAACAAATCTTTTTGAACAATTGACTGTTTCTCAAGATGTTAGACAAAAACCGCGCAATCGCATGATGACCATTCAGAAGAACTACAGTGATACTTTTTTTCAATTTAAAAAACCTGTAACATTAACAGCTAACAGTGGAATCGCTTTGCTTGTTGTTACAGATGACCCTTATAACCCAGAATCCTATCAAGAATATATTCTGCAAGGTTCTATCACATTAGCAAGTAACGTTTATTTTAATACGTTAACCGTTACGAAGCAATGCAGCATCTTTTTAGAGCCACAACAGGTTGATGACCCTATATTAATAAGTGTTCCTAAACGCTTTAAAGTAAAATACAGCGATGCTGTTGTACAAGTTAATCAAATATTTAGTGTTCTGTATCAAGTTAAGACTGCCCCGTTTGTCACACAATTTCAAGACCGAGATTATTTTGAGTTAATAATCGTCGATCAAGGTGAAATGAATCACCGAGTTAACGGTAAAGACTTTATGCTTGGACAACATGAATGTATGGTGTTATTTCCAAATCAGAATTTCACTCAAGAAATTAAAACTGACGGGGTAACTACCTATCTGACGATAATGTTTGATGCTACAGGTTTAGATGAGGTCATGAGTAATCGTGTGTATCATTTAAGTAATAAACATGCTAATTTAATTGAAAAAATTGTGAAATTATCGACCCAACCTAACTCTCGTTATTATAGTGATGAGATTTACTTGAACTTTAAGAATATTTTATTGAGTTTAATTCAAGGTCAAGCGGATAATATTGAAGAAGCAACCACTTCAATGCGTGAAAATTATGAAAATGAATTATTTCAAGCAATTGTGGATTACTTACATCAGAATGTTGAGGAGCAGAATCAAGTTAATGATTTAGTCGATCATTTTGCACTTTCTCGCTCTACTCTTCAAATGCTCTTTAAAAAATATGCAAATACATCACCTAAAGCATATATTAATCAGTTAAGATTAAAACGAAGCAAGATACTAATTCGTGATTCAAAAATGAGTCTTTCTGAAATCGCAAATGAATTAGGCTATGGTTCGATTCAATATTTCTCACGTGCTTTTAGTCGTGAATTCGGCATGAGCCCTTCAAGTTATGCAAAATCATTAGTTAAATAAAACTAGAGACCTATCCAGTCATTTTTGACGGATAGGTCTTTTTCAATTAAAAACTTTTTGATGTAATCCCTTTACTCTTTCAGCTAAATCATCAACTGGACCTTCAACGATACAATTATTAATTACTTCTTCGATGGGTAAAGCTTTTACTGGGCTTTCTTTCCAACCGAATTCTTTTGACCATGCTTGTAATTGTGTCGAAGAACTTGCAAAAACAATTCTACCTAATCCAACCCATCCATGGGCAGCCGCACACATCGGACAGTGCTCTCCAGAAGTATAGACAGTTGCTTTTAAACGATCGTTCTCGCTTAAGTGATTTGCAGCCCAACGTGCAATCGCAAATTCTGGATGGCGAGTATGATCGCCACTTGAGACCTCATTATGTCCTTCGAATAAAATCACTCCTGCTTCCGATACAAGTATTGAACCGAAAGCTTGGTCACCTTTTTCAACAGCTAATTCAGCTAGATCAACAGCTTTGACCAAATATTGATAATCTTTAGCACTAATCATCTTTTTAACTCCTTTTCGATAGAGGCTCAACAATTTTAGCTTTTTTTAAAACAATAACACCCGCTAAGGGTGAACTTAACGGGCGAAATTAATTATGCTAATTTTTCTAATAAATCTGGTCTGAAGCCAAAAAATGGCTTTTCACCGTCAATAACAACAACTGGTAAAGATTGAAAACCTAAATCTTTAACTGTTTTTAATGCTTTTTCATTTTCATAAACATCATACGTTGTATATGAGATATCTTTCTCATCAAGAAACTTTTTAGTAAATGTACACTGCATGCAGTTTGGTTTTGAATAGACTGTAATATTTTTCATATAATTCACTCGTTTCCATTAAATATTAGTGTCTTCATCATACTTAATCCTTCCAAAAAAAACAACCATATATAGTAGGTTTAAGTAATTCTAACACTAAATATTGCGGTTAAGATAAAATTCAATAGATTGAATGTTTTAATGCTTAGAATATTTCTAACTCAATTTAGTAAGAATATTGTTTAAATATTTAGAGAATTTCACAAGCGCATTTTAAATGGATAAACTTTGTTATGATGTCCGATATATTGAGAATGATAAAGTTCTAACCGATATTGACTTGCATAGTTTCTAGCTAAATCATACAGCGCTTGTTCTTGTTGCTTGTTATGAATTTCAGTAAAATTTCCTAAAATAAGATAGTCAACTTCGGTAAAAATTCCAATAAGAGATAATTGTGCAAAATAAGTTCTGATTTTTTCGATATCGCCTGAGTATGCTTCTAGTAGTAAAACATTAGCTCTATTTTTCGGCCAATAGTCAGTGCCTGCCAATTTTAGAAAACAACGAATATTACCACCGATTACATTCTGTGGTTTAAGCGTTGCATGCCGATTTGAAATATCTGCATTTAAAATCTGCCATTCAATTGAAGTTTGTTCGACAAACACACTTTCAAATCCCATTTTTGCCGTTTCGGATTCAGCTTCAACTAATTTTAATAATTGAAAATTAACTGGTATGATAGACTCTGTCTGCATAAAACTATTTAACAGAACCGAGTTATCACTATAGCCCACATAATATTTTTGCCCAGTTACTTTTAAGTGTTTCCAATCCGCTTCTGTAAAAACTGCTAATAATTCATTGCTTAAATCTCCACCACTGACATCAAACACAGCCTTTATTTCTGACTTAGTAATAGAATCTACCAAGATGTCTGCCCTGCTTCGGGCAGATAAAGTCATACCAGTATTATTATCAATAAAAACCGAAGGTTGAATGACCACTTTAAAAGCATAGTCTTCTTCTAATAATTTCTTTAATTTTTCGATTTTTTCGACATTCCCAGACGTTCGAGCTAAGCCATTTGAACAACCTAATATAACAACATGGTCACCACGATTTAATTTCATTTTAACACTCCTTATCATTAGTCATTATACAGCAATTCTAATGTTTCATACTACGTCTGAAACCTCATTCATTTAATATGCCTAATATCTCTAAATACTTGGTAACCTCTTATATAGGGGGAAAAGAACGTCAGTGAGGAAGCGCAAGCAACTTCCACAACACGGTGAGTGAAACAATTATCCCTATTTATAATTCTTTACAAATAAAAAACGTACACTCGTAAAAAAGAGTGTACGTTTTGTTTTTAATCTTCGATTGCGACACCATTTTCAAAACCAGATAAATGTTCGATTGTACTAAATAAATCTGCAGCGGTTAACTTAGGTATTTCGTCTTTCGTAAAAATCTTACTGATTTGTCCTTGGTGCATGACGATAATACGATCACTATAAGTCAAAGCGTCCTGTAGATGATGTGTAATCATTAGTGTAGTTAAATTTAATTTTTTGACAATATCTTGTGTCATTGCCATCACCTGTTTAGCTGTTCGAGGATCGAGAGCTGCTGTATGTTCATCTAATAATAATAACTCAGGTTGCTGTAGCGTCGCCATAACTAAAGAAATTGTTTGACGCTGCCCACCAGATAAATTTTCAATGGGTACATCTAATCTTTTTTCTAAATCCAAACGGAATGGCTTAAGGTATTCTACCATTTCTTGATAGTTTCTTTCAGTTAATGAACGGCCAAACAAGCGATTTTCGCCTCTTTTGCGAGCCAACATTAAATTTTCAAAGACTGTCATACGTGGGGCAGTTCCCATTCGAGGATCCTGAAAAACACGTCCGATATTACGCGCAATCTCCATCGGTTTTAAACTAGAAATCTCATGATTTCCTAAATATATTTGTCCTTCATCTAACTTAATCTGCCCAGATAAACAATTAAACAAAGTTGATTTACCCGCACCATTTGTTCCAATAACTCCGATGACTTCGCCTTTTTCAATTGATAAGTTAACATCATTCAAGCCAGAAACAAGGTCGCCTTTACCACGATTAAATCGTTTGGTTACACCTTGTAATTCAATATGTGCCATTATCTGCGCCCTCCTTTGTTGCCTACAGTGTTAGTTTTTGGTGATAATTTCGCTTTAACTGACGGGAAAGCTAGGAATAACGCTAAAACGGTAGCAGAAATTAAGCGGAAATCATTTGAATTAAAGCCTAAGCGTAGAACAAATACTAAAATTACACGATAAATGATTGCACCTACGATAATGGAGACAAGACGTTTGGCTAAAGTTAATTCATTTTTCAGCAATACTTCGCCAATTACGATTGAAGACATGGCTACAACAACCGTTCCTGAACCCATTTGGATATCTGAAAATCCGTTATCTTGAGCCACCAAAGCTCCACTTAAAGCAATCAGCCCATTCGCAAACATTAAAGCTACACGAATCATTTGAGGTGTATTAATGCCTAATGAATTTGCCATTATTTCGTTATCTCCTGTAGCGATAACCGCTTGACCAATATCAGTCTTGAAGAAAAATACCATAATTAGAATACAAATAATAACGAAAATAAGGCCAACTGCAATACGCGCATATAATGATTCGTTAAGAAAATTACGCATTAAATCAAATAATGTATCGGTTCCTCGGAAACTTAAGTTTGGGTTCCCCATAATACGTAAATTAATGGAATATAGAGCGGTTAGTGTAATAATACTAGCTAATAAGGCTGGTATTTCGAAATATGTCGTTAAAAAGCCAGTAATTAAACCTGCAATCATCCCTGCCCCTATCGCTGCCAATGTAGCGATAATTGGATGAACCCCATTCGTTGCCAAGGTAGCAGCCGTAGCTGCTCCCATGGTAAACGATGCTTCACTTGTTAAATCTGCAAAACGTAAAATTCTAAAACTGATATATAAGCCTAAACCCATGATACTCCATAGAATACCTTGAGCGACTGCGCTAAAGTATATTGCCATAAAAATTATTCCCCACTTAAATCTTCTAATGTTTCTAACAAGCCAGCTTCAATTTCAACATTCAATCTTTCAGCTGTATCTGAGTTATAAACTAATCGTAAGTTTTCAACAAAGTGAATTGGAATATCCCCAATTGCAGTACCGTTTAAGACTTCAATTCCGATTTTAGCTGCTTCAATTCCTAAATCTGCTTGATTAATCGCTACAGCAGCTAAACCACCTTGTTCTACCATGTTGTCAACACTTGGATAAACTGCAATATCCATACGATCTGTTGCGTCTAAAAGCGTTTCAAATGCTGATGCAATTGTGTTATCTGATCCTACATAGATAGCATCTACTTGAGAACTTAAATTTTCAGCAACCATTTGCATATCAAGTGTTGTCGCAATTCCTTCAACCACTACTTCTAAGCCCATACTTTCGGCAACTTCTTTAGCAGACTCAATTTCAGCTTGTGCATTATCTTCACTAGATGTGTAAATCATACCAATTTTTTTAATGCTTGGATCAACCTGTAACATTAAATCAAAATGTTTTTCTAGTGGAAATGCATCACTTGTTCCGCTGATATTTTCTCCTGGTTTTTCAACATCTTCAACTAATCCAGCCGATACTGGATCAGTCACACCAGCCATGATAATTGGTAATTCAGAGGTTTGGTTTTGGAATGCTTGAGATACGGGTGTTGTCACTGCAAAAATTAAATCAGGTTCTTCTGAAACTACCTGTTCAGCAATTGTACTTAATAGGTTGATGTCAGCTTCAGCGTTGTGAAACTCAATGGTTAAGTTTTCACCTTCGACATAACCATTTGCAGCTAATTCGTCTTTAATACCTTGAACAATTTGATCTAAAGAAGGATGGCTCACGAATTGAACAATCGCAATATCAATTGCTTCTTGTGCGTTAACTTGTAAAGGTGTTAAACCAAATGAGGAGAAAAGAACTGTGACTAAAGTGACTACTGCTAATACCGTTTTTTTAAATTGTTTCATAATAAATCGCTCCTTTTTAAATGTATAATAAAAAACGCCGACAACATAGCTATGTGTCCGCGTTACGCAAAAAAACCACATAGTATGTTTAAAACATCTACGTGGTAAACTGGATGAGTCGCCACACAGATACAACTTCAGTACAAACTGGGCTGTATCCATGGAATATGTCCAAGTCTACAACCTTATCTATGCCAGCTTTGCCAGCTATTAAAAATAGTATTGTTGATTTGTAACATATGATTGGCTCCTCTCTCTTAAATTTATATTAATCTTACGCCTCATTTACGATGATGTCAAGCAATTTTAATTATTCCCACACCATTTTCTCATTAAATGGTGTAACTTAATATTTTGGCAGTTTTTTCTGCGTTTAAGTCTCCTAGTTTAGTAAGTAAATCAGTTGGAATTTCAATGTTTAAGCGGTTTGCTGTATCAGAATTATAAACTGAACGCAATTTTTTAGCGAAGTGAACCGGTATATCACCAATTGGTGTTCCATTCAATACTTCAATATCCCCACCCTTGCTGCCTCCGTTCCTAAATCAGCTTGGTTAATCGCAATTGCTGCAAGTCCACCTTGTTGGACCATAATATCAACACTTGGGTAAACGGCGATATTCATTCGATCGGTAGCATCTAATAATGATTCAAACGCATTATCAGAACCTACATAGATTGCATCTACTTTGGAACTTAAGTTTTCAGCAGCCATTTGCATGTCGAGTGTCGAAGCAATGATCGTCATTTCAACTTTTAAACCAAGGCTTTCTGCAATTTCTTTAACATTCTCAGCTTCCACTTGTGCATTATCTTCACTCGATGTGTAAATCATGCCTAATGTTTCAATATTAGGGTCGATGGCTAACATCAACTTCAAATGTTCATCTAAGAGATATTGATCGCTTGAACCGGATATATTACCACCTGGTTTTTCTAAACTATCAACTAAGCCAGCTGCTATTGGATCATTAATCCCTGTCATGACGATAGGGATTTCATCAGTTTGATTCTGAAAAGTTTGAGGTACTGGGGTCGTAACCGCAAAAATCAAATCAGGATTTTGCGAAATAACATGCTCAGCAATAGTGCTTAGTAAGTTAATATCTGCTTCAGCATTGTGAAAGTCAATCGTTAAGTTTTTACCTTCGATATACCGTTAGCTGCTAATTCATCTTTCACACCTTGGACAATTTGGTCGAGTGAAGGATGACTAACATATTGGACAATCGCAATATCAATTGTTTCTTCAGCTTTGACTGGCACCACCATAGTTGTTACACATACAAAAATCGTTGATAAAACCTTTATCACTTTGAATAATTGCTTCATTTTTATTTGCTCCTTTTTATTGAAAAATATAAAAAAACGCCGACAACATACAATGTGTCCGCGCTAAATAGCAAAAATACCACATAGTATGTTTAAAACATCTACGTGGTAAACTGGAAGAATCGCCACATAGATACAACTTCAGTGCAAACTGGGCTGTATCCATGGAATATGTCCAAGTTTACAACCTCATCTATGCCAGCTGTGCCAGCTATTAAATTTGTTTGTGTTATTGTTTAACATATTCTTGGCTCCTCTCTTATGAATTGTATTTAATGATAACGGTGCCTAATTATAAAGTCAAGGAATTTCTAATTTATTTTTAATGATACAAAGGATTATATTTTTTATGTTGATTTACTGCGTTTTATGTTTTACTCAGCTTATTGTTTTCCAAGGCGTGGTCGCTTTTAAAACCTCACTGAAGTTCGTGCTTTTCCAGCTCAATAGGCTAGGTTCTGTCTACTTCGCTTTCTTTACTTATAGTCAGAGCCGCTGCGCCGATTGCCCTTGATACTCCTTTGGAAAACAAGACGCTGAGCTACAAAAGTAAAGCGATTTAATCAAATTAATTCTGCTAAACGGAATTTAAGCCCTCGGACTCGTCTGAGGATTTCTGATGTTTCTTGATATTCTGATTAGTTATGTCTGCTAAAATAATTATTAGGTATTTTGCAAAAATAATAGTAAACTAGTAGAGTAGTCTATTTAGACATAAGGAGGTTTTATCATGTCTTTTGATGGTTTCTTTACCCGAGCGCTTGTTAATGAATTAAAAGAACAATTGCTTGGAGGTAGAATTCATAAAATATATCAACCCTTTGAACAAGAATTACAATTTGTGATTCGAGCTAATCGACAAAATCAACGTTTAGCTGCTTCAATTCATCCTACCTATTATCGGGTACTCTTAACAGAGGAACGCCCAAGTAATCCGACACATGCGCCAATGTTTTGTATGTTAATGCGTAAACATTTGGAGAACGCCATCGTTCTTGATATTCGTCAGATTGAAAATGATCGAATTATCGAATTTGAATTAAGTGGTCGCGATGAATTAGGCGATTTGCAGAACTATTTGTTAATTTTTGAATTAATGGGTAGACATAGTAATATTCTATTAATCAATTCGAGAACTTCAACAATAATTGATTGTATTAAACATGTATCCCCTGCCCTAAATTCATACCGTTCTTTACAGCCAGGTGCAACTTACGTTCGTCCTCCAAGTAACTCACAACAAAGTAATATCCTTTCTCTATCGGAAACGGACTTAAGTGATTGGATTCAAGCTAATGAAGATAAAATAGTCGCTGGACAAGCGCATCAAGTGACGCAGGGATTAAGTAAAATGGCAGCTGAAGCACTTGCTTTCTTAATTAAGGAAAGAAATCTAACCCCACAGGAAGCGATTCAGTGGTTTATTTATGAAGTAAAAGAACAGTCTAAACCCCTGCTATTTGTTGCTGAGAACACCGTGAAATTTTATTTAATTGATTTACCTAACCTTGAAGGAAAACGTCAAGAACTTCAGACTTTTTCGAAAGTTTTAGCCGAATTTTTCACCCAAAAAGTCCATTTAGACCGTGTAAAACAATTATCTGGCGATATGATTCAGAAAATCAAGCACGTTATTGGGCGTAATGAACTTAAGCTCGAAAAGCTGTCTAAAGAACGCGAAATAGCCAGCGCTGCTGATACTTATCGTATTAAAGGCGAGCTATTAAACGCTTATGCTTATCGTATACAAAAAGGTTTAACTGAGGTAGAATTAGAAAATTATTATGAGGATAATGCACTGATGACGGTAGAGCTTGACCCACGTAAGACTCCTATTGAGAATAGTCAACAATACTTTAAGAAATATGCGAAATATCGTGACTCCTTAAAGTATATAGACCAACAAGAGGAATTAGCATTAGGGGAAAATGATTATCTTGATGGCATTCTCGTTCAATTATCTCAAGCTGACTTAGAAGATATTGAAATGATTAAACAAGAGTTAACAGACGAAGGATATGTCAGTCAACGCAAAGGCTCCGTTAAAAAGCGGGCTAAGAGTACCTCTAAGCCACGTCGCTACCGTTCAAGTGATGGTGTGATGATTTACGTCGGCCGCAATAATCAACAAAACGATGAATTGAGTATGAAAAAAGCTGCTAAAAATCATTGGTGGTTACATACGAAAGATATACCAGGGGCTCACGTTATCATTGAATCAGATCGCCCTTCTGATCAAACAATGAAAGAAGCGGCAGAAATTGCTGCTTACTATTCTAAATTCCAACATTCAGCCAATGTGCCAGTAGATACAGTTCAAGTAAAACACTTGCATAAACCTAATGGTGCTAAACCTGGTTTTGTTATTTATGAAGGACAACAAACTTTATTTGTGACACCAGTGGAAACTGATATCAATACCCTTTCCGTTGATAAAGAAGAATAAAAAAATAATCCTGAACAACTTAGCTCACGCTTTGTTTGTTCAGGATTATTTGATGTAATTAATTAAACAGTATAGCTTTCAGTTAATTGTGGAACAACTTGTTTTTTACGTGACACTACACCAGGTAGTTCTAATTGTTGTTCAACAACTGGCACTTTAAATGCCTTTTCCACAGCGGCGAAGTCGTTACCAACGACTAAACCGATTGAATTACTTTCTAGAATATCCGTAATAATTAAAACAGATAATTCTAAATCACCTGCTGCCATAAACTCTGTAGCCATTTGATCTAACAAAGCTGATTTACGCGCAAGAATATCTTCAAAGTCAACAACATTAACTTGTCCAATACGTACTTTTTTACCATCCATATCAAAGTTTTTAGCATCTGAATTTAATAATTCAGTTTCTGATTTGCTACTTAAATCAGTACCCGATTTTAATAAATCCATACCATAAACCTCTAAATTAACATCCGCTATTTTAGATAGCTCAATGGCTGCATTTTCATCTTGATTAGTAGTTGTAGGTGATTTAAACAATAGTGTATCCGAAATAATGGCAGATAACATTAAACCTGCAATTGCTTTAGGAATATCGTAGCTATGTTCAACAAACATCTTGAATAAAATAGTTGCAGTACAACCAATTGGTTCTGCACGATAATATAGTGGTTGAGCTGTCTCAAATCCACTAATACGGTGGTGGTCCACTACATAATCTACTGTCACTTCACTTAAATCTTCTACTGACTGAACTGACTCGTTATGGTCCACTAAAGCTACATTCGACACTTCATTAGCAACCGTTGTGACAACACGTGGTGCTGAAACGTTGAAATAATTTAAAGCAAAAGCTGTTTCATCATTTACTTCGCCTAAAGCGACTGGTTCAGCCTCTTCACCTTGTTTTTCTAGAAAATAACTCATCGCAATTGCTGAAGCAATTGTGTCCGTATCAGGATTTTTGTGTCCAAACACTAAATATTTCGTCATAAAAGAATAATCCTCCTTGAATATGCTTACCATTATAGTTTACCACTAGTTTCGATAAAAATGAACAAAATAAAATAATTATCGATTCAATTGAAATGTTACTTTGCTAAAATAAATTCTATGCCTTAAAGAAATTTAATAATTTCGTACGCGTTATTTGACGCACTTCCCCTTTTTGATTCAGGGTTCTACTCTCTGTAAAAACAATCCCTTGTGACGGCTTTGATTCAGAAATTTTAATATCAGTAATTTTACTTTCAACATGAAGAATATCCCCAGGTCTAGTTGGGGTTGGCCAAGTTACATCCACTCCTGCTCCAATAATTCCAGCAGAAAAAGGAACGCTCTCGACAATTAAACGCATTGTGATGGCTGCAGTATTCCATCCACTACCAGCTTAACCTTTAAAAAAGGTATCTTTAGCAGCTTCTTAAACTGTATGAAACAATTGTGGATCATACTGATTTGCAAAAGAGATAATTTCTTCCTTAACTAATACATGCTCTCCGCTTATAAAGTTATCACCGACTTGTAAGTCATCTAAGTATAATAAGCGTTTAGGCATTACTTTACCTCACTTCATAGTATTTGAATATCAGTAAATAAATATTAGCCATAATACAATTTTCCGTCAAGATAAATAAATCTAGGAAAAATTAAGTGAATGATTAAAGACATCGCAGAATACCTTTTGAACTACCTCCCGTAGCTCGCTTTTCCAAAGAGGAATTATAAAAAGGAAAAAGCCTCAAATCTACTTCAAAAGTAAACTTGAGGCTTTTCAGGATTTTATCAATAATTGAGATAATCTTTGTACTCATCTGTTCTCAATAAACGACGAGCATTTTCAACACGTTCTGCAGAGGGAGGTTCGATACCTTCAAGACGGTATTTAATGCCCATTGCTTCGTATTTATAAACGCCCATTTTATGATAAGGTAGAATTTCAAATTTCAATACATTATCTAGACTCGCAACATAATCACCTAAGCGTTGTAGATATTCATCATAGTCCGTTCTTTCCGGAACTAACACATGCCGTATCCATACTGGATGTTTAATATCTGATAAATAACGAGACATATCTAGAATACCATTGTTAGGATGCCCTGTTAAGCGACGGTGCCCTTCGCTATCAATATGCTTGATATCAAATAAAAATAGATCTGTATATTTAAGCAACTCTTGAAATCTTCCAAAAAAAGGTTCTTTAAATGTGAAAGGCTGTCCGCAAGTATCTATCGTAGTATGAACCCCGTTTTCTTTACATATTTTGAAATATTCGATTAGAAAATCAATTTGCAATAAAGGTTCACCACCACTGACTGTGACACCACCTTTACTCCCCCAGAAAGGTCGATATTGAATCGCTTCATCATAAAGTTCTTGCGGTGTATAAGGGTTCCCGCCCTTCATATTCCAAGTGTCAGGATTATGGCAGAATTCACAACGCATCCGACAACCTTGCATAAATGTTATGAAACGAATACCTGGTCCATCCACCGAACCAAAGCTTTCAGTTGAGTGAACATATCCGATTATTGGCGTAGCTACTTCTGTCATAATGACGACTCCTTTCAATTAGATAACCAAGTCACTAAATATATCAGTAACTTGGTTACGTTTGTCTTATATGTACTACATTGAACTATGCATTGTACGATTAATAACGTCTAATTGTTGTTCGCGTGTTAATTTAATAAAGTTAACGGCGTAACCAGATACACGAATAGTTAATTGTGGATAATTTTCTGGATGTTCCATCGCATCTAGTAAAGTTTCACGGTTAAATACGTTAACGTTTAAATGGTGTCCACCTTGTGTTACGTAACCATCTAGCATACTTGCTAAGTTTTCTTGTTGAATTTCATCTTCTTTGCCTAAGGCTTTAGGAATAATTGAGAATGTGTTTGAAATTCCGTCTAATGAGTATTCGTATGGCATTTTTGCCACTGACATTAAACTTGCTAAAGCGCCGTGTGTGTCACGACCGTGCATTGGGTTAGCTCCTGGTGCAAATGGTTCACCAGCGCGACGTCCATCAGGTGTGTTACCCGTTTTCTTACCATAAACAACGTTAGATGTAATGGTTAGGATTGATGTTGTATGAATAGCGTTACGGTATGTTGGATGTTTCTTAACTTTTGTCATAAATGATTTTAGTAAATCAACTCCAATTTGATCGGCGCGATCATCGTTGTTACCATATTTAGGATAGTCTCCTTCAATATCATAATCCACAACTAATCCGTTTTCATCACGAATAGTCTTAACTTTCGCATGTTTAATCGCTGATAATGAATCAATCGCTACAGAGAAGCCAGCAATACCAGTTGCCATTGTTCGTTTAATTTTGACATCATGTAAGGCCATTTCGATACTTTCATAGCTGTATTTATCATGCATATAATGAATGATATTTAATGTGTTAACATATAATCCAGCTAACCATTCTAACATGTCATCAAATTTCTCCATCACTTCATCATAATCTAAGTATTCTGAAGTAATTGCTTGGAATTTAGGTCCGATTTGGTCTTTAAGTTTCTCATCAACACCACCGTTGATTGCATATAATAGAGCTTTTGCAACGTTTGCGCGTGCTCCAAAGAATTGCATTTGTTTTCCAATCTCCATTGCAGACACACAACATGCAATACCATAGTCATCTCCATAAATAGGACGCATCATATCATCGTTTTCATATTGAATGGCTGAAGATAAAATTGACATCTTCGCTGCAAAGTTTTTGAAGCCAGTTGGTAATTTTGCTGACCATAAAATTGTTAAGTTTGGTTCTGGTGCTGGTCCTAAGTTAGATAACGTATGTAAGAAACGGAATGAATTTTTCGTTACTAATGAACGGCCATCATTACTCATCCCACCAATTGATTCTGTTACCCAAGTTGGGTCTCCAGAGAACAGGTCATTATAATCTGGTGTACGCGCAAATTTTACTAAACGTAATTTCATAACGAAATGATCCACTAATTCTTGAGCTGTTTCTTCTGTAAGTGTACCGTTCGCTAAATCACGCTCGATATAGACATCCAAGAATGATGATACACGACCTAAAGACATAGCAGCACCATTTTGTTGTTTAATCGCTGCTAAATAACCTAAGTAAGTCCATTGGAAGGCTTCTTGCGCATTTGATGCAGGTACAGAAATATCAAAGCCATAAATTTTTCCTAATTCTTTTAACTCTTTTAATGCACGATATTGTTCGCTAACTTCTTCACGCAATTGAATAATATCATCTGTCATCGTACCGTAACCAATATTATCAAACTGTTTTTGACGATCGGCCATCAAGTAATCTACTCCATACAAAGCCACACGACGATAGTCACCGATAATACGTCCACGACCATAAGCATCAGGTAGACCAGTAATAACACCAGATTTACGTGCAGCACGCATTTCAGGCGTGTAGACATCAAATACGCCTTGGTTATGTGTTTTACGATATTCTGTAAAAATCTTATGGTTTTCTGGATCAACTTCATAACCATAAGCTTCTAATGAGTTTTCAGATACACGAATACCACCGAAGGGTTGGAAACTACGTTTTAATGGCTTGTCTGTTTGCAAGCCAACTACTTTTTCTAAAGGTTGGTCAATATAACCAGCATCATGAGAAGTAATCGTTGAAACAACCTTGTTATCCATATCTAAAACTCCACCGTTATCACGTTCTTGTTTAGATAAATCCATGACCTCTTCCCACAACTTAGTTGTTGCTTCTGTCGGCCCAGCTAAGAATTCGTCCCCGCCTCTATACTCTTTGAAGTTTGCTTGTATAAAGTCACGTACATCTACTTCGTCTTGCCACTTTGTTCCTTTAAATCCTTGCCACTGTTTCATCAAAAATCCTCCTTGTTATACTTTTTCTTGAAAATTAGACAAACGACTTGTTCAACTTTTCACTCTTATTGTACCACGTTTCACAAACAAAGCAACACATAAATGAAAAAAACAGTGAATAAACATGGATTCTCATCAAATTCTTAAAGGCGCTTTCATCGCTAATGCGAATATCATTCTTAAAATGTGAATAATGTTCAATCTGTTTTATTACAGAAAAAAACTGTACCACTACTAACTATAACAAGATAGTTTGTGGTACAGTTATCAAACTTATTTAATTATCGTCTAACATTTTTAGACGTGCTGGATGCATACTCAGAACCTTACCTAATTGGTCTAACTCTGTGATTGCCGACCCATTTGCTAATCTTTCCGTCAACGGAATATCTTTTGTATTGAAGTCATAAATATAGCCAGTATCTCCATGCACAACAACCGGAATACTTCCTCCTGTTAATGGGATTGCTGTTAAGATACGATGTGGCAAGTTCTTTAATTCTTTCAATAAGTATATTCCACGACTTGCGCGTGCTGCTTGATTAATAATTTCGATATCAAATCGTTTCAGGTTTCCTCTTTGAGTCAGGACAAGCGCCTGAGGACGTGTAATTGAATGTTCAAAAATCAAACCAGCCGCAACATAGTCATCATCTTTAAGGTTGATTGAAATAACCCCTTGCGTCTTAAGCCCAGTTTGTGACACTTCCTCAAGGTCATAACGCAGACTATAACTTTTAGCTGTCATTAAGAGTACTTGGTATCGAACACCTTGCTTAGCTCTAATGGCTGCGATTAACTCATCGTTTTCTTCTTTTAAGTTCATCGCAACAGCTGTTCTTGATTTATAGCTACGGTAAGTGGTAAATAAAGCTAAACTACTTTGTTTGATACGACCATTACGCGTAATAAGCACAATGTTATCTTCTTCGTCTTCAGTCTTAGTCTCACCAGTTTCAATTCCACCATTTACTGAAGCAAACACACTAATAATTTGTTCACCGTTGACTAATTGATAGTTTTGAGATAAATGAATACCCATTTCTTTCCAACGAATATCTGGCATTTCGTGTACTGGAAGATGGATATAATTCCCTTTATTTGTCACAATGATAATCGCATCATGCGTACTTAATTCTTGAACAAACAATGGATAATCCATCTCTCTACTGCCTAAATCTAAAGCATCGGATGCAGAGAAAGAACGGATGCTTGTTCGTTTCATGTAACCTTCTTTGGTTACCGACACATAGACTTTTTCTTCAGGAATCAATAAAGTTGTTTCAATACTAATTTCTTGAATTTCCGCTTCAACTAATGTTTTACGCGGCGTTTGGAGACGTTTTTTGACATCTTTTAATTCATTAATTAATACCTTATTTAACGTTTCACTGTTTCCTAAGATGTTTTTATACATTAGAATACGTTCATTTAACTCTAAGCGCTCGTTTTGTAATGCCACTACATCGGTATTCGTTAAACGATATAATTGTAAATTTACAATAGATTCTGCTTGAGCGTCTGAGAAATCATATTCTGCTATTAAATTCTTCTTGGCGTCCGCTTTATTTTCACTAGCGCGAATTGTTGCAATTACTTCATCAAGAATTGACACCACACGAATCAAGCCATCTACGATGTGTAGACGTTTTTGATCAGCAGCCAAATTAAATTTGGTGCGACGCGTAATGACTTCTTGTTGATGCTGAATATACGCTTCTAAGATTCTTGGTAACGTCACAACTTTTGGATGATGATCATCAATGGCCACCATATTTAAGTGATAGTTTACTTGTAAGTCAGTATTCACAAGTAAATAATTCAAAATACTATCTGGATTTACATCTCGTTTCAATTCTACAACGACACGTACTCCAGTTCGGTCAGATTCGTCACGTACGTCGTCAATACCTTCGACCTTTTTAAGGATACGAATATCATCGATTCTTTGTATTAACTTCGCTTTATTGACTTCATACGGTAATTCTGTCGCTACAATCTGGCTCTTACCACCTTTTAGTTGCTCGATATGTGTCTTAGAGCGAACAAGGATTTTACCTTGCCCTTTGCTATAAGCTTTTCGAATGCCGTCAAAGCCTTGAATAATTCCCCCTGTTGGGAAATCAGGCCCCTGAATAAATTTCAATAAATTATCAATAGTATATTTTTTATGCGAAAGCATGTAGATAATCGCATCAATTACTTCACCTAGATTATGTGGTGGAATCTCAGTCGCATAACCAGCCGAAATCCCAGTTGATCCATTAATTAACAAGTTTGGAACACGTGAAGGTAAAACAATGGGTTCTTCTAAGGTATCATCAAAGTTTAAGGCATAGTCGACCGTTTCATTATCAATATCACGGAGTAATTCATTTGCGTATTTAGACATACGCGCTTCCGTATAACGCATCGCCGCAGCCATATCGCCATCCATACTACCGTTGTTACCGTGCATATCAATCAATGGTTCACGTAATTTCCAATCTTGAGACATACGAACCATTGCATCGTAAACTGATGTATCACCATGAGGATGATAATTACCAATGACATTACCGACTGTTTTAGCTGATTTACGGTAAGGATTATCCGCAGTATTTCTCTCCTTGTACATTGCGAACAGAATACGTCTTTGTACAGGTTTTAAACCATCACGTATATCAGGCAAAGCACGGTCTTGAATAATATATTTAGAGTAACGACCGAAACGGTCACCGATGACATCAGCGAACTCTAATTCTTGAATTCCTTGTAAATCATTCATCTTTACTCATCTCCTTCATCAAATAGACTAAATTGACCTGTATCATCTACCTGATCGAAACTATCTTCTGAACTTATATCAGCTTTAGGATTAGCTTCAATAACAGTTTCATTGGAAAGTTCAGCATTCGATTTAGAGGATGTATTGTCATTTAATAAAGTGTCTTCAGTATCCATCGTAAACTGAACATTCTTTTCAATCCATTTACGACGCGGTTCAACTTTGTTCCCCATCAAGGTTGTTAAACGACGCTCTGCTTGTGTTGCATCATCAATCGTCACACGGATTAGTATCCGCGTTTCAGGATTCATCGTTGTATCCCACAATTGATCTGCATTCATCTCACCAAGACCTTTATATCTTTGTAAGGTATAACCTTTTCCAACTTTGTCGATGACACTTTGTAATTCTTCGTCGGTCCAAGCATACTCCACAACTTCTTTAGCACCTTTGCCTTTTGATACTTTAAATAAAGGAGGCATCGCTAAGTAGACACGTCCTGCTTCCAGTAAAGGTTTCATGTAACGATAGAAAAAAGTTAGTAGTAGAACTTGGATATGGGCACCATCGGTATCCGCATCGGTCATGATAATGACTTTATCATAGTTAATATTCGAAATATCGAAATCTGCACCAACACCGCCACCAATTGTATAGATCATTGTATTAATTTCTTCATTTTTCATAATATCAGTCATTGACGCTTTTTCAGTATTAATTACTTTACCACGTAAGGGCAAAATCGCTTGATATTTACGGTCTCTACCTAATTTGGCAGAACCACCAGCGGAGTTACCTTCGACTAAATATAATTCATTCTTGCTTGAATCTTTTGATTGAGCTTTTGTTAGTTTTCCAGAAATTAAACGCTCTTGTTGTTGACGTTTTGCGCCACTACGTGATGCATCACGTGCTTTACGGGCTGCTTCACGGGTTTCGCGTGCTTTCAGAGCTTTTTTTAAAATCATTTGGCTAAAGTTACCATTTTCATTTAAATAAGCTGACATATTCTCGAAAACAAAATTATCTACAATTGTACGTGCTTTCGGCGTCCCCAATTTACTTTTCGTTTGACCTTCAAACTGTAAGTACTGTTCAGGAATTCTCACGGAAATAACCATCGATGCTCCTTCACGTACATCACTACCCTCAAGGTTTTTGTCTTTATCCTTTAATAAACCAACTTTACGACCGTATTCATTAAACGCTTTGGTAATGGCAGTTTTCATACCGACTTCATGAGAACCACCACCGGTAGTTCGTACATTATTCGCAAATGAAAGTATCGTCTCAGAATAGCCGTCATTGTACTGTAACGCAAAGTCAATTTCGAAATCATCAACTTCACCTGAGAAATAAGCAACATCTCCCAACGTATCTTTCTCTTCGTTAAGATATTGGATAAAATCTTTTAAACCATTCTCATAATGAAATTCACTTTCATTTTCATCTCTTTCATCAATGATCTTGATGTTTAAGCCTTTAAGTAAGAAAGCTGACTCTCTTAAACGTTCCGCAATAATATCGTAATTAATCGTTGCATTACCGAAAATTGCTTCATCTGGCATAAAGTGTACACTTGTACCATGAGCCGTTTTGTTCTTATATTTCGCTTCTGTTAACTTTGTGACCGGATTACCACCATTTTCGAAACGCATTTCGTAAATAGAGCCATCACGGACAACTTTAACTACTAACCAGCTTGATAAAGCATTTACAACACTGGCACCTACCCCGTGAAGACCTCCGGCTGATTTATAACCGCCTTGGCCGAATTTCCCACCAGCATGCAAGACTGTAAAGATAACTTGAATACTTGGTACACCACTAGCATGCTTACCTGTTGGCATACCACGACCATTATCGGTAACGCGAATACTGCCATCTTTTAAAATTTCTACTTTTATCTCAGATGCAAAGCCCGATAAGGCTTCATCTACAGAGTTATCAACAATTTCATAAATTAAATGATGCAAGCCTCTTTGATCAGTTGATCCAATATACATACCAGGACGCTTTCTAACTGCATCTAAGCCTTCAAGAATCTGAATGGCATCATCGTTATAATTATTTAATGATATTTTCTCTTGAGTCATTTATTCACCTCTTCAATGTGCTCAAACTTTCAACTGTGCTATCATATCAGATTTATATTGACAAATGCAATTCCACTAGCCAAAATAATCACCAAAAAGCACTCGCCCCAAAGGGCCACTATCCATTATAGCACAAAGCCTGCATATAAGAACACGTGTTTGCTAAATGATGCAAAACATGAAATCAATATTGTAATCGATATATTTCGTGGTAAAATAGAAAAGTCAAAGGGAGGTAAATAATGGAACAAACGATTCAAATTTGGAAACCCATCTTAATGATTGTTCTAGCCTATCTTGCTGGTTCAATTCCAACAGGTGTCTGGTATTCAAAATTAGTACATAAAATAGACGTTCGTGAATTAGGTAGTGGTAACAGTGGTGGTACTAACGTCGGAAGAAATTTTGGCGGTATCGCAGCCATCTTAGTGATTGCAGTTGATGTGTTAAAAGGCTGGATTCCAATTTTAATAGCTAAACATCTATTCCCTACTATTGATTGGGCGATCATGCTAACAGGTATCGCTTCTGTCTTAGGACATGCATATCCACTTTGGGCTAGCTTTAGAGGTGGTAAAGTTGTCGCAACATCCATCGGTGTCATGCTAGGCTTTTGGTTCCCAGTAGCTTTAATCCAAGTAGCTTTATTAGCGGGTTTAGTGTTTGTAACTAGTATGGTTAGTTTATCGGCAATGTTAAGCTACACTATTATCGCAATTTATTTGTTTTTTGCACTACCTTCAAAAATATACGGCGTTGGCTTTTTATTAATAGCTTTATTTATGATGTATCGTCACCGTTCGAACATTGAACGTATATTAAAAGGTGAAGAACGTCGCTTAAATTTTGGTTTAAATAAACCGAAAAACAAAGATTAAATTTGACATGTATCCTCCGATGATTCGGAGGATTTTTTTATAATATAAGGGATTATAAGTATTATGTTGATTTATCGGAGTGTATGCTTCACTCAACTTGAAGTCGCGCAAATAAAAGTCAAAAATTGCTTCCAACGTATCGATTGGCGAACTGAGTTGGCACATTAACCTACCCAATGTGTCGACTCAAACTTTGAGTTAGCACATTAGGAAAAAATATGAGAAATATTGATGGCTTCTAGCCAGTAAATTGGGTGTTTATTGGATAAAAGTTGAAAAACTAGCTGGAAAAGTCCACTAAAAGTCACATATTGCTTCCAACGTGTCGACTGGCGAACTGAGTTGACACATTAACCTACCCAACGTGTCGACTCAAACTTTGAGTTAGCACATTAGAATACATAGGAATCAATATAATGATAATATTTTCAAATAAAATGATAGACCTGGCTATGTGCTTTTAATTCAGTTTAATTAAGCCAACTGATATTTGACGAAGAACACCATAAAGGACGACTTTTCTCACAAAAGAAGTCATGATAATCTCAGGAGCCATAGTATAGTTCGCTACCCTTACAAAAAAGGCAGTCTAATGCAATGTTACCCAACTGCTTGGGAACTGAATCTACCGGCTTTTTTTTCTTATCATGTTTTATAAGATTTGCGTTTAATTATCAAGCTTTGTGCTGTGCTAAACGTGCAGTGGCGCAAATAAAAGGCTCAAAATAAATAGTAGAATAAAGCTAAACAAATTTAAATAGCCCTCGGACTCGTCCAAAGTTTTCTGCTACCCATGATGGCAAAAAAAAGCAAGCACCGAAATGCCTGCTCACTCTACATGATATGTTTAAAATTATTTTGAAACGGGTCCTTTATTAAAAGTCATTGTATAATCGTGGGTCATAATTTCGTTCGGTGACAATTCGAATACACCATATTTCTCTGTGATGTCACCTGTAGCTGTTACGTCATCAGATAAGCCTGCCCAAGGTTCTAGGCACACAAAACTTGCTTTAGCTGGATAAGGTGACCAAATCCCCATGAAATTCATACGATTTGGTTTCATTCTTACTTGAACTTCATTCTTCGGATCATTTAGAATGACTTCCGTGTGTTCACTAATTTGATATACTAGCGCGTCTTTTTTGAAGGTACGATGCAATAAAGGTATATTCTCAACTAAAGTATATTTAGCTTTATTGCGATCAGTTAGACCACCTTCGAAAAATGGGATATTTAGGTATTGACCACTTGGTTCAAAGTGGAAGGATACTTCATCAAATTCTGGTTTACCTGACTTATTGCTTGTATGACTCACATTGAATGCAGGGTGTCCTCCAACATTATAATAGATTTTTTCTTTTGAACTAGGATTTAAAATTTCATACGTTACCGTAATACGATTATCAAATAAAATGTAAGTGATTTGGAAACTAAATTCAAAAGGATACACCTTTAAAGTATCTTCATTACTTTTAATATAAAAACTAGCTGAATTATTCGTTACATTTTGAGCCACAAACTCCATATCACGGGCAAAACCATGACGGTTTAAATGATAGGTATTCCCTTCGTATTGGTAACTATTTTCTTTAAAGACACCAATATTCGGGAATAAAACAGGTGCTTGACGTTCCCAATATTTTGGATCTCCTTGCCATAAAAATTCATAGCCTGTTTGTTTGTCGATGACGGATGTTAATTCGGCACCGACCTCATTAATTGAAATTGTTAAAGCTTCATTAGATAAAGTGATCATTCTTTTCAACTCCTATATTATAAAATATAGTGGCTTAAATCTTCGTTTTCAACAATTTTCTCTAATTTCTGCTCAACATATTTCTCGGTAATATCAATATGTCCCATCTGCATTTCTGCTGATTCGAAGAGTAATTCTTCAAGCAATGTTTCTAGAATAGTATGTAAACGTCGAGCCCCAATATTATCTGTTGTTTCGTTTAAGTTTACCGCATATCCAGCCATTTTGGCAATTGCTTCCTCCGTAAATTCAACTTCAACCCCTTCAGTTGCTAATAATGCTTGATATTGCTTAACAAGTGCATTTTTAGGTTCAACCAAAATTCTGATAAAATCATCTTGGGTTAAGTCATTTAAATTAACACGAATTGGGAAACGACCTTGTAATTCTGGGATTAAATCGGATGGTTTAGCCATATGGAAAGCACCACTACCAATAAATAAGATGTGATCCGTTGCAATCACGCCATATTTTGTTTGGATTTGACTACCTTCGACAATTGGTAAGATATCTCTTTGTACACCTTGGCGACTAACTTCACCAGCGTTTTGGTTTTTCGTCGCAATCTTATCCATCTCATCAATAAAAATGATGCCACTCTCTTCAGCTAATTGTAGAGCCTTTTGATTAATATCTTCTTGATTAACTAAACGGTCGGCCTCTTCTTCTGTTAATAATTCTAAGGCCTCTTTCACTGTAATCGTTCTTTCAATTTTTTTCTTAGGACGCATAGCACTTAAACTTTCTTGCATCTCCATCATTTGTTCCATTGCTGGATTCATACTGTTCAATTGAACTTTTTTCTCTTCCATCTTGATGGTTACTTCATGGTTGTCCAATAAGCCATCACGAATTTGCTGACGAATTTGACGTCTTGAAGCTGCAACATCTTCAGACACAATCTCTTCCTCTTCCTCTACTTCTGGTCCTTGAGGATTAAATTGTTTGAACATATCCATGATATTGCCCATTCCAGCATTTGCGGCTGGCTTTTCTTGCTTAACCTTTTGACCAGGTCTTAAAGCTTTAGCAATACGATCAATCGCTTTAGCTTCGGCTTCATCATGCACTTCTAAATGTTGGTGTTTCTTAACCAAACGAATACTATCTTCCACTAAGTCACGTACCATCGATTCAACATCACGGCCAACATAACCAACTTCCGTATATTTTGTCGCTTCAACTTTAACGAATGGTGCTTGAGCAATATCAGCTAGACGGCGAGCGATTTCTGTTTTACCGACACCTGTTGGTCCAATCATTAATAAGTTTTTAGGCTTAACTTCTTTTTTCATATCATCTTCTAAACGTAAGCGTCTTAAACGATTTCGTAATGCGATGGCTACCGCTCTTTTCGCATCATCTTGTCCAATAATATACTTATCTAATTCTGATACCACATGGCGTGGTGTTAAATTATTCTGATTCATTTTATATCTCCTTGCGTAACGTTTTTAATTAATTCGACATTTCTTCAACTATAATATTATCATTCGTATAAACATCAATTTCACTAGCGATTTTTAACGCTTGTTCGGCAATTTCTTTAGCTGATAAGTCATCTGCGTTTCTTAACATAGCGCGTGCAGCAGCCAATGCGTAATTTCCACCTGAACCAATCGTTAAGATACCATCGTCAGGTTCAATGACTTCACCGGTCCCGCTAATTAGTAGAATTGTATCTTTGTTCATTACAATTAATAAAGCCTCTAGCTTCTGTAAACTACGGTCTGTACGCCATTGTTTCGCAACTTCAACCGCAGCGCGAGTAAATTGTCCTTGATGATCCTTTAGTTTAGCTTCAAACATTTCAGATAAAGTAACCGCATCGGCTACTCCACCAGCAAATCCAACAACAACTTGGTTGTTATAGATACGACGTAATTTACGTGCTGTACCTTTCATGATAACTGTTTCACCCATCGTTACTTGGCCATCTCCAGCCATAGCTAATTGGTTACCTTTTTTTACTGCACATATTGTTGTCATTAATTAATCCTCCTTGAAATTTGTTTGTCTTTTGGCTCTTGGATGAACCTTTAAGTATGTTTCTTTTAATTTATCTTTAGTGACATGTGTATAGATTTGTGTAGAACTTAAATCGACATGTCCGAGCAATTCCTGAACACTTCGCATATCAGCACCATTATTTAACAAATGTGTGGCGAAAGTATGTCTTAATTTATGTGGATGGATGCTCAAATTTAAGCCATGTTTATCCACTAAACGATTCAAAATAGTTCTAACTTGAGCGGCTGTTAATGGTTTGCCTTTATCAGAAAGGAATAAGTAATCACTATAGGGTGATTTTGGTATTTTATTCAATAATTCTTCTCTTAACTCCATTTGATACTGACGAATTGCTCGAATCGCTTGATCACCAACTGGTACAATTCGCTCCTTGTTGCCCTTACCGATTACTCGAATAATCTGCAAAGTGAAATCAATCTGTTGTAACGTTAATTCACAACATTCACTTACCCGCATACCAGTTGCATAAAGTAATTCAAGTAACGCTATGTTTCTCAAAGCTGAGGGATGTTCATCTTGTTCAGCTGCATCTAGTATAGAGTTTATTTCATTCTCATAGAAAAATTCAGGTAAGCGCTGTTTTTTCGACTTATATTGAATAAGCTCTAAAGGATTAACTGCTGTCCAGTTTCTTTGTAGCGCATATTTAAAAAAAGATCTTAAACTGGATAACTTACGTGCAATCGTTGTACGAGATAATTGTCTTTCAGTTAAAAAAGCAACAAATAATCGCACATCCTGATAGCCAATTTGGTCGAATTGTAGACCTCCTGATTTCAATAAAAAGTCTTCAAATTCTTTTAAATCTCTTTGGTATGCTTGAATCGTTAATTCAGAATACCTTCGCTCGTTTCGCAAATATAGTACGAACAGGTCAATTTTCTCCTTCATTTTAACCTCCTATAATAAAGCAAAATCACTAGAACTTGAGATGACTTCAGCAACTATATGTTGCTAGACTATCATATCAAAAATAGACCTCAGTTACATTGTACTGAGGTCTTAATTTTACCATATATTTATGAACTTTTGATTAATTTCCAAGTGCTTCTTCATAATCACAGTTGCTACATTTGACTTGTTTGCCTTTACGCGAAACTTTTTCAACTAAGAAATGTTCACATTTCGGACAGTTACGTTCAATTGGCTTATCCCATGATACAAACTCACATTCAGGATATCGATTACATCCATAAAAAATACGATTTTTCTTAGACTTGCGTTCAATGACATCACCTTGCTGACATGTTGGACATTTAACACCAATCTTGTTAACAATTGCTTCAGTGTGGCGACAGTCTGGGAAGTTACTACATGCATAGAATTTACCGTAACGGCCAATTTTAATGACCATTGCATTACCACAATCTGGACAATCAAAGCCAGCTGGTTCATCTTTAATTTCAATTTTTTCCATGTCTTTTTCCGCTTTGTCTAAGTCCTTACCGAAACCGTCATAGAATTCATTTAATACATTGACCCATTCTCGTTTACCTTCTTCAACATCATCAAGGTTCTCTTCCATACCAGCGGTAAATTCAGAGTTTACAATTTGAGGGAAAAATTCAACCATAACATCGTTAACAATTTCACCTAAATCAGTCGGTTCGAATCGTTTCGCAACCATTTTTACATAATAACGGCGACGTAATGTTTCAATAGTCGGCGAATAAGTCGATGGACGACCGATGCCTTTTTCTTCTAAAACTTTAACTAAACTGGCTTCATTGTATCGTGCTGGAGGTTGGGTAAAATGCTGTGTGGGTTCTATTTCAGTAGCATTTACCTCATCGCCAATTTCAAGAGCAGGTAAATAATTATCTTTTGAACTATTCGATGGGTAAACTTTTAAGAAACCATCAAATTTTATTCGAGAACCATTCGCTCTAAAAGTCACACCATTTTGCTCAATATCTGCACGGATTGTATCAAATACCGCATCAGCCATTTGACTGGCCATGAATCGAGCCCAAATTAATGAATATAGACGGAATTGATCACGTGAAAGTGAATCTTTGATGCTTTCTGGCGTCATACTAGCATTAGACGGACGAATCGCCTCATGAGCATCTTGGGCACCAGCGGTATTTCCCGTCTTGCGTCCGCCACCAAGATATTGTTTACCGTATTCTGTTTCAATGAAATCAGCTGCAGCATTTTTAGCACTAGGCGCAATACGAGTTGAATCGGTACGCATATATGTAATCAAACCAATTGTATTACGTCCAATTGCAATCCCTTCATACAACTGTTGGGCAACCATCATTGTTTTGCTGGTTCTAAAATTTAAACGGTTAGCTGCTTCTTGTTGAAGTGTACTTGTTGTAAAGGGTGCAAGTGGTTTACGACGTCTTTCTTTCTCTTCAATATCAGCAATATTGAAGCTAGCAGATTGATCTAAACGCTCAGTAACTGCCTTAACATCCTCTTCATTTTTAAGCTCAACTTTTTTGCCATCTACTCCATAGAAATTCGCTTCAAAAGTCGAACGACCTTTTTTAAACTTCGATGGAATTGTCCAATATTCTTCTGGTTTAAAGTTACGAATTTCGTTTTCACGATCTATAATCATTTTCAGAGTTGTCGATTGAACACGTCCCGCACTTAGACCTTTTTTAATTTTCTTCCATAATAAAGGTGAAATTGAATAACCGACAACACGGTCTAGAATACGACGTGCTTGTTGAGAATCAACTAAATCTTTATCTATTTGACGCGGATGCTTAAACGCTTCTTTAACAGATTCCTTCGTAATCTCATTAAATACAACACGATTTTCAGCTTCAGGATCTAAATTCAATAAGAAGCTTAGATGCCATGCAATTGCTTCCCCTTCGCGGTCCGGATCGGCTGCGAGGTAAACTTTTTCTGCTTTCTTTGCTAATTTTCTTAATTCTTTTATGGTATCGCCGCGCCCACGAATGCTAATATAATGAGGCTCGAAATCATTTTCAATATCAACGCCCATTTTACTTTTAGGTAAATCTCTTAAATGTCCTTTACTAGCAACTACTTTATAGTTTCTGCCTAAATATTTATCAATTGTTTTAGCTTTAGTAGGTGATTCGACGATGACTAGATATTTATAGGTCATATTGTCAATCTTCTCCTTTTTATTCAGTCAATGTTATGTATAATTAAAAGATTTTTTCATAAATTAAAATCGTAACAATCTTATGCTAAAGTTTTGCGTCTGTCAAATATTAGATTTTTTCTTCTATATATAAACCTCTTCAACTGTTGTTCATTTGTCTTAATAAATCTTTAATTTCAGCTACGCAACTTTCAATTGATAGTATAGGATTTGCACCTACTTTAAGTAATGCATTACAACCATAAGCCTGATCATCTGTAATTCTTCCTGGTAACACAAATACTTCACGATTATATTGCAAGGCATAATTGGCAGTGATTAAGCTTCCGCTGTCTTTAGCTGCTTCAATCACTATGGTAACTGGGCTAATACCAGCAACCAAACGGTTTCTCATGATAAATTGATGACGTTGAGCCTTCTGATTGGGTAAATACTCACTTAAAAGTAACTGCTCATGTCCCATTTGAGCTTGTAGGGATGCATTCTGGAGTGGATAAGAATAATTAAAACCGTTTGCTAGAATGCCGATTGTCGCCTTTCTTTTCAAACGACAAGCCTCTAAATGTACCGTTGTATCAACGCCTTTTGCTAATCCAGAGATTAACACCCAATCTTCCTCACACATCAAAGCAACTAGTTTCTTAATAACATCTATCCCGTAATGTGAAACATCGCGTGTTCCGATAATCGAAATAGATTGTTTCTTTAGCAAGGCCAAATCACCTTCGAAATAGATAATTAAAGGCGGTTGTGGCAATTGTAACCAATTTGATGGATAAATACTCTCACCAATCATTATCGCTCTATTTGTAAGGTTTTTAGCCTCGTTTAAACGACTCAGGTTGATTTGATCCAATGGTAATTGTTGAATACGACGATTATCCAAAGATAGATTTACACGATGAATCACCTCTCTCAACAAATCCCCATCAAAACATTGTTCACTAAGTTGGTTGTTTACAATATACCGAAATATTTCCAAAAGATAGTGATATGAGCAACGATGAAGCTGTAATAAAATTAGTAACTCTTTAAAATTCATAAAATGAATTCCTCCTTTTATATAAATACAAATTTTTATCGCAAAAATCACTATTTATTTAAAAAAAGATAAAAAAAAACAATTGGCATCCATCCAATTGCTTTTTGTAAAAATTATTAAATTATTGCCCACTACTTTCATAGGCTTGACGAGTGTTGGCTACAGGAGAAAATGATTGCCGATGAATCGGTGTATAGCCATAGGAAGCTAAGGCATTTAAATGTTGCTTTGTACCATAACCCATATGCTTTTCAAACCCAAATTCTGGGAACATTTCGCTATAAGCAATCATCATTTCATCACGATAAACTTTCGCAATAATGCTTGCCGCAGCAATTGACAGCGAACGTTGATCCCCTTTTACAAGGCTTTCTTGTGGAATCGCGCTATCGATACGCATCGCATCCAAGAGTAAATAGTTAGGTTCTAACTTAAGTTGTTCTACTGACTTCAACATTGACAGACGAGTCGCTTCATAAATATTTAAGCGATCTATTTCGTTACTATCAATAACTGTAATTGAATACTCCAAAGCAACCTCTTTTATTAATTGATCAAAGACTTTACGCTTTTCCAAAGAAAGTTGTTTTGAATCATTCACACCGACTAAACGAGAACAATCTCTAGGTAAAATAACCGCAGCAGTCACAACAGGACCAGCCAAAGGGCCTCTACCAACCTCATCGATTCCAGCAATAAATTCGTAACCATTTTTCCACAAAGTAGTTTCAAACGTCAGTCTTTTCAAATGTTCAATTTCAGCCTGTTTAGCTTTATCGATAAGTTTGACCTTATTTTGGATAAGCCTCTGTACGCTTTTTCGTTCATCTTTTGCTAATTTATGCAACACCGGATCGTTTTCATCACTTATTAAATCAACAATCTCTTTAATTTGTGCAACTGTTAGTTTATTTTCTAAATCCATTAAACCAATCTTTCTATCGGGAGATCTAAACTGATATTACCAAGTTTGTTTTGACGGTATTGGATAATCAATCTTTGACTTGCTTCTCCGTAGTCATCTTTCAAGCCCATTTTTTTAGTAATTTCTAAAAGAATCTCTACCTTTGTTAAAGTTTCTAATTGATCCGCAGTTAATTGGAAATTCTTTTTCAACACTTCTGGGTGACGTTCTAATAAAATTTCAATTAAAGCTAAAGCTAAATCGTCCATATGTAATAAAGAATCTTTGATAGCACCTGTAATTGCTAAATTTTGCCCTACTTTAGGATCTTCAAATTTAGGCCATAGAATACCTGGAGTATCCAATAATTCAAATTCTTTCCCCATCTTTAACCAACGTTGCGCTTTTGTCACACCAGGTTTATTACCTGTTTGTGCTTGGTTTTTACCAACGAAACGATTAATTAAAGTTGATTTCCCAACGTTTGGAATTCCTAAAATCATCAAGCGAATCGAACGAGGTTTAACCCCCTTCGCTTTCTGTTTTTCAAAATATGGTGCCATAATTTTTTTGCATTCTTGTTCTAGGGCCTTTAAGCCTTTTTGATGTTGAGCATCAATTGCTAAAGCAGGTAAACCTTGAGAACGGTAAAATTCTAACCACGCATTCGTTACTTTATTATCCGCAATATCCGCTTTATTCAATACAATAATACTAGGTTTTTGACCAATAATCTCTTGAATCATTGGATTACGACTTGATTCTGGAATACGTGCATCTACTAATTCAATGACAACGTCCACTAAATTTAATTTTTCGGTTGCTTCACGACGGGCTTTCGCCATATGTCCTGGAAACCATTGGATATGATTCATAATCTATTACTCCTTTCAATATGTTCTTAAAACTCGCTTTTTTATTATACCAAATATTTCTTCGCTTAAAAAACACTAAATTCCTAGCTAAAAACTAGCTAGGAATTTCTATATTACATGTCCATTAATCGCTAATTACTTGTCCATCTTCTAATAATTGATAATTTGGTAATGATCCAAATTCACTAAATGGAAAATAAATAAAATTTGCTTCGCCTACGATTGAATCAATCGGTACAAATCCAAATTGGCGACTATCTCCAGAGTAAGGTCGATTGTCACCTAAAACGAAATAATATCCGTCTGGGACAGTCGTGACGCCTAAACCACTCCACAAGTCAAAATCTTGGGTAAAGTTTTCAATACTTTCGCTTTTTAAAGGCTCTAAGTAAGGTTCGTCTACAACAATACCATTTAAAATCAATTGATCGTCCTCGTAGTACAGTTCATCTCCAGGTAAGCCGATGATTCGTTTGACATAAGAGTCGCCTGAACCACGAGGGTCAGGAAAAACAACGATATCAAAACGATCTAAGCTTGTTTGTTTAAACATTAACATCTGTTCACCATCAGCTAACGTCTCGTCCATAGAATGGCCATCAACCTGGAAAGGTTGTACGATATATTGGCGTAAAGCCAAAAAGATTAGAACCGCAACCAATACTGCAAAAATCACATTAACTGTTTCGACAATTAATGTCTTTAATAATCTAATCATTCGTCGCGCCTACTAATAATTTAACCGCTTCTTGATACTGTGGGTCGTTTTCAGCTAGATATTCGCGAACTAAACGGTTTAACGCATGAGCTGTCTCACCTGTCACTTGACCATCTACTTCTAAATCATTGGCTGCTTGGAATTCTTTAACTGCTGCTTCCATTTCTTCATCGAAAAAGTTTTCAGATTTAACTTCATAGCCTAAAGCGTTTAACATCAGAGCTAAACTTTCAACAAATTCATTACTTACCCCTAATGATAAAGTTTCATTGGAGTTCATTAATAAAGAAGAGGCAACAGGCAAGTTTTCAACTGTAATATCTGGTTCAATTCCTACATCATGAATCCAGTTACCAGAAGGTGTTAGCCATTTAGCCGACGTTAATTTTAATTCGCCTAAATCACTTGGGTTTAAGATTGTCTGAACAGTTCCCTTACCAAAGCTTGTTTGACCAATTAGTTTAGCATCCGTATTCTCTTGAACTGCTGCTGCCACAATTTCACTCGCACTGGCACTACCCTCATCTATTAACAATACATAAGGTTCCGTTATTTTGAAAGAACCAAATGCACGTTCATTCGCAGTGAATTTAGATGCTTCATCAGCATTTCTTTCGCTTATCTGCATAATCATATCCCCGTCTTCTAGGAACATGTTACCGATATCTAAAGCTGAGTCCAGTAAACCACCAGGGTTCATACGTAAGTCAATGATTAAACTTTTTGCTCCCTCTTTGCGTAATTCACTGATTGTCTCAACTAATTCATTATAGGTATTATCCGCAAATTGAGAAATTTTAATGTGACCAACTGTTGATTCAGTTTCATCAATTTCACCAGTAACTGTGATATTAGGAATCGTTGCACGGACTAACGTTACTTCAAACGTAGAGTTATTTCTTTGTATTAACAATACGACCTCTGAATCTTTAGGACCTCGAATTAAATTGACAACTTCATTCGTATTCATATCCGTTAATTCAACGCCATCTGCTTCAAGGATAATATCATTTGGTAAAATGCCGGCTTCACCGGCAGGTGTCCCATCAATTGGAGAAATAACCGTAACGCGGCCATTTTCCATCATAAATTGAACACCAATACCTTCGAATGAATCTTGGAAATCTTCTTCAAAAGAAGTAGATTCTTCAGCGTTTAAATATTCTGAATAAGGGTCTCCAATTGCGTCCACCATACCTTTTAGAGCACCTGTTAACAAATCAGCTTTAGAGACGTCTTCAATGTAATTGATTTGAATTGAATCGTAAACTTCTTTCAAAGCTTGTAAATCTTCATCAGTTAATTGATTTTCTTCAGAAATCAAAATCTCGTCACTAAATAACCAATCAAATTGGGCATAAGTAACAGGTCGAGTCACTGACGATACGCTCATCAACGTTAAAAAGCTGACAATCGTTGCCGAAATTTTCTTTTTTCGACTCTTTTGAGTTTTCATGTTAAACATAAGCACATCTCCTTACTGAATAAATAACAATTGTTATTTAGCTTGAGCGTCTAATACTACGGCAGTTTCTAAAGCTACAACCATCATATCTGTGAAGCTTGTTTGTCTTTCTTCAGCTGTTGTCTCTTCACCTGTTAGAATGTGGTCGCTAATTGTACACATAGCTAAGGCTTGACGGTTGTGTTTAGCAGCCACTGAATAAAGTCCCGCTGCTTCCATTTCAACTGCTAAGATACCATAACGAGCTAATTTCATTTTATCCATTTCTTCATTATAGAAACGGTCAGAAGAAAGAATATTTCCTACGTGAATAGCAGCTTTATCTTGCTTTTCTGCAATATGGTAAGCCGTATCTAATACATTAAAGCTTGCGATGGCAGAATAAGAAACTTCTCCCGCAAAGATATTTCTTAAAACGCTAGAATCTGTTGTCGCACCTAAACCAAAGACAATATCACGCACTTTAACATCTTCTTTAAGAGCGCCAGCAGTCCCGATACGAATAATCGTTTCAACATTATAGAATTGGTATAATTCTTCAGCGTAAATCATTGCTGATGGAATACCCATACCAGACCCTTGAACTGAAACTCTAACACCTTTATAAGTTCCAGTATAACCAAACATGTTACGAACAGTGTTGTATTGTGTTACATCTTCTAAGAATGTTTCTGCAATATATTTCGCACGTAATGGATCTCCTGGGAATAATACTGTTTTTGCTATTGCACCTTGTTCTGCATTAATATGTGTACTCATTTAAAATCTACTTCCTTCCAAAATATTATTTATTATTATTCATAAGTATAATTATGCCATGCATCATCAAAAATAACCAAGAGTTTTGTATAATCTGTACTATTTTCTAAATAGGTACTCAATTCATCAAAATCTTTACTTTGTTTTGGAAATCCTTGGTCTTTATGTACGGCATTTGCTAATCGACTCATTGGATCATTAGCATCATAATCAACAAAACGACGAATGTATTCGTAAAAGGTCGGTTTCATTGGTCTTCCCCCTCTTATAATTACTCAAATTGCAGGCTGCTAAATAGATTGATTTGTTCAGAATCGTAATGAACATTAATCGAGATTTCGTTTTCACTTAAATTTGCTTGTGCTGCAGTTAACACGACATCCGTTAAATTAATCGGAATTTTATTCAAGTCCACATCAATCATCGCCTTGTCATTATGATAAATTAACCAACTAGGTAAAACAAGTTGTCCAGCGACAATTTCATAAGCAGTCATCAAAGGTAATGGTATCTCAGCAACCTTTACAGACTCAATTACGATTTGAAAATATTCCTCCTCATTAACGACTAAATCAGCATCAATTTTCACAGGTAAATTTAGCCCATTGTAATTCACAGTTGTCGCAGCGACTAATGAATCTGCTTCCCATTGAATAGTAAAATCACTGGTACCTTCCGTATTTAAAAATTGTTCAAGTAGCTGATTCATTGAATCTCGATTAAGGCTGATCTGAATTGACTGCATTTGACTTGTTTCAACTTGTGAAACGTTCCCCGTTGGGATGTCAGTTTTAAATTGGTCTAAATAGTTATCAAACCACAAATAGCCCACTCCTATAAGTAACCCAATCGTAAAAACAGTAAAGACTATATGACTTAAGCATCCGACAACAAACGATCGTTTCTGTGGTTGTTCACTTCTCAATTCCGTCATTCAAATATCCTCATTTCTGCGAATTTGCTTTTGTTATTATAACATTGTTTAATAGATATAACGATCAATTTAAAGAGACATTTAGGTAACAAGTTACACAATTGAAAACTAAAACTACTGTCATTTATTTATAATTGTTGTACAATAAATGTATCAACACAAAAAGGGATGATACAATGACGCAAACGAATAATTTATCAAAAAAACAAGAAGTCACTGCAGAGGTATTCAATGCAATTACCCATGGAGCAGCAGCTGCACTCAGTCTTGTAGCAATCGTTCTCCTAGTTATGAAAGGCGTTGAAGTCTCATCTCCTATTGCCATTACAGCCTATATAATTTATGGTGCCAGTCTTTTTACCCTTTTCTTAAATTCAACTTTATATCACAGTTTCAGTTTTAGCAAATATAAAGCAATTTTCCAAAAACTAGACCATGCCTCAATTTATCTTTTAATTGCTGGTACATACACACCCTATCTCATGATTTCGATTGGTGGTGTCTTTGGTTACAGCCTACTATCTTTAATTTGGATTCTAGCGATTGCCGGGATTGCCTTTGAAGTAGTTGCAACGGATAAATTCCCTAAACTAAGTACTTATATGTATCTAGGCTTAGGCTGGTTAGGTGTCGTAATCATCTATCCTCTATACCATAGTATTGAAGTTAATGGCTTATTCCTATTAGCTTTAGGTGGGATTATTTACTCTTTAGGCACAATCTTTTATCGTATGAAATCGAATAAATGGATGCATGTAATTTGGCATTTATTCGTTATCGGCGGTGCCCTGTTCATGTTTATTAGCATCTATCGTTACGTATAAATTTAAAACCATTCACTTAAGTGCAGGCTTAAAGTGAATGGTTTTTATTCTTGTATGCTAAGGATTTATAAGTTCTAAGTTATTTTATAAAGCTTTTATCTTTCCAACTCGATCGGCTAGGTTCTGTATAATTCGCTTTTCTCAAAATCAGAACAATTAATTCTATTACTAAGGGTTTACTGCTATGCCCCTTCCGTAAGCCACATGAGGTAATTCAATTAAAACTAACATTATGGGTTTAATGTGTCGACTGTCAAACTGAGTTGACACATTAACCTTCCCAAAGTGTCGACTCAGATTTTGAGTTAGCACATTGGAAAAAATATCGAAAATATTTTTGAGTTTTAGTTAAAAGTAAAGGTATTTATTTGACAAATTTTAAAAATAATCTGGAAATGTACCAAAAAATATAACAATCTATTTCCAATGTGTCGATTGGTACATTGAGTTGACGCATTAACCCACCCAAGGTGTCGACTCAGATTTTGAGTTAGCACATTGAATTTCGTCGAAATCAACATAATGATAAAAATTGTAAATAAAATAATAGTCTTAACAATACAAGCTAAAATAAAATTTAGTAAAGCCAACTGAATCTTATCTGAGTTGATTTTAAAGGACAACTTTTTTAACAAAAAGTCATGCTTATATAAAAGTCACTTGCTTATGACCGTAATTGATCCATATAATGGACTAAGGCTTCAAATAATGGTCCTTCATTAGGAGAATGAGCAGCCAACTCAATAATATTTAATGACGCATGTGGACAGGCTTTTTTCAACTCATATGCACTGCTAACCCGACAATCCACATCATAACGCCCATGAAAAATAGCCATTGGGATTTCTTTCAATTGTTGGCTACGACTCAATAAATAATTATCTTCCTTCCAGAACATCTGATTAGCGAAATAATGTGCTTCAAGTAAACCTAACGATAAATCATATTTATCAATCGACGTTTTAGTATCAGTCGTCTTTACCATATTTACCAAGGCGCCTTCCCAATCACTCCAAGCTTTGCAAGCCCCTTCACGAATAGCTTTATCCTCTGAAGTCATTAAAGCATAATAAGCGCTCACCAAATTTTGTTGCTGATTAACGGGTACATACTGTTTAAAAGCGCCGAACTCTTTAGGATAAAACTCGCTAGCACCAAACTGAAATAACCAATCAATATCAGCTTGTCTACCTAGAAAAATCCCTCTTAAAATCAAGTGATCCACACGCTCTGGGTAATGAATCGCATAAGCTAAAGCCAACGTCGAACCATAACTTCCTCCAAATACATACCAAGAATCAATATTTAAATATGCACGAATTTTTTCTAAATCGCCCACACTAAATAGAATGGTATTATTTTCTAAACTTAAAAATGGCAGACTTTGGCCACAACCCCTTTGATCAAAAAGAATGATGCGATAATGTTCTGGATCGAAGAATCTTCGTGAAAGTTCACTAACAGCTCCACCAGGTCCTCCATGTAAGAACACAACTGGTTGTCCTTCTAAATTTCCACATTCTTCAATATATAAAGTATGTGTTTGATCTACTTTCAAATGATGCGACTTTTTTACTTCCGTATTGAAATATCCTATAGTCATCGTAATGTCATCCTTGTATATTATATTTAGGGTTTTAACCTTCCGGTTTTTACTGGATAACCCTATGAACCTCTTTTCGATTACCTCATCTCCTAAGATATGAGATAATTAGTTTATTGGATTGAGAGGCTAGCC
>NZ_WJQT01000016.1 GCF_009659375.1 Fundicoccus ignavus
GTGTTCATTAACAAGTAATGAACCCTTACACATTTTGGTGTTTGTCTTTGTTCAGTTTTCAATGAGCTTTGTCAGTTGCGAACTCGTTCGCTGTGACAACTTTTATATTATAGCATGTTTCGTTTAGACTTGTCAACAACTTTTTAAAAGAAATTTAAGTTTCTTTTTTGTTATCGGATGGCCACGAAGCGCATCTCCTTAACGGAACTTTTATATAGTAACATCTTTCGAATTTGATGTCAATAACTTTTTTAAAATAAATTAAATTTTTTATTAACATTATCAAACCGTGTTGTTATTATAACACATCCGTCGTTGAAATGGAAGCGTTTAGAAAGTGATTAAATCAACTTTCTTCGTCATCTAACACTCTGTTCTCTTACTCTCTTTCAGCAACCTATTAATAATATCATGTATTATGAGTCATGGCAACACTTTTTTATTTATTTTTTTCGGTGCTATCATGAGTCATTTAACAACAGAAAGCAATATACCATGTAATACACATGAAAATCAATACTTTTTATCATTTTTATGTACTTTTTTATAAATTTTGTTACCTCACGCACATTTTAACTTTTTTTACGTATTTATATACGAGGTGATTGAATGATTTTGTTAATCGTATTTTTTTATTTTGGTTGTTGCTTTGGTTCATTTGCTTATTGTTTAGCCAATCATTGGACGAGGTCTACTTTTAAATTGAACACTCGCTCTTCTTGTCATCATTGCCACAAGCAATTAGCTTGGTATGAGCTCTTTCCTTTATTTTCCTATTTATTTCAGTACGGTCGTTGTAATCATTGTAAATTAAGTATCCCTTCCTCTTATTGGATAGTAGAGGCTATAACAGGTTTACTATTTGTTCATTTTTTTTATTATTATTCCGAGGATTCACGCCTTCTATTAACCGGAATCACACTAGCGGTATTATTCATTATGAGTTTATGTGATATTTGCGATCGATGGGTTCCCGACTCATTACAATTGTTACTATTAGTTTGTTCATTACTTCAAATTGACTTTAAACTTATCCTTTGGTTACCATTGTTATTACTCAATAGTTTGTTACTTCTATTAATTTACTACAATTGGATCGGTGGCGCCGACGTCAAACTATTATTTACCTTTCAACTACTAATCCCAATTGATGCATTTCCAGTTTTTCTTTTTATAGCTTCTCTTTCTGGTTTACTTTTCATGCTAGGTAGCCGCTTTATTAAGAAACCAATTTTAGAACTACCCTTTGTTCCTTTTTTATCGTTAGCATATTATTGCATTCTAATCTATTTTTAGACAAAAAAATCACCACCTAGCTAAGCTAAGCGGTGATTTTTTCTTACGTTTATTTCATTTGTGGCGTTTCTTCGATAACTAAGTCTTCAGTTTTCTCAGGTGTATCGATGTTCGTTTCAATTTTACGGTAACGAGTCATACCAGTACCAGCTGGAATTAACTTACCAATTGTAACGTTCTCTTTAAGACCTAATAAAACATCTTTCTTACCTCGGATTGCCGCATCTGTTAACACACGTGTTGTTTCTTGGAAGGAAGCTGCAGAAATAAATGATTTAGTTTCTAAGGCGGCTTTTGTAATTCCTAATAACACAGGACGAGCTGTCGCTGGAACTTCCCCACCTTTAATAGCGCTTGTGTTCGCTTCGGTGAAGTCAGAAATATCCATTAACGCACCTGGCAAGATATTAGTTGAAGCAGGGTCCATTACGCGTACTTTTTGTAGCATTTGACGTACCATAACCTCAACGTGTTTATCTCCGATTTCTACCCCTTGTCCACGGTAAACAGCTTGTACTTCTCTTAATAAGTAGTTTTCGACCGTAATAACGTCCGTAACTCTTAATAATTCTTTTGGATCAATCGAACCTTCAGTTAAAGCCTCTCCACGATCTACATGGTCTCCTTCTTTCACACGTAAGCGTGAAGTATAAGGAACATTATAAGTACGTGTATCAGTTGTACCTTTAACTGTAATATCTCTTGAACGATCTGATGGTTTTTCTTCGATATGATCAACGATACCATCAACCTCTGTAATAGTCGCTTGTCCTTTAGGTACACGCGCTTCAAAAATTTCTTGAATACGAGGTAAACCTTGAGTGATGTCTCCACCACCAGCAACCCCACCTGTATGGAATGTACGCATCGTTAATTGTGTACCAGGCTCACCGATAGATTGAGCGGCAATTGTACCAACTGCTTCTCCAACTTCAACACGTGATCCTGTTGCTAAGTTACGTCCGTAACAGTGTTTACATACACCGTGATCAGTGTCACACGTAAATACCGAACGAATTGTTACTTCTTTAACGCCTGCATTGACAACTACTGCCGCTAAGTCTTCTGAAATCTCAACATTAGCAGGTACAATAATTGCTCCAGTCTCTGGATGGTAAATTGTTTTCTGAGTGTAACGACCAATTAAACGTTCTTCTAACGTTTCAATAATGCTGTTACCATCAGCAATTTCAGCTACAACTACACCTTTATCTGTTCCACAGTCATCTTCACGAACAATTACGTCTTGAGCCACATCTACTAAACGACGCGTTAAGTAACCTGAGTCGGCTGTTTTCAAGGCCGTATCCGTCATACCTTTACGGGCTCCGTGAGTCGAGATAAACATTTCCAATACCGATAAACCTTCACGGAAGTTAGACGTAATCGGTAACTCGATAATTTTACCACTCGGAGCAGCCATGTTACCACGCATACCAGCAAGCTGTGTAAAGTTGGAAATGTTACCACGGGCTCCAGAGTCTGACATCATGTGAATTGGGTTCAAACGAGGTAATGAATTTGCTAAATCGTCTTGGATTTTATCTTTTGCTAATTCCCAAGTACGAATAACACTTTCATAACGCTCATCTTCTGTAATTAAACCACGCTTGTATTGCTTAGCAATCTTATCAACACGTGCATGTGCTTCATCCAGAATACCGTATTTAGTATCAAGTTTCAGAACGTCAGCAACTCCTACTGTTAAACCAGCGCGAGTTGAGTATTTATAACCTAGGTCTTTCATTCTATCTAACATCTTAGATGTTTCTGTAATATGGAATCGTTTGAAGACTTCCGCAATAATATTACCTAAATGTTTTTTCTTAAACGGTAACACGTAGTCCATTTCAGCAATCGCTGCAGGAACATCAGTACCTGGTTCTAAGAAATACTTATCTGGTGTTTTCTCTGTTAAGTTTTCATTTGTTGGTTCATTTAAGTAAGGGAATTCTGGTGGCATGATTTCGTTAAATAATAACTTACCAATTGTAGTTACCATTAAACGTTCTTTTTGCCAATCAGTAAATGCCTTGTCTTCTAAAGCTGCTGTTGGGATCGCAATACGTGTATGTAAGTGTGCTTCTCCATTTAAATAAGCAATTTCCGCTTCTCCGACACTACTTAAAATTAAACCTTCTCCAACACGGCCAGGTTCTTCTAATGTTAGGTAGTAGTTACCTAAGACCATATCTTGAGATGGTGTAACAACAGGTTTACCATCTTTAGGGTTCAAGATGTTTTGTGCTGCTAACATTAATAGACGCGCTTCAGCTTGAGCTTCTTCAGATAGTGGTACGTGAACCGCCATTTGGTCCCCATCAAAGTCAGCGTTATAAGCTTCACAGACTAATGGGTGTAAACGAATAGCACGACCATCAACTAATGTTGGTTCGAATGCTTGAATACCTAAACGGTGCAACGTAGGTGCTCGGTTAAGTAATACAGGATGCTCTTTAATTACTTCTTCAATCACTGGCCAAATCACATCATCTTGCGTTTCAATCATGCGTTTAGCATTCTTGATATTGCTCGCGATTTCGCGTTCTACTAATTCTTTCATAACGAATGGTTTAAATAACTCAATCGCCATTTCTTTTGGTAATCCACATTGGTACATTTTCAAGTTTGGTCCAACAACAATTACTGAACGCCCTGAATAGTCCACACGTTTACCTAGTAAGTTTTGACGGAAACGTCCTTGTTTCCCTTTTAACATATGTGATAAAGATTTTAATGGACGGTTACCCGGTCCAGTTACTGCACGACCACGACGACCATTGTCAATCAATGCATCAACAGCTTCTTGTAACATACGTTTTTCGTTTTGAACGATAATGTTTGGTGCACCTAAGTCTAATAAACGTTTTAAACGGTTATTACGGTTAATGACACGACGATATAAGTCGTTCAAGTCACTTGTCGCAAAACGGCCACCTTCTAATTGAACCATCGGTCTTAAATCTGGCGGAATAACTGGTAATACATCTAATACCATCCAGTCAGGTTTATTACCTGATTCAAAAAATGCATCTAGAATATCCAAACGACGAATCGCGCGTGTACGTTTTTGACCAGTTGCAGTCTTCAACATTTCACGTAATTCTGTTACTTCTTTTTCTAAATCTACGTTTTGTAATAATTCCTTAATTGCTTCTGCACCCATTTTGGCATAGAAACGATTACCATACTCACGTTTTTTCTCGCGGTATTCTGCTTCTGTTAATAATGATTTGGCTTCTAACGGTGTATCACCCGCATCAATTACAATATATGAAGCAAAGTAAATCACTTCCTCTAGCAAGCGCGGGCTTAAGTCTAACACTAATCCCATACGACTTGGAATTCCTTTGAAATACCAAACGTGTGTTACTGGTGCAGCTAATTCGATATGTCCCATACGTTCACGACGAACTTTAGCACGTGTCACTTCAACACCACAACGATCACAAACACGACCTTTGTAACGAACACGTTTCAACTTACCACATGAACATTCCCAATCTTTTGTTGGTCCAAAAATTCGCTCACAGAAAAGGCCATCTTTCTCTGGCTTTAATGTACGATAGTTGATTGTCTCTGGTTTCTTAACCTCACCATAAGACCAACTACGAATTTTTTCGGAGGATGCTAATCCTATTTGCATGGATTCGAACTTATTAACATCTATCAAGGGGCCGACCTCCTTTTAATTTGTCACCTTATCCGTTAGCGGAAAATAGCTTTCCGCTAGCTTCAAGGTTGCGTGGAGTGCCTTATCTCCAAATGGCTCCAAGGCAATTTAACTCAATTATCTCTTTTGATTGACTTAGTCTTCTGATTTTACAGCCGGCTGAGTGTCATCTTGTTTTTGCTGTTCAGCAGCTTTTTGGTCTTCGCGGTATTTATCCAATGCGTTAAAGTTGATTACGTCATCTTCATCATCGTCATCACGTAATTCAATTTCTACATCATCTTCATCTAATACTTTCATATCTAAACCTAAAGCTTGTAATTCCTTCACTAATACTCGGAATGATTCAGGTACTCCTGGTTTTGGAATTGGTTGTCCTTTAACGATTGCTTCGTAAGTTTTAACACGTCCTACAACGTCATCTGACTTGTAAGTCAAGATTTCTTGTAGCGTATACGCTGCACCGTAGGCCTCTAGAGCCCAAACTTCCATTTCCCCGAATCTTTGTCCACCAAATTGAGCTTTACCACCCAATGGTTGTTGTGTAACAAGTGAGTAAGGTCCAGTTGAACGCGCATGAAGTTTATCATCAACCATGTGGGCAAGTTTAATCATATACATGACACCTACCGACACTTTACGGTCGAATGGTTCCCCAGTACGTCCATCATATAAAGTTGTTTTAGCGTCTGCTTCCATACCAGCTTCTTTAATAGTATTCCACACGTCTTCTTCGCTCGCACCATCAAATACTGGTGTCGCAATTTTAATTCCTAATTGGCGTGCTGCCATACCTAAGTGTAATTCGAATACTTGTCCAATGTTCATACGTGAAGGTACCCCTAATGGGTTCAGCATGATATCAATTGGCGTACCATCTGGTAAGAATGGCATATCTTCTTCTGGCATAATTAACGAAACAACACCCTTGTTACCGTGACGTCCCGCCATCTTATCCCCTTCGCTAATCTTACGTTTTTGAACGATAAAGACGCGAACTAACTTGTTAACACCTGGTGCTAATTCATCACCAGCTTCACGCGTGAAGACTTTAACATCGTGAACAATACCGCCACCACCGTGTGGTACACGTAATGAAGTATCACGAACTTCACGAGCTTTCTCACCAAAGATTGCGTGTAATAAACGTTCTTCAGCAGATAATTCTGTCACACCTTTAGGCGTTACTTTACCTACTAAGATATCACCGTCTTTCACTTCCGCACCAATCGAAATGATTCCATCTTTATCTAAGAATTTCAAGGCTTCTTCACTAACGTTTGGAATTTCGCGAGTAATTTCTTCAGGTCCTAATTTAGTATCACGAGATTCTGATTCATACTCTTCAATATGAATTGAAGTATATACATCATCTTTAACTAAACGTTCTGACATAATAATCGCATCTTCATAGTTATAACCATCCCAAGTCATGAAGGCTACTAATGGGTTTTGACCTAAGGCCATTTCACCATTTTGCATTGATGAACCGTCAGCTAAGATATCTAAATCGTCAACTTGGTCACCTACTTCAACGATTGGTCGTTGGTTATAACATGTTCCCGCGTTTGAACGCGCAAATTTAATTAAGCTATATTCATCGACTGTTCCGTCAGCAATTTTCACTTTAACCTTATCAGCATCAACATAAACCACTTCACCACCACGGCGGCAGATAAGCGCTGCTCCCGAGTCATGGGCTGATTTATATTCCATACCCGTACCGATTAATGGAGATTGCGGATTGATCAACGGCACAGCTTGACGTTGCATGTTGGCACCCATCAAGGCACGGTTCGAGTCATCGTTTTCCAAGAATGGAATACATGCTGTTGCGACCGCAACTACTTGTTTAGGCGACACGTCCATGTAATCTACTTGATTAATAGGAACTTCAATATTTTCAGAGATGTAACGTGCCATAACTTGATCGTTAACGAATGTTCCATCTTCGTTTAATAATGAGTTGGCTTGCGCCACAACGTATAAGTCTTCCTCATCAGCAGATAAGTAAACAATTTCATCCGTAACACGACCATTTGCTTTATCTACTTTACGATACGGTGTTTCAATAAAACCAAATTTATTGATTTTAGCGTATGAAGACAAACTGTTGATCAAACCAATGTTTGGTCCCTCTGGTGTTTCAATCGGACACATACGACCGTAGTGAGAGTAGTGAACGTCTCGAACTTCATATCCAGCACGATCACGCGTTAAACCACCAGGCCCTAAGGCAGATAGACGACGTTTATGTGTTAACTCACCCAACGGGTTAACTTGGTCCATGAATTGTGATAGTTGGTGAGAACCAAAGAATTCTTTGATTGCTGCAACAACTGGACGAATATTAATTAACTGTTGTGGTGTAATCGTTGAAATGTCTTGAAGCGACATACGTTCACGAACCACACGCTCCATACGAGATAAACCGATTCTAAATTGGTTTTGTAATAATTCACCAACTGAACGAATACGACGGTTACCTAAATGGTCAATATCATCAGTAGTTCCAACACCTTCATCAAGTAATAAATAATAGTTCATTGAGGCAATAATATCTGCCGGCGTTAAACTTTTAGCACCTTCAAGATTTGCATTACCAATTACATTTACTACTAACTCTGGGTTTTTAGGTGAATACACTTTGATTATTTGTAAATCAATTGGCTCACCAATCACACCATCTGGAGATGGCATTGCCGTTACTAAATTCAGACCATTATCTAAATGAGGTACTAATTCCTCAATTTTATCTGAATCTAATACTGTACCTTCTGCAAAAATCACTTCACCCGTTTCAGGATCTGCTAAAGTTTCTGCTAAAGTTAAGTTTAATAGACGGTTTTTTAAGTGTAATTTTTTGTTTACTTTGTAACGGCCAACTGGTGCCAAGTCATAGCGACGTGGATCGAAGAAACGACCGATTAATAAGTTACGAGAACTTTCTGCCGTTTTCGGCTCACCTGGGCGAAGACGCTCGTAAATATCTTTTAAGGCTTCTTCCGGACGTGAATCCGCAATATTTTTATGAACATCTTTATCGATCGTTGTATTTAATAATTCTGTTTCAGATAAAATATCATAAATTTCATCATCAGAACCAAACCCTAATGCACGCATTAAAACTGTAAGAGGGATTTTTCTCGTACGGTCGATACGCACATACGCGATACCTTTAGCATCTGTTTCGAACTCCAACCAAGCACCACGGTTAGGGATAACAGTAGAGGTGAAACTATGACGACCTTTTTTATCCACTTTATCGTGGAAATAAACACCTGGAGAACGAACTAATTGTGAAACAATAACACGTTCTGCACCGTTATAAATGAAAGTCCCCATGTCTGTCATGATTGGGAAATCTCCGAAGAATACTTCCTGTTCTTTCACTTCACGTGTTTCTTTATTGATTAAACGTAATGTAACGTAGATTGGTTTTGAATAATTAGCATCATGTGCACGTGCTTCTTTAACTGTATATTTTGGCTCTTTAAATTCATAATCAACGAAATGTAATTCTAAGTTATCACTATGATCGACGATTGGAGAAACGTCTTCAAACATAACCTTGATACCTTCGTCTAAGAACCATTGATAAGAATCCGTTTGAATTTCAATTAAGTTTGGCAATTCAAGAACTTCATCAATACGAGCATAGCTACGACGTTCTGCTTTTTTACCATATTTGACGATATGATGTTGACTCAAGCTGTTCACCCCTCAAATTATTTGCGACTCAGCAAGATGTTACAGTTTTGTTACAAATATTAATAATCTATAACAAAATACTATTTTTGCCTATTTTTGAGCAAAAAAAGAACAAAAGAATCGTGTTCGTTAACTCAGTCCACTGTATCTTTTGTTTATTCTCTGTCAGAATCCCACTTTGGACAATATTTCAAAGCAGAATCCTTCATCTATGCCTACTCTTGCGTCTATCTATTCTACTCGCATCATTTTCAATTGTCAACACCTGAAAACACTTACTTAGCAATCTTCTCTACATTCTGGTGATTTTTTGCATTCTTTAAGAAAATATTCGACTATTCCGAGCCCATTAAATGACATTCAGTAGTTTTAACTCGATAATATTGTTTTACTTTTGTTGGAATACTTAACGCAACTTAGCGAAGCATAAAGCACACTAAACTTATCCCCCTTATAAATAGAACAAATTATGCTTAAACCACTGTCAAATTACTCCCCAACACAAAGAAAATGAACTAATTCATAGTGAATTAATAATTTTGTCATATGTTATTGCTATAACAAGCCGAAAAACGAATCAAGCAGGAGGAAAATTATGAAACAAGTAAACAATCCAAAACGTTCCCTACTATATTACTACGGATTTGCGATGTTAATCATCGTCATTTTCAATTTCATCGCAATGCCTTGGTATTCCGAACGTCATGTCCAACAAATTAATTACGATAGTTTTATGACGATGGTCGATGATCGACAAGTAGCCGAGGTACAATTACAACCTTCTGAAAACCAAATTATTTTCACGAGCGCTGAAGATGATACAGTTTATAAAACGGCAATGGTGGAGGACCCTAACTTAACCCAGCGCCTATTCGATGCGGACGTTGCCTTCACTGGTGAAATCATTGAGCAAGCTTCTCCAATCGCATCATTCTTGAGTTTTGTTTTCCAGATACTATTATTCGTCGCAATCGGTCAATGGATCTCACGAATGTTACTCAAAAAAGCTGGTGGCAATAATGCGATGCAGTTTAACCTCGGTAAAAGCAATGCTCGAGTCTACGTCCAATCAACAGATGGTTTAAGTTTTAAAGACGTCGCAGGCCAAGATGAAGCAAAAGAAAGTCTAACCGAAGTGGTTGATTTTCTAAACAATCCTAAGAAATATCAAGCAGTCGGCGCTAAGATGCCTAGCGGCGTCCTGTTAGTTGGACCTCCAGGAACAGGAAAAACCATGTTAGCCAAAGCAGTTGCGGGAGAAGCAAATGTTTCCTTCTTCTCAATGTCAGGTTCAGAATTTGTCGAAATGTTCGCAGGAGCTGGAGCCGCTAAAGTCCGCGACCTCTTCAAACAAGCAAAAGAAAAGGCCCCATGCATTGTCTTCATCGACGAAATTGATGCCATTGGTAAAAAACGTGGCCAAGCAATCGGTAACGACGAAAGAGAGCAAACATTAAATCAACTGTTAACTGAGATGGATGGCTTCGAAGGCAATAACGGCGTCATGATCCTGGCCGCTTCTAACCAACCTGAATCATTAGACCCTGCATTACTACGTCCAGGACGTTTCGACCGACAAGTTCGTGTTGAGTTGCCTGATTTAAAAGGCCGTGAAGATATCTTGAAAGTACATGCTAGCAAAGTGCAACATGACGATTCAATTGATTACAATAAAATCGCTCGTATGGCTTCTGGCGCTTCTGGTGCTGAGTTAGCAAATATTGTCAACGAAGCTGCCTTAAGAGCGGTACGCCAAGGACGCAATGCAGCGACACAAAACGATTTCGAGGAAAGTATCGAAACCATTATGGCAGGGGAGCAAAAGAAAAACGCCATTTTATCAGATAAAGAAAAATGGATCGTCTCTTATCATGAAATAGGTCATGCCTTAGTTGCTGCAAAACAGTCAGGTTCAGCCCCTGTAGAGAAAATAACCATTATTCCGAGAACTTCAGGAGCGCTGGGATATACAATGCAAGTTTCTGAGAAAGGCAATGACTATCTACACTCAAAAGAACATCTTGAAACTCAATTGGCGACTTTAGCTGGTGGACGCGCTGCCGAAGAAGTGGCATTTAACTCAATTACCACGGGCGCTTCTAACGATATCGAGCGTATGACGCAATTAGCCCGCGCAATGATTAGCCAGTACGGAATGAGCGATACTTTCGGAATGGTGGCTTTTGAACAAAGAAACAATCAATACCTAGGTAACGAAGCTAGTTCTACAGGTTCTGCTGAAACTCAAGCTGCCATAGACCGTGAAGTGATTGAACTAGTAGGAGCGCAGTACGACAAAGCGAAGACTATCTTAATCAATCACCGCGAATTACTCAACGAGCTTTCACACTTCCTATATAACGAGGAAACAATTACTGGTCAACAATTTATGGAGATTGTTAATAAATACAATTAAACCTAAGCCCAAATACGCCCCAAAGCGCTCGCGCTCATTCCACTAAAGAATGAGAAACGCGAAATGCTTTGGGGCGTATCCTAACTTATTTATTATCCTTTAAGAGTGCATTGAGTAATAGCGCTCCGACAAAACCACCCACTAACCATGCAACGATATACATAACTGGATTGGTGACACCACCCGCAAGTACGGCAAACAATCCGCCGTGTGGTACATAACTAACGCTACCGAACAACATACTTAACGCACCGGCAACTCCACTACCAATTGCCAATGCAGGAATCACTTTCAAAGGGTTAACCGCTGCGAACGGAATTGCTCCTTCGGTAATAAAGGCAGCTCCCATTACATAGTTAACTAAAGCACTATTTCTTTGTTCTGGTGCCCAAAGTTTCTTGTTGATTGTAGCCGAAATCGCAATTGCTAACGGTGGCACCATCCCACCGATCATTACTGCGGCCATTACATCTGAGCCCGCTCCGTCTGCTGCTGTAACTAGGGCTGTACCTGTTACATAAGCAGCTTTATTTAAAGGTCCGCCCATATCAATAGACATCATTGCTGCTGCTAAGAAACCTAATAAAAGTGACAGTTCACGTGGCACACTGTTCAACAAGTTCTCTAAGCCTGTCATCACAGCTCCCATTGGGCTATTTATAACAAAGAACATCAATAAGCCCATGATCAGCACACCAAATACAGGGTAGAGGAAGATTGGTTTCATACCTTCTAATGATTTTGGTAACCAACTGAAGCCTTTACGTAACAACCAAACGATTCCACCCGCTAAGAAACCAGCAACTAAAGCTCCCAAGAAACCTGAAGCAACCGTATCCTCGAAGATTCCTGCTGCATTGAAGCCAGCTAATACCCCCGGGTTAGCAAATACCCCACCCATAAAACCAATTACTAAACCTGGACGATCCGCTAAGGATTGGCCGATAAAACCAGCAAGTACTGGTAACATCATTGCAAACGATAAATCACCTAGCGTTTTTAATACATGCGCAACTTGATTATAGGTTGGATCTGCTGGATTCGCTGAGTTAATTCCCCAGAAAAACGAGAAGGCAATGAGAATACCACCTGCTACAACGAAAGGTAACATGTGCGATACACCGTTCATCATATGTTTATAAAATTTACGACCTAACGATTCATCTTCATCGCCTGCACTTTGCGATCCGGCAATGTCTTCTTGGTTAGCACGGTAAATCTTCGCATCAACTTTAGCTGCACGCTCAACTAATTCAGCGGCTTTATTAATACCATCCGCCACTTTAGTGACAATGACCGGTTTGCCATCAAAACGCGCCATTTCAACTTGCTTGTCTGCAGCAACAATAATTGCAGTAGCTTGTTCAATATCTTGAGCAGTTAGACGATTTCCTACACCAGTTTGTCCGTTCGTTTCAACTTTAATACGGTAGCCAGCTTGTTTAGCCGCTTGATTCAATTTTTCTTCTGCCATGTAAGTATGTGCAATCCCAGTTGGACAGGCTGTAACGGCTAGAATATACGGTTCTGAACTTTTAACGGGGACTTCTGGAGTGTCTGCAACACTGTTTGAACCGGCAGCTTCCTCAGCTTTGGTTTGCTCAAAGCGCGCAATCACCTCGATGACTTCATCGGCAGTTGACGCTTCTAATAAAGCCGCTTTCGCAGCTGGATCCATTAAAATTCCAGATAATTTGGCTAAAGCTTGTAAATGCTCGCCGCCACCTTCTGGAGCTGCAATCATGAAGATTAATTTAGCAGGTTGACCATCAAATGATGCCCACTCAATCCCTTGTTCCGCACGAGCAAATACAATGGCTGCTTGTTTAACGGAGGCATCTTGCGCGTGCGGAATGGCAATTTCATCGCCAACGCCAGTTGTAGATTGAGCTTCGCGGGCAGCTAGCTTATCAACATACGCCTCTACATTTGATACGCCGCCAACTTCAGCAAAGCGCTCAGCTAAATAACGTAACGTACTATCTTTATCTTGTGTCGTTAAATTTAAAGTAATAGCCTCTTTTATAAATAATTGTGATAATTCCATATTAGTTTACACCTACACTTTTCACTTTTATTTGTTCTAATAACTCTGACACTAAACTCGCTTCAGCAATCCCTACCGAGAAAGCTGTTGCACTCCCACTTGCTGCACCTTGTTTCAAACTCGCTGCATAATCTTGTGTTTCAATATATTTCGCCATGAAACCTGCCACCATTGAATCACCAGCACCCACAGAGTTAACCACTTGCCCCTTCGGAACATTTGATTGATAAACACCCCCTGTTTCTGTCACTAAAACCGCACCATCTCCACCTAAAGAAACTAAGACATTACGTGCACCACGCACTTGCAATTCCTTCGCATAAGTTACCACTTCAGCAATTGTAGTGATGGCTACACCAAAGATTTCACTCAATTCATGCGCGTTCGGTTTAATCAAGAAAGGCTGCTCTGATAAACAGGCTGTTAAAAGTTCCTTGTTTGAATCTAAGACAAATAGCGCTTCTTTTTCACGACACATAGTCGCCACTTGAACATAATGTTCACTAGTCATACCCGGAGCAGCATTTCCCGCTAAAAAGACAACATCACCTGCCACTAAAACCGTTTCGAAATACGCCATCAATCGGTCAACGTCTAATTGAGTTACCTCCGGTCCATTCGCATTAATTTCAGTTTCTTGATTCGCATGTAATTTCACATTAATACGCGTAATCGCATCTACAGAAACAAATGCCGTCTCTACACCCTCTGCCTGCAAACTGTTTTTTACAAACTCACCCGTAAAACCACCAATAAAACCTGTCGCAATATTGTCATGCCCTAAACGCTTTAATAAGACAGACATATTAATCCCTTTGCCTCCAGCCACATAATCGGCTGATTGTACACGATTTAATTCGCCCAAACGCAGCTCATCTGTTCTCATCACTAAATCAACTGCCGGATTAAACGTAATTGTATACAACATCAACGATCAACCTCCTTTATTTCCAATACACCATGATACTTATCACCTAACCTGTCACCTAAAGGACTCGTAATCACAACCGCTTCATCCAATTCCATAAACTGACAGAAAGAAACTTTATCAAACTTACTAGCATCCGCCAACACATAAACCCGATTAGCTTGCTGCGTTGCGGTTTGTTTAACATGTGCTTCCTCAGAATCTGGCGTTGTAAAACCAAATTTTGTGTCAATCCCATTCGTTCCCATAAATGCACGCGAAAAACGATACTGCTTCAACTGCTTCTGCGCATCTGAACCGATCATAGCGCGTGTGCGATTCTTCAAGTTACCCCCTAGCACAATCACATTCAACGACGCTTCTGACAAATGCCCTGCTAAGTCTAAACTATTCGTGACAATTGTTAAACCCTTAGCTTTTATATGAGGCACCATCGCAAGTGTCGTAGTCCCCGCATCCAGATAAATAAATTCATTATCCTGAATCAACTGCGCTGCATATTGACCAATCGACTGTTTTTCGTCATGAAAACGTAAGTTCTTTTCCGGAACGCTCGGTTCTGACTCTAATGAAAACTGACGTTTCGCGCCTCCATGAACTCGAACCAACTCGCCCAATTCCTCTAACTGCGATAAATCTCGCCTGACGGTTGACTCCGAGGCTTGCGTCGCCTCAACAATTGCCTGAATTTTTACAATTGAATCACCTGTTAACAATTCGCGAATCACATCGAACCTTTCCTCTGTAAGCATTTTCATCACTTCCTTACTCATAGGATACACCGAAAACAATCATAAATCAATCATAAATGTTCAAAATCAATCAATTTCAGCCAAAATACATCTCAGCAACCTCTTGTGCGTCTCAATAGCCCCTCCAGCAAAGTTTGGGGAGCAATGTTTGTAACCGATACAACTTGAGGGCTTATTTTCAAATAATTAAAAAACGCTCCTAAACTCTTTAAGTTAGAGTCTAGAAGCGTTGTGTGCTTGTTTAATTATTTTTTGTTGTAGTCGGCTGCGATTTGCGCGCCAACTTTTGCGTTGTTGTATACTAATGCGATGTTTGTTTCTAAGCTGCGGCCTTCTGTTAATTCAACGATTTTTCCTAATAGGAATGGTGTTGAGTCTTTTCCTTTGATGCCTGCGGCTTTTTCTTCTTTCAATGCTTGTGTGATGATTGAGTCGATTTCTTCGTGTGGAATTTCGTCTGCTTCTGGAATTGGGTTTGCAACTAGGATTCCTGCTGTTAAGCCTAATTCGTTTTGGTAGTGCATCATGTCAGCAATTTCAGCTGTTGAGTCACTGCGTAAGTTTAATTTGTATTCTGATGTTCTTGTGTAGAATGCTGGTAAGTAGTCTGTTTGGTAGCCTACTACTGGCACACCTTTAGTTTCTAGGTATTCTAATGTACGTGGTAAGTCTAGGATTGCTTTTGCTCCCGCACATACTACTGTTACATCTGTTTGACCTAATTCTTCTAGGTCTGCTGAAACGTCCATGTGGTCTTCGTAGCCACGGTGAACGCCGCCGATTCCGCCTGTAACGAACACTTTAATTCCTGCTAATTTAGCCCCGATCATTGTTGTTGCAACTGTTGTTGCGCCAATTTGTTTTGTTGCGAAGACATTTGCTAAGTCACGGCGTGATACTTTCGCTACGTTTTCAGCTGTTGCTAATAATTCTAAGTCTTCTGCTTCTAAACCAATTTTAAATTTACCATCCATAATCGCAATGGTTGCTGGAACTGCACCGTTGTCACGAATGATTTGTTCTACTGTTTTAGCCATTTCAACGTTTTTAGGGTAAGGCATTCCGTGAGAAATAATTGTTGATTCTAAAGCTACCACTGGTTGGTTGTTGTCAAAAGCTGCTTGTACTTCTTTGCTAATTGATAATAATGGATGTGTCATTTAAATGATCCCTCTTTCTTTTAATTCTTCTGTTTGTTTTTCTAGTATATCTTGTGTTAAATCTAAGCGTACTGTTTTAGGCGATTGAATGGTGTGATAAGCATTTGTCATAGCCAATTGGATACTTTCGACTGGCGAGTAGCCTTGTAATTGTCCGTAAATTAAACCTGAAGCATAAGAATCTCCAGCTCCTGTGACATCTTCGACGTAAGGCGAAACAGGTGGTACAAATTGTTTTCTTTCACCCGCTTGATTACCATAGAACGTTGACGCTTGGCCGCGTGTGATGATAACATTCTCAACACCTAAGGCCAACCAGCTTTCAACAAGCTCTTCAACATCTTCTGCTATTTCAACTTTTTTATTGAAAAATGTTTCAGACTCGTCTAGGTTGACGATGAGCCACTTAACCCCCTCTAGTTGACGTGGTAAGTGCGCCATTTTAGGTGAACTTACCGGAATAATCACAAGTGGAATGTCTTTATTACGTGCTAACTCAATAATATACTCTGTTGTTTCTAACGGTACATTCAAATCCAATACAATCATCTTAGCTTGGGCTAAAAGATTTTGATAAGAACTTATCCACTCACGGTTCATTGTGTCAGCTACTGACATATCCGCTAAAGCTAACTGCATATCTCCGTCGTCATCTAGTAATGCCACATAAGAACCTGTTGAGTAATCACCTAGTTGCGTCACGTGTTGAAAATTAACAAATGGTTCCGTCGCTTGCTTTAAAGTTTCGAAATCTTGATCTCGACCACCGATTGACAATAGGTTAACATTTAACCCTAAGCGTCCAAGGTTTTCTGAAATATTGCGTGCTACGCCTCCGACACTCATTGAAGAAGTGACTGGATTACTGGTTTTAGGTATTAGCTCTGCCTCCAGTAAATACTTGCGGTCAATATTCATTCCACCTATACAGAAAATTTCAGCACCATGGTTGACAATATAAGCCCGACCCAACAACTGCTTTTTATTCGTCAATGTCGAAACTATCGTTGCGACAGTAGAGCGCGGTAAATCTAATTGAGAAGCAATTTCTTGTTGTGTAAGAAATGGATCTTTTTCAATTAAAGCCAATACACGCTGCTCGTTTTGTGTTAACAATTCATCATCGCCTCCTTTTACAACAAATGTCCTTATTAAAGATTTTTGTTTACAATCACAGTATAAAACATAAAACTTATAACGACAAGCAAAATATACAAAATGAGAAAATTCTAATGAAACAAAAAATAAGCTGACATTCTATTGCAGAATATCAGCTTAATATTATTTAACACTTTTTAAAATCCAATAACCTTTATCCCGGCCCATTAGTTCTACATTACCAAAAATTTCCTCCATATAATCAGACATAGAAGGTGCGCCTTGTTTCTTCTGGATTACTAACCAGAGTTCCCCATCCACTTTCAGTGCTTTTGCAGCCGTTAGAACAAATTCACGTATCACTTGTTTGCCCGCTCTAATGGGTGGGTTCGTTAATACATAGTCATAGTCAGCCTCAACAGGCACAGTCGTCGCATCGTGCAACAACCATTCAACGTTCGCCACTTTATTTAATTGCGTATTCTGTTGCGCTAATTCAAGCGCACGCTCATTAACTTCAACACCTACATAACTGGCAAGCGGAAAATGTTTCGCCACCGCCAACAATAAAGGACCGTAGCCACTCCCTAACTCAAGTATTTTTTCCTCACTAGTCATTGATTTTCCTTCAATAAAAGTCTCCACTAGTAATTTAGAACCGAAATCCATACGATTCTTAGAAAAAACACCACTATCTGTCTTTAAACGTAAACTTTGTTTTCCAACTTCTGCACTAATCTCTTTTAGTTCATGGCTACTTTGAGGTTTATTTGTATAATAATGATCGCTCATTCTCTCTCTCCTTAAGAAAACATATTCATGTACCATAACTATATCACTTTTTAGGCTATTCATGTTACACTAAAACTAGATAAAACGTAATGGAGGTCAACAATGATCAAACTTTTTGCATCTGATATGGACGGCACTTTACTTAATGAAAACCACGTGATTAGCGACAGAACGGCTGCCGCAATCAAGAAATTACAAGAAACGACTGATATTGAATTCATTATCGCAACAGGTCGTTCTTTTAAATCAGCGTCTGTTCTGACACAAGCTCAGGATATATACTGTCGCATGATTAATTTAAACGGTGCATCGATTCATGAAAAAGATGGCACCTTAACTGATTCAAATCCTTTATTAACAGATACAGTCTTAAGTGTTATTCAATATTTAGATACTTTAGCTATCGATTATGCTGTTTCAACACCCAATAATTATTATGTTGCAGATTATGAAGGCTTCATCAAACGAATTGCACACTTTATGAATGTTAGTCATGAAGAAGTTCTCGCCGCAGCAGATGGCACCGATGAAGTAACTAACGCTCAGTTACTCGCACATTATGGTGATGTTAAACCTATTACTGAAATGGAATTAACAAAAGAAAACCCTGCATTAAAACTATTACTTTTCAGTTCCAATGCTGATTTATTGAGTCAAGTTCGTCAACACCTAAGTAATTTCTCTGATTTAGACGTCACATCTTCTGCTGCTGATAATATTGAAGTCACACACATTAATGCTCAGAAAGGTTTAGCCGTTGAAGCTTATGCTAAATCACAAGGTTATACATTAGATGAAGTTGCAACAATTGGCGACTCACTCAATGACCGTTCAATGTTACAGATGGCTAAACATAGTTATGCAATGGATAATGCGCCCGATCATATCAAAGCTATGGCACAAAACATTGCACCAGCAAATACAATCGATGGCGTTGCTATTATCCTTGAACAATTAATTGCTGAATATGCTAAATAAGTTATGCCTTATCAGTCTCTTCATGAGGCTGATTTTTTTGTTTATCTATACCGATCAACTAAGAGAGCCTCGCCTATTGAGCTGGAAAAAACCTCCCAACCGCGATACTTTGAAAGCGACCACCGCCTTGGAAAATAATAAGCTGAACTAAACACAGAACTTGGTAAAGCAACATAAAGCTTAAATTCTTGTATAATACTAGGAAACTTCGGACCAGTCTGAGGTCATTAAATTCCGTTTAGTAGTTTTTATCTGATAATACCGCAATACTTTTATCAGAATGCTATGCGCGTAGATCAGCGACTTGTTTTCCAAAGCGGCATGAAGGGCAATCGGCGCAGCTTGCTCTGACTATGAGCAAAGCGAAGTAGTCAGAGCCTAGCCGATTGAGTTGGAAAAGCCCTCACAAACGTGAGGCTTCGAAAGCGACCACCGCCTTGGAAAACAACAAGCTGAACGAAGCCCCAAAATTATATTTTCTGATTAAAAAAAAAAAAAAAACGCACCTAGAAATACTAGGTACGTTTTATGAGAGTAAAAGATTATTTTACTTCTACTACAGCGCCAACTTCTTCTAAAGAAGCTTTTAAAGCTTCTGCTTCTTCTTTAGATACGCCTTCTTTAACTGCTTTAGGAGCGTTATCTACTAATTCTTTAGCTTCTTTCAAGCCTAAACCAGTAGCTTCACGAACAGCTTTGATTACTTTAATTTTTGATGAACCAGCAGATGCTAATACAACGTCAAATTCAGTTTGTTCAGCTTCAGCTGCTCCACCAGCTGCTGCTACCGCTACAGGTGCTGCTGCTGTTACGCCAAATTCTTCTTCGATTGCTTTTACTAAGTCGTTTAATTCGATAATTGTTGCTTCTTTAATTTCAGCAATAATGTTCTCAATGTTTAATGCCATTTTTAATTTCCTCCGTTTGTATGATTATATTTTTTAAAAATTAAGCTGCGTCTTCATCTTTTGCTTCTGCAACTGCTTTAACAGCCAACGCAACGTTGCGGACTGGAGCTTGTAATACAGAAAGTAACATAGATAATAGTCCGTCGCGGTCTGGTAGTTTTGCTAATGCATTAATGTCATCAGCTGAAGCTACTTTACCTTCGATTAAACCACCTTTGATTGATAATTCGCTTGCTTTTTCAGCAAACTCAGCAACAATCTTAGCTGGAGCAACCACTTCATCAGTACTATAAACAATAGCTGATGGTCCTGCAAATACATCTTCAAGACCTTCGATTCCAGCTTCAACAGCAGCACGACGTAAAATTGTGTTTTTCACAACTTTCATCTTAGTTCCGCTTTCACGTAATTGTTTACGTAAGCTAGTAACTTCTTCTACCGTTAAACCTAAATAATCAATAACAACAACTGATGTTGCGTCTTTTAATTCACTTGCAATAAAAGATACTTCTTCTTGCTTTTTAACCATAATTGCTTTTGTCAACAGTTTCACCTCCATCAAATTTGATATAGAGATTTTTTCATAATAAAAAAATCTCTATGTCACCTAGACATAGAGATAGCTTCCTCATCACTGTGGAACTTCCTCGGTAAGAAATTAAGGCATTCGCCACTTACTGTCTTTGGTCGTAAAATACTTATATATATTAGCGGAAAAATAATCTAACGTCAATCCTTATTTCTTAAGATTTCCTTATTTTTCCAATAGATTCATTCTAATTAGATAGATGCTGAATCTAATTTGATACCAGGTCCAAATGTAGTTGTTAAAGATAAGTTAGTAATGTAAGTACCTTTAGCAGACGCTGGTTTCAAACGAACGATTTGTTCGTGTAAAGCTTTTAAGTTTTCAGCTAATTTATCGTTTTCGAACGATACTTTACCGATTGGAACGTTCACGATACCTGCTTTGTCAGCACGGTAAGTTACTTGTCCAGCTTTGATGTCGTTAATTGCTTTAGTAACATCCATTGTTACTGTACCAGTTTTAGGGTTAGGCATTAAACCTTTAGGTCCTAAGACACGTCCTAAACGACCTACTTGACCCATCATGTCAGGTGTAGCAACCATAACATCAAAGTCTAACCAGCCATCACTGATTTTAGAAATTAATTCAGCGTCACCTACGTAGTCTGCTCCTGCAGCTTCAGCTTCTTTAGCTTTCTCACCACGAGCGATTACTACTACAGATTGTGTTTTACCAGTTCCGTGTGGTAATACCATTGCGCCACGGATTTGTTGGTCAGCTTTCTTAACATCGATGTTTAAGTTGTAAGATACTTCAACAGTTGCATCAAATTTAGCATAATCTAATTCTTTAGCTAATGCGATCGCTTCAGCAACGTCATATTTTTTTGCGCGGTCTACTTTTTCTTTAGCCGCTACAAAGTTTTTACTTTTTTTAGCCATTAATATTTCCTCCTATAATTTGTGGTATTAGCGGTTCTTCCTCCCACCCCCGATAGAAAACGGGGATAGAAGCTACCTTGTGCTTAGTCTTGGACTGTGATTCCCATAGAGCGAGCAGTACCTTCAACCATGCGCATAGCAGCTTCTACGTCTGCTGCGTTTAAATCTTGCATTTTAGTTTCTGCGATCTCTTTAACTTGTTCTTTAGTTACTGATGCAACCTTGTTTTTGTTAGGTTCACCAGAAGCTTTTGTGATTCCAGCAGCTTTTTTCAATAAGATTGGAGCTGGTGGAGTTTTAGTAATAAATGTAAATGAACGGTCTTCGTATACGTCGATTACTACAGGGATAATCATACCCATTTGATCTTGTGTACGAGCGTTGAATTCTTTACAGAACCCCATAATATTAACTTGTGCTTGACCTAAAGCTGGACCAACTGGTGGAGCTGGACTTGCTTGTCCCGCAGGGATTTGTAATTTGACTTGTGTTACGACTTTTTTAGCCACGAAACATTCCTCCTTAAAATTTTTTGTTCGTGATGTGGTATGTGGAGCTTTTGCCCCTCCCACTCATATGCGCTCTTGACGCACCGTAACATTATAGCACGACTTACTTCAGTTGCCAACTGATTTTCTAAAAATATTTTTATTTAATCGTATTTTAATTATACTTATGTTATTATAATTGTAAGCACTAACAATATTGGAGGTTTTATCATGCAAGTATTTAATAGCTATGTTCAACCTGATGCAAAAATGACGCTCATTTCTACCCCCAGTCGTATTGTGACTCTTGGTTATGAAGCTTATGACACATTGCGTGCGCTTGGCGCTGAAGCTTCAATTATTGCTGCACCGAAACACAGAATACCAGAATATCTTAATAGCATGCCTGACAGTATTGCTGATACTAAATCTTTAACAGATATCGATTTAGATCAAATGCGTGCTTTAAAACCTGATTTAATTATTTCATCTGCCCGAACGACACATTTACTCGATGAATTAGATGAGATTGCTCCCGTTTTTAATTATGAGACGTACAGCTCACAATATTGGTCAAATTTTGACGAAATCAATCTTGAACTCGCTCGAATTATTGATAAAGAAGCCGAAGCTCAACGCTTAATTGCTGATTTAAATGTCCGCGCAGATAGAATTAGAAAAGCTAGTCAAGCGGCAGATAATACTAACCTATTACTCTTACATGATGATAATAAATTCACGACCTTTAAACCCAATTCTCGTTTTGCTTTAATTTTCACGCTACTCGGTTTCTCGGCGGTCAACCGTCAATATAGCTTCACAGATTTAGGTGAGGTTATAAGAGTTCCAGAAATCGCAGCCCTCAATGCTGATCGAGTATTTATCATTAATCGAACAGCTGCCATGCGATATGATCCTGAACAAGATGCACACGAGCAAAGAATGTTAATGCAAAGAAATGACTTACAGACGATTAAAGCTTCAGAAACTGGAAAATTATATTTCTTAACCCCTGATCTCTGGTATCTGAGTGGTGGCGGATTAGATTCAACCGGTTTACAATTAGAAGAATTATCTGAAATACTTGGTTTTTAAACCAAAACACGTGTTGATTACTGAATAAAATCAACACGTGTTTTTCGATTATTTAGCTTGTTTAGTTTGTAATTTAAATAAATAACCATATAAACTGACACCTATTAAGAAAAAGACTGTCGCTACCCAAGCCAAAGTTTCGCTTGCATAAGCAAAGTCACTACCTGGATTGTGCTGAACAATCAAACCAATCAATGCCCACAGAACCGGTAACATGACAGCTTCATTTCCATACTTACCATAAAAATAAGTAACTGTCGCTAAACTGGCTGCCATCATCGCAACCGCCCACCAGAAGCCAATTGTTCCAACACCGTCAATCCCAACACTTACGACATAAGTTGTCAAATTCGCAAATGTCGCCGCAATCAACCAACCGGTATGTAAACCAATCGGATATTTTAATAGCCAAGGTTTCTGTCTTAGTAGAGGTGTTCCGCTGATTAGCGTCATCAATTGCAATAAACGTCGCGTATAAAGTACAATCGCCAACAAAGCAATTAAAATTTGATCATTTGTCCAAGCAATGTTCCACAGAATATTAAAAAACATCCACTCAACAAAGTATGGCTGAATTAATTGCTGGTAACCTTTCTCCAAAGTTTCCGGCACTGAAAAAAAACTAAAATTTAAACTTAAACTAGCAATAACACCAACATATATTACCGCCCAAATACTAAATGTAAAATTAGCTGGTGCAAATAAATTCGGATAAAGTGCTGAAACCTCCGCTTGCGTATAAGGTGACATTATGCCAAAACTCGTCAAATAATTCACTAAAAGTACTATTAGAAATAAGCCTGGCACTGCCCATTTTAATAACTTATTATAATTCGCCATCGTATCTCTCCTTCATCTAAAATGACTGATTAATTAATAAAACTCATCTTTTTTACCGCAAAAGCAGGCCTAAAAGATGAGTTTAAATGTCTTAGAGCTTAAATATCTTCTCTTTTAACTTGGTTAAATTCTAATTCAGCCACAGTTTCACGACCAAACATTTCAATAACTACTTTAAGTTTTTGTTGATCCACTTCAATACCTTCAACACGTCCAGATAGACCAGAGAATGCACCATCCGTGATTTCTACATGATCGCCTACCTCAACATTTAAGTCAACGCGCGCTGCTTGTGCATTACCTAATAAGTTATCTACTTCTTCAGGCAATAACGGAGACGGTTTACTACCTGCCCCATGTGAACCAACAAATCCAGTAACACCTGGCGTATTACGAACGATGAACCACGCATCATCTGACATAATCATTTCAACTAATACATAACCTGGGAATGTTTTTTCCATTCTTGTTTTAGTTCCACCGCCATCTTGGACAACAGTCACTTCTTCTTCAGGCACTTCAACTCGGAAAATATTATTCTCCATATTCATGCTTTCTTTACGCATTTCGATGTTTTCTTTAACTTTATTCTCGTAACCTGAGTAAGTGTGTAGAACGTACCATTCTTTATTTAATTCCATAATCTCTGCTCCTTAATTTATCTTATATATGCCAACAATTTTTACCATAATAAAAAACCTACGTTATGTAGGTTTTTTAACTATAGCTATTATATCACTTCCATTATTTATATAGAAGCAATTCCTTTAATTACAATGTAACTAACCAGTTGATTAGGTTAGAGAAGCCATAATCAGCAACAGCGAAGAATAAAGCAAAAATAAGTACCATCACAATAACTGTGGCTGTATATTTTCTTACTTCCTTAGCCGATGGCCAAGTAACTTGTTTCATTTCTGTTCTTACATTTTTAAAGTAACCCATCAATAACCATCCTATCTATTTAGTCTCTTTATGAACTGTATGTCTGTTACAATATCTACAGAATTTTTTAATTTCTAAGCGTGAAGTTTTTCCCATTTGCGTTGGTGTCATGTGGTAATTGCGTTGGCCACATTCTGTACACGCTAAGGCCGTTTTTTTCTGTGCCATAACAATCCTCCTTACACGACAATTTGCGTCATTTTTAATAATATGGGTTCGATGAAAAAAAGTCAAGATTTAGTCCGAAAAAATCATAGATACTTACCTATAAATCTGGTTCATCTAATTGATCTTTTATTTTTCGACGTGCACGACTGATTGCACTTCTTACTGCAGTTTCTGAAACACCTAGAATGTCTGCAATTTCTTGGTAACTTGAATAAAAAATCGAACACAGAATAACTTCTTTTTCAAAACTCGATAGTTGCTTTAAATAGCGTTCAGCTTTTTCTTGCACCAACATCACATTTTCTGGTTCCTTACTGCTTGGACTAGACAAGTAATCAACAATTCGCGTAGACTCCGTCATCGCAGTTCTACCACAATGCGCATCAATTGATATTTCTCGATGAGCTCCATGTCTTCTATCCGAAAGCATACGCCTTAGCATATTACACATGTGATTCTTGTATAACAACTGCATAAAACCAGAAAACTGTGCTTGGCGTTTTACATCGTATAGTTGAATAGCTTTCAGCATGATTATTCTGCCTTCTTGAAAATAATCATCCATTAAAAATCCTGGTATTGGATAAGTACTACGAACACTATACATCAAAGGGGTGAAGCGTATAAAAAGTTCTTCAAATCCTTCGTCCGTCATTTCCACTTGTAATAAGGCAACTAACTCTTCATTACTTTTAAAGTCTTTAACAGTCAATACCGTTTCCTCCTAAATTTTAGGTGAAAACAGATACTTTAAGTTATTTTAATTCTTTCTCTAGCCACTGACGCAATGCATCTAACTTGGCCAACTGTTCCACTTCCCAAGGACTACGTCTGCGAATTTTACCATCATAATGCTCTCGTACATCTTGTTTGATTTGTCGCTTAGCATGCTCCAAATCCATCCATAGTTCATTCGCTGACTTACGCAGTGCTCCCTTTTGGAAAATCATCCATTGTTCTGCGCTATCGCTGGTTGCTACGTTTACACGATTTAAAGGATTAATATACCTTTCAACTTCTCGTTCAATATAAGCATCTGCTGTTTCACCTTCTTTGGTGAAAACAACTTGCACCTCATACTCATCATAAGTCTTAGTTAAGCCTGGCACAAATTGAGCATCAAATACAACAATCATTTGGATATCCTTGTATTTTCGATAATTTGATAACTCAAATAAAAGCAAGTCGCGAGCCTCTTGGATTTCATCGCGCTTTTGCAAGCGAACTAATTGTGGCCAAGAACCAATCATATTGTAGCCATCAACGAACATTACTTCTTGCCGTTTCATCGCAGTCACCTCTTCTTATATTTTTGAAGAAGGCAACGGAATTCGATCACGGGCAACTTCATACATTAAAACGGCAGCTGCAACACTCGCATTTAAACTCTGCACGTGGCCTACCATTGGAATCGTAATTGTTTCATCAGCTTTCTCTTCAACTAATTTCGAGACACCAGCTCCCTCATTACCAATGACTAAAGCAATCGCTCCTTTACTATTCCATGAACGCATATCTTGTCCGTCCATAGCAGTCGCAAAGACCCAAACGCCTTTTTCTTTTAATTGATCGATAGCTTGAGCAATATTCGTTACTCTCACGACTGGCACATGTTCAATCGCACCTGTTGAAGTTTTAGCTACAATACCGGTTAAACCAACCGCTCGACGTTTCGGGATGATAACTCCATGAACGCCTACTGCATCTGCAGTTCGTAAGATAGAACCTAAATTATGTGGGTCTTCAATACCATCTAAAACCAAAATAAAAGGATCTTCATTACGTTGCTCTGCCAAAGCAAAAATATCTTCAAGATTTTGATAGTCGAATGCAGGTGTTGTTACTACTACCCCTTGATGATTACCACCATTTGACAATTCATCCAATTTAGATTTAGGGACTTCTTGATAGACAACGCCTTGTTGTTTCACTAATTCAAGTATATCGATAATCAGTTGTCCCGAAACTCCTTTTTGGATAAACAATTTATTTACTTGCTTATTCTCTTTGAAAATATTGAAAACCACATGTTTACCAAAGAAAATTTCGTCATTTTGCGATTTAGTTTCGTTTTCTTGCGAATTATCCACAAAATGTTGTTTTTTTGCAAAATCACGTTTTTTATGATTATTCTGGCGTTTTCCTTGTGAGCCTTGTTTACGCATTATGTTGATCCCCTTCATCAATTATTCTAATCGCTTCAGAGATAAGTTGATCTAAGCGTTCGTTTTGATTCGTTAAAGATAGCCAACCCATCAATGATTCAAAGCCGGTCGCTTGACGATAATCACCAATCGACGCATTTTTAGCTTTCGTATTGGCCTTATGATTACGCCCTCGTTTGTAAAATTTTATCTCTTCTTGTGTTAAAAAATCATCATCATTAATCCAAGTCAACATGACTTTTGCCTGACCAATTGCACCAACATAAGCAACAGCCTCACGATGTAATTTGTTTACTTGGGTTTTACCTTTAGCGAGCACATGTCGTCTCACTGCTAATTCATATACTGCATCTCCAACGTAAGCTAGTGTTGCTCCGTTTAACATCTCGATATTAAGCTGTTCGGTTGACTGAGCCATTTATTTCACTCGCTTCCATTGTGTACCTTGGGGCGTATCATCCAAGATGATGCCTTGTTCTTTTAATTGATCACGAATTTCATCACTGCGTGCATAATCTTTTGCAAGACGAGCAGCTTTTCTTTCTTCGATCAGTGCTTGTATTTCTTCATCTAATAGATCATTTTCTACTAAGTCTAAACCAAACACATCTAATAGTTCAGTTAATACTGTATAAAATGCATTAAGTACTTCGACTGCTACTGTTTGTTTTTCAAGATATTGGTTAGCTGCTTTAATCAATTCAAGAATAGCTGTCACACCATTCGCCGCATTGAAATCATCGTCCATGGCATTCACAAAACTTGCTTGATGTTGTTGAATAGCTGCTAATATCTCCTGATTACCTTCTACTTCACTTACTGCATCTTGTTGACGGTAAGCTAATTTCCTTAAGACTTCACGAATTTTTTCTACATTAGCTTGAGCTTCTTGCAGTGCATGCGTGTCATATCTTAAAGGACGGCGGTAGTGCACTGTACTTAATAAATATCTCACTACCATTGGGTCTTCTTCTTTTAAAAGGTCTCTTAATAAGACAAAATTCCCCAGTGATTTACTCATTTTTTCTGCATCTGAGCCCATTGTGACAAAGCCATTGTGCATCCAATAGTTAGAAAACGTTTGATGAGTATGGCATTCTGATTGAGCAATCTCATTCTCATGATGTGGAAACTGTAGATCCTGTCCTCCACCATGAATATCTAAAGTATCACCTAGATATTTAGTTGCCATCACTGAACATTCAATGTGCCAGCCTGGACGACCAGCTCCCCAAGGTGTCTCCCAACTGATTTCATCGTCTGATTTAGTCGCCTTCCATAAGGCAAAATCCAAAGGATTTTCCTTGCGTTCGGTAAATTCATCATCAACACGTTCGCTTGCGCCTACCAACAAGTCTTGAATGGACTGATCCGATAACTGACCATACTTCTCAAATTTATCAGTTCTAAAGTAAACATCCCCTTCAGATTCATAGGCATAGCCTTGTTTAATTAATGACTCTACAAATTTAATAATTTCTGGAATATTATTCATGACTCTCGGGTGGACATTTGCTTCTTTAACATTAATAGCTCCGGTATCTTCTTTAAAGGCTTGGATATATTTATCGGCAATCGCCTCTGGAGTTGTGCCCTCGTTATGAGCTGCTTTAATAATTTTGTCGTCAACATCAGTGAAGTTGCTCACGTAATTCACTTCATAACCACGATATTCTAGGTAACGACGAATTGTATCAAATGCAACTGAACTGCGTGCATTTCCAATATGGATATAGTTATAGACAGTTGGTCCACATACGTAGAATCGTACTTTTCCTTCTTCTATTGGTTTAAATAATTCTTTTTTCCGCGTCAACGTATTATATAATTGAATACTCATCGGCCATACTCCTTTTATAGTATTTAGTATTTTGCCTACAATTGTAGCATACTGCTTGCATGCAATATAGACAAAACTAGCTGCCTCGCAAAATAAACTTGTTCGGCAGCTAGTGATTTAGTCATTTTATATTTGTGACATTACTTGTTCGATATGGTTAATGGCTTTTTCTTTCCCAAGAACTTCAATCAATAATGGAAGTTCCGGTCCATGCATTTGACCACTAACAGCAATACGAATTGGCATAAATAAGTTACGCCCTTTAATGCCTGTTTCTTTTTGGATTTGTTTCGTTAATGGCTTAATATTCTCCGCTACAAAATCCGCTTCTGATAACTCAGCTAATTTCGCTTTCATCGCTTGAATGACAACTGGAGCTGTTTCATCGCTCAATACTGCTTTACTTTCGTCATCAATGACTAAGTTTTCATTGAAGAATAATGCAGATAATTCAACAATTTCAGCACCATAAGACATTTGCTCATGATATAAACTAACTAATTTACTTACCCATGCCAATTCTTTTTCAGATGGGTTCTCATTGACTTTACCCGCTTGAATTAAGTGTGGTAATGATAATTCAACAACTGCTTCTAAACTAGCTTTCTTCATATAAGTGTTATTGATCCACTCAAGTTTTTTCGTATCAAAAGCAGCTGGTGAAGTAGATAAACGTTTGTAATCAAACAACTCGATTAATTCTTCACGGCTAAAGATTTCGTCTTCTCCGACAGGTGACCAACCTAAAAGCGTAATGAAATTGAACATTGCTTCTGGTAAGTAACCCAAGTTACGATATTGTTCGATAAATTGTAAAATCGCACCATCACGTTTACTTAATTTTTTATTAGTTTCACTGTTAATAATTAAAGTCATATGACCGAACTCAGGATAGTCCCAACCAAATGCATCATAAACCATCATTTGTTTAGGTGTGTTGGCAATATGGTCATCCCCACGTAAAACGTGTGAAATTTCCATCATGTGATCATCTACTGCCACTGCAAAGTTGTAAGTTGGCATACCATCACGTTTTTTAATGACCCAGTCACCTGAGATACTACGTGATTCGAATTTAATCGGACCTTTAACTAAGTCGTTAAATTCATAGACTACATCACTTGGTACACGGAAACGAATAACTGCTTCGCGACCTTCAGCTTCAAAAGCTGCTTGTTGTTCTGGTGTTAAATGAGCGTGTTGACCACCATAATGTGGCATTTCGCCATTGGCTTTTTGTTCTTCGCGTTCAGCTTCTAGTTCTTCTTCCGTCATATAGCATTTATAAGCTAAATCACGATCTAATAAATCTTGAATTAACGGATTATAAATTTCTAAACGCTCTGACTGACGGTAAGGACCATAATTACCTGGTTTGTTGGCAGCTTCATCCCAATCCATCCCTAACCAACTTAAGTTAGCTAATTGACTCTCTTCCCCATGATCTAAGTTACGTTTCATATCTGTATCTTCAGTACGGATAATAAACTCACCTTGATGATGACGAGCAAATAAATAATTAAAAAGCGCTGTACGCGCATTTCCTATATGTAATTCTCCGGTTGGGCTTGGTGCATATCTAACACGAACTTTGTTACTCATTCTATAATTCTCCTTCAATATAAAAACTTCTTTTCTATTATAGGTAACTTACACTATTTACTCAATACGATCTTGCGAATGTGCGGGTTTTGCGAAAATCATTCGTCCAGCAGCTGTTTGAAGTGCACTTGTTACAACTACTTCAATCCATTCATTCATAAAGTGCTGACCATCTTCAACGACAATCATTGTACCATCTTCTAAATAAGCAACACCTTGTTTTCTTTCTGTCCCAGCTTTAATAATTTGCACACGCATCAATTCGCCCGGAATAACTACCGGTTTTACAGCATTGGCTAAAGCATTAATATTAAAGACCGTTACATTCTGGAATTCACTTACTTTATTTAAATTATAATCATTCGTTACGATGGCTGCATCAATTAATTTTGCTAAACGAATTAATTTTGAATCAACTTCTGCAATATCTTCAAAATCACCTTCGTAAAATTCAATAGGTACTTCATCATCTTTTTGAAGTGTGTTGAGGATATCTAATCCACGACGCCCTTTCGCCCGTTTTAACGAATCGGAAGAATCGGCAATATACTGCAATTCCTTCAAAACAAAGTTAGGAATAACGAGTACTCCTTCAACAAATCCTGTTTTGACAATATCTGCAATACGCCCATCAATTATCACACTTGTATCTAACAATTTATACTTACGGAAAGAATCTCCGGCTTTTCTTTCTAAAATTTGGCTTTCAACTTCTGTTTCAATTTCCTGCTCAGTTGCTTGTCGACTGAATAGCTTGCGCCATTCATCTTTACGGCTAGTTGCTGTTTGGTACCCAATTAAAGCAAACACGATTGATAAAATTAACGGTAACGTTGACGATACAAACGGAATATTTAAACTAGCAAATGGCAACGCCAAGAAATAACCGATTAGCAAACCGACTAGCATACCAATCGTACCTAAAATTAAATTCGTTGTTGTCTGGCTGTCAATAATTTCCAATAATCGTTTAATACCTTTTTCAACCAGTGGCGCAATTAGCGATCCCAGAATAGCAAAAATAACAACAAAAATAAATCCATTAAAATAAGGGTTTCTAAGTACGATATTGGATAAACTTAGTGCACGCCAAATCTGTGGTCCGACTGTGAATCCAAAACTTAAACCTACAATGACTGATAAAAACATCACGACTTTTTTGAACATTCTTTCACCTCCTTGAAATAACTAAGCAACTAGAAGCTTAAAAAGTTTCAATTGCTTGTTTGATACTCTTTACTGTCGCGGAAAGACACGCTGAACCGCTTGTTTAATCGTAGCGACAGGGACTAATTCAATTTCAAAATCTGTATCAATATCATTGAAATTGTTTTTAGGAATAAAAGCACGTTTAAAACCTAATTTGTCTGCTTCTTTTAAACGCTCTTTTATTTGACTAACTCGACGAATCTCGCCAGTTAAACCAATCTCGCCAATAAAAACATCATCCGCATTGGTTGCTCGATTCCAGTAACTAGACGCAATACTGATACCAATCGCTAAATCAATCGCAGGCTCATTTAATTTGACACCGCCTGTTATCTTAAAGAAAGCATCTTGATTTTGAACTAACATATTACAATGTTTTTCCATGACTGCCAATAGCAATGAAATTCTTTGATAATCAATCCCACTAGCAGTTCGTTTAGCATTACCAAAAGCTGTCGGCGTCATCAATGATTGCACTTCAGCTAGAATCGTACGCGTACCCTCTAATGCTGCGACAACCGTAGACCCCGTAGCACCGGGTAACCTTTCTTCTAGGAAAAGTTCTGATGGATTGCCAACCTCTTGCAAACCAACATCTAACATTTCAAACACACCTAATTCATTTGTAGAGCCAAACCGGTTTTTAACCGCTCGTAATAAACGGAAGCGATTATGTCTCTCCCCTTCAAAATACAATACCGTATCCACCATATGTTCTAACATTCGAGGTCCTGCAATATTACCTTCTTTCGTCACATGACCGACAATAAAGATAGCAATTTGATTCCCTTTGGCTATACGCATCAATACAGCAGTCGCTTCTCTCAATTGAGAAACACTTCCAACTGCTCCGGTGTGTTCTGGTACTTGCATCGTTTGAATCGAATCAATAATCACAATATCTGGCTCTATTCTTTCAATTTCTGAAGCAATGGTCAATAAATCTGTTTCGGCTAACAGCCAAAAATTATCACCATTTAAAGCTAAACGCATAGCACGCATCTTAATTTGTTGTGCACTTTCTTCTCCAGAAACATAAAGCACTTTTTGATTGGCATTGGCTAATTGAACCGACACTTGTAAAAGTAAGGTTGATTTTCCAATACCTGGATCACCACCTATTAGTACGAGTGAGCCTGGTACAACCCCACCACCTAACACACGATCAAACTCATCAAACTTCGTTGAAAAACGCACTTCATTATTGTAAGTAATCTCATCTAACTTTAAAGCTCTACCCGTTTGTTGATTATTTGACGTATTAACTTGAACAGGCGATTTACTTGAAGCAGTAGTACTCTGTACGAGTTGCTCCTCCATTTGGTTCCAAGCGCCACAGTTCGGACAGCGTCCTAGCCATTTAGGCGACTCATAACCACAAGCAAGGCATTCGTACATGACTCGTTTTTTAGCCATCTACACAACTCCTTATATTCTGATTTATTAATTAGACGAACCGAAACCGCCATTTCTTTCTGCTACGCCACCCTCATCATTATCACTAATTAGATAAGCAGAAAAGATACCCTGAGCGATTCTTTCGCCTTTTTGAATGTGTTGGTCTACTAAACCAAAATTGATTAATTGAACATACATATGACCTTCATTTGCTTCATTGTTATAATAATCTGCATCAATAATGCCAATACCATTTGGTAAAGCTAAAAATCTCTTTAAAGGATTACTCGAGCGGTTAACAATTTGTAAATACTCATTATCCTGCATGTAGACTTTCAAACCTGTTGGTACTAAAGAAGGTTTTAGAATACGCTCAATTGTTGAGAGTTCTGTTAAATCCTCTTTATCAGGCGAAGAAAAAATCCACTGCTTTAATTCTACTAATACGTAACGAAGGACTTGTTTCCAGAACGTAGGTAAAATCATATCTTCCGCTGCTTCAAGATCATAACCAGCAGCTTTATGTGTAGCCCGTTTAGGCAAATTAATTTCTTTAGTCAAGTAAGTTGAAACAACCTCAAAACCACGTTTTCTTTCTTCTTTCATACTAAACCTCATTTCCCAGTATCATTCTTTATTCTACCAAATTTTAAGTAATCTGTGGAACTTAAACCATAAATAACACAATTATTTCATAACTTTTTCCAAAATACGGACTAACTTCTCAGATATTCACTGTACAATGTGCCGAATATTTTTTGTGCAATGAGTCAATAGCATTGTAAAACGCTTTCAAATATAATGGGTTTATCATTAAAGAAGCGTTATAAAAAAAAGGAGCTAGATAAAAAATGGTACAAATTAAATTAAACAGCATTCACAAAATGTATGACGGTGCACCAAATTATTCAGTTACAGACTTCAACTTAGATATCGAAGACAAAGAGTTTATTGTTTTCGTTGGACCATCAGGATGTGGTAAATCAACTACTTTACGTATGATTGCCGGTTTAGAAGATATCTCTAAAGGTGAGTTGTACATTGGTGATCGTTTAATGAACGACGTTGCACCAAAAGACCGTGATATCGCGATGGTATTCCAAAACTACGCTTTATACCCACATATGACAGTATTTGATAACATGGCTTTTGGTTTGAAATTACGTAAATATCCAAAGGCAGATATCAAAGAACGTGTAGAAAATGCTGCAGATATTTTAGGCTTAACTGAATATTTAGACCGTAAACCAGCAGCTTTATCTGGTGGACAACGTCAACGTGTGGCTTTAGGACGTGCTATCGTACGTGATGCTAAAGTATTCTTGATGGATGAGCCTTTATCAAACTTGGATGCGAAACTAAGAGTACAAATGCGTGCTGAAATCGCTAAATTACACCAACGTTTAGATACAACAACAATTTACGTAACTCATGACCAAACTGAAGCGATGACAATGGCTTCACGTATTGTCATTATGAAAGATGGTTTCATTCAACAAATTGGTACACCACAACAAGTATACGATTTACCTGTTAACGTATTCGTTGCTGGTTTCATTGGTTCACCTGCGATGAACTTCTTCACTGTTACATTTAAAGACGGTAGAATTTCAAACGGCAAGGGCTTAGACTTAATCGTTACTGAACCTCAACGTACATTATTAATCGAACGTGGTTACGAAGGAAAAGAATTAATCTTTGGAATTCGTCCAGAAGATATTCACTCAGAGCAAATTGCATTACAAGCATCTCCAGATTCAGTTGTATCTTCAACAGTATCTGTATCAGAATTACTTGGTGCTGAAACAATGCTTTACTCTTCAGTTGGTGATACTGAATTTATCGCGCGTGTAGATGCTCGTGACTACCACAAACCTGGTGAGACAATCGATTTATCATTCGATATGAACAAAGCTCACTTCTTTGATAAAGCGACAGAAGAAGTTATTCGTCGCTAATAAAATAAGCGTATAATCATCGAAAAAACCTCTTAGCTTTGTTGGCTAAGAGGTTTTTTTTAATCTAAATGACTTTCTTTATTCACCCACACTGAAATTTCCCCAGCATTAACAGGGAATGTCGCATTACCATCTTCATTAATCATAATTTCTGCATCATGGTGCTGTAAAAAATCTACAAATATCTTTCCAGCATTTGCCGGTCCCATATTCATTTCTTTCCAACCGGCTTCGCCATTACTCAAAACCACAGCCAGACCATCCGGATGCTCATCATTCCCAAGTCTAGCCCAACCAATACAATTTGGATGATCAAGATAATCTACTTGCTTACCGTACGCATGATGTTTACGAATAAATAATAACTTATCAAGTAATGATTGGTAACCGGAATGAGCATTCTCTCCTCCCACTCCATAATAGTCACCATAGAATACACAAGGCAGACCTTGTTCCCTTAATAAGATGAGTCCATAAGCATGTGGTTTAAACCACTGCTCTACCTCTGACTCCAAAGATTGACCCCTTTGTGTATCATGATTATCCACGAATGTTACAGCATTCCAAGGATTATGTTGCATTAAAGTATTATCAAAAATTTGGCGTAAATCATAAGCGGCTCCTTGTTGAGAAGCAGAATAAAGGTTCATATGCAAGCTGACATCAAATAAATCAAATTCAAAATCGATTGTTTCAAGATAATTGATGGTCGCATCATAATCAGCTACCCAATATTCACCAAACACATAAAACTCTTCCCCCATTGCTTCAGTAACAGACTCAATAAAACGCTCAATAAATCTTGAATCAATATGTTTAATTGCATCCAAACGGAAACCTTGAATACCTGTAGTTTCAATAAACCACCGAGTCCAATCTTTTATATTCTGGATGACTTCGGGATGAGAATAATCAATATCACAGAACATTAAATAATCAAAATTACCTTTTTCATCATCCACGCTCTGGTTATCTGCCCAACCTTTGTTGTCTCCCAGTATTAAATAAACACCTTTTTCTTCAGTCTTCGCATCGTAATCTGTTCCTGAAAAATGATAATAGCGCCATTCAAAATCATTGTATTTTCCCTTTCTACCTGGAAAAGTAAAATGGGTCCACCCCTCAATATCATAAGGTTCTGATTCAGCTTCTTGACGATTATCGGGATTCATCTTTAACACTTTGAATGTTTCTTTCTCATCGCCCCCTGCTTTATGATTTAAAACTAAATCTGCAATTGGACGAATTCCATGATTTTTCAATTCTTCGATCGCAGTCAGATATTCCTCTTTCGTTCCATATTTCGTTCTAATAGAACCTTTTTGATCAAATTCTCCTAAATCAAACAGATCGTAAATACCATAGCCAACATCGCCAGAACCAGTACCTTTAAAAGCTGGTGGAAGCCAGACATTATTGATACCTAAAGCTTGCAAATGTTTCGCATCATCAGCTAGCTTTTTCCATAAACTTCCGTCATCTGCCAAATACCATTCAAAATACTGCATCAAGACATCATTCTGTTTCTGCATTGCTATTCACTCCTCTTAATTTTAGTGATGTATTTGTAAAAAAACCTATCAAGAAGTTCTTGATAGGTTCATCTTACTATACTCTTAGTACAGTTTTAAATATTTATCTACTTCCCATTGCGTAACGTGTCTTTGGTAAGCAAAATATTCCATCGTTTTTTCTGCAATAAAGTTTTCTGAAATATGTGGCCCTAATGCATCTAAAATGATTGGCTCTTTTTTCAATTCTTTTAATGCTTCACGCAGTGATCCAGGTAAATCATTGACACCTTCAGCTAAACGTTCTTCACGAGTCATCGCATAAATATTACGATCAACTGAAGACGGTGGTGTTAATTCTTGTTTGATTCCCTCTAAACCAGCTTGTAACAATACAGCTAAGGCTAAATAAGGATTCGCTGACGGGTCTACACTTCTGATTTCAACTCGAGTTGAGTTACCACGAGAAGCAGGAATTCTGATTAATGGCGAACGATTTTGTTCACTCCAAGCCACATATACAGGCGCTTCATAACCTGGTACTAAACGTTTGTAAGAGTTCACTGTTGGATTACATACTGCCGTAAATGAACGAGCATATTTCAACATTCCGCCGATAAAATAGAGTGCAGTTTGAGATAATTGATCATCTGTTTCTGGATCAAAGAATGCATTACCTGCTTCTGTAAATAAAGACATATTAAAGTGCATTCCTGAGCCATTAATACCAAAAATAGGTTTTGGCATAAATGTCGCATGTAAGTTATGACGACGGGCAACGGATTTAACAATCAACTTGAATGTTTGAATGTTATCGCATGCCGTAATCGCATCTGAATACTTCCAATCAATTTCATGTTGTCCTGGAGCTACTTCATGATGGCTCGCTTCAATTTCAAAACCTAACTCTTCTAATTCAAGCACAATATCACGACGACAGTTCTCAGCTAAATCGGTCGGCGCTAAATCAAAGTAACCACCGTTATCATTTAAGCTCATCGTCGGCTCGCCATTATCATTAAGTTTGAATAAGAAAAATTCCGGCTCGGGTCCTAAATTAAAATCTGTAAAGCCCATTGCATGCATTTGCTTCAACATACGTTTTAGATTGCTACGTGGATCTCCAGCAAATGGCTCACGATTAGTATTCTCCACATCACAAATTAAGCGTGCAATTCGTCCTGCTCCTTCTTCAGCATGCCAATTGAAGATTAACCATGTATCAAAATCAGGCACCAAATACATGTCACTTTCCTCAATTCTTACAAAGCCTTCAATTGAGGACCCATCAAACATCATATTACCATCTAACGCTTTTTCTAATTGAGAAAAAGGAACTTCTACGTTCTTAATTGTTCCTGCAATATCAGTAAACATTAAACGAATGAATCTTACGTTTTTTTCTTTTGCATCTTTGATAATTGCTTCTTTTGTCCATTTTGTTGACATATAATAGTTTCCTCCACATTCAATAAAACTTAATGAAAACGACCTTGAATTTCTAATTCATCTCTTAATATACGCCGCACATCTTGGTCAGTCAGACTAACTTTTTCTTCATCATTGTCTGCCGATGGGCTAGCGTATCTTTTTTGGATTCCTTTTAAAGTCATCCCTTCATCAAGTAAGTCAATAATTTCAAGTAGCCGATCAACATCATTTAATGAATACATTCTTCGATTAGTTTCACTTCTTTGAGGTGTTACCAAATGATAATCTTCATAATAACGTATTTGTCTCGCGGATAAGCCTGTTAATTGCATGACAGTGCCTATTGGAAAAACTGCTAATGATTTTCTAAACTCTTTCTCTGCCATTGGCTGCACTCCTTAAAATTTGATTTAATTATAAAAATGACTAAAGTGATAGTCAAATGAATTTTTACAAATAATGTTATATTATATAACATTGATTTTAATTGATTTATCAGGCTTTGTCGAATTTTAACGCATAAATGTCACTTTTTTCTCTACTAGGTAACGTCACAATTTAGTTACAAGTAGATTATTTTTTCAAAAGGATTTATTAAATCGATAAAAAAGCCATATTTATTTTGATTAATATGATAAAATTACTTCGATGCGTATTCTAAAAAATACATAGTGAATCCCAAGGAGACAAGTGATGTCTAAAAATAAATACATAAATTTAATTGCAACGGGCTGTTCAATAGCCTTTATAGTTGCTGGTGTTTTCTTAATCGTTCATTTAGGGAAATTAACGGCACATAATAATGCCATAACAGCAGAGTATCAGGCAGATAACACACCGTTTGTTGAAGAAACCAATGCAGAATCCAGTGATTCCGTTGAAAGTTCATCGGAGAACACTTTACGCCAAACTGAGTTAGTAACAGTCAAAGAAAAAGATTTCGATAAACTATTAACAAGCTACACAAATTCTAGTGAAGATATCTCTAGTCAAGTTCATGAAATTGTGGAAACTGAATATCAAAACAACTTACTTGCAGCTCAACGGGATATTGTTTCGGCAATTAAAGAGACAAACTTAAAGATTGAAGATTTAGGCGCTGTCTTTTTACCTGAACATCCTGCATTAGAAGCTAATCTGTCTAACATTGAACAAATAGATGTTCCATTACTTTTACAAAAGGATCCTGAGTGGCGTGAATTGAAATATGGCTCAAACACAACTGAACAATTGGGGGAAAATGGTTGTGCAATCGTTTCTTTAGCGATGGTTCACGCTAGTAACTCTGGAAAGGATGTTGTTCCACAAGACATTCTTGATTGGAGTAAAGAAACTTACTATGTTCACGATGGTGGAACTTCATGGACGATTTTCTATGATTTTGCTCAACATTTTGGATATACCATGTTTAACTTTGGGAGTGACTTCCATTCCGCAATGGAAGCCGTACAAGAAGGTAAAATCATTGTTGCATCTGTGGAACCCGGATATTTTACTGAAACTGGTCATATACTAGTCATACGTGGTTATGAGGATGGCAAAGTATATGTGAACGATCCAAATGATGATCCCTCAAAGATGTTTAGCCTTCAAGGTATTGACGAGAACATCTTTCTAGAAGATGGATTAAACTACTGGACATTTTATTAATCAAAAGAATTATTCTACAAAAAAGTAGAATGATTCTTTTTTTATAGCATTTCTAATAATTGTTTTCTTGCTTATCTGGCTAGCTTATAGTATTTTCTAGAAGGGTACTTTTATAAATACATCGTTTCACATGACGATTCTTTAACTTAGTTCTAATATTGTTTATGTTTAGAAGAAATCTGCAAATTTTTACATTGAATCTCATGGTATAGTGTATTGAATAATTTTTATTATTCATTGGCAAGTACTAATTAGAATATATTTCTAAAAAATAGGATATAAAGGAGTAGTTTATATGTCATCAGTAGTAGTTGTAGGAACTCAATGGGGAGACGAAGGTAAGGGGAAAATTACCGATTTCTTAAGTGAGAATGCTGAGGTTGTGGCTCGTTACCAAGGTGGAGATAATGCTGGTCATACGATTAAGTTTGATGGTAAAACCTACAAGTTACACTTAATTCCTTCTGGAATTTTTGCTCAAGATAAAATTAGCGTTATTGGTAATGGCGTTGTAGTAAATCCTAAGTCTTTAGTAAAAGAATTAACTTACTTGAAAGATGAAGGTGTTTCAACTGATAACTTGAGAATTTCAGCAAGAGCACATGTGATATTACCTTATCATATTCTATTAGATCAACTTCAAGAAGATTCAAAAGGTGATAACAAGATTGGAACTACAATCAAAGGTATCGGACCTGCATATATGGATAAAGCGGCTCGTGTCGGAATCCGTATTGCAGATTTATTAGATAAAGAAATTTTTGAAGAACGTTTGAAAATTAACTTAGAAGAAAAAAATAAATTAATTGAAAAAGTTTATGGTCATGAACCATTGAAATTTGAAGATATTTTTGAAGAGTATTACCAATATGGTAAAGAGATTGAAAAATATGTTGATGAAACTTCAGTTATTTTAAATGATGCTCTAGACAATGGTAAACGAGTATTATTCGAAGGTGCACAAGGTGTCATGTTAGATATTGACCAAGGTACTTATCCATTTGTAACATCTTCTAACCCTGTTGCCGGTGGTGTAACAATCGGTAGTGGTGTAGGTCCAACAAAAATCAATACAGTTGTTGGGGTATGTAAAGCTTATACATCTCGTGTAGGTGATGGTCCTTTCCCAACTGAATTATTCGATGAAATTGGTAATACAATTCGTGAAGTAGGTCGCGAATATGGAACAACTACTGGACGTCCACGTCGTATCGGTTGGTTTGACAGCGTCGTAATGCGTCATTCTAAACGTGTTTCTGGAATAACTCATTTATCTTTAAACAGTATTGATGTTTTATCTGGTCTTGAAACAATTAAGATTTGTACTGCTTACCGTACAAGCGATGGCGAAACAATTGAATACTATCCTGCTAGCTTGAAACAATTAGCGGACTGTACGCCAGTTTACGAAGAGCTTCCTGGTTGGACAGAAGATATTACAGGTTGTCAAACATTAGAAGAGCTGCCACAAAATGCACAAAACTACGTACGTCGTGTAAGTGAATTAGTAGGTGCTAAAATTGCGACTTTATCTGTAGGTCCTGACCGTAAACAAACAATGATTTTAGACTCAGTTTGGGGCTAATCATTTTATACTTGAATCATCAAAAAGCCCTGAAAACACTTTACAGTTTTCAGGGCTTTTTATTTTTTACATTTTGAACAATCTTTGGAACCAGTTTTTGCCTTCATAAGGATTTTGATTGCTTACTTTTACTTCTTCAGTATTAGAAGATATTTCAGAAACTGCTTTGTTTGTTTCTTCAACTAAAGCTTTCAGCTCAGTTTCATCTTCCACGCCAAGTGTCTCTAATAACTTTTGGTGTTTTTGTTCTGCAACCAAAGCTAGTTGTTGTTGTTGATCTAACAACTTGTGTAAGGTAGAAATTTGAGAGTTTTTTTCTTCTAACTCGCCAATCAACGTTTGTCTCTCTTCAGATTCTATTTTTTTCTGTGACTCCAAATGGTCTTTTACAACCTGCTGAATAAAGTCTTTGACAGTTACTGATTTCTCGTGACTTGCAACTTCAATTGAGTTCCTTTCATCATCCATATCATCATCATCTTTTACATTTGACAGTGTAGATTTTACATTTGTCACTATTTCAGTTTTGTCATTTGAATCTGCGTTTGTCAGTTCTTTTTCAAGACTTGACTCGACTTTCTCATTAGTTTTCTCTTCATTTTTGGTCGTGTTAAATTCTTTATTTTCTTTCGATTCAGTGAGATTTTTTTTCTCAACTTCTTCGATTTTAATATTAGAATCTAAAGATTCTTCAATTTCTATTTCTGATTTTTTTTCATTTTTATTTGAAGTTTTTTCTTTTAATGTATCCGTCATATAACTTTTTAAAATGTCCTGCTGCTCAGGAGTAAAAACTAATGTGTTATCATCATCATAAGTTTTACTATTCTTGGGTAATTTTTTTGCATGATAATAAATTAGTTGTCGAGTGACTCCTAATTCATCTGCAAGTTGTTGGGCTGTTAAATTTTTACTCATATAGGCTACCTCATTTATATCAATTATTTCATTAAACGGTTATATATTACATAGGTGGTGTAGGCGCATAAGATAAGCTAGAAAACTTGTTATATTCTTTCTTAAACAACAGTTTTACAGTATCACGAGCACCACTACGGTTCTTCGCTAGGATAACTTCTACTGTATTGTCTGGTAAATCATCCTCGTTACCTTCTTCTTCTTCACCTTCCTGTTGGTGATAATCCTCACGGTATAAGAAGGCTACAATATCAGCATCCTGCTCGATTGATCCAGATTCACGAATATCACTCAAGATAGGTCTCTTATTTTGACGTTGTTCTAATCCACGCGATAGTTGTGATAAGGCAATAATTGGACACTCCAATTCTTTTGCTAGCATTTTTAGTTGACGTGAAATTTCAGAAACTTCTTGTTGTCGGTTTTCTTTACCATTACCTTCAATTAACTGTAGATAGTCAATTACAATTAAACCTAAATCATCGTTTTCTTGCTTTAAACGTCGACATTTAGCTCGAATTTCTGAAACTTTTATTCCTGCTGAATCATCGATAAAAATCGGTGCATCTTTTAGTGTATCAGTAGCAACAGTAAAACTTTTCCATTCTTCTTCAGTTAATTGACCAGTTTTTAAGTTAGAGGCATGTATATTACCTTCTGCACAAATCATACGGAAGACTAAGTCAACGGCACCCATCTCTAACGAGAACACAATGACAGGTACTTTAGATTTTGTACCAACATTTTGTGCAATATTTAATGCAAATGCAGTTTTACCAACAGAGGGTCTCGCTGCCAGTATAATTAATTGATCTGGTTGGAAACCACTCGTCATTCTGTCCAGATCAATGTAACCTGTAGGCAAGCCAACTATTTCCCTTTTTTCTTCTGACAATTTTACAACTTTCTCAAACGCTTCTGCGACAACTTCTTTCATTTCACGTGGTTTGTTACTTTGACTACTTTCTCCAATCGAAAGAATCAATTTCTCGCTTCGATCAATGATATTCTCAACATCATCACCTTCAGCATAAGCATCCGCTATAATTGTGCGTGATGCTGAAATTAACTGTCTAAGCGTCGATTTTTCTTTTACAATCGTTGCATACTGTTCTATATTCGCTGATGTCGGAGTATAGCTTGCTAAATCAATAATATAATCTTGTCCACCGACGTTTTCTAGCTCATCGTAAGAATCCAATTGGTTAATTAAAGTAACAGGATCGATTACGCCATTTTTATCAAAGACTTTATTCATCGCATCGAATATAACTTGATGTGACTTCTTGTAAAAATCATCGTCCTGTAAAATAGATTGTACAGACCCCATCTTCATTGAATCAATGAGTAAGGCACCAATCACTGATTTCTCTGCTTCTATACTGAAAGGTAACGCTTGTTCTATATGTTTTACTTCCAATGATGCTCCTCACTTTCTTTTACATTACTATACATAAAGCAGTGTCAAATCTTTATGTCACATCTTACATTATACATCATTTCATTTCATTTGTCTGATTTGTTTGTCACTGTAAAACAAAACAAATGCTAACATACCGATAAATGTTAGCATTTGCATATAATATTTTAACTATCCAGATATAACACTGATATTAATTACTGCTGTAACTTCAGCATGCAGTTTCACTTCAACTTTATGGAAGCCTAATGAAGATAGATTATTCTCTAATTGAATTTTACGACGGTCAACTTTTATCTTGTACTGCTTGTTCAATTCTTCAGCAATTTGCTTAGATGGAATTGTTCCAAATAATCGTCCATCTTCACCAGTTTTAGCTTTAATTTTAACTACTGTCTTCTCATCTTCAATTGATTTTTTTACTTCTTTAGCTTCGGCTAATTCTTCTTCAGCAATTTTTTGTTTAGCTTTTTGTTCAGCATTTAATTGACTCATTGCTGATCCATCTGCTAACTTAGCTAAGTTGTTTTTAATCAAAAAGTTACGACCATAACCGTCGCTTACTTCGATTACTTCACCTTTTTTACCTTGTTTTTTTACATCTTTAAGTAGTATGACTTTCATTCAAATTCCTCCCTGTATCTATATCTAATTTACTTAATAACAATTCATATGCCTCCTCAATTGTTTTATCTTTTAATTGAACAGCAGCATTTGAAAGGTGACCTCCGCCACCAAGTTTTTCCATTATGATTTGAACATTAATTGTCCCTAAACTTCTTGCACTGATTCCTACTTTCTCATCAGAGCGTTTATAAATCACAAATGAAGCTTCAACATCCTTTAAGCCTAACATTTCATCTGCAGATTGTGCAGCCGTAATTGTATCGTATACTATTTCTTCTTCACCACATGACACAACATATCCTTCTGAAAGATAGACGCTCTTTTCAATCAAATGATTACGACGTTTGACTGTCTCTAAATCTTCTTTTAGCATTCGGTTAATTTGAGCTGTATCAGCACCTCTTGATTTAAGGTAACTCGCAGCATCAAATGTACGCGAACCGGTTCTTAATGAAAAGTTATTGGTATCGACAATAATACCAGCTAACATCGCAGTAGCTTCAAATTTATTTAAAGCTTCAAGATTCGAGCCTGTATACATAAAGAATTCCGTTACTAGTTCAGATGTTGACGAGGCATAAGGTTCGATATAGGTTAACACTGTTTGCTTAGGGAATTCCTCGCTACGTCTGTGATGGTCAATAATTACAGTATCATGTCCATCTATTAGCGCTTCAGCTTCACTCAAACTAGGTTTGTGATGATCAACTAGCACGATGAGTGTATTGTCTGTTCGTATTTCCAATGCTGTTTGTTCATTAACAAACATTAGATGCTTTTCATTTTTGATTTGAGGCATTTCAAGTAATTGAACAATATCGTGATTAAATTCTTCTTCATTGACAATAATTCGACACTCTTTGCCCAGAAGTTTTACGATTCTATATAAGCCTATAGCGGAACCTATAGAGTCCATATCTGGATATTTATGACCGCTTATAATTACTTTTTCAGCTTGCTCAATTGAGTTGACTAGTGCTTGAAAAACAAGTTTAGATCTTATATTGGTTCGTTTCTCTGTTGGATTTGTTTTGCCACCATAGAAACGAGCTTTACCATCTTGAGAACGAACAACAATTTGATCGCCACCGCGTCCTAACGCTAAATCTAAATTCAACTGAGCTTGTTCTGCTAAATCATTTAATTGATAACGCTCAATTTGAGAATATGCAATCCCTAAACTGATTGAAATGGGAATGTTCTTTAAATGATTTTTCTCTCGAATCGCTTCGAATGTCTTAAACTTTTCATTTTCAAGTTCATCCAGTATTAATTTATTGAATAATAATAAGAATTTTTCTTCATCTAATCGTTTTAAGTATATATGGTGTTGGTTAGTCCAATTATTTAAGTCATTAAGTAGTTCAGAATCAAATTTTGCTGCTTGATTATCATCCATTGATTGAATTAATTCATCATAGTCATCTAGGAATAGATAACCGAATACAACTTGATCAAACTGTTTGTCTTCTCTAATTTTATTTTCCTCAGTCGTATCTAACAAATAGATAGCCCGTCGATTCGGTTGATGCATCAACTTATAGAAACTCTTTTCTAATCTAATAGTGACCCATTCTTGAGAAGAATCTAGCTTTAAAGCTTCTACAAACTCTTCATCTAATGACATTATTGATTTACCTAAGATATCCTTGGCATCAAATACTTGATGAAGAGCAGGGTTAATCCAATTTATTCTTTGATTCGTATCGTAGATAATCACTGCGATTGGTGACTTATATAATGAGTCCTCTTCAGCTATTTTCGCTAGGTTTGAAAGACGATTAGCAACCATACTAAAGTCTTTGAAGAAGTTATTAAAGTTAAATAGCCCAAAGATAACTATTGCAGCCAGAAGTAATAGCAATAACATACCTATCTGCCATTTTAAGACAATAGCAATCAATGTAATGATTAAATAAGCAAAAGCTAAACTATATAACTGCCAACTAATCTCTAGTGAGTTAAATACCTCAAAGAACTTTTGTATTTTCTCTTTTGTTATCACATTCCACCTCTTTACTGGATTTACCTTTTATTTTACCACAAAGCAATGGTTAATTCTATTCTATTACTAGAGAGTGTTTCACGTGAAACATTCTAATCTGAAACTTTATCTTTCCTATTAAGATTATAGGATTATTAGTATCACTATTTAAGTATACTAATTCAAAGGCGTTACATAATCTACACCCTTTACAATCATAAATTCCGTTTAAGTAATCTATTCTGTATTTCAAAAAAACTTGTCTAGTGATTTGAATTTCTTTATAGATTTCTTTATACTCTAAATTTTATAATTGAACTACCAGACATAGCTCATTTAAATGTTTTGCCATAGAGGTATAAAAGGCAGTCAGTCTTTCGTTCAAGCTTGTAATTAAATTTCTAAAGTGTAATTATCTAACAAATTGAACGTATAATCCGAATAATGTTGATGATTTAAATGAGGCTACTTCCTTATTAAAACTTTAGCTGCTAAATTTACTCTAAACTAATAGTTCCTTAAAATAAAAAAGAGAACCAACCTAAATGGCTGATTCTCTGATCAAAAATTACTCTGCTACTGTAAATGGTAGTAAAGCCATAATTCTTGAACGTTTAATAGTTGCTGTTAATGTACGTTGGTGTTTCGCACATGTACCTGTTACACGACGTGGTAAGATTTTACCCTTTTCAGAAATAAATCTTGATAATAATGCTGTGTCTTTGTAATCAGGATGGTCAATATGGTTTGCACAGAAGTGACATACTTTTTTTCTACGTCTTCCACCGCGGCGTTGTGCCATAATAATTCCTCCTCTTTTATCTTAAAACGGTAAATCGTCCTCTGAAATATCAATAGGACGACCATCTTCCATGAATGGGGAAGATGACTGTTGGTTAAAGTCTTGATTAAATGAAAAATTGTTTTGCGGAGCTTTACTTTGATTACTTTGTGTATTCTGGAAATTTGATTGGTTTTGGTAAGAATTTTGATTGTTATAATTATTTGAATAACCACCTGATGATGGAGCATTTGATTCTCCAGCTGGTCTTTGTTCCGTTACAGAACGTGGTTCCAATAGGTGGAAATTATTTACAACAACTTCAGTTACGTATACACGTTGACCTTGTTGGTTTTCGTAATTACGTGTCTGAATTCTTCCTTCAATTCCAATTTGAGATCCTTTACGCGTGAAGCTTGCTAAGTTTTCAGCTGCTTTACGCCAGATTACACAGTTAATAAAGTCTGCTTCACGATCACCTTGTTGGTTAGTAAAACTACGATTGACTGCTATTGTAAACGATCCTACGGCTGTTCCCGAAGAAGTAAATTTTAAATCAACTTCTTTTGTTAAACGGCCGACAAGTTGTACCGTATTCAAAAACTATTCCTCCTCCAAAGTGTTTCACGTGAAACAAATTATGCTTCGATTTTAATAATCATGTGACGTAAAATGTCACGGTTGATTAGGGCTAAACGATCAAATTCATTGATTCCTTTAGCGTCTGAAGCAACGATGTTAATTAGGTGGTAAATACCTTCTTTATAATCGTTAATTTCATATGCTAAACGTTTTTTCGCCCAGTCTTTTGATTCAACAATTTCAGTACCGTTTGAAGTTAAAATACCATCAAAACGTTCAATTAATTCTTTCTTAGCATCTTCACCTAAATCAGGACGAATGATGTATAAGATTTCGTATTTTGTTGATTGGCTCATTGACTGCACCTCCTTTTGGTCTAATGGCTCCGAAGAGCAAGGAGAAAAAAGCTATATATAGCTAATTACTCACATCTAAGAATTATACTACTTTTGACTTTTAAATACAAGTCTTTTAATATTTTCTTATAACATTCAATCATGAGCCAGTTTAAGGGGAAAAAATAAAAAATCTCGGATAAATCCGAGCCCTTTAAATTCTGTTTAGCAATTTTAAATTGATTATATCGCTTAACTTTTGTTGGAATACTCAACGTAGCTCAACGACTTGTTTTACAAAGCGATACAAAGGGCAATCTCTGAATATGAGCAAGCGAAGTAGACAGAGCAAAGCCGATTGATCTTTTAAATCCCTCACAACCATGAGGCTTTGAAAGCGACCACCGCCTTGGAAAACAATAAGCTGAACATAGCACAAAGCTTGGCAAATAAGCATAAAACTTAAGTTATAAAAAAAGCTTATTATCCAAACAAGATAATAAGCCCTTTATATTATTCTGAAATTACTTGTACTTGAACAGTTGGATCGATATGTTCTTTCTCTCCAGCGGCTTGTTCAACTGAACCAAATGGCATTTGTGCGATTAATTCATATGAAGCTGGTAAATTGAACATTTCACGAATTGCTTTATCAAAGCCTTGTTCGTAGCCAATGTTAAAGTGTTGTAATGAAGCTCCTAAGTCCATTTCTGCTAATGCTAACCAAATAGCAAATTGAGAGTTTGCGTTATTGTTTTGTTTATAAGCTTCAGCACGCTCACCTTTAGCTGGCATTTGGTTTACAGCATCACGGTCTTCGAAGAATAAAACTGTTCCCATCGCTTCTTTAGCACCCACCATAATTGGAGACATAAAGTTCCACATTGCTTCGTTTAATACTTCTTTTTGAACATCATAAATTAAATTCCATAATTTAGTATTTGCTTCACCTGTTAAAACCACTAAACGAGTTGTTTGACTGTTATTAGCTGTTGGAACTGTTTGTTGTACTTCACGTAGACGTGCTACGATTTCATCTGTACTTAATTCACTGTTCTTACCTAAAGCATAAATTGAGCGGCGTTTTAATAATACATCTTTAAATTCTGACATGAATAATATCTCTCCTTGACGTTTATAATTTATCTTACATCATTATTATAACACCCACTTGAATATAATCAAGAATATTCGAACGTGAGATAAAATTAAATAATAAAAAAGCTTAAAGCTCATATTTTAAGCTTTAAGCTGTGTATCATTTCATTCATTTATTTGATAAGAAATTTAACGTTTATCGTCTTTAGAACGCTTTTTAAACGTCCAGAATACGATAATAAATACTAAAATTACCCAAACTAACAGAATCATTAACGGTTTGAAAGGCGGTTGACCTTCCTCAATAAAGAATACTTGGTAAATTGGTAAGTAATTAAACACTTTTCTCACAATTGAATTGGGATCAGTCACAATAAATTCGACATATTGAGACATGCCAAAGATAAACATAATCGGCATTGAATAAACAGCTGTTGTTGCAACGCTTTTTACACTCAATCCAACGGCAATACCCAAGCCTAAAAAGAATAACAATAACAAAATAAGTGCGATAATTCCCATAAAACTCCAACTTGTTATGGCATCACAAATAGCCAAAGAAATTCCTAGAGAAATCAATGTCATTAAAATTGTCACTAAACTTTTCCCAAGAATAATATCTATTAACGAAGCTGGTGATTGAACTAAACCTCTTAAAGTATCTTTTTCATTTTCTTCCGCCATCATCGTTGCCATGGTGTTATAAGAAATAGCTGAGAAGGTCATGCCTATTAATATGAAAATTATTTCTAGTGGTAGATCTTCGATTCCGCCTCCAATATTCGTAAACAATAATGCCATAATAATTGGCAGTAAAATCATCGTAAACAATGACATATTGCGCATAAATTCTTTTAAATCTTTCTCAAAAATTGCCAATACTCGATGTAGTTTCATATTAAATTAATTCCTTTCCAGTAACATTTTTAAACACTTCGCCTAAAGAAGGAAAATCTGTATGCATTTCAATTAAGTTCTGATCAAATAAAGCCTCTTGGATTTGATTAAAATTCTCACTAGAGTTTTCAATCGTTTTAATAAGTCCGGAAGCATATTTAATATGCACAACATTGCGTTTATATTTATTTCTTAAATCCTCTGGTGAACCCGTTTCTTTAATGATACCTCCATGCAGAAATGCGACATTATCACATAACAGGGTTGCTTCGTCCATATCATGAGTCGTCAATAAAATTGTAGTACCAGACTCTTTCAACTTCAACAACATTTCATGAATACGCTCACGTGTATTGGGGTCTAAAGCACTTGTTGGCTCATCTAATAACAATAAGGGCGGTGCATGTAAAACAGCTTTACATAACAAAATACGCTGCTTCATACCTTTTGACAACTTAGAAACTCGTTTATTTTTTTGGTCCAGTAGGCCAACTGCTTCTAACACTTCATCGACTTTCTCTTTATCAGTATTATAAAGTTTTCGATACAACTCTAAATTATCGGCTACAGTTAATCGTTCATATAAAGCGCTTTTGTCAGATAAAATACCTAATTTTTCTAAATATTCAGTACGTCCAAACATTTCAGATGAATAACCTAACACTTCTAAACTTCCTGACGTCGGATCTAATTCTCCAGTTAATAACTTAATCGTGGTCGTTTTCCCCGATCCACTAGGACCTAATAAACCAAATATTTCGCCACTCTTAATTTCGAACTGAATACCTTTTAATGCTTGCTCATGTCCAAAGTTTTTTCTTAATTCTGCAATTTTTACAATTGTTTTCATCTTTGTACCTCCCTTGCTTTCTAACTATAGTTTAATTCATAAAAAAAACCCACCGCAAGCGAATCCAGTGAGTTGTAGAGATAGTTAAATGACTTGTAGTGTAAACTGCCTTAGATAGATTAAATTTCGCTAAAATGTACTAATTTCAGCTGAATTGTACTAAAGATTGATTAAAAGTTCTTGGATTTCGCTATATTTTGTTCGAGAAAGTGGAATTTTATCCTCTGTACTATTCCTAATCACGACTGAATATGAATTTTTCGACCAATTAATAATTTCCTTTACTTTATGTAGGTTAACTAAATAAGATCGATGGCAGCGATAGAAACCAGCATCTTTAAGCAGTAATTCTGCATTCGCTAATGTTGAATCATAGATATAACGTTCTTGTTCAATCATGATAACTACTTTTCCATCATGACTTTCAACATACTCAATGGCTTCAATATCGACAAATATTGTTTTATCTTCAACTTTAACTTTTATTTTACTCGGAATTTTTGCTGAATCGTTCGTTTCAAGCTCATTTTCTTCGGTAATAATTTGTTCTAAACCGGTCGATTTCAAACCCCAGATGTTTGGTTGCACAATAAAAGCATCCTCAATGCGTGAAGCGATGACTAACAATTTACGATTTGCGTGTTTTAATTGTTCGATTAATTTATGAAAGAGATGAATATTCTCATTAGACGAATGAATAAATGGATTAAAAGTCACTATTACCGCTTCGCTTGTAAGCAAAGCATGAATAAAAGAAATCCTTTGGATTATTTCAGGTTTTAAGATTTGAATTCTGATATTTTGTTCCTCTAGTAACATAAATTGAGCGAGTAAGTCATCAATATTAAGCGAACTACCATACCATTTAACTAAAAATTTTACCTGTTCTTTAACTGTTAAGCGTTTAAAAAATTGTTGATTTGTTTGCAATTGAAATATATTCTCATGACGAATCAATTGTTCAAGCGCATCAAAATTTTTGTTATTCGTATGAATAACGGTAGGATTTTCTACAGATAATTGAATCATTTGATCTTCATTACTTTGAATAACTGACTTAAAATTTATTTCCATCCTATTGAACCTCTCATTCATTTCAACTATTTCTACAGTATAGCATAGTCAAATTATTTACAGATATAATTAACTACCCCAACACATATTAATAAACCATACGTACAAAATATTAAATAAGATACTTATTTTGAAAAAAATTGTGTACGTATAACTATTTGCTTTGTCAATAAGAGTCGCAGAAGAGGTGAATAAAGAAAAAAAAAGCTTAACTGTCATATAACAACAGCTAAGCTTGCGTTTAAAAATTATTATTCTTCTTCCTCATCAGCTGCTTCATCTAAGTCAGCCTCATCATTCAATGCTTCCGCAGCTTCTTCACCTTCTGATTTAATCAGTTTAGTAATTGAGCTAACAATTGCACCATCATCTAAACGAATCATACGAACCCCAAGTGTTGCTCTTGATGATTGAGAAATACTCTCAACACTAATTCGAATAACAACTCCTTGGTCAGTCATTAACATCAAATCTTCTTCTAAGCTTTCAATCGCTAAGATTCCAGCTAATTTTCCAGATTTTTCACTAATGTTTGAAGTTTTAACACCTTTACCACCACGGTTTTTCAGTGTATATTCGCTTGCCATAGTACGTTTACCATAACCATTCTCAGTTACAACTAAAACTTCACTATCTTCGTTCAAGACAGCAGCCCCTACAACAAAGTCACCTTCACGTAAACGAATACCACGAACACCTGTTGCAGTACGGCCCATAACACGAGCATCATTTTCGTCGAAAGCCATCGCATAGCCTTCATGAGTTCCGATAATTAGTCCTTGCTCACCGTTTGTAACTAATACGTTGATCAACTCATCGTCTTCACGCATTGATAAAGCAATTAGACCGTTATTTCGAATGTTGAAATAGTCGCTCGCTTTCGAACGCTTAACAGTTCCATGTTTAGTAACAAAGACAAGGTGATGATTTTCACTGTTGGCAGAATGACGGACGTTAATTAATTCTTTAACGTATTCATCTTTTTCGATATTCAATAAGTTTATAATTGGAATACCTTTAGCCTGACGGCCATATTCTGGAACTTCATAACCTTTATTAGAGTAAACTTTCCCTTTATTCGTAAAGAACAGAAGGGTATCGTGCGTTGAACATGATACTAAGGTTTGGATAGCATCATCATCTGACATACCCATTCCTTTAACACCACGACCACCTCGATTTTGAACATGGAATTCATCTTCAGTCATTCGTTTAATGTAACCATTCGTTGTTAATGCAATCAGTACATCTTCTTCGTCAATTAAATCTTCGTCTTCTAGACTTAAAACCTCTCCGACTAATAATTCAGTACGACGATCATCATTAAATCTTGTTTTAATTTCAATTAATTCATCTTCAATAATTTCGTGAATGCGTGCTTCACTACCTAAAATTTCAGTTAAGCGTTGAATTAAAGCTATTAATTCCTTATACTCTGTATCGATTTTGTCGCGTTCTAAGCCTGTTAAACGAACTAAACGCATGTCTAAAATCGCTTGAGCCTGAATATCAGTAAACGCAAATTGTTCAATTAATTCTTGTTTAGCTTTCTCCCCATCTTTAGAACCACGAATAATTGCGATAATTTGATCGATAACATCTAAAGCTTTTAGTAAACCTTCAAGAATATGAGCACGGTTCTCTGCTTTACGTTTCTCAAATTCAGTTCGTCTTCTAATGACAATTACTTGGTGATCAATATACTTAGATAAAATATCTTTCAAGCCTAACACTTTTGGCACCCCAAAATCGATGGCTAACATATTAAAACCAAAACTAACTTGTAATGATGTTTGTTTGTATAGGTTATTCAAGACGACACTCGCGCTTGTTTCACGTCGACACTCAACCACTACACGCATTCCTTCACGGCCTGATTCATCGGCTACGTATGTAATACCTTCAATACGCTTTTCACGAGCTAACTCTGCAATTCGCTCCCAAAGCCTAGCTTTGTTAACTCCATATGGAATTTCAGTAATAATAATTCTTTCACGGTCATTTCCAAATTTTTCAATTTCAACTCGACCACGAACTATAATCTTACCTTTACCAGTTTCGTAAGCTTTACGAATTCCTGATTTTCCCATCACAATACCACCAGTAGGGAAGTCGGGTCCTGGTAAAACTTCCATTAGTTCCGCAGTCGTTGCTTCTGGATTATGCATTAATAATACTGTCGCATCAATTACTTCACCTAAATTATGTGGTGGAATGTTTGTTGCCATACCAACCGCAATCCCTGAGGCACCATTCACAAGTAAGTTAGGAAATCTAGCTGGTAAAACAACAGGTTCTTTTTCTTCTTGAGAATAGTTAGCTTGGAAATCTATCGTATCTTTGTTGATATCTTTGAGCATTTCCAAAGCGATTTTACTCATACGTGCTTCGGTATAACGCATCGCAGCTGCCCCATCACCATCGACAGAACCAAAGTTTCCATGCCCATCAACTAACATTTGACGATAACTAAACGGCTGTGCCATCCTAACCATCGCTTCATAAATTGCAGAGTCCCCGTGAGGATGATATTTCCCCATTACGTCCCCAACAATACGGGCTGATTTTTTATATGGTTTATCCGGTGTAACACCCAACTCGCTCATTCCGTAAAGAATACGGCGATGAACCGGTTTTAAACCATCTCGAACATCTGGTAAAGCACGAGCAACAATAACACTCATTGCATAATCCAGAAACGATGTTCGCATTTCTTCTGGTAAATTTATTTCTTCAAAACTTTGTGTTGAAGGATCAAAATTTTCACTCATTCTATTTTCCTTTCCCTTCTAGTACTTAGAAATAATTAAACGTCCAAGTTTTGTACGTACTGTGCATTTTCTTCGATAAAAATACGTCTAGGTTCTACTTCATCACCCATTAACATATCAATGACTTTATCGGCTTCCATCGCATCTTCTACGGATACTTTTAACATTCGACGATTTTCTGGATTCATTGTAGTGTCCCATAATTGATCGTAGTCCATTTCCCCTAAACCTTTATAACGTTGTAATGAATAACGTGCGTCAGGGTTTGCAGCTTGCCATTCTTTTAACTCTTCATCCGTCGCAATATATGTTTCCTTCTTACCTTGTTTAATTTGGTAAAGAGGTGGTTGCGCAATATAAACATATCCTGCTTCTAATAATGGACGCATATATCTAAACACTAATGTTAATAAAAGGGTTCTAATATGGGCCCCATCAACATCCGCATCGGTCATAATAATCAATTTATGGTAACGCGCTTTCGCGACATCGAATTCACCGCCAAAGCCAGTTCCCATTGCCGTAAATAAAGAACGAATCTCAGTATTGGCAAGAATTCGATCCATTGAAGCTTTTTCAACGTTCAATATTTTACCACGAATTGGTAGAATCGCTTGATACATACGTGAACGACCTTGTTTAGCAGATCCTCCAGCAGAGTCTCCCTCGACAATAAATAATTCACATTTCTCAGCTTCTTTACTTGAACAGTCAGCCAATTTACCTGGTAAGTTACTAATCTCTAAACCAGATTTACGACGTGTTAATTCACGAGCTCTTTTAGCAGCATTACGTGCTTTAGAAGCAATAATACCTTTATCCACAATAATACGGGCTGTTTTAGGATTTTCCATTAAGTATGTCTCAAAGGCAGCTGAGAATAGTCGGTCCGTAATGGTTCTTACTTCAGAGTTACCCAATTTCGTTTTAGTTTGCCCTTCAAATTGTGGTTCTGGATGCTTGATTGAAAGTACTAATGTCATTCCTTCACGTGTGTCCTCACCACTTAAATTTTCTTCATTTTCTTTAATTAAATTTCTTTTACGAGCATAATCATTCAACACACGCGTCAATGCTGTTTTAAAACCTGATTCGTGTGTCCCACCTTCGTACGTATGAATATTGTTCGCAAATGACAAAATATTTGTATGATAGGTATCGGTATACTGCATCGCAATTTCAACTTGAATACCATCTTGTTCACCCTCAAGGTAAATCGGCTCTTCCACGATTGCAACTTTACTTTCGTTTAAGTATTCAACGTAACTCTTAATTCCACCTTCATAATAATAACTTGCTTTCGCTTCACGTTCTTCACGCTTATCTTCAATTGAGATTCTTAAACCTTTGTTCAAGAAAGCTAATTCACGTACCCGTGTCATCAACGTTTCATATTTAAAGTCCGTTGTTTCAGTAAAAATAGTTGGGTCTGGAACAAAATTAACAAAAGTTCCTGTCTTATCTGTGTCAGCAATAATCGTAATTTCTTGTGCGATTGCACCACGTTCAAATTTCATTTGATGGATTTTTCCATCACGGTGGACTTCAACAGACAAATTGCTTGATAGGGCATTAACAACCGAAGCACCAACACCATGTAGCCCTCCGGACACTTTATATCCGCCTCCACCAAACTTACCACCCGCATGTAAAACAGTATAAACAGTCTCTAAAGCTGGACGACCTGTTTTAGCTTGAATATCTACAGGGATTCCACGTCCATTATCAAGAACTGAAATACTATTATCTGCTTCAATGGTTACCTCGATATGATCACAATAACCTGCTAAGGCTTCATCAATGGAGTTATCCACAATTTCCCAAACTAAATGATGCAAACCAACTCCACTAGTGGAACCGATATACATACCTGGACGTTTTCTAACCGCTTCAAGTCCTTCTAGGACTTGAATCTGATCAGCATTATAATCTTGATGTAATTCTTTACTATTATCAGTCATTAAGCACTTTCTCCTCTACTAATTTGACCTTTCTCAACATACAAAATATCTGCATTTTTTAATTCATGGAGTTTAATCCCTTCAATTGATGCAGTTGTTAAAAATGTTTGAACTTTATCTTCAATATGGCTCATTAAAATCATCTGACGATTGTCATCCAGTTCAGACAAAACATCATCAAGCAATAAAACTGGGTATTCGCCAGTCATATTATGAAATAATTCTAACTCCGCTAATTTGATACTTAATACAATTGTTCTTTGCTGTCCCTGAGAACCAAAAAATTGTGCTTTTTTATCATTTATATAAAAAATAATATCATCGCGATGAGGACCGTAGACTGTAATCCCTTGTTCTTTCTCACGATTCAAAGCTTGTTTAAATAACGCTAGTAATTGCGCTTCGATATCTTTTAGGTCATTATATTCTAATTTTGAACTGCTGCTTTGATAAATAATTTTTAATTGTTCGCGTTGATTCGATAAATCACGATGAATAGGCTCAGCAATTCTTTCAAGTTCTTCAATGAATTTAACGCGATATTTAATGACTAATGTTGCTTTTTCAACTAATTGTTCAGTCAAAATTTCGAAGTATATGTCATCAAATTGTGAAGTCCGACCGTACTGTTTTAAATAAGCATTGCGCTGTTTTAAAATTCGTTGGTAACTTAAAAGTTCTTGTAGATAAACTGGATGTGATTGTCCGAGTTCAGAATCAATAAATTTTCTTCTTAAACTTGGTGAGCCTTTTATTAATTGTAAATCTTCAGGAGCAAAAAGAATAACGTTGAATTTCCCAATAAAATGACTTAATTTACTCTGTTCAATATGATTCAGCTTTGCTATCTTACCTTTTTTATTCAAAATCAACTCTAACGGAAATTCAAAGTGCTCCGTCGTTATCGTTGCTTGTAAAGTAGCTAACTCTTCTTCCCATTGAATCAATTCTTGGTCATGGTTTGTTCGATGACTTTTGGCTAATGATAACAAAAAAATGGCCTCAAGGAGGTTGGTTTTTCCTTGGGCATTTTCTCCGGTTATTATCGTTAAGCCATCACCAAAAGTTAACGATAACTCTTGGTAATTTCGATAGTTTGTTAAAGCTAATTCTTTAATTTTCATGATTGTTTTGTAGTGCTTACTGATTGAATTGTTACTTCTAACTCTTCATTTGGTAAATAAACTTTATAACCATCGTATAATTTTTTTCCACGACGTTGTTCTTGTAGTTCATTTACAAACACATCATATTCACTTAAATACCATTTGGCCATTCCACCACTACTGATAATACTCTCGTGTTTAAGTAATTGCCCAAGCGTAATAAAATCATCTTGAATTGTTACTATTCTTTTTATCATTATTTATCACCCGTATTCCTTCTATATCACTCTAATTATACCATAAAAACTACTCAAACAACAAATAAATCGCTAATATTTAGCACCTCAGGCTAAATACTTAAATATTATAAAATCTATCTAAATAAAAAAAACAGCCTAAAAAGGCTGAATTTTTTAATTTTATATTTTGGAAAGAAAATTAATGGGTTCTTACTGGTGTAAGTAATTGTAATAATTGATTATGTGGAATTTCACTTTCAGTTTCTGCAGAAATTAATAATGGGCGTACAGCTGATTGGAATTCAACTTTAACCGCTATATCTCCAAATGATTTTAGAGCGTCTTTCATATAATCTGGGTTGAAAGAAATCTTTAAGTCATCTCCACCTGCTGTTTTAGTATTAATAATCTCAGCAACATGTCCTGCTTCGTTACCACTTACTGATAATTCAACAACTGCATTGTCCACTGTTAATTGAACAACGTTATTTTTCCCTTCATGCGACATTAAGGCTGCACGATCAATTGCTTGATGGAACTCATTCGCATTTACAACCATTTCTGTTTGGTGAGAAGTTGGAATTAAACGGCTTGTTTCTGGATAATTCCCTTCTAATAAACGAGAGTAAATGGTTAAGTTGTCCGCAATAAAAATAACTTGTTGTTGCGCGACAATCATAAATAATGTTTGATCATCTTCAATGATACGTGTTAATTCCGTCATTGTTTTCTTAGGAATCGTAATGGCATCAAAGTTTAATTGAGTTTCATTAATATCTACTGGAATTTCACGTTTACTTAAACGATGGCTATCTGTAGCAATCGCAGTTAAGTAATTACTTGTTGCTTGTAAGTGAATACCTGTTAATACTGGACGACTTTCTTGATTTGATGCTGCAAAAATTGTCTGGTTAATCATTTGTTTGAATGAAGCGGTTGGTAAAGTAATTCGTTTGTCTGCCTCAATCTCTGGTAGGTGAGGGTACGCATCACCATCAATACCTACAATATTAAACATTGCTTTACCTGAAGTTACAGTAACGGAGAAATTTTCATTCATTTCAATCGTTACATTTTCTAAAGGTAATTTTTTGACAATCTCATTGAAAAGACGTGCTGGTAAGACTACGTGACCCGTTTCTTCAATATTTAAGTTTAATGTTTCATCATCAATAGGTAAGAAACTCTCAATAGATATATCTGAGTCACTACCAATTAAGGTAATTCCTTCGTTACTGACAGATAATTTTAAACCAGTAAGAATTTGTATTGTAGCTTTTGAAGGAATAGCTCTTGATACGTTTGCTAATTGCGTAGTGAGAGCATTGCGATTAATCGTAAATTTCATTTCATCTACTCCTTTATAAATAAATAATATTAATATAAATAATAAGTAATAGTAGTAGGCCTTGTTTATATTGGTTATAAGTCATATAAAACTGATAAGAATAATAGTTAGGCCTGTTAGTTGACATGTGCATAAGTCATAGATAATTTTGTAAGTTATGCACATGTGGAAAAATAATTTTAAGAAAGCTTCTGTTTTAATTGCTTCAATTGATCTTTTAACTCATCATCTTCATCTAAATTATCGGCTATTTTTTCATAAGCATGAATAACTGTGGTATGATTTTTCTTCCCAAATTCATCACCAATCTTAGGGAACGATAATTCTGTTAGTTCTCTGGCTAAGTACATGCCTACTTGGCGTGCATGGACAATGTCTTTAGTACGTTTTTTGCCTTTAATTGCTTCACCACTAATCTGATAGAAACGACTAACTTGATTAATAATTTCAGAAACAGTAATGGGTTTCTTTTCATTATCGCCCAACATGTTACTTAAAGCTTCGGCAGCTAAATTAGAATTAATATCACGGCCTTCAATGGCAGCGAAAGCAATAACTCTCATTAAAGCTCCTTCTAATTCTCGAATATTTGTGTCGACATTATTTGCTATGTAAGTTAATGTTTCTGAACTAATATCGAGACGATCACTACTCGCTTTTTTACGTAAAATTGCTATTCGCGTTTCTAAATCAGGTGGTGTAATATCAGTTGATAGTCCCCATTTGAAGCGGCTAATTAAACGTTCTTCTAAATTATCGATGTTATTAGGCAGACGATCACTCGTTAATACAATTTGCTTTTCATTATTATAAAGAGCATTAAATGTATGGAAAAATTCTTCCTGAGTAGCATCTTTTTTAGATAAAAATTGAATATCATCAATTAATAGAACATCAATGTTACGGTACATTTCTCTAAATTCTTTTTGAGAACCATTTTGAATACTGGTAATAAAATCATTTACGAAAGATTCACTTGTCGCATATTTTATTTTAGCGGCAGGATTCTTACGTTTTATTTCATGACCGATTGCTTGCATTAAATGGGTTTTACCTAATCCAACGCCACCATAAATTAAGAAAGGATTGTAGGTTTTACCTGGCCCATCGCATACAGCTAATGCTGCACCACCAGCCATTTTATTATCTTCACCAATGACAAAATTTTCAAAAGTATAATTCGGATTCAATTGAGAATCACTGAAGTATTCATTATCTGACGCTAAGATATCAGGCTTATTTCGTAAGGATTCAGGTTCATCTTCCGGCACAATAATAAAAGTAGGTTCATATTCAACCCCATAGTTTTCTAAACTATATTGAAGAATGTAACCAGCTAAATGACGTTCCCAGTAACTTTTAGTTAAACTATTTGGAACAGCAATTGAAATAGATTGATTGCCTAAACGAGTGACACTGGTTGGTTCAACCCATGTTGTATAAGAAGTTAACGAAAGAATATCCTTTAAGTAAGTCGTGATTTCGTGCCAAAAACGCTCTTTTTCATCCATTATCTAAAATTCACCTCAATCAATTATGTAGTTATGCACAGTTTAAACACGTACAAATATTGTAGCATAATACGAGTTTTCCACAAGTTGAAAACTATAAAAATAGTTACGAACATGTTAACAAATCACTTATGAACAAGTTAATAAGAGTTGTGGATAAGTAAAAATGAGTTAAGCGTATTTTTCGAAAGTGTGCATAACTAACAATCTCGTACATATTGATTTTATCACACTTCGAAAGGTTATGCACAGAATCTGTGTATAAAAAACATCGGTTATTGACACCTTGTTAATTTGTCGATAAACAACCAAAAGGGGTGTGAATCACAGAAAATGACTATAACAGTTATCAACAATTTCCACAAGCCATGTGCATAACAAAAATAAATATGTGCATAAAAAATTAATGAAAAAAAAGATGAAAAATATTCTTGACTTTTATCCGATACTTCATTAAACTATTCTAGTATTGTTTAACAGTAGATATAGGAGGTGTATCAGATGAAAAGAACATATCAACCAAAGAAACGTACTCGCAAAAAAGTTCACGGTTTCCGTAAAAGAATGAGCACCAAAAATGGACGTAACGTATTAGCTAGACGTCGTCTAAAAGGTAGAAAAAAAATAGCTGCATAATTAATGTTTGAAGGTCCCTATTTTTTAGGAACCTTTTTTTGTTTTTATAGAATGATTTTGAAAGCTGAGTTCAGAATATTTTGGAGGATAAAAGATGGAATATTGGGATTTGTTTAATCTGGAAGGTAGCTTAATTGAATCAAATCATGTTAGGGGTGAAGCAATACCTGACAGTTTGTATCATCATGTAGTGAGTATTCTAGTTCAACATCAAGATGGGTCTATTTTAATTATGCAAAGAGATTTCGAAAAAGAACTATTTCCGGGCAAGTATGAAGCTTCGGCAGGAGGAAGTATTCTAGCAGGCGAAACAGTAGCAGCAGGTGCTAAACGTGAATTATTAGAAGAAACTGGTATTGAAGCCCGTGAATTGATTAAAGTTGATAATCGTATTGATACGCAATACCATGTGTTTTATACAGACTATTACACTAAGGTCACGACTTCAAAGGAGCAAGTTAAGCTACAACCTGGTGAAACGATAGATTATCAATGGGTGAGTGTTGAGAATTTTTTACAATTAGTCGAACAAAATGAAATACTTTCATTCAATGTAGCACTACTTAAAAATAAATATTGGCATTTGATAAAAGGATAGCTCTTGGACTTTATTTAGAAAGTTCAGGAGTTTTTATTGGTTCTTTGTCAAATAGTGTTGGTGAATATTTAAGGCGATAGATTTAGTTCTATCGTCTTTTTTTGATGTAAGTATATTAGTCATCTGTTGGATTAGAGTATATTCGTCTATAGAGCCGCTTCGTCA
>NZ_WJQT01000017.1 GCF_009659375.1 Fundicoccus ignavus
CTTGAAAGTAACCGCCGAAGTACTGGAAAAGTGCGCTTTCAAATAGGCTCTCATTGGAATGGTACGCATTCGAGCGCTTCTGAGTAAACGGAATAAAATGTTTGACCCGATCCGTTAATCGAATGTTATGAAAGAATTCTTTGATTAAGAGGAGACCGCCATCAACACTAATGTCGCCTCCTTGATTGGTGACGATAACTTGAGGATTGAATTGTGCTTTAATTTTCTGTATAGTAGACATATGAGAACTCCCTTTCTAGTATGTTGTGGTTAACATTAGTATACAGGGGGTCTCTTTTTTTTGCACCTATTTGGTGCAAAACTAATTAAATTGAACTGTTTATTTAATAAGCTTTATGACAGTTAGTGTTGGTTAAGTGAATAATCCAGGTTATACTATTAAAATAGAGCATTCCACATGGAATGCTCTATTTATCTTTAATAGCCTTTATCTTTTGCAACTATATTACGTGCTAGTTTTCCTTCATTAAGGTAGCTAACCAAGTTTTCTTTAAATATCGGGAATGTTTCTTCTTGGAAATGCTCGATTTGCCCACTAATATGCGGACTAATTAAGAGATTCTCCAGTTCCCACAAAGTGGATGATTCAGATAATGGCTCTTCATGGAAAACATCTAAATAAGCTCCCCCTATTTGTTTAGCTTTTAGGGCTTCATATAAAGCAGTTTCATCAACAGTCTGTCCTCGCCCCACATTAATAAATAAAGCGGTTGCTTTAAGCGTTTTGAACCAATTTTCAGCAAAGTAATGACGAGTATTAGCAGTAGCAGGTAATGTGCTCACAATAAAGTCGGCTTTTCCCACAATCGAATCAGCCTCAGCAGTTGCATAACAAGCATCAAAACCTTCAATCGCACGACCATTTGTATTAATACCGATGACTTCCATCGAAAAGTTGTGACCAATCCTTGCGATTTCTTGCCCTATATTACCAGTACCATAAACTAATAATACTTTATCTTTCAGAGAGAAATAGCCACCATGTTCTGGTCGATTCCAGTTACTTTCACGCTGTTGCAGTTGACTCGTAAACAATTGACGCCCCGTCGCTAGCAAATAGCCAAATACCGATTCAGCAATAGGCGTCGCATGGATACCGCTCATATTACTAATCATGATTTGAGGATTTTGAATGATATCCATTGGTAAATAATCGACACCAGCCGAAGTTGCTTGAATCCATTTCAAGCGTTTAAATGATTGCCGCTGAGCTTCTGTATAACTTTTATCCCATCCGTACATAATTTCGACATATTCAAAATCGCCCTCTGCTAAGTCAGCTTTTGTCACGAATCGATAGCCTTCTGCTAATTGTGTCAGCATTTCAACTTGCTGCGGTTTAAGCTGATTGTTCATAAGAATAATTGCATTTGACATAAAAAATCCCCTTTCAACCTAAATCTGCTGATGTTCCTTAACCCATAGGACCATTAAAAGTCCTTCTTCAAAACTAATTTCAGCAGACTTTTTACCAATAAATTCATTACTTATTAAAGCTCTTGGATAAGCAAAATCTGTAGCTTGAAGCTCATACTTGGCTCCTTTGATGACTAATTGCTTAATTGCCGTTAAAGAAACAATAGACAGATACTCTTTATCAGGCAAAGCAAAGAGTTCATGCGTACCCGGTAAGTAAAAACAAAGTCTGTGATGACTCTCGACAAAATATAACCGATCAACGACTGCTTGGTAACGTGGCTGAAATACCAACCAAATATTGGCTAATAAATGATCTAATCTTCCAAACCCTTCGCCGATTGCACCAAACAAGTAATAATCTGCTTTCGGGTACTTTTTAACAGCCAGTTCAAGTGCCAATTCCAAATCTGTATCATCTTTTTCAGAACTAAACTGTTGGGTAGAATTGCTGTGTGCTTCAATTTGATCAAATTCATCTTGTGTAACGGAATCAAAATCACCCACAGAAAAATCTAAGTCATAACCTGCTTGAATCAATTTCAAAGCTCCTCGGTCTACTCCAACAAAGAATACCCGTTCGTAATCTGCTACTAACTGATTGACAGCTTCCAGATAAGGTTGATTAGCGCCGGCACACAATATGACACACTCTTTTAGTTTACTTAAATTCGTTGACATGCCGCTCACACCTTCTCCAGAATATTAAGGTCGTAAAGAATCAATTGCTGCTTTACGGTCTGTTTGATTAAAAATATACGAACCCGCTACTAAAACATCGGCTCCAGCATCCAGACATTTACGACCTGTCTCAGCATTTACTCCGCCATCTACTTCAATTTCATAATGATATTGATGTTCTTCTCTCAATGCTTTTAATTTAGCGATTTTGGTTAAGGTGCTTTCAATAAATGATTGACCACCAAAACCTGGATTAACTGTCATAATTAAAACCAAATCTACTTCAGGTAACACAGAGTCTAATGCGGCAACCGGAGTTCCAGGATTAATGACCACGCCTGCTTTTTTACCTAAAGATTTAATTTGTTGAATCACTCGATGAATATGCTTCGTCGCTTCGTAGTGAACGGTAATAATATCCGCTCCAGCTTGTGCAGTCGCTTCTACATATCTTTCTGGATCTTGAACCATTAAGTGGCAATCAAAGACTAGATTAGTCATCGGTCTTAAGGCCCCAAAAACCATAGGTCCAAATGAAATGTTTGGAACAAATGTCCCATCCATCACATCAATATGTAAATAATCCGCTCCAGCTGCTTCAATTTCCTTAATTTCATCCGCCAACGTCGCAAAGTTAGCACTTAACATAGATGGTGCAATTTTCATAAGTAAATCCTCCAACAATTAATTTTTTTTACGATAAACAGGTTTTCTTTGTTCTATTCTTTCAAAAATTTGTAAATAATTTTGATACCTTGATTCAGCAATTTCGCCAGCTTCCCATTGAGCTTTTACCGCACATCCCGGTTCATTAATATGCAAACATGAACGGAATTTACAGTCGTTACTCGCTTCTAATATTTCCGGGAAGCATGTTTGTAATTCTTCTTTTTCAAGCGTTGTAAATTCTATCGCACTAAAGCCAGGTGTATCAGCTAATAATCCCTCATTGTAACGATAAAGTGTCACTTCACGCGTCGTATGACGACCTCGGTTTAAGGCATCACTAATTGCTGATGTTTCTATTTGAGCATCCGGTAACATATGATTTAATAAAGTTGATTTTCCAACACCAGATTGACCCATAATTACATAGAGCGCATCTTCAATATGGGTTCCTAAACGGTCATAACTCGCTTTTGTCCCATCTAATACAACCACTTTATAACCTACTTTTGCATAAAGCTCTGTTATTTCACCAACCAGTGCTTCAGCTTCAACTTGCCCTTTTTGTTCTAGCAATAGGTCATATTTAGTCAATAGGATTAACGGTTGAATATCATGAGCCTCAACTGACACCAAGAAATAATCTAATAAATTATATGAAAAATTCGGTTCAATTAGTGAAGTCACAACCAGCGCATAATCAACATTCGATACAGTAGGTCTTACTAATTGATTTCTTCGCGGTGCTATTTCAATTAAGCGACTATTCGACTGCGAATCCGACTCATCATATTCAAATTTTACTCGATCACCTACTAAAGGTTTCATTTGTTGATGTCTGAAGTTTCCTCGAGGTTTAGTCGCATAAGATTCCCCATCGCTCCACACATAATAAAAACCACTAATGGCTTGGTAAATAATTCCTGATTTAACTACTACACTTGAGTTTTCTGCTTTATTCGGCATGAACTCCTCCTTTAATTTTTATTCCATTGAATACTTAACTAATAATACAATAGCTTTTTTGTAGGTATTTTACAAGTTAATCTAACCGTTTAACGGATGTTGACAAGTTAGATTCAGAAGATTTTATTTTTGACTGATAACTTTGCAGTCGTCTTACAATGGTTAATCGTATAACAATCTATTTTTCAATAAATACCAGATACCATCAATTTTGATTCTATAAATCTCTTAGCTTAACAAAAAAACTAGTCACAAAATTGTGGCTAGTTTCTTTTGATTAGTCTGGATAAACTGAGAAGTTCTCAGCGTATACTTCTCCGTTTCGCAAAACGCGATATTGCCCTGTGCCATTAACCGGTACGTACATTAATATTTTGATAGTTTTTGTTTCTTCAATCGTTAATTCTGTATGAACATTATTAATGTTGTTTTCAGAATCACCGATAAAAATTTCTATCGTATTAGGCAGTGGTTCAGTTTGTTCAGTATCATCTTCGGCGTATATAGGTGTGTATTCAATTGTGATGTTTTCTGAAGCAGTTACAATTTCTTCTTCCTCAGGACCTGCCGATACAACCACTGATATAATGTCACCTGGAACTAAAGGTGTACCATTACTTGGTGATTGACTGATAACTTGTCCTTCTGGAATATAGTCATTGTATTCATACTCAGTTTCTACTGTAACGCCATAAGCAGCGGCAAAATTTTCTACCATATCATAAGATAAGTTATAAAAATCTTGCATCGTGAATGACTCAGAGTAACTTCCTACAATTAACGTAATCGTTGTATTTTCTGGAATTACTTTAGATCCTGGTTCAATCGTCTGGCCTAAAATCTTGCCTTCATCTTCAGGCCCAGATGCTAGGTCACGTCTTTCAACTATGAAGTTAGCAGCTCTTAATTGACTACGAATTGGTTCATACATCTCGCCAACGTAATTACCAATTTCAACCTGTTCTTTTCCATTACTCATCACTAATTCGACTTGACTATTTCGTTCTACACGTTCGTTACTACCCGGATTTGATGAGATAACTTTGCCTGCTTCTACTGTATTATGCCAAGCTTGAGTGACAGTACTAACTGTCAAGTCAAACTCAGACAGTAATTCAACAGCCTCAGCTTGTGTCATATCAGCTACATCCGGAACAGTCACATAGCGCATCATTTGCGAATAAACATAGTAGCCGCCACTCGCTAGTAACATCATAATAATTAAGGCAAAAATAACACCTAAAAATCCTTTTTTACGTTTAGGGACTGAAATTGGTGCAACTTCATCAAAACTCTGAAAAACTGTCTCATCAAGTGGTTCAGGCGCTGAAACTTGTTCTGATAAAACTTTACTAGCACTCGAAATCGGCTTAATCGGTTTTACAATCATTGTTTCGTCTAAATTATCTGAAGGTTGGAACATCACTTCATTCATGCGATTAGCACTTAAGCTAGTACTTAAGTCTTGTAACATTTCTTGAACTGAGTTATAACGATCCTTCGGTTCTTTAGCCGTTGCTTTTAAGACTACATTCTCCAAACTTTGAGGAATATAATTTAATTCTTCACGTATTCTTGGGAAAGGTTCTTGGAAGTGTTTCAGTGCTACTGATACAGCAGATTCACCATCAAATGGTACTGATCCCGTAATTAATTCATATAACACAACACCCAATGCATAAATATCAGATTTAGTCGTTGCATTACTACCACGCGCTTGTTCAGGTGATAAATAATGTACTGATCCTAATAAAGTATTAGTTTGTGTAATAGATGTATCAGAAAGTGCAATTGCAATACCAAAATCGGTAATTTTTACTTCATTTTGTCCTGTTATCAGAATATTCTGTGGTTTGATATCACGATGAATAATTCGATGTTTATGGGCCACATCGATCCCTGATAGAATTTGGCTCATAATCGACACCACTAATTCTAATGAAATTGGTGCATTTTGTAGGATATATGTTTTTAAATCGGTACCTTTTACAAACTCCATCACAATGTATTGTTGCTTATCTTCTTCATCTACATCGTAAACCTCAACAATATTATGGTGTAGTAATTGACTTGCCGACATTGCTTCTCGTTGAAAACGACGAATGGCATCTTTGTTGTCTTGGAAGTCATAACGAAGTACTTTGACGGCGACATCGCGATCGAGTATTAAGTCATGCGCTAAGAATACATTAGCCATACCACCTTGACCGATGGTATTAGTGAGTAAATAACGTCCTGATAATTTATCTCCTATTTCCATTAATTATCGCCTCCGTCCATCGACGCAGCAACTTTTGAAACTAAGATAATTGTAATATTATCCATACCACCCGCATCATTTGCGGCTTCAACTAAAATTTCCGCAAAATCATCCTGCTCACGATACTGATTAAATAATCCAAGCATTTCATCTTGATTTACCATGTTAGATAGGCCATCTGAACATAGTAACAACATTTCCATTTGTGACGCTTCAACTATATTTAATTCTGCTGAAACTGATTCAGTTCCACCAATGGATTGTGTGACAACATTTCTTCTAGGATGATGATTTCCTTCCTCTTCAGTAATCTCACCTGAACGGATTAATTCATTTACTAAAGAGTGATCTTCAGTAATTTGCGTTAATTTCTCTTGATAGTATGTATAAGCACGACTATCTCCAACGTGAGCAATTACACACTGGTCTTCTGTAAAAGCTGCCATGACTAAGGTTGTTCCCATTCCAACTAATTCAGAATGTTCAACCGATTCACGGTAAATATAACTATTCACTGCTTGAATAGCTTCTAACATCCAATTTTGCATACTTTCTAAGGAAAGTACTTCCTCAATCTCTTGAAATTTTTCTCCTAGAAATTTGGTTGTCAATTGACTGGCTACATCTCCTGCTTGGTGACCCCCTACTCCGTCGCAAAGTACGAAGAGTGTTTGTTGTGCTTGAGATGTATAATAATCAGCATAATCTTGATTTGATGTACGTCGCTTCCCAATATTGGAATGGACTGAAATTTTCATTCTTTCACCTCGTATGTCACATTAGTTATTTTTCTTCAGACGTGCGATAAAGAATCCATCAGTATGATATTGATTAGGCCATACTCGTACTTGACCCTTTTCATTTATTAAATTAGATGGAATATTATCCACTTCTTGAATTGGTTCAATTGAAAATTCAGGATGGATTTCTGTAAATCTTTCTAATACACTTTCATTCTCTTCTTCAGTAATTGTACAAGTACTATAAACTAGCGTACCGCCATCCTTCAACAATTGTGACATATGCTCTAGTAGTTGCAGTTGAATTTGTGCTAAGCCGATTACATCATCCTGAGTTTTGAGATACTTGATTTCTGGTTTTCGTCTCATTAAGCCTAAACCTGAACATGGAGCATCTAGGTATATAATATCATATAATACATCATTTTTAGGATAAAATTTAGTCGCATCTGAGACAAAAAGTGAAACTTTATCTGCTAAGTCCATTCTCTCCATATGTTCAGCGACTTTTTTAAGTTTACCTTCAGAAATGTCTAAAGCCGTTAAATGTCCATCCTTTACAAAACTAGCGATGTGTGTTGCTTTTCCACCTGGCGCTGAACAAGCATCAAGTATTTGTTCGTTACCTTGTATACCACCTAGAGGTGCTACTAACATTGACGATTCATCTTGAATTGTCAAAATCCCTTTTGAAAAAGCTGTTGAATGAATAAGATTACCTTTCATGCAACGGATTCCGTAAGGTGATAAAGGACTTGCTTCTACACTAAAGCCTTCAGCAGTCAACTCTTCTAGAATATTATGACGCTCTTCTGTCGGACGATTAATTCTTGCAGATACAAATGGTTCTTCGATTAGACTCACAAGAATATTTTCTACTTCATCTAAAGTTTTAACTGCTAATAATTTCTCTACTATCCATTCTTCAACACTGTATTGAATCGATAATCTTTTTACCGGATTTTGAATTTTTTCAAAACTTGGGCGTTCATTTCTTAAGAAATGTCGTAAAACACCATTAACAAAGTTACCTAAACCTTGATGACCATTTACTTTCGCGATTGATACAGCTTCGTTTACAACAGCGTGAGATGGAATTCTATCCAAATAAACAATCTGATAGACGGATAGTCTTAATAAGCTGCCCACCCAGTCTTCTACTTTTTTTCCTTTTAGTAACGGAGCTAGATAATAATCTAATGTGTAACGTCTTTGAATCACACCGTAAACTATTTTAACTAATAATCGTTGGTCTTTATCGGATAAGTCAGTTTCAGTTAAAAAGCGATCTAACACCACGTTAGAATACTGATGTTGATGCTCGATTTGATCAAGTATCTTTAAAGCTTGCCAACGCAAATTATCCTTAAATTTCTTTTCACTTTTTTGTTTGGTTTTCATAATAGTTCAACCCTTTAAAACTAAATTTTGTAGGCAAATTGTTTACCTATAATATCATCTTCTGCATTCCCAATCAGGTAAGTTTCGATGGTCATACGTTTTTTGCCGCTTTCTTGCCATTCAGAAATAGCATAGTAAGTTTTTTCACCGCATGCAACGATTAATTGTTTATCCTGTACAGCCACTACTGTGCCAGGCTCAAATGATTTCTCCGTCGCAAAATCAATATCTTTCCCTTGCCAAATCTTGACTCTTTGTTCATCTAGCCAAGTATATGTTGATGGAAATGGACGGAAACCGCGTACGTGTTGATCAATTTCAATCGATGTCTGTTGCCAGTTTAGTTGTTCTTCTTCTTTCGAAATCGTTGGAGAGAAGGTTACTAGCGATTTTTCTTGTGGAACCGCCACTATTTCCTCTGCAAAAATAGCGGGTAAAGTATCCAATAATAGCTCACGCCCTAAAACAGCAAGTTTATCAAACATACTGCCAACGTCATCTGTTTTTTCAATTGGAATGGCTCTTTGTGCGAGAACATCACCCGCATCCATTTCTTTTACCATGTACATGATTGAAACACCAGTTTCTTGCTCACCTTTCCAGATTGCATAATGGATTGGTGCACCTCCGCGGTATTTAGGTAATAATGAAGCATGCACATTGATTGCTCCATATCGCGGCGCATTCAATAAGCGCGTAGGTACAAATTGACCATAAGCAGCTGTGATTAAGATATCCGCCTCCAAACCTAATAAGGTTGTCATTTCTTCTGAACCACCCAACTTCTCTGGTTGGTATACAGGAATATTATGCGCCTCAGCTAATTGCTTAACTGGTGGTGCTGTTAATACTCGCTTACGTCCAACTGGACGATCTGGCTGAGTGACAGCTGCAATTACTTCTACTTCATTATGATTAATTAATCCTTCTAATACAGAAACCGAAAAATCTGGAGTTCCCATAAAAATAGCTTTTTTCTTTTGCATAATTTTTCATCTCCTTAGATAAAGTACAATGGCTCATGATCAATACTAACACGTAGCCCTTGTTTCAAATCTTGTTGAGAAGCTGTCAAAATCTCATTTAATTGTGATTGAACAAGTTCTTTATTTTTATATTTCAACATAAGTTGAAAATGATAATATTCATTAATTCTTGCAACAGGACCTTTACTTGGTCCTAAGATTAACAGATCACTATTCGATGATTGCTGATTATAAATATTTGCTTTTATTTCATATATTTTCTCTTGCGCATTAGCCAAATTTTTACTTGAAACAGAAATCAACGTCGTATAAAAATAAGGTGGATAATTTCCAATGTGACGTCGCTTCATCTCATAATAGAAAAACTTTTCATAATCGTGTTGCTTAGCAAATTGCATCACATAATGCTCTGGATTATATGTCTGGATTAATACCTCACCCGCAAAACGACCACGCCCTGTTCGACCAGCAACTTGCGTTAGTAATTGAAAGGTTTTCTCACCAGCTCTAAAGTCAGGTAAATTTAGTGAAGTATCTGCATTGATAACACCTACCAATGTTACCTTTTCAAAATCCAACCCTTTTGCAATCATTTGAGTACCTAATAGAATATCTGCCTTTTCTTCGGCAAACTGCTTCAAAAGTTTCTCATGCTGGCCCTTGCGTCTTGTTGTATCGTTATCCATGCGTATCACTCTTGCATCTGGATAGAGCTCTTCTAGTGTCTCAGCTACTTTTTGTGTCCCTAAACCAAAGGTTCTAAGATGTGTACTTTGACATTGAGGACAATTGCGTGGGATATTCTGTTGGAAATCACAATAATGACATTTCATCTTATGATCGTGTTTGTGATAAGTTAAAGAAATATCACAACGTGGACATTCTAAGACATAACCACACTCTCTACAGAGTAAATAGGACGCATAACCTCGACGATTTAACAGTAGAACTATTTGTTCTTTTTTTTCTAAGCGGTCACGAATTTTTTCTTTTAATAAGGGTGAAAACTCATTACTTGTCTCTCTAACTGCCATTTGGGTCATATCTATAATTTCTACTGGTGGTAAAGGAGCTTGATTCACTCTAGCTTCCATCTTTAACAGCGTATAGCGACCAACCTCAGCCCGTGAGCGCGTCTCTAAAGAAGGTGTTGCACTTCCTAATACCAAAGGGCATTGATGATACTGACATCGCCATAACGCTACATCGCGAGCATGATAACGTGGATTATCAGCTTGTTTATAGGTTGTTTCGTGTTCTTCATCGATAATAATTAAACCTAGTTTATCGAGTGGCGCAAAAACTGATGAACGAGCACCTACCACAATCGTTGCTTCGCCTTTGATTATTCGGCGCCATTCGTCATACTTTTCACTTGTGGATAAACCAGAATGAAGCACCGCTACACCCGTTGAAAATCGCTCGGTGACTCGCGCAACCATTTGAGGAGTTAATGAAATTTCGGGTACCAATAGAATGGCCGCCTCTCCTCTCTGTCGAGCATGCGCCATTAATTGAAGATAGACCTCAGTCTTACCGCTGCCTGTAACACCTTCTAGTAGGAAGGTTTCATTTCTTTCAGCTGTAATAGCTTCTTTCACTGCATTAAACGCTATTGCTTGTTCCGGCAATAAAGCTCTTGCAGTTGTTGAGTGTCGCTCTTGGTTGGCCAATGGATCTCGATAAACTTGTCGTTCCTGTCTTTCGAACCAACCTTTATCAATTACAGATTTAATGGTTGCAGTACTCACTCCAGAACGTTTTGCCACTTCATTAAGTGGTGCTTCCTCCCACATCAAAGGATAATTAGCCAAGTAATAAGTTAATAGCTGAACTTGCTTAGGGCTACGCTTACCTTGTTTTTCCACTATAGCTTGCATGTCTTCAAAATTTAATAGCGGCTTAAGATAGGGAATTTTCTTGTGTGTTGTTTGATTTAACACACGATATTCCAACTCGATTACCTCCGCCTGAATCATTTCTTTAATTAACTGTCCTGGTAAAATTGCTTCTAATGTTAATTTCTGAAATTCAATCTCAGGACCATACATCAATTGCTCAGCAAATTCGAGCGTCATCGTCTGAAATTTCTGTAAATCATTTATAATGAAAATGTTCTCATATTTTACTTTCAACATATTCGGTAACATGGCTTGTAAAACCGAAATTCTAAACGCATGTAGATTTCCTGCTAAATATTCACTTAATTCAATAAGTTCTGGATTTAAAAACGAAACATAATCTAGAACACCTGTTATTTCTTTTAACTCCCCACTGAACAAAGTGGTATCATCCATCCCCACTACAAATCCAAGTAATTGACGACGTCCAAAAGGAACTTGCACACGAATTCCTAGTTGAATGATACTTTGCCATTTAGCAGGAACTTGATAATCGAACGTACGATTCACTTGCGCCGCAGGTATATCTACTATAACTTGTACAATCATGAACGCACCTCCTAAACTCTGCATCCTTTATCCTACACTAAAAAAGACTACTAGAAAAGTTATTCATTCAAACTTTTCTTAGCAGTCTAATTATTGATTCAATATTAATCTTGAATATCTAACACACCATCAACAACTTCTTCTAATGCTTTACCTACTGGCTTAACAGATTTATAATCATTTAATTGCATGTTATCGTATAAGCGCATTTCGTGCGCACGTTTACTTGCTAAAATGATTAAACTGTATTTAGAAGGAACTTTTTCCAATAACTCATCAATTGACGGATATAACATCATCTTGACTCATCCCCTTTTTGAAAATATTTATGAATATCAGCTTTGATTTTATCCACGACACGTTCTACTTTTAAATGCTCGCTTTGAATAATTGAATTAATTTTTTCAACAGCAAATTCCACTTCATCATTAACAACAACATAGTCATAATGTTGCATTAATTCAATTTCTTCACGTGCCTTTTGCATACGTTCATAGATTATCGCTTCACCATCTGTCCCACGTCCTGTAATACGCGATTCTAGTTCCTGTAAATTAGGAGGAGCTAAGAATATGAATATTCCTTCTGGCATTTTTTGACGAACTTTTAAAGCACCTTGAACTTCAATCTCTAAAAATACATCATTACCTGCCGCCAAGTTTTCTTCAATCTTTTGAATAGGTGTGCCATAATAATTCCCCACATATTCAGCGTATTCCAATAATGCGTCCTGTTCGATTAATTTTTCAAATTCATCTCTTGAAACAAAATAGTAATCGACGCCATCTTGTTCTCCCGGTCTACTTTCACGAGTCGTTGCCGATACAGAATAAACATAATTGAATATATTCTTTTTAAAGATTGCTGCCCTAACAGTTCCTTTCCCTACACCGGATGGACCTGATAATACAATTAACAATCCTCTCGTTGATGCCATGCTACCCCTCCAATATGTTTTCTGCTATTAGTTATGAAGATTATCTTAACATAAAAGTAACAATCTTGAAAGCTAAGTGTATAATCTAATGAAACGTTTATGAAAACTCATAAAATTCTAATTATTCAATTCCAACTCATATTGCAACTGATCAATCACTTCTGCTAATGATGAAGGATCTAATATCTCGTAATAAACGCCGTCAATCATACTTCCGCTACCAGATAACTGATAATTTTCAATAGTATCAATAGCACCACGATAATTATTAAAGATTGTCAACATGTCATCAAACGTAATATCTGTTTGCACATTACCTTGTAAGGAAGCTAAAATCTCATTATAATTCCATAAAGTAGACACATTTAATGCAGAATGTAAAATGCCGTCTATTAATTGACGTTGGCGGGCTTGACGACCGTAGTCTCCTCCTGTGTCATAGCGGTTTCGTGAATATGCTAAAGCCATCGTACCGTCCATAAAAGTGGATTGCCCCTCATAGAATTGGTAACCGTCTTGGCTGAACGTATCAGTTGGTGTAATTGTAATACCACCTACAGCATCTACGATATCTTCGAAACCTTGCATATTAACAGAAACAGTAAAATCAATTGGAATTTCTAATAAATTTTGCACTGTGTTAGCTGACATTGCAACACCGCCAAAAGCATACGCATGATTAATTTTATCTTGTGTCCCGTAGCCAACAATATCGGTTAAACTATCACGCGGGATACTTGTAATCGTTGTACGATTTGTATTAGGATTTACAGTAGCTACCATCATTACATCGGAACGCCCTTGATCAACACGCCCCATATCACCAGTATCGATTCCCAATAACAAAACTGAGAATGGTTTTTCTTCTTGTTGAATATCAATTGATTCTTCACGCACTAATACTTGCCCTTCGGGCTTTTCAGTATATAAAACCGCTGTTGTTTGTTCAACATTACGGTAAACATTCCACGCGTAAAAACCAGCCACTCCAATTGCAATTAACAATAATACGACAATAAAACCAAAGCAACCAAATTTACGTTTACGTCTTGGTTTACGTCGACGATGTCTTGATGATCTCGTTTGTTCTCTTCTATCCATTCCTGACAAAAAAATGCCTCCTTAAGTAAACTTATCTATTTAAAACAATTAAAAACTATCTTATTAATAATATCAGATTTTCCAAGTAACACCAATATAGTAATGTGAAAATTACTTTAAAGTTTTCTTAGAATTTGACGTCGATAATATCGTATTTAGTTTAATTTATTTAAAATTGTATAGAACGATTCAATTCGACACAAAGCATGTTATTTTTTGACCACAACATTGATTCAGTTGAATGAAGTACCATACATAGCTTGCTGTGATGTTTGACCAAAGTGGTACAAAGTTTAATTCATCGCTATTAATAGAATCGCTTGTTCTGACTTTGAGCACAGCGAAATAGCCAGTGCCTAGCCGTTTAAGCTGGAAAGCACGAACACCATGACTTCCAAAGAGGCTTTGAAAGCGGCCACCGCCTTGGAAAAACTATAAGCTGAGTGAAGCACAACCCCATCAAATCAATACAAAACCTATAATCCTTATATTACGAAGAAAAATCGGACAAGTCCGAGGTCTTTAAATTTCGTTTAGCAGTTTTAATATGATGATACAACGTTATTTTTATTAAAATACTAAGCGTAGCTCAGTGACTTGTTTTCCAAAGCGGTATAACGGGCAATCGGCGCAGCTTGGTGTGACTTTGAGCGTAGCGAATTAGTCACAACCTAGCCGATTGAGCTGGAAAAGCCTGAACGTCAGTGAGGCTTTGGAAGCGACCACCGCCTTGGAAATACAATAAGCTGAGTGAAGCCTAAAGCACGGCAAATCATCATAAAACTCCTAATCCCTTATGGTATTAAAAGAACTGTTACAAAGTTAATACCTCGTAACAGTTCTCATTCATTTATGCTAAAAATAACTAGAAGAAATTTATACCTCTTCTTTATTTTTATCCATATCTTTAACCTTCATCATGCGCGTCACATTAGCACGCTCAGATTCTTCTAGCTTCATTTCGATAAAATAAATTGTTTCTTCTAATTGAGGAATCGTTCGAAATTCTAAACTATTTACACGACGTCGTGTTTTTTCAATTTCATCCGCCATCAATTGACATGTTTTTTCAATTTCAGCTAGTTTCAGTAAATCATCTAATGAAGCAGAAATGGAATCAATCGCTTCGTCCATACCACTGTTTGAGTTTGAATAACTGTAATAAGCACTATCTGATTGACCATGTTCATAGATATCCGTAAACATACGTGGGACCCTTACACTCATTATCGATTCAGTTTGCATACGTAAGCTTATTTCTTTTGATGGAACAGCAAACAAACCTTGTACAATTTGATCATTTTCTAATGATTTCGCTAAAACAAAATCTTGCATGCTGTCTACTAAACCATTTTCAACTTTTTCTCGTAATGTATTATTCTCACGAATAAGCTTGATAAATTGACGCATCAATTCATCTTGCTTATCCTTCAATAATTTATGACCACTCGTTGCTGTTGCTAATTGGCTTTTTAGGCGACGTAGCTCCATACGAGTTGGTTTCACATTAAGTTTAGCCAAGGTTTATTCACCCTCTTTTTCAGGTAAATACTCATCAAGCATATCATCCTTAATACGCTTCAATTCCGTACGTGGCAAGATAGATAATAATTCCCAGCCCAAGTCTAATGTTTCTTCAATGGTTCGGTTAGTATAGAAGCCTTGGTTAATATACTCTTCTTCGAATCTTTCCGTAAATTCAACATATTTACGATCCGTTGCAGATAGAGCTGCTTCACCTAGAATTGCCTCTAACTCTTTGGCTTCTTTACCTGTTGCATAAGCTGCAAACAATTGGTTCATCGTTGCTGCATGATCCTTGCGTGTTTTACCTTCACCTGAACCTTTATCTTTCAATCGTGATAATGATGGTAACACGTTAATTGGTGGACGATAGCCGCTGTTATATAAATCTCGGTCAAGAATAATTTGACCTTCGGTAATATATCCTGTTAAATCAGGAATTGGATGTGTGATATCATCTTCAGGCATTGATAGTATAGGGATTTGCGTTACCGAACCAGGCTTACCTACCAAACGACCTGCACGTTCATATAGAGTAGATAAGTTGGTATATAGATAACCTGGGTAGCCTCGTCGACCTGGTACTTCACGACGCGCAGCGGACACTTCACGTAAAGCCTCACAGTAGTTTGTCATATCTGTCATAATGACTAGTACATGCATACCTTTCTCGTAAGCTAAATACTCAGCTGTTGTTAAAGCAATTTTAGGTGTTGCAATTCTTTCAATTGCAGGATCATTGGCTAAATTTATAAATAAAACTGAACGATCAATTGCACCCGTTTTACGTAAGTCATTCACGAAAAATTCTGCTTCTTCAAAGGTTGTTCCCATCGCAGCAAACACTACCGCAAAGTTTTCATCTGAGTTTAATACAGCCGCTTGACGTGCGATTTGGGCTGCTAGTTCTTGGTGTGGCAAACCTGCGCCAGAGAAAACAGGTAATTTTTGACCTCTTACTAAAGTGTTCAAGTGGTCTATTGCTGAGATACCCGTTTGAATAAATTCATCCGGATAATCTCGTGCAACTGGATTGATTGCTTGTCCATCTATATCTAAATGTTTTTCAGCAATGATATCTGGACCTTCATCCATAATTTTCCCCATACCATCAAATACTCGTCCAATCATATCCTCCGATACTGGTAAATGTAAAGAACGTCCTGAGAATCGTATTTTGGTATTTTCTAAATTTATTCCTGATGACCCTTCAAATAGTTGCACCATTGCATTATCGCCATCGACTTCAAGCACTTGTCCTTGACGAATCTCACCATTATGCATCTGTACTTCTACTTGCTCGTTGAATTTAACGCCTTCAACGCCTTCAACAATCATAAGGGGACCAACGACTTCTCTTGCCGTTTTATATTCTTTAATATATGCCATTAGTCCTCACCTCCACTTTGAATTACTTGACGAATCGTTAAATCAATTTCGCGTTTTAAGGCTTCGATTTCACTTACTCGTTCTTCCTCAATAAATTTACTACGTGCAATTCGATCTCTTAATTCTTCTGTACCATTCATGATATCTAAGTAGTAAGAGCCTAAATCAATTGCTTCATTCGCTTCATGATCAAATTCTAGAATGTTCGTTAACATTGCAATCTGCTTCTTAAATGACGTATAAGTATCGACATCATCAAATGCATTCTGTTGTAAATAATCTTCACGAATCATTTTTGCCGTATTCAATGTCAAACGGTCACGATCGGATAATGCTTCCACTCCAACCAAGCGAACAATTTCGTCCAACTCTTCTTCCCTTTGAAGAATATTCATCGCACGCGTTACTTTTTCGCTCCAATTACTTCCGTACTGCTCATCTAAATAGCTGCCGATATCATCAGAGTACAATGAATAAGAGTTTAACCAATGCACTGATGGGAAGTGACGTCTTTGAGCTAACGAAGCATCTAAGCCCCAGAATACTTTAACGATTCTTAATGTGTTCTGCGTAACCGGTTCTGAGGTATCTCCACCTGGAGGTGATACCGCCCCAATTGCAGTAATTGTTCCTTCACGACTCTCAGATCCAATTGTTTCAATTCTTCCTGCTCGCTCATAGTATTCTGCAATTCGACTACCGAGATATGCTGGATACCCTTCATCACCAGGCATTTCTTCCAATCGACCTGACATTTCACGCAATGCCTCTGCCCAACGTGATGTTGAATCTGCCATAATGGCGACTGAATAGCCCATATCACGGAAATATTCTGCAATCGTAATCCCTGTGTAAATCGATGCTTCACGGGCTGCAACCGGCATATTGGACGTATTCGCGATTAAAATCGTACGTTCCATGATTGATTCACCTGTATTCGGATCAATCAATTCAGGAAATTCATTTAATACATCCGTCATCTCGTTTCCACGTTCCCCACAACCAACATAAACAACAATGTCTACGTTTGAAAACTTCGCAATTTGGTGTTGCACCACTGTTTTACCAGCTCCAAATGGTCCCGGAACAGCTGCTGCCCCACCTTTTGCTACCGGGAAGAAAGTATCAATGACCCTTTGTCCCGTTACAAGTGGTTCTGTCGGTATTAATTTCTTCTTAAATGGTCTACCTTTTCTTACTGGCCATTTTTGAACGAGAGTTCCTTGATACTCTTCACCATTTGCTTGTTCAATTGTATAAACATTATCTTTTATGGTATAATCTCCGGAATTTATATGTGTCAATTTACCTGAAATACCAACTGGTACCATGATGCGGTGTTCAATTACTTTTGTTTCTTGAATAACACCTAAGATGTCCCCAGCCTCGACATAGTCACCTATCGATTTTTTTGAGATAAATTGCCATTTATGCTCTTGATCTAACACATCAATTTCTTCACCACGGATTAAATAGTCACTTTGAGTTACTTCCATAAAAGCTTTTAATGGTCGTTGAATCCCATCATACATATTAGATATTAAGCCTGGACCTAATTCGACAGATAAAGGACTACCTGTTGTAATGACCGGTTCGCCTGGGCCTATACCTGATGTCTCTTCATAAACTTGAATGGAGGCTTTATCTCTTCTCATTTCAATGATTTCGCCAATAAGCCCCATGTGACCAACTCGGCAAATGTCTTGAATATTCGCGTCTTGCATTCCCGATGCAACGACAAGTGGTCCTGAAACTTTAATTACTTTTCCTTGACTCAATACATTCCCTCCTTGTGTTTCTAGTTTTAAAATCATTCTTTTAATAAATATCTTACAATATATCTTGACCGACAGCCTTCTTAACGTTTTCTTGAATACGTGCTGCACCAATACCAAGTCGTCCCTTATGAGTCGGTATTAAAATGATAGCAGGTGTGACTTGCGCGTCATAAAAATTAATGACGTCCGGTATTTCAGCTGCGATATTTTCTGTTAAATAAATAATGCCATAGTTTTGCTTAGCTAACTGGTTGAGTAATTTCTTCGCTTCTGAGCCTTCATTTACAGGATAGGTATCAAAACCAATGATTTTGAAAGGTAAGATTGCATCTCTATTACCCATGACTGCAATTTTATATTGTTTCGCCATAAATTGGTCTCATCCTTTCTGTAATTTGCTCATTTGATAGTTGATTAACTCTACCTGTTAAAATTAGTCGTAAGTTTTTTATTTCCATCTGTTTACCATATAAGTATCTTAAAACTGGCATTGGTCCCAATATTTCGCGTCTCTTCTCGTGTAAAAAACTGTGGGTATAGATGCTTTGTAGTTTTTCTAATTCATAACTTTGAATACTACCGTCCAACATCTTGTCGCGAAACTTATCAAATTTACGATCAAAGGGTAATTGATTAATCTGATCAAACCATTGATTAATTTGATGGTTTTCAACTAATTCGATAAATTCTCTAGCAGTGTAAGTACCTTCATCTGACATAATTTCGATTAAATCACTCATCGCCAGTCGGTCATCTAACCCTCTTTTAGCGGAGATAACATTGTAAAAGTCGATAAGAACATTTACTAAATTAGTGATATCAGGATGATCGATTTTCTGTTCTGTCAGTCGTAAGTGTTTGAAATAAGCATTATCCATCCCAATATCTAATGCTTCAACTACATTGTAAGTAACATAACTGTTCCATGTGCTAGCTATTTCATCGACGATCGCTTGTTCAATAATTGCCGACTCCAACGTTTGAACCACGTGACGTAACTCATTCATTGAGTAGCGGCCAATAGGGGTTAACAAATGGCTTAAATCTTGTCCGGTTGCACGCATAATCAATAACATTTTTAAATTATGGTACATAAACTTCAATGCAAATATATCGACAATTTCTTTTACAGGTGATTCTTCATAAGCAAAATGAAAATCATGAATCAACTCGTTCATCAACCGTTTTTCAATTGTTAAAGTATCGGATAAATCATTTAAACTGAAATGATATTCTGTATTCTGTAATAATAAATGTAAACTTTCTTCATCTTCAGCAGACATTATTTTATCTAAGTCTGTTTTAGATAAAAGGGTCGGTTCTTTAACGCTAATCAGTGTATTCAATTCTGTAAAATGCTCAGCGTTCATTTAATCCCCCCTAATCTGTGCCAAAAGCTTCTTTGGCAATCTCTAAATTAATTTCATTACGTGTTGCTTCTACAAGTTTAGTATATAGATAATTAAAATCTATTCTGTCCTCGGTTAAGATAAAACCGCCTTCTTTAGCAATTGTTTCATCATTTATTGAAATTTTTGGAAACTCACTTTTTAATTGATGAATAGCTGTCTCAGTTATCAATTTTTTAGTTAATTCGCCAAAGGTTAGTACCAGTTCACGTTCTTCAAATTTCTTTAAAATTTTTCGAACGAAATCTAATTGTTCTTCACTCGACCAATTATTCATCACTTCTACTGCTCCATCGAAAAGTACCGTTAAAACTTGTTGTTTACTATTTAAAGATGTTAATCTTTGCTGATTCGAGATCTGTTGCATTCTACGCATGTAACTATCTTTAAGTTCACTTATTTTATGGCGTCTTAAAGCTTCCTTATCGTGTATTAATTGATCACGTTTTGTTTGATATTCTTTTGCGTGTTCATGCTGAGCTCTCTCAAGTTTCAATTGTCCCTTCTCATTCGCTTGAGCAAGGACAGAGTCTTTTAATTGAGTTAATTCGCTCATATAATACGTCCTTTCTAATTAAACGTTCGATTGTAAAATAAATGAAATTACAAACGCTAAGATTGCATACATCTCAACCATCGAACATAAGATGATCCCTCTACTGTTTTCTTCAGGGCGTTTCGCAAGAATTCCCATCGATGCTACTGCCACATCTGCTTGGTTACCAGCTGTGAAATAACCTACAAGCGCAATCGGTAATGATGCAATTAAATAGCCTACACCAGTACTTAATGCCATATCAGATGTGATATTTGTTAGAATTAAGAATCCAATAACGAAACCATATAGACCTTGTGAGGCCGGCATTAATTGTAAAATTAATGCTTGTGCGAATTTCTCTGGCTCTTCCTTAAGTAAGGCCGCAGCTGATTGTCCTACTAGCCCTAATCCTCGAGCTGATGAAATTCCACATAAAGCTACCGCTAAAAATACGCCTAAGCCAGCAAAAAAAGCTCCACCGTATTGACTAAAATAAGTTGAAATATATTCCATAATATTACTCCTCCGTACCATTATTTTCTGATAAATTTATATATTTTTCTTCTGTTTTTAAAGGTTTAAATGGTTGACCGTTCCCGGTATAGAATTTACCGAAAAACTCTACAAAAATTAAACGCAAACTATGTACCGCTGCAGTTAACATCGATAAGAATAAGTTAAAGAAATGTAACGCAGCAAAAATCAGTATCCCGATTGTAAAACGACCTACTGGCGGAAGATATGCCACAATCATATTAAAGGCTGCTGCAATACTCACTCCAGATAAACCTAAAGCCATTAAACGAGAATAACTAATCACGTCACCAAAGTAACTCACTCCATTAATCAAACCTAAAAGTCCACCACCTAAACCAGAAATACTTCCAGCTTCGATGACATTTCCGACAAAGATTCCAATCAAACTTAAAGCGGCTACCCAACCACCTACTGTTGATAAAACAGAAAATGCTGGGAAAAACATGCCAATGACTAACATCAACAGGCCGAGAATAATTATCATCCAAGCCAAGCCCTCAGTATAAGCAAGTGCGTATTTCTTATCTTTCGCTTTCAAATAGACATTCAAACCAAAAGCGATTAATAAGTGAACCAAACCAATTCCAATAGAAATAATCATTACAACCGTAATATCATTATTAATATCGATTAATTGGAATGGTAAAGTAAATCCAAAGAATGAGCCATACACTAAGCCCCATCCAATAATTGACCATGAGAGAATATGGACTAACTTGACTGTATTTTTCTTAGATTTATCTAACTTTAAGAGTTTCAAAGGAATTGCAGATAATAACATAAGTAACAATCCATATCCCAAGTCAGCAATCATCATACCGAAAAAGACGAAGAAGAAAGGCATAACAAGTGGTGTTGGGTCTACTTCACGATAATTAGGTAATCCATACATTGTGGTTAACATTTCAAATGGTTCAACAATACCATTATTTTTAAGTTTAGTTGGAACATGGTCTAAATCTTGTTCCGATACTTCTGAAACTTTAACAATAACGGACTCTTCGAAATTCTTCTTAACAAGGGCTAAAAAAGCTTGCGTATTATCAACTTCGATCCAACCTTGAATTGAAATCAAATGTTGCGTTCTAGCAATATGCAATTTCGCTTGTTCTCGCAAACTCAAGTTAGCAACATACTCATACTGAAGTTTCAATTCAGCTAATAAGCTATGGGAATTTTTTAATTCATTTAGAATATCAGCACGTTCTTGACTGTATTGTTTGATGGTTGCTTCCATCTCTATAATTTTATCTGCTGGTAATTTATTTGAGGTATATTCGAACGATGTAAATTGATAATCTTTTAAATCCTGAATAATTTCTTTACTTTCAAAATCTTTTAAAAAGATAATAACGCCATAATCATGTTCATCAATAAACACAGTTTCATGTTCTAAATCAACATTTTCTCGAACATATTTAATAAATTGATCTTCATTGGTGCTTGGAACAGTTCCCACTAGAGCTCGAACATATTGAAATTTATTTAGTTCATTTGGTGTAACTGTCAGAGGTTTCCATTTTCTTAAATCCTCTAGTTGCTCTTTTGTCGATTCAATCTTATCTGCTAAATCGTTGTATGTCTCGGTTAAATGATTTACCCGATCCACTATATGGTATTCATCGAAGGTTGCCCCGCTTTGTTCAACTTCATCAAATGAAACCGAAGGTTTTACTTGCTTTAATTTTTCAAAAAAAGACGGTTGTGATACATATTCTTCAATTTGAAAAATAGCTCTTTCAATTCTTTGACGTCTTTTGGTTAATTCTTGTAGAAGTTCGTTATCAGTTAATGGTTTTGCATCCGTCTGATCATAATCTTCAATTAATTCTTTTGTCTCTTTATTAACACTCTGCCATTCTTTTATTTCATTTAAATTAATGATTTGAATTTGCTGTAACTCTTGAACTACTTTCAAAACATTATCTAATTCGTTCTCTGGAGCTAGCAAATTTACTTTATTCATTAAACTAATCGCCATATCTATTCACCACCTCTTGAACAATTTGTCGAACAAGTTCATCTTTTCGCTCTTTTAAAGCTTGTTCGCGTTTAATGTTATTCGTTTCAATCGAATGAGTTAATATCTCTTCAGCATTATTTAATTCTTCAGTTTGCTTCTCTTTTAATTCTGATATACGAACCTCGGTTTCGTGATCGAAGATCACTTCATCTTCCGCTAATTTAGCTTCAATCTCTTTTCTTGAAGCTTCTATTTTTTCGTCATAGATCTTTTTGATTTTTCTCGCTTCATCCTCAATTGATTGAATGACTTGCAAAGTTGTTTTAGCCATTAAAACACCTCCCATGCATCGACTAATTTTTTTGTACATTCCAATTATAGCAAAATCCAAGTGCTTTTTCAGGTTTTCTGTCTTTTTTTATACAGTAAACGTTTTCGGTTTCATAACATTTTTCACATTGATTGAAATTATCCATTGACAAAAAGAACAACCGTTCGTATAATGAATATACAAACAAACGTTCGTTGTATCCGATTATAAAATGATGCTATCAACAATTGCGAACAAAAATAATTATATGACATATTTATTAACTAATTGTTAACAATGTTAATTAATCACAATCTAAATAATTTTTATTAAATTTAAATTTAACAGACAATAAATCACAAAACAGGAGGATTTCTGATGGAATTACCAATTTCGTTTAATCAAAACATTAAACTTTTAAAGCAATTACAACAATATACTGAGTCAATTTTTTCGCCCTTTCTAAGAGAAACACCTCATATTCAAGAAAATAGTTTTATCATGCCCTTGTATTTAGTTGAGACCGCTTTGCATGACCATTACGTTACGACGCAGCCTATTTGGGTTACTTATGAGTTTTATGATAAAATGAATAAAATTCATCAAGCAACAATTCTTGTGACCGTTCAGTCAACTGTACTACCGGATCGTAGAATTGTTTTAAAAGAGCTAAATCAAAATCGAAGCTTAATACTAGATTTAGAGCAAATTCTCACGGTGTCTGCCAACATCGCTGAGTAAGCTTCGACATTCATACTTAAACTTTAATCCCCGTTTGAGTGTATAAAAAAACATCTTATTCCTTTTTGAATAAGATGTTTTTTTGCTTAATCATTTAATAAAGATGACGTTTCTTTACGCGTTAAATATTTAGTACGAGCCGGAATAATCCAACGAGGCATCGCTTTAGCTGCAGTACAAAGTAAGACAGCAGCGGCTACCGCCATTAATGCAAAACTTGCCCAAAATTCTAGTTTACTAATACTTAATTCTGTCAAATTACCAGTCCCCATTGGAACGATAAAGAATTTCAAAGCGAAATAAGTTAAAGTAACCAGAATACTTGCAGTTGAAATATTTAAATAAGTTGATTTTAGGCGACGATTATTGAGCGTTTTCTGTGTGTACTTCGCGAATAATCCTGCTAGTCCACTCGATAATAAAGGTAAAATTTCATAAAGTATAATATTAACCCATTCACTAAAGTGGAAATCAATTAAGCCGTTGATTAAACCTGTCATAGCTGCCGCTAAGACTGCAGTAGACGCACCATAGCGTAAAGCCAACCAAATTAATGGTACTAACACTAAACTAAAATGCAAATTAGTAAAGCCATTAAAGATAAACTCAAATAATTGATGCACAGAAACACTTATAGCAATTGCTAATATCATGTCAAATACTAAACGAATTGAACGTTTATTCATCTCAACTCTCCCTATTCTTTGTCGTTTTGTGGTTGATAATTTGACGCTTCCATAATGATTGGTAAAATTACTGGACGACGTTTTGTCTCTTTGAATAAGAATTTACCTAATCTTTCACGTAAATCCCCCTTCAATTCGCTCCAATCAAAGTCTTCACGCACAATATGTTCTTCTAAAACATCAAGCGTCATATCAGAACAAGCCTCAATTAAATCAGTACTTGTTTTCATATAAACAAATCCACGTGACGTAATTTGTGGTCCAACTAAAATACGTTTTAGACGACGAGAAATTGTTGCTACAACAACAAATATTCCATCTTCACTTAAGATGCGTCGGTCTCTTAAAACAACATTTCCAATATCACCCACACCGATACCATCAACCAATACATTACCAGCGGGTACTTGCCCTGTCATTGAAGCTTTACCTTTACTAAACTCAATCACATCACCTAGTGCTGGAATAAATATGCGATTATCGTCAATACCCAGTTGATTCGCTAATTTAGCATGAGCGGATAACATTCTAAATTCTCCATTGATTGGAACTAAATATTGAGGATTCATGTAGTTAATCATCATTTTCAGGTCATTAGGTCCACCATGTCCTGATGTTTTGAAGTTGTCAGTCACAGCTTTAACACTTGCACCTGCACGATAGATCATATCTTGTGTTTTAGCTAAAACAGTTTCCATTGTAATCGATGGAGTTGTCGCTAAATAGACTAGGTCGCCTTCTTTAATATTTACTTCTGGATGACGATCCTGAGCCATTAATTGTAATGTTTTAATCGGTTCGCCAGTACCACCAGTTTCTAAGATGACAACTTTATTATCTGGAGTTTTATCCAAATCTGAAATTTGACCAAATACTTTAACACTTGGAATTTCAATTTTATCTAATTTAATCGCAACGTCTACTATTTCATACATATTTGATCCTGGCATGAAAATAGTTCTTTTTGATTGGTAAGCTGCATCTAGCACTTGCTGAATACGTGCAATATTGCTACCAATACTTGCTACAATAACACGACCTTCTGCGTTACGGAATGTTTCAGTGATATCTTCTGCAACAACACGATCACTTACGTTTTCAACAGCACTCTCCGCTTCAGCTGAATCACTTAACAGAGCTAATACGCCTGATTCACCAATGTCAGTTAAACGACCGAAAGTCGTTTTATAAAGTGGTGATGCACTCGCATCAAATTTAAAATCACCTGTATAAACGATGGAGCCGTCTTCAGTACTCACAACGATTCCGACTGAATCTGGAATTGTATGTGTCGTTCTAAAGAAGCTAATAGTTGCATCGTCAAATTCAATTTCAGTGTCATCATCAATCTTGAAGAAGTTTTCTAAACGATCCTCCAAGCCTTGTGCTTTAGCTGAAATACTCGCTAATTCAATCGTTAATTCTGTACCGAATACTGGCGCATCAATTGTACCTAATAGATAAGGCAAAGCTCCCATTGCATCAGCGTGACCATGCGTCAAGAAAATACCAACAATTCGATCAGCGTTTTCCTCTAAATAACTGAAATCTGGAATAACTGCATCAATTCCTAATAATTCATCTTCCGGATAAACCAAACCACAATCTAATACAAAGATTGAATTGTTGATTTCTACTACATAAATATTCTTACCTTCCTCACGGACGCCACCCAAAGGAATTATTTTTATTTTACTCATTTTACACCTCATTATTCTTATTACATTTTTCATTACATGTGTTTGATAAAAGTCATACAATTTTACTAGTTCATTATTGAGAAAATTGCATTCAATTTAATAAATATTACGTTACATGTCACTCTTCATGTTCTCGAATATTATAGCATACTTCCATATAAATGAAAAAAGTAAATGGTTAGCTAAGCTGACCATTTACTTTAATGTTTGTACTTATTTTATTTTTCTAATAAAACCTTACGTGATAAGTTCACGCGTCCACGATCGTCAATTTCAATAACTTTAACTTGAATTTTTTGACCTAATGATAAAACATCCTCAACTTGATTTACACGGTGGTGCTCTAATTCAGAAATATGCACTAAACCATCTTTACCAGGTAATACTTCAACGAATGCTCCAAATTTTTCGATACGTTTTACAGTACCTTCATAAACTTCGCCTACTTTTACTTCTTTAACTAATAATTCAATCATTTCTTTTGCTTTGTTAATCATATCTTGGTCAGCAGACGCAATACTTACTGTACCACTTTGATCGATATCAATCTTAACGCCTGTCGCATCAATAATCGAATTGATTGTTTCGCCACCTTTACCGATAACCACTTTAATTTTGTCTGGGTTAATCGTAATTAAGTCAATTTTAGGTGCATATGGACTTAATTCAGGACGTGGTGACGCAATTGTGCTTGTTAATTCATCTAAAATTTCTAAGCGAGCTGCACGTGCTTGCGTTAAAGCTTCTTCAAGAATTTCCTTCGTAATACCTTGGATTTTAATATCCATTTGTAAAGCGGTGATACCTTCAGATGTACCGGCTACTTTAAAGTCCATGTCTCCTAAGTGATCTTCTAAACCTTGAATATCAGTAAGAACAGTATAATTTTCACCATCCATTACTAAGCCCATTGCAATACCAGCAACTGGAGCTTTAATTGGCACACCCGCATCCATTAAAGCTAATGTTCCAGCACAAATACTTGCTTGTGATGAAGATCCGTTAGATTCTAATACTTCAGAAACTAGACGAATTGTATAAGGAAATTCTTCAGCTGATGGAATTACTTGTAATAACGCACGTTCCCCTAAAGCACCATGTCCGATTTCACGACGACCAGGACTACCTACACGTCCTGTTTCACCGACAGAGAAGTTAGGGAAGTTATAGTGATGAATAAAACGTTTAGCTTCTTCCGTTCCTAAACCATCAATAATTTGATGTTCACCTAAAGGTGCTAATGTTGCTGCAGTTAAAGCTTGAGTTTGTCCACGTGTGAATAAACCAGAACCGTGAACACGCGGTAATAAAGCAATCTCTGAAGCTAAAGGACGAATTTCGTCAATTTTACGACCATCTGGTCTTACACGTTCGTGTGTAATTAAACGACGTACTTCATCTTTTTCTAAGTCATGTAAAGCTGTATTAACATCTTTCATTAACGCATCGAAGTCTACTTCATCTGCAAATTTCTCTGCAAAATAAACTTTAGCGGCTTCCATTACATTAGCGACTGCTTCTTCTCTTGCTTTTTTCTCTTCAGTTTGAATCGCTTGAACCATTTGATCTTTAAATAAAGTATTTAATGGTTCTGTTACTTCTGAACGAACTTCAGCAATATCAAATTCGAATTTCTCTTTACCAACTTCAGCTGCAATTTCTTTTTGGAAAGCAACTAATTCTTTTATCGCTTCATGACCAAATAGTAACGCTTCTAACATGTCGGCTTCGCCAACTTCTTTAGCACTACTTTCCACCATGTTGATTGCAGTATCAGTACCTGCAACTGTTAATTCAATATCAGTTACTTCTGCTTGTGCAACAGTTGGGTTAATCACTAACTCACCATTTACGCGTCCTACGTTAACACCTGCAATTGGTCCATCAAATGGAATATCTGAAATAGCTAGCGCTAATGAAGCGCCTAACATTGCTGCCATTTCTGGCGTACAATCTTGATCTACTGACAATACAGTATTTGTAATTTGAATTTCAGTACGCACACCTTCTGGGAACATCGGGCGAATTGGACGGTCAATTAGACGGCTAGTTAAAGTAGCGTTGTCTGATGGACGTCCTTCACGTTTAAGGAAGCCTCCTGGTACTTTACCAACTGCATACATTTTTTCAATGTAGTGAACAGTTAATGGGAAAAAGTCTCCCATTGATGGACGTTTTGAAGCAACTGCAGCTGATAAAACAACTGAATCACCATAACGAACTAATACCGAACCATTAGCTTGCTTAGCTAATTGACCGACTTCTACAGACAGCGGACGGCCGCCAAGCGTAGTACTAAATACTTTTTTTTCTGACATGATTTCTCTCCTCTAAAATATATTCTTCTTTGACCTCGGAGTTTCTTGCACTACTATACAAATATCAATTAATTCTAGCACGACAATTAACTCATACTTGAATAGTAGAATGCATCCGATATCATTTTAACCTATATAAAAAGGATGGCTGTTAGGCCATCCTTAATTGATTGAATTAACGACGTAAACCTAAACGTTGGATTAGTTCACGGTAACGTTGAACATCCTTCTTACGTAAGTAAGCTAATAAGTTACGACGGTGACCAATTTTTTTCATTAAGCCACGGTATGAATGAAAATCTTTTTTATGCGTACGAATATGTCCGTTTAAAGAGTTAATATCTGCTGTTAATACGGCGATTTGCACTTCTGGAGAACCAGTATCTCCTTCGTGAGTTGCGTACTCTTTGATAATTTCATTCTTGCGTTCTTTTGATATTGCCATCTCATTCCACCTCTTTCTATTTAGTATGCCTCACGCTAAGTATTACGTTGGTGATTCGTAAAACTGAGCACGGGTCAGTGTGATTATCACACTCAACTAATTTACAGTATATACAGATAAAAAGCAACTAAAAATTCTTAAATTAATATAAATAATATTAATCTGGACTTTCTGTTACGAGTACCTCATATAATCTCTCAGCAACTAATGCATTAAAATTCGCACGTCCCACTTCCGGACTATGATGAATATCATCACCATCGTACCATTCTGGATGCCCTTGTTGAGCCGTGTACCAGTCAATCTCGTAAACATTGTCGTATTCTTCCGCATATTGCTTAATCATTTTATTCACTTGGTCGATATGCATCACACGTGAATTAGTATTAACAAAGAAAATCTTACGATCACCTGCTACTGAAATCAATTGATCCATTCCTTCTTCATCTAAACCGGCATTCGTTCCAAGTACTACAACTAAGTTTTCTTTAACAAACCCATCGTATACTAAACTATCCAAAATCGAAACCGCATCCCAAATTTGTAGACTGCCTTGGCCATAGTGATTACCATTTAAAAAGACCGACATAGCTTGTGGACCACTTATATAGACTAAAGAGTCACCGAAAAGTGTAACGGGTACTTCAGTTGCAAACAAAAGCACCTCAGGATCTAATAATTCATATGTTAACGGATTGGTCATTTCAACTTGGTCAAAAACCGCTTGGTTTTCAGCATAGATGCGCTGAGCTTCGGCACTTACTTGTTGTGCATCCATAGTACTTTTCATGAGCTCATCATGAAAATCACGAATCTGTCTTTCTGTAAGGAAGTGTGTATCCAATACTTGGTCGATTTTCAATAAGTACTCTTTGTTCTTGGTTATTCCCCTTTCAAGCGGATGAGGTTCTGCTTGAATATTCGCACTCGTCTGAAATGCCTGATATTCTAATTGAAACTGCGTTAAGCGAATATTATCATCTGCTTGAATTAACCCAAAGACAAACAACACTAATAAAGTTAAGTATAAAATCCACGATATAAATTGTTTTTTATACTCGAACACCTGTTGAAGTGCATTTATCAAGGCTTCATAGTCCGCTTTAAAATTAAAGCTAGAGCCAAACCATAGATATAGCCTTTGACGTTCAATTAATTGATAGAAAATCTCTCCAATAATTCCTAATAAAACAACAGATAGTATGTTAATTAATAACATATTTCCGTTAAAGAAACGAAATTGACTCATCATAAATACGATGACTGGGTAATACCATAAATAATAGGAATATGATCGTTTACCCACATAGGTTAAAGGAGGCAACGAAAGCCACAGTGTAACACTTTGAGCTCTGACACTAATTAAGAATACTAAAATCATACTCAAGATATTAAACACAGGTAACCATAAATGATACGTAATATCTACTTGATCTTGCGTAATTAATACCAAAAATATCATATCAATCACAGTAATCATGCCGATAATATTATAAAAGACACGTTTTTCTTTTATTACTGATATCAATCTCAGTATATTTGGTAGCAAATAAGCCGTCGCAATACCAATCGCAAAAGAAGATATTCTTGTTTCAAGTCCATAGTATACTCTTGATGGATCTTCACCCGGAGCATATAAATACCAAACCATTACATGACTAAATAATACAATCATTAACCAAAAAATTGCTTTTGAAGTCACGGAAAAATTTAAACGGCGCGTTAAAAGCACCAAAGGAATACACACAATAAACGATTGCAAATAAAGTGCATTATACCAAAGATGAGTAAAAGGCGAAGCATTCGTCATCTGGACAAAATAAGAGCGTTCAGCTGATATTTGAAAAAAGTTATTATAAAAAAACAAACCCGAGAATATATCTCCCCTGATATGTTTAAGTTCTTGTGGATAAGCAATTACTAAGCCCACAACAATTAGGAGAATCAACCAGAAAACCGGAATGAATAATCTTTCTACAGTTTTTTTCAAATAATGACCAATTGCTGGCCAATTAATCCGATAATTTATTTCTGGAATTTGTTCCATTTTCCTAGCAAAAAAATAACCTGAAACCACTAAAAATGTATTAACCAGTAAGAAACCACCTGGTATGACTGCAGGAAATAAATGATAGGCAACTATTGAAATGATGGCGATTCCCTTTAAACCGTCAAAACTAGGAATACGTTGCGTTTTGCGCATGTCCCTCACCTTTCTTTTCCACTCTAAATGTGTACATGATTTCTAATTATAATGTAAACAACTTGATTAGTGAAGGTTAATAATTCTTTAAACAGGAAGTCCATTTCATAAAAATGCATCAATATTCATCACTACACTTTTATCCATAGAATATCTCAATACTGATGCATTAATAGCGCTAGTTTATTTAAATGTCGCTTTAAGTTCCATAATGATATCACGTAAATCTGCGGCTGCTTCAAAGTTTAAATCCTTCGCATGTTGTTTCATCTCTAACGTCAAGCGTTCTAATTCTTCTTCACGTTGTAAACGAGATAAAGCTTTAAATTGTTTTAAGATATTCTCTTCTCTCTCTTCACTTTCTACATCATGACTAATACGAATCAAATCTCGAACATCTTTCTTAATCGTCTTAGGGATAATTCCATGTTCTTCATTGTAAGCCATTTGAATTGAACGACGACGCTCAGTTTCTTCTAAGGCATAATCCATGGATTTAGTGATTTTATTAGCATACATAATAACACGACCATTTTCATTACGGGCTGCCCGTCCAATCGTTTGCACTAATGATCGCTCACTTCTTAAGAAACCTTCTTTATCAGCATCTAATATTGCAACTAAAGATACCTCCGGAACGTCCAAGCCTTCTCTTAATAGGTTAATACCAACTAAAACATCAAAAATACCTAAACGTAAATCACGAATGATTTCAGTTCTCTCCAGCGTTTTAATATCACTATGAAGATATTTCACTTTTATATCAAGTTCCTTCAAGTAATCGGTTAAATCTTCTGACATTTTCTTAGTTAACGTAGTGATAAAGACTCTTTCATTAAGTTCAGTACGCTTATTAATTTCTTGTACCAAGTCATCAATTTGTCCTTCAATTGGTCGAACTTCCACAATTGGATCTAGCAAGCCTGTTGGTCGAATAATCTGTTCAACAAACTCACCATTTGTATGTTCCAACTCATAAGGTCCTGGTGTAGCCGAAATATACATAATTTGATTCACACGTTCTTCAAACTCTTCTAACTTCAACGGGCGGTTATCTACTGCACTTGGCAATCTAAAGCCGTAATCTACTAATATCTCTTTACGAGCACGGTCACCGTTGTACATACCACGTATCTGCGGCATCGTCATATGCGACTCATCGACCACGATTAAGTAGTCATCTGGAAAGAAATCTAACAAAGTATACGGCGCTTCACCTGGCTGACGTCCATCCATATGACGTGAATAGTTCTCAATACCATTACAGTAGCCCATTTCTAATAACATTTCGATATCATAATTTGTTCTTTGTTCTAAGCGTTGTGCCTCCAATAATTTATTTTCGCTTCTTAAAACTTCCAAACGCTCTTCCAACTCTGCACGAATTGATTCCACAGCGGATAATGTTTGTTCATCATTCGCCACAAAGTGAGTCGCAGGATAAATAGGATAGTGCTCAACATCATTTTTAATTTCACCTGTTAGAACATCAACCACTCTAATACGGTCAATCTCATCACCAAAAAATTCTACACGAATCACTTCTTTATCACGGGATGCCATAAAAATTTCTAGTACATCACCCCTTACTCGAAAAGTCCCTCTTTGAAAATCTATATCATTGCGAACAAATTGCATTTCAATCAAGCGGGCTAAAACGGCATCGCGCTTTATTTCTTGACCCTGTCTTAAGGATAAAACATGTTCGCGGTAATTCTCGGGATTTACCAATCCATATATACACGAAACAGAAGCCACAACAATGACATCACGTCTCTCAAGCAAAGCTGAAGAAGCAGAATGTCTTAACTTATCAATTTCATCATTAACACTCGCCTCTTTTTCTATATAGGCATCAGAAGCCGGTACATAAGCTTCGGGTTGATAATAATCATAATAAGAGACGAAATATTCAACTGAGTTTTCAGGAAAAAACTCTAATAATTCACTATAAAGTTGCCCTGCCAGGGTTTTATTATGAGCCAGTACTAAGGTTGGCTTGTTCACAGCTTCTATAACATTCGCAACCGTAAAGGTTTTTCCTGTACCGGTTGCTCCCAGTAATACTTGTTCTCGCTTGTTTGCTTTTAGACCTGCTACTAATTGTTTAATCGCCTCTGGCTGATCTCCGCCTGGTTGATAAGGGGATACTACTTTAAAATCCACCATTCGAACCATCCTTTCTCGATGCTAATGATGTAGCATTCGTTATTTTTATTATAACATTTTCGTCAATTCTTACATAGAATAAGGCAATCGAAAGCTTTGTGAAAATATTTTACCATTATCGATAATTCATATTGCACTTGATAGGTGTTTTCATGTATAATGTTCCTTGTTGACTAAGTCGAGGACTTAATAGCAAATAAACAAGAAAGAGGTGACTAGCATGGCAAACAACGCATCAGCTTTAAAACGTATTCGTCAAAACGAATTCAAATCTGAAGTAAACCGTGCTCACGTTGCTGGAATGCGTACAGCAATTAAAAACTTCCGTAAAGCAGTAGAAACTGGCGAAGGAAACGCACAAGAATTATTTAAATTAGCGGTTAAAGAAATTGATAGCACAGCAAACAAAGGTCTTATTCATAAGAACAAAGCTGCTCGTGACAAATCACGTTTAAGCGCATTATTAGCTAAATAATTTTCAATAAGAAAAACGTCGAAGCAACTCGTAATTGAGTAACTTCGACGTTTTTTATTATTAAGTTAAAACTGCTAAACAGAATTTAATGGCCTGGGCTAGTCTGAGATTTTTTTACAAGTAATTTTTACGTAATTCTTCAGAGCTTTGATGTGATAAATCGTTTAACGTCACATCAAAAACAGTTTTTGCCCCTTTATCACCTTTAAGCTTCATTTTATATGCTGCTCTTGCATATGCCACGAGCACGCTTCCAGTAAATTCAGGATTTGAGCCTAAATTCAAATTAAACTCAAAGTTTTGTTGAGTTGCTTCACCCGTTACACCACTTCGCATCACCATACCACCATGCGGCATAGAAGAATGATTCTCTTTTAATTCTTCTTCACTAATGAAATGAACGGTTGTATCATAATCCGAGAAATAATCTGGCATCGTTTTGATTTGTTGTTCAATTATTAAGGCATCGGCACCTTCCTCCAAAACAACGAAACATTCTCTTTGATGTTTTTCACTTGTGCTTAATTCTGGTTGCTCACCACGACGTACTTTTTCAACCGCTTCTTCGATTGGCAATGTATACTGAACACCGTTCTTCACGCCCTCTAGACGACGAATCGCATCTGAATGTCCTTGACTCAAACCCTTACCCCAGAAAGTATAAGTACTACCTTGTGGTAATACCGCTTCAGCTAAAACACGGTTGATTGAAAACAAACCTGGATCCCAACCAACTGAAATAATACTCACATGCTCTGAAGCTTGCGCAACTTTATCAACAGCATCAAAATGCTCGGGAATTCTAGCATGAGTATCAAAACTATCAATGGTATTGAAGTAGGCTGCTAACATTGGCGTTTGTTTCGGCAAGTCTGTAGCCGATCCACCACACAAAATCATCACATCAATGTTATCTTGGAAACGAGCAATTTCATCAATTGAAAATTTGGGTGTGTCTGGCGCTACTGTTTGAACGCTCGCCGGGTCTCTTCTTGAAAAAACAGCGACTAATTCCATATCAGTCTGTTGCTTCACTGCATATTCCACTCCACGACCTAAATTTCCATAGCCACAAATACCAATTCTAATTTTTTCTTTCATTTTAACACTCCCCTATTTTCACAAAATATTATCGGAAAACCTCGGACGAAACCGAGGACTTTAAATTCTGTTTAGCAGTATAACTTGATTATATCACTTTACTTTTGTTGGCAAACTTAACGTAGATCAGCGAATTGTTTTCCATAGCGGTACAAAGGGCAATCCAACGTTACTAACAGAATCGCTTGCTCTGACTCTGAGCACAGCGAAGTAGACAGAGCCTAGCCGATTGAGCTGGAAAAGCACGAACGTCAGTGAGGCTTCGAAAGCGACCTCTGCCTTGGATAACAATAAGCTGAACGCAGTACAAAGTCTGATAAATCAACATAAAATTTATAAAACCTTATATTATAAAAAAATTCTACATCGCCACCATTTTCGTTAGCAATAAATAAAAATGTGTTTCTTTTATCCCTATACCGGTCTTCATTTGAAAATCAACTTCAATTAATTCTTCATAAAATTTACTTAAACTAGCCAAAGACAATCGTCTACCAGATTGTAAAGCTAATTTTACACGATACGGATGAACCCCTACTTCTTTTGCAATATCAGCTTCTAAGAATCCTTGCTGATTCAATATTTTACTTTGAATAATCAAACGAAATTGTGACACAATCAATGCATGTAGAGCAATAGGTTCATGCTTCATCAAAATAAGATCTTGATAAATTTGCACTGCTCGCTCAACTTGCTTTTTCATGACAGCATCTGTTAATTCAAAAACATTAGACTCTAGCGTTCGAGGAACTAAACTACGAACAATCTCAATTGTGATGGGCTGGCCAGTTAAAGCGAAGCTTTTTAATTTCGCAACTTCCCCCATCGCTTCTGTTAATTGATAATTCACTCTTATAAGCAATTCATTAATCGCTTCTTTCGTCATATTGAGTTGTTCACCCTCAATAAATCTTTGAACATAGCGTGAAACTTCTTGTTCTTTCAACGGATTGACTTCTACAAAGCATGTAGTTTTCTGGAAAGTTTTTGACAATTTTTTACGTTTATCAATTTGTTCAGATGGAATCAGAAAAACTAATACGGACGCCTCGTTAGGATTGTTAAGATAATCCAATAAACGTTTTTCTTCTTTAGGTGAAAGCTTTTGATTTGACTTAGCATTCAAAAATTGAACATTCTCCACCACGATTAAACGGTAATCTGAAAAGAAAGAAAACATTTCAGCTTCATCTAATACAGCATCTAGACTCTGTTCATCCATGTCTAACTTCGTCATGTCTAAATTATCCGCTTCACCGAACTGACTCATTAAAGTTTGTAGCAACTCTTGTTGTAAAAATAATTCAGTCCCCATAATGCCATAAACTGCACTAAGTTTTCCTTGTCTAATACTTTGCAAAGCTTTTTGATAATCCACTTTATCACTCCTTACGCTATTGAAATATTATAACTCATTTTGGTATTAATTACTAAACGCAACCTTCAATATTTTTAGAAGTTTGGCCCTTAAAGTTTTGTAAGGTATAATATAGCATACTCTTTTGAAAGGAGCATTTTATGCAAAATAAAAGTATCATAGGCATTACTGGAAACACTTCAGCTTTAACAAACGATGATTTCGAAGCCTTTAAAATAAATTATTCTTCAACCGGTTTCTCTTCAGCTATCAGCAAAGTTGGTGGCGTACCTATTATTATTCCAATTAATGACCCTGCTTTTGCTAAGGAATATATTCAAATGGTCGATGGTTTATTATTAACTGGTGGCCAAGATGTGTCACCAATGCTTTACGGCGAAGAGCCACGTCAAGTAATCGGACCAACCTCACCAGATCGTGATCGCGGAGAAGTAGCACTAATTAAAGAAGCAATCCGCCAAAAGAAACCTATCTTAGGGATTTGTCGTGGTCTACAACTAATTAATGTTGTATTAGGCGGTAGTCTATTACAGGATTTATCCGAAGATAACTCAATAACTCTACAACATGTCCAAAAATCACAACCAGAATTTGCGACACATTCTATTAAAGTTAAAGCTGGTACACATATCGCTGACATTATGCCTAATAATAGTTTTGTTAACTCGGTCCATCATCAAGCAATTAAAGAATTAGGCGCTGGACTAACCGTTTCAGCCTGGAGTCCTGATAATGTAATCGAAGCAATCGAATTGGTTGATGATGATCAAAGCATCATCGCCATTCAATGGCATCCTGAACTAACATTCTTAAATGATAATGCCAGCCTTGAGATATTTGCTGATTTAATTAAACGCGCACAGAATTGTTCGGCTAATCAATCGAAATAGCCAACAATATATAGTAAAGACTCTATTCATTATCAAAAGATAATAAATAGAGTCTTATTTTGTTAAGCTTTGAAATTCTCTAACTGATCAAATACCGTCGAATCAACTGATTTGACTTTAACAATCCAATTATCAGTTTTAGATTCAGAATCTAATAAATTCGTTGAGGTTTCAGCTGCTTCATTACGCTCAATAATTACTGCATTGAATGGAGCTGGTATCTCTATAGCTGCTTTTGATGCTTCCAAATTTAAAATCGTCTCATCTTCAATTATTTCTCCTAAATCAGCAATACTTGCATAGCTAATTTCGCCTGCTTCATCTTGTAAATCTGGTGTTAAACCTATTGTATAAATTACTTCGTTATCGATAACTTCTCCAGCTTCAATCCATAGTTGATTCGCAATTTTAATCATACCAAGCCCTCTTCTCTATTTATATAACAGTTTTCGAGAAACTGTACTAACAACTTCTTGCTATTTTTCATTATACCTTCAGCAATTATAAGCGTCAACCTTTGTAAGAAAAACAAAAACCAAGCTGTAAATTACTACAAAATAAAATTCAGCAGTAAACAGCTTGGAAAATGATTAGTCAAAATTAAATTGATCGTTATTTGAGAACATATAGCTACGGTGGTGATAGCGCATTGATAGGATAAGTCCTACCCCAATCATATTACTTAAGAGAGCCGATCCCCCTTGAGAAACGAAAGGCAATGGAATACCAGTGATTGGTAATAAACCAATTGTCATCCCAATATTTTCCACAATATGGAAAAGAATCATTGAAATAACACCCGTTGCGATATAAGTATAAAACTCATTTTTAGTTTCAAAACAAGTTTGAACCATTTGATAAATTAAAACGAAATAGATAAACAGTAAAACCGATCCGCCTAAGAAACCAAAGTTTTCAGCGATTGTCGTGAAAATAAAATCCGACTCGCGAACAGGGACAGAAACCTCTGAAACACCGAATCCTTTACCAGATAATTGACCTGAACCTACTGCCATAATACTTTGCGCTAGTTGGTAACTATTTCCTTGTGTATCGCCAAATGGATTTAACCAACTATTGATACGTTCTAATTGGTATGAATGGAAAAAACCTGAATCTAATAGAATATCTGGATAAAAAGCTGCTAAAACAATTAACCCGCCTCCAAATAAAACAACGACTGAAATAGCTGGCACTAATATTTTCCATGAAACGCCTGACATTAGTACCGTTCCAGCTACAATACTTAAGACCACCAAGTTAGTTCCTAAGTCGTTTTGTAACTGAATTAAAATAACTGGTGGTAAAGAAACTAAAGCAATTTTACCGAGTAATATCAAGTCAGTTTTCACCGAACGATGAACGACTTTACTATTATGTTCTGTTACAACACGTGCTAAGAACACAATAAAGGCTGGCTTAAATAACTCTGAAGGCTGGAAAGAAAATGGTCCAATACTAAACCAACTCTTCGCACCAGTTGATGCAGCTGTTTCTCTGTCATAGAAGAATAAAATCAACACTAGCAACAGCATCCCAGCACCGTATAAGAAAGTGGACAATTTCCAATACTGTTCGCTATCGAACTGAATGACCACAATAATCGTCAGTGCTCCCACTGCATACCATAAAGCATGTAATAAGGTTGGGGTGATATTACTCCCTTCAATCACAGTTGTCGTAGCATAAACACTTACAATTCCTATGATTGCTAATATTAATACATTTAAGATTATCCCATAATCAACTCGCGAATCTTGCGATTTTGATAATCTTCGAGATTGATGTCTACTTGTCATCGAGATCTCGTACTCCTTTCATTATCAGATGTAACAGCACCTGATGTTGGTAATTTATTGATAATTTCGTGCTTCAGTCCAGGCATCATTCCGCTATTATGGCGAAATTTTGGACTGTATGAAGCAAATGAATGATATTTCGTCGTTTCCTCAACCAAATGCCAATAACTCATTTCTTTAAAATCATGAATAAAGACATTTAGATAGGCACCAATACACAATACCATCGCATTAAAGTAGAGCCAAATAATCACAACGATGAAAACACCAATTGTACTATTACTGGTCGCTACATTGCTTGCAAAACCCAAGTATATATTAAACAATTGAGAAACTAAACCAAAGCCAACTATAGCGAAAAAGGCACCTGGTAAAGAATACTTAAATTGCCAATTAATATTAGGGATAAAGTGATAGATTACCGTCATCAATAAGAAGAGACTCAGGAGAGCGATAATACTACCTTGTTGGACAAAACTATTCCAAAAGAAGAGCTCAACTTGAAAAAAGTTCTGGATTAATTCAAGAATTGTTTCGCCAAAAATTAGCAGTACAGATAATGTACCAACTAGTAAAACAATAGCTAATGTGAAGGCATAAGCAAAGCCGCGTGCTAGAAAAAAATTTTTCCGAGGTTCCGCTTTATATATTGTATTGAGTACTCTTTGTAATGTATTAAATACATTTGAAGCTGGCCATAATGAAATTACCAACCCCAAAGAGAATATTCCTGAACTTGTATTGCCAAGATAACTCTTCAACAATGGCATCAATGCGGTTTCTACCTCATTGGGTAAAGCTTTCTCGATTGCTATAATGATATCCTGTTCTGACAAAGGTAGTATAGCAATCACATTAGCAAGTGCCAGCATAATAGGAACAATTGCCCAAATAATATAGAATGATAATTCTGCGGCATAGGTCGTAAATTTCAATTGCTGTTTATTCACTTGAAAAGTCTTCAATAAGCGATTTAGCAGCGTTGGCTGTTCAACTTCCATTGTTTCATCCCCTTCTGGACTTTTCTAACCCTTTCAGATTAACATAATCTGCACTAAATTGCACTCTCGGTCATCAGATTTAAAATAAATTTGAGAAACTCCTCTTTACTTAGACAAGCTATCATACAAAGGCTATAATAGAAGTGTAAATTACTGTGGGAGGTTTTCAAATGTCAAAAGGAGTTACTTTTTATTTCATGCGTCATGGTGAAACATTCTTTAATCTTTACGGTCGTATGCAAGGTTGGTCAAATGCACCCTTAACGGATAACGGTATTGTTGATGTTCACCGTAGTGGTAAGGGTTTAGCAAATATTAAGTTTGATGCGGTTTATTCAAGTGACTTAATGCGCACCATTGAAACTGCACAAATTATTCTAAAAGAGAATAATTTTGCGGAGCACTTGAAGATTTCACCTATGAAAGAATTTAGAGAAGTCCACTTCGGTTCATTCGAAGGCTTAGAGGCTCATAAAGTATGGCGAGATGTTGAAGAAAACGTTCGTCTGAAGCACGGTTTACCAGTAGGTAATGATTTTCAAATTGAAGCAGCTTTGAATTCTGTTAAAGAATTAGACCCTTATAAACATGCAGAAAACTATGCTGAATTCTGGAATCGTGTCGAATCAGGTTTACTACAATTGTTAAACAAACACGCCGGCACCAATCAGAATATTCTAGTTGTATGCCACGGCATGACCATTCGAAACTTGTTACACGGTTTAATCGCTGACTTTGATAAAAAAGATGCATTGGATAATGCGTCCGTTTCAATTGTTCAATATCAAGATGGGCATTTCCAAATGTCTGCTTATAATCAAACTCATCATTTTTCAGAAATTGCTGAAGAAGCAGCAGAGTAAAGTAAATTTAGAAAAGCTCCATTGAATCAGTTATCAAAAACCGATTCAATGGAGCTTTTCTTCTATTATATATAGTTATATTTAAAGTAATACTACTCTAATTTTTTTTACACAGTCGCTGCCTTGGCTTGCATATGAAACATCTCAGCGTATTGACCTTCTAAGTTCAATAACTCTTGATGATTACCATGTTCTTTAATCATACCTTGATCCAGAAGAATAATCTGGTCTGCGTTTTGAATCGTTGAAAGACGGTGAGCGATAATAAATGTCGTACGCCCTTCCTTTACAACATTCATCGCATGTTGAATCACTTCTTCTGTCTCAGTATCAATATGAGAAGTCGCTTCATCTAAAATTAATATCTTGGGATTGCTTGCTAAAGTTCTCGCAAAGGAAATTAGTTGTCGTTCACCAGATGATAAAGATTGCCCTTTCTCAACTACCGGTGTATGAATACCCAATTCTAATTTATCGATCATTGGGCGAGCTCCAACCTTATTAATCGCATCTTGAATCATTTCTTCGGTAATGGATGCATCATTCATACTGATATTGCTCGCTATCGTCCCAGTAAATAAGTAAGGTTCCTGCAAAACAATTCCCATTTCATCCCTAACACTCTCGCGATTAAACTCCCTAATATTCTGTCCATCTAACAATATTTGGCCTGATTGCGGATCATAGAATCTAAACAATAAGTTGATAATCGAACTTTTACCAGATCCTGTATGTCCAACTAAGCCAACTGTTTCTCCTTGTGCGACTGAAAAGTTAATGTCTTTTAAAACAGTCTGACCCGTTTTATAACCAAAATTTACCTTATTAAAACTAACTTGTCCTGCTTTTACAATTAATTCACGTTCACTATCTTCTTCAATCGGTGTATCCATCATTTCAAACACGCGATGTCCAGCAACCAGTGCTTGTTGAAACATAGTCATCAGACGTACTATCATTGTGATTGGATCAAAGATTCGGTTCACATAATCAATTAAGATAAATAGTACTCCCATTGAATAACCTAATATTCCTTCGGTAAACAATGTTCCTAAATACACCATAACCAATAAAGTCACAGTATTTTTTAGAAAACCTGATAAATTCCAGGTTAAAGTCGAATCAATATAGTTCGTTTTACGTCTTGAATCCAACCATTCTTGATTTGTTTTTTCAAAATCATCTGCCATTGATTCTTGTCGCTGAAATATTTGAACAATTGAAGCACCTTGAACGATTTCAGCTGTTTGACTATTCATTTCACTCACTGACTCACGCCAACGGTGGTTTAAAGGTTGAATCATTTTCATATAACCTAATTGCCAAAGAACAAAAATCGGTAACATGATTAACATTGTTAATCCAACTGGTCGACTTACTAAAATCAATGCTACATAAGTTCCAACCACTTGTACAACTTGTAATAAAACTTGGGTCGAAAAATTTTGATAAAAATTTTCTCGTAAGACCTCTGTATCATTTACAATTCTAGCTGATATTTTAGCTGCCGGTTTATCGTCGAAATATGAAATAGGTAAATTTTGCATGTGCTCATGTACCTCATTACGAATAATACGACTGATATCGTTCGAAGCAAAAGCTAAAATCAGAAAACTTCCATATCCAATGACCGCACTTAGTATAATCAAACCTAAATACTGAACAAAAAATGTAACGAGTATATTTAGCTCAATCACTTCAGCTTCTTGTGTTTGAAGAGATACATAGTTAATTAGGCGGCTACCAATAATTGGTGCATAGATTGTTAAGGCTGCCGATATTAATAATAAAAGTATCCCGATTAAATAACTAAATTTTCGATATTTTACATAACTTAATAAACGATTAAATGTTTTCATGGTTCACCTCCATCGTCTGTTGTTTTTGATATTGTTGGTAATACCAACCTTTATTATTTATTAACTGATCTGGTGTTCCGGCTTCGACTACTGTACCATCTTCAATCACCAATATATTATCCGCATGTGCAACTGCCGATAAACGGTGCGTCACTATAATCGTTGTTTTATTGTGGCGAATTTGTTGAATATTGCCAATAATCGCCTGTTCTGTCTTCGCATCAACTGCAGACAGCGAATCATCCAGAATGAGTAACTCTGGTTCACGAATCATAGCTCGTGCCATCGAAACTCTTTGTTTTTGACCACCAGAAATTGCGACACCTTTTTCGCCAATTAAAGTATCTAATCCTTCGCTCATACGCAAGACATCTTTTTCAAAATCTGCTGTTCGGATTGACTGAGCGAATGTTTCTTCCGTCGCATCAGCGTTACCAAATTCAATATTATGTTTTACTGATTTAGAAAATAGAATATGTTCCTGAGGTACATAGCCAATTAATTTTTCAAGCGCATTTATATCATATTGACTGATGGCAACGTTGTTCATTAATAGCTGCCCTTTCTGTCCATTAGGATATTGTCTTAATAACTGTTTAATTAACGTTGATTTTCCGCTCCCAGTCTTACCAACAATTCCTAATGTTTCACCTCTTTTTAAGGTGAAGTTAATGTCTTTAAGTACGGCTTGTTTGTCTTCAGGATAAGTAAATTGATATTGGTCAAACTGAATCGCTTCAATTTGATCAATTGGTAATATTCCTTGTTTATCAACTAGGTCATCTGCAGTTTCTAATTCGTTTATTTTTCGATATGAAACTTTTCCTTGTTGATAAATTCCTACTAGTTCAGCCATTCCCCAAATCGTTCCATTTAAGAAACCTAAATAAATTTGAAACGTGACTAATTCGCCGATTGTCATTTGAGTTTTCCCCACAAGATAGCCCCCATAAAGTAATCCGATTGCAATGGACAAGCCTGAGAATAGATGTGCAACTTGGCGAAATGCACCGTTTATCCAAACTAATTCGTTCGCCTTCCCCATCACTTTATGTGTTTTCTCTTGAAATCTTTTTTGTTCTAATTGTTTCTTACCATATGCACGCATCACACGTACACCATCGACTACTTCTAATACCTCGTTACTTAGCTTAGCAACTTCATCACGACTGTTTTCATAACGTTTATCTAATTCCATTCCTAAGTGGTAAATAATAAAACCAAAAATTACTAAAGGAATAATACTCAATAAGGTTGCTTGCCAAGAAATTGTCGTGACCATTATTAGAAAGACACCAATTAATAATGAGCCGTCTGCCACGACTAACATAAAACCATAGCCAATCGCAGTCCCCATCATATCAATGTCTGTCGTCATACGCGTCATCAGATCACCTGATCGGAATCTTTCAAAAAACGGAGCTCTTAAAGTCAATAAATGACGAAACATCTTTGTTCTTAATTCTGTTTGATATTTCATCGATTGACCAAAGGTTAAAATAACCCATGTGGCCTCCGTTAAGTAAATAAAAATCATTGTAATACCAAAAATCATGAAATATCGCATCATATCTTCTTTAATCAGGTTGTTTTCCACAATACCATCAACAAATAGTTGAATAATATAATTCGGAATTAAATATAGTAAACTTGATATAATTGCTAATACACCCGCTATTACATATTGGACGGGATTTTTCTTAATATATTGCCATAAAGCTAATATCATCTAATCATTTGCCTCTCTTTCTGCTTGCGAAACCTTTCGTGTTGCTATTTTTGCGCACAAAAAGGCCTACACTTCTAGAAGGAACTCTTCTTTCAGCATAGGCCTATTCATAGACTTATTCACAAAAATATTGTCAATAAAATATTATTCGATTGCATATAGCAAGCAATTAGATTTTATTAACCACGAAAGGAGTTTGTTTATTCAATTTTACTTGTTTTGTGTTCAATACTAAGTTAATCATCATAATTGCTCCTTTCAAATTTTTTGTAATCTTAATTACAATGTTTAATCTACTATACCTTGAAGAAAAAGTAAATAAAAATTTAATTTTTTATTTATAATTTATCATCGCGGTATAAAATATTCCCAACGGGAATCATTTGATATTTGTTCTTCGTCCGATTTGGGCGAGCTGAATACGAGATATTCCCTGACATTCTGATTCGAATTTTATCGTCAACACCATGCAGAATATTATTTGCTAACAAAATATTATTAGCCAATACATCTTTTGGCAATTCATATTCACTATGATTGATCAAGACTCGATCAAACATCTTCTCAAATTCTCGTAAGTGCAACAAGCCTTGCAGATGTTCTCGAATAGTTGTACTGGCATCTAAATTTAATAAGGTTGGGTCTGAACAAGCATCACCAAAAATAGCTATTTTTTCTTCTGGTATGACGATGCAAATAATTCCTTGTGCATGACCAGGCACTAAAACTGGCTTTAATGTAACACCGCCTAAATCAAAGACATCTTTTTCAGTGATTGGTAGAAATGCTTCTGTACGTTGTGGTAGCCACATCGACATATCTTCGTCCAGAATGCCTAATTTTTTGACAACGTGTTGACGTATTCTGCGACGATTTTCAATTGAACAATCTCTTTCCGCAGCAACAAACTCTCGGGGATGAATATATACTGTCTCAAATTGTACACTGCCTCCAGCATGATCTGGGTGTCCGTGAGTCAAAATGACTTCATAAGGCAACGTCGTGAGTGTATCGACAAACGCTTTTAAATCACCATAGCCAAACCCTGTATCTAAAAGAATCGCCTTGTCGTCGCCTTCGATTAAATAGGCACACACATAGGGCATTTCAATTCGTGTAATTCTATCTGTGACTTTTACTGACTTAAACAACTCCATGCTCTCTCTCCATCTCAATCTATTTTCTGACTTGCTTGTATATTTCAGGTGGTTCGTTTCATAATCTGATATAATGAAATCATACATATTTTGCTATACCTGAAACTAGTATACTCTTTTATCAGGTTTTCGCCAAGATTTGAACATTAACATAGAGAAAGGAAGTTTTCATTGAAAGTTACTTTATTAGAACCACTTCGTGTACCTGAAGCTTTAATTCAATCTTTAGGTCAAGGCATTACTGAGCGAGGTCATGAATTTGAGTATTACTCCGATAAAACGACTGATCCAGCAGAATTAATCAAACGCAGTCAAGGAGCAGATATCGTGATGATTGCGAATAATCCTTATCCGGCGGAGGTTATTGAAGCACTGGATCAACTAAAATTAATTAACGTTGCTTTCACTGGTGTTGACCACGTCGACGCTAGTGCCACTAAAGCAAAGAATATCGCGATTGCGAATGCCGCTGGCTACTCTAATCAAGCTGTCGCTGAATTAGTCATCGGCTTAACCTTAGATGTTTATCGCTCAATGACTCAAGGCGATTCAGATATTCGACAAGCAGACAACTTCCCTGGTTTAATCCAAGGTAGAGAAATCAAAGGTAAAACTGTCGGAATTATCGGAACTGGTAAAATTGGCTTGATGACTGCTCTATTATTTAAAGCTTTTGGCGCAAATGTTATTGCTTATAGCCGTTCAGAGAAAGCCGAAGCATTAGAAATGGGCATTGAATACAAGAGCCTAGATGAAGTGATGGCCGAAAGTGATATCATCTCAATTCACTTACCTCTAAATGATTCGACACGTGGTACAATTTCAAAAGAAAAACTTGAACTGATGAAAGAATCAGCCATACTCATTAACTGTGCTAGAGGCCCAATTATTGATAATGAGGCTTTAGCTCATTTGCTGAATGCTGGTAAAATTGCTGGAGCTGGTATTGATGTCTTTGATATGGAACCACCTATTCCTTCAGACTATCCGTTATTATCAGCAAAAAATACTGTGCTGACGCCACACGTAGCTTACTTAACAGATGAAGCAATGGTTTTACGCGCTCATATTGCGTTTGAGAATACATTAGCTTATCTCGACGGCAAACCTCAGAGTATTGTTAATTGAGTTACAATATACTAAGATGAACCCTTTGGGTTCGTCTTTTTTTAGCATGAGGAACTTACGTTTTAAATTATATTAGACTGTCTTTGTACTTTGATCACCCTGCTGGTTTTTCAAAAGTGTTATATAGCTCAAGTGGCGTAGCTTACTCTGACTATTAATAAAGAAAGCGAAGTAGACAGAGCCTAGCCGATTGAGCTGGAAAATCTCTCACAACCTTGAGAATTTGAAAGCGACCTCCGTCCTGGAAAAATTAAGCTGAACTTAGTACAAAGCTTGATAAATCAATATAAAACTTATAAACCCTTATATTATAAAAAAAGCCAACCAGCTAATTGCTGACTGACTCTTAAAAATTAACGGGTGCGACCTTTTCTAAAACCACTACCGCCCAATACGCCATAATTGGCATATCCTGCAAATCTAACTAATTGATCTAAGTTTGAAAAACGATTTTCATGCAAAAACTTAGATACAATGAGACCTGCAGCTTTAGCATCCGATAAAGCGTCGTGATGCGTTAAAGGTATGCCATAATTACTACAGTATCGTGTCACCATAGCGGTAGTGATGACAAAATGATATTTGATATTTACTAAAGAATTTTTGGATAGTTTACCTACGCCTTCAACTTCAATAAATTTATTTGCTCGTAAATTTTTATCTATCGCACCCAAATTTCCGTCTGCTACCGCTTTATAAAATAATTACTCTTCTGATAATTTGCGGTGCTTTATCCCGATTTGTTCTAAATCGGAATTCATAATCCATTTATCATTCAACGGGTTCATTTTAACACCTCAACTTCATTCCATTTATTGTCTTTTCTTTAGTTTACTTCTTCTAGTTCGATATCGTCAATCACTACGCGATGTTCTTGTTCGATAACTTTATCTTCCACAGCACCTAACGAAATACTCAACATCGCTTGCAAATCATCTGGTTCTTCCATCGCAAATTCATAACTATACTCTTGATAGTCAGCCTTTAAAGGAACAATCTGTTCTGGCAAATAAGTCGTCCAAACATCATCAGCTTTCCCATCTCGTTGCAAAGCATACATAATACTACGATCCACACTACTTTTGGCCTTAAAGGTTAAGCGATAAGTCTTCCCTTTTATTAAAGGAACTTGTTCTTGAATCAATTGAATTTTCCAAGCTTGGTCTCCTGTATTATATATCGTAAAATCAGCTGCATTGTCCTCATTCAAGCTATCCACCACAACCGTTGCATTAGCAGAAGCATCAATAAATGTATTATAACCCGTTAAGCCCGCATCAAAGCTTCCATTTTTAATTAAACGATTTTCTTGCACTTTTACATTATCGACTCTGACTTCATTCACATTATCAAAGTTTAGAATTAGATCGGTATTATCGATCTGATTCTCCTCTAAAGTAAAGCTATAACGATAAGGATTTAACCCTTTTTCTACAGGTAACTCGAATGTAGATTCACCAATCTTACCTTTAAGTGTAAAGTCTTCTTCAGCTTCAATATCTAGGGAAATTTCATACTCTACCCCAGCATCTAATGGTAGCTGCTCTTGCATTAAGGTACTCTCCTTACCTCCAGCAATAATTAAACGGCGACCGTCTTCCAACGGAGAAATAGCTTCTTCAATTGAACCACCGTCCCATTGCCAAAAACCAATATGATAGTCACCCTCTTGGAATTTACCATTATAAACATAATTACCATCTGATAATACGGTTTTACTTTCGGCCGTATCAGAAGCTTCAGTTTTTTCTAAACGCTTCACACTGACGCCTTTTAAGTAAAATGGAGAGGCTTCATCGTAGGCTCCTAGATTAAACTCTAATCGTCCATTTTCATCTGAAGCTTCATTCATTGTAAATTCAAACTCAAACATTTGTGGTTCTGAGGTTAATTCAAGTTCTTGTTCCTCAAAATAACGAATATAACCATTATCTGGACCGGTCAGATTCACTTTAACCAAACGTTCTTGGTCACTCCAAGCCGTGAAGCTAACTTGATATTGATAATTTTGTTCCATTGGCAAATTAGCTTGAACTAACTGCACACTATAATCCACCTCGCCCGCAGAAGTGGTATTAATCGATAACTGATTATCTGCAATACTCGCTTCTGCCTCGCCACCTTGCGTGGTCAAGAAAACCCAATTGTCTTCATCCAATAATTCTTCGCTTTCTGAAAAATCACCATTAACAATGTAGTTGCCTGATTCATCGGCTTCACGTGCAGTAAATTCTTGTAAAGGTTTTTTAACATTTTCATCATAAGTTTCTTTTTGATAAACTCTGACATAATCAATATCAAAGGATTGTCCTTCAAATTCAGTTGAATCATCTGGATAGCCAATCCAACTACCACCTACCGCTAAGTTTAAAATCACGTAAAATTCTGAATCAAATGGCGCAGGGTAGGTAATTTCACCTTGTCCTTCTGTCTTTGAATACCATTCGCTTTCAGAATGAATCAATTGGCCATCGACAAACCAATTGATTTTTCCAGGTAACCATTCGAGTGCAAATATATGATACTCTTCGTTAAAATCGCCTTTAGTCAATTGCATTTCGCCTTGACTTTCACGATGTGGATTACCGTAATGGATTGTTCCATAACTTTTAGTCGTATCACTACCATGTATTTCCATGATATCAATTTCACCAGCACGCGGCCATTGTCCATAGACATTTTCATCTGCAGACATCAACCAAAATGCAGGTAAATAGCCTTGCCCTTTAGGGACTCTTACTTTCGCTTCAAAAAAACCATATTTAAAATTTTGTTTGTTTTGTGTATTAACACGACCAGAATAATACAGGTCTTGACCATCAACTGACTCTTTTACTGGTTGAATTACTAATTTTCCATCATTTACTTGTAAAACTTTTTCATCATCAATATATTCTTGCCACTCTTCATTTACCCAACCAGGCTCATGCAATTCAACATTCCAATCATCACGATTTAGTTGATCTCCCTCAAATTCATCGCCCCATACAAAGCCATACTCTTCAAAGTTAACTCCTTGCTCTTGGTATTTTTCAAGGTACTCACTAGCGTATTCCACTTTAGATGTTCCTTCATTTGAGCTTTCTGTCGTTGTTGAATCGTCTGATTTAACTTCTTGTGTTTCAATCGATGTTTCTTCCACACTTGTTGAATCCTCTGCTAAGATATTAATCGGTGTTAAATTACCTAATGCCATAATCGATAATAAAGACAACCATTTCTTTGAACTTTTTTTCATCTATAACGAACCTCTTTCTCTATATATTTTTATTCCTTCACACTTCCTAAAGTAACACCAGCAATGATGTACTTAGATAACAACAGATAAACAATCACAATAGGAATGATAGCAACCACAATCATCATATAAACCTTCGCCATATCGAAGTTCATAAAGTCCGCTCCACGTAAAGTCGCAATTAAAACTGGCACAGTCATTTTGTCTTTTGAGTCAATAATCAATGCTGGAATAAAGTAATTATTCCATGCTCCTACGAAAACGAAAATGGATTGAACCGCAATCGCTGGCTTCATTCCCTCCAAGAAATAAAGCGAAGTAAAGCAAGTTATCGACTGCTTACTTCGCCTTATTAAATATTATTTTATTTGATTATTCTGGCCATTTAATTTCAGTAATTTCTGGATGGCGTTCTTTAATCGCAGTTTCAAAGTTTGCTTTTGCTTCATCAAATGTAACTTGTTCTTGGAAGTAATCGCCAAATGTATTTTGAATTTCTTCCACACACGCTTGGTCATAAGCTGATAATGGTGCTACTTTAATATTTTCGGCAACAGGTGTAAAGTAAGTAAATGGATTTTGTCCACCTAAGAATTCATGTGAGAAGGTATCATCTTCACTTACTTCTTTCATACCGCTTTTAGTATTGGTAAAGTCTAAGTACTCTTTAGAAATCTTCATTAAGTTATCTTTATTTGCTGTTAATTCCATGATGATTTCTTTTGCATGTTCGACATTATCTGTTCCAGCAGCTGCATGAATGTAAGAACCACCCCAATTAAATTCTTGAGGAGGTGTAGTTACTGCCCAAGAATTTGCTTCGCCATTCCAGTTCGGTTTTAATACGAAGTCAATACCCCAAGCTGGTAATAAGAAAGCAAATGATTTAGATTCTGAACTCATCGCTTTATTCCAATCATCATTCCATTGCGCTTTTACTGTCTCATCAAAATAGCCTGCGTCTTTCCATTCTTTAGAATCATTTATCCAATCAAGAATTTTTTGATCGACATTTATAACAGTTGAATCTTTCTCAACCCATGGATGTTCAATCGCATTACCATATAAACGGAAAGTATCAGCATAAGAAGAGAAAACATGATAACCTTTATCTTTTAATTCCTCTGCTGTTTGTTTTAATACATCCCAATTTTCAGTCTTTTTAGCAATTTCTGCTGGATCATCGGTTCCGAAAACTTCTTTAGCGATATCACGACGATACACTAATAGCCCTGGTGTTCCTTGCCAAGTAGATCCTCTTTGAACGCCACTTTGATCAGAAGGTGTTGCTTTAGCGAAGTCAAATTGATCCGCTAAGTCTTTTTCTGGATCAATGCCTAAATCCATTAGTGGCATTGCCACATCAACTGCTTCGTCAACGTATTTATTAACATAGTCAGTTTCAGATAAGAAAACATCTACTTTTTCATCGGCACTAGCGTCTGCTTGTCTTAATAATGCCTCGTCTAATTTTTGTTGATATACACCATCTTGATTAAGATTTACAATCCAGTGAATCTCAGTACCATCTGTTAATTTTGTTACGGTTCCATCTTCAGATGTACTTTCTACTTTAGAATAAACTGCCGTTACACGGTCACGAAATTCATTATTCCATGAATAAATATTAATTACTTTACCTTCTTCAGCATTTACCTTAACTAATGATGCTGCAGACGATAATAAAACTGAACTAAGTGTCAATGCTAAACAACTTTTCGCCAACAATTTTCTCGTAAAACCCCTCCTAATTATTGCCATTAATTACTTAATGTCATTTGATGTCTTTATCATATCAATATTTTATGACAGTGGTTACTATGTCTCTGACCAAAATAGCATATTAATGACATTAAAGTATCCGCTTACATTATCAAAAAATATATAATTTTAAAATAATCTCAAAATATTCAAATTATAATGTTTATTAGAAACATTATATAAACACCGTTAAAACAGTATTTTACCTGTATTTCCGCAAACATTAATGTTTTATATTTTATTCTTAATAATGTTGATATTTTATCATTATAGCAATAAAACCGCATAAAAACGACATTTTTATCATCAAACAGGTACAAAAAAAGACATTAGAAGATAAATTAATTTTTCATTTCTAATGCCGTCCAATAAAAATAAATTGAAATTGATTAATATTAGTTAATCCATAAATGAATCTAGTCACTTAAAATTTAAATTCGTAAGCTATCTTCCATTTATCTCAATTATTGCTCTAATCTGTTGTATTTTGATAATTAACCGCCGCACCAATTAAGTTCGCATTTTGCAGAAATTCACAACGATCAATCTTAATCTTCAAATCACCTGCACCGTTTGCTTTTAAATAGTGGTCAAGCTTTACTTGGATGGGGGATACAAAATCATTTCTTTGTGAGATACCCCCTCCAATTAAAATGAGTTCAGGGTCTAGCATTAAAGCCACATTATACATACTTCTAGCCAAAGTATCATGGACTTCCTCAGCACCTACCTTCGCTTGTTCATTCCCTTTAGCTGCTAAGTCAAATAAGTCTTTGGCTGACACTATAATTAATATGTTTACTAAGTGCCTTGCATACGCTTTTAAAGGCATGGAAATAGATTCTCATCTTATCTAAGATTAAGAACAGAGCTCATATTGGGCTCTTGTTCTTTTCAATTAACGGAATGGACGATTACTTTCGCATTCAGTGGACGACAACTCCGCATTTGGTGGACGAAAGTTCCGCACTGATGGACGATTCCTAGTGCCGTATTCAGTCTTTGTACTTTGATCACCCTGCTGGTTTTTCAAAAGTGCTATATAGCTCAAGTGGCGTAGCTTACTCTGACTATTAATAAAGAAAGCGAAGTAGACAGAGCCTAGTCGATTGAGCTGGAAAATCCCTCAAAACCTTGAGAATTTGAAAGCGACCTCCGTCCTGGAAAAATTAAGCTGAGCTTAGTACAAAGCTTGATAAATCAATATAAAACTTATAAACCCTTATATTATAAAAAAAGCCAACCAGCTAATTGCTGACTGACTCTTAAAAATTAACGGGTGCGACCTTTTCTAAAACCACTACCGCCCAATACGCCATAATTGGGATATCCTGCAAATCTAACTAATTGATCTAAGTTTGAAAAACGATTTTCATGCACAAACTTAGATACAATGAGACCTGCAGCTTTAGCATCCGATAAAGCGTCGTGATGCGTTAAAGGTATTCCATAGTAATTCGCAATCGTACTTAATTTATAATTATAAAAGTTCTTACGTACTGCCCTTGCAAGCTGATAAGAACAAGCATATTTAATGGCAGGTATTTCTAAACCATAACGATTAAAATTATCTTTCAAAGCGCCCATATCAAACGTTGCATTATGAGCAACAACCGGTCGCCCTCCAATAAAATCTTCAATTTGTTTAGTTATATCATAAAATCTCGGAGAAGAAATAACCTCATGCTCTCGAATGCCATGAACATGAATATTCGCCAATGAGAAACTTTCATCTGGATTAATCAGTTGGTAATAACTGTCCAATATTTCGCCATATTTGAAACGTACCATTCCGATGGAACAAATAGTATAGCGATTCTGATTGGCCGTTTCAACGTCCAACGCGACAAAATCATGCATACAACAACCTCTTTTCTTAATCATCTACCCATATTAAACTTCTTATAAACGAAAAGCAAACTGGACTCGAAATTGTCTACTTAATCATTATTAATCAATGAATAAATCATTGTAAACGTTTCTTCATCCTCGGTATAAATTTCGAAGCCTAGCGCTAGATACAACGTCAAAGCTCGGTTAGCCTTTTGCACAGATAACGATACTTGTTTGTAGTCTTTGTCTTTTAGTAATTGGAACATACTCTGTAATAATGTACGCCCTATCCCCTTACCACGATATGGGGATAGGATAGAGATATTCAATTCTGGAGTTTTACTATCCACATGCCCATAGCCTTCAACAAGTCGTACCCAAACTAAGCCAATTGGATTTTCTCCATCATAACTTGCAATGGCATAATCGCCTATCAATTGGCCAAATTTATCAATATATTTATTGAGTTCTGCTGTCTCGACAATCGAAAATGGAAAGAGATTCTTGGGATTCGGTTGAAATAATGCCTCATAAAGAAACTTTTGTAAAATTTGATATTCAAGTGCATTCACTTGCTTTATAGTGTAATGTTTCAATCCATGTCTCCTTTTATTTGGATTATATTACGAAAAAAAATGGAACTCAAACGTTCTTTTGAATTATTGAAAAAGATACTTTAAGTGGTTAATACTTTCCCTGTAATAAGCATTTATTTTATAATAGTTACATATAACGCAAGCAATAGTAAGAAACTGAAAATAACAAGAAATCAGGTAAAACACTGTTAAATTAGTGTTTTACCTGAATTTTTAGAAACTTTTCATAATTAAGGTATGATAACTTCTAATAATTGATTTATTCAACAATCATTAGTTATCTTATTTCAACCAATTCCATACGAATACAAGCGTAATTGAAGTAATTAATCGGACAATCAGATGTGTCCAATGGAAAGAGTTTGTTGTCACTCCCCTGAATACTGCAAAAATGATAAGAGCAATCAATCCAAAATACAATAGCCATTCTGGATCAGTTTTTACCGCAAATATCATTAAGCAAAGACTTAACAAAATATAGATTGGATGCGACCAATTGAATTGTTCAACCTTAACTTCTTCCCCAACAGCAATTACAGTAAGTAAACCATACAAAAAAATAAATATTCTAAATAAAATCATGAAATTCTCCTTTACTATTTGATATACTTATCTTAAAAGATGGAGTATGGTCTACGTCAAGAGAAAGGTAATCACAATGAAAACAAAAGATATTACTAAGTTATCTGGTCTATCAAAAGATACAATTAGGTTTTATGAAAAATTAGGACTTGTGAAACCTAACAGGGAAAGTTATTCCAGAGAATATGCAGATGCTGATTTAGAAAGATTAGAACAAATTAAACATTTAAAAAGTTTAGACTTTACGCTTTCTGAAATTAAGTTGCTTGTTGATATTGATGAAAAATATCAATCAATTGATGAAATTCACTCAATGACACATGATGATTATCAAGAAATCATCCAACTATTAGATAATAAAGTAAACTACTTAGAAGAAAAATCTAAGATGATTGAAGCTGGCTTGGCTAGGCTAAAAGTTATGCAAGAAAAAATTAAAAGCATAAATAATTGATTATTCCGCGCTCTCAGATCCACCTCTCCAGCAGGACGAGTCTTTGGATAGCCATTTCGAGTCCACTAGTCCGCATATCAGGTTCATTTGTTATTCTGTTTGAGCATTAAATTCGCGCATATTC
>NZ_WJQT01000018.1 GCF_009659375.1 Fundicoccus ignavus
TAAAACAATCAAGCGAAGTGGTTTTGGTTATCGAAACTTTGAACATTTACGTGCGCGTGTCTTTCTAAGTCAAAAGTTACTCGCTAGATCTAACAAACCGATTCGCCCCTTATACTTTTCAGATGAAGTAACCGCAGCTTAATATCTAATGATTATTCGACTATAAGACTCCATGAAAAAAAGCCAAAGTGATGACTCACTTTGACTTTTTAGGTCACCAACACTCAAAATTTTACAGCCCAAAAAGAGAGCCTCAGTAAAAACTGAGGCTCTCTTTAACTTTCTCCTCACCCATCCCCGGTCTTTCCCTGTGCTCATTCGCAAATCTTAAATGATTGGCTTGTTGAACCAGCGATCGTCCAATATCAGTATTCAATACTTGGGCACGCTTAGTTCTGACCATTACAATTTCTTGTGTAGGCAGAATATCGCGGTGATTGTCGATTGCATCCTGCTTAGTCGTGAATGGCTGATGGGCTACCAAATAAACTTCATGGGAATTATCAACGAGGGTATAACCGGCAATCCCAGTTTCCTTTTGATAGGGCTTAGCTAAACCGCCATCAATCACCAACATCTTACCATTAGCTTTAATTGGCAGCTCGCCTTTAATCGTTTTGACCGGCGTGTGACCATTGATAATATAACCACTATCTGCCAAGCCAAATTCTTTCAATAATTTAATACAGAACGCTTCATCAGAACGCAAATCATAATAAGCATTTTTGGCTTCATGATGGAGTTCTTTGTCCTTGGAGAAATAACGCTCGAAAGTTTTCATCGTTTTCTTGCCAAATAAGTTTGAAGCTTCACCACACCATAAATACCAAACGATATCAGTGGCGAAATCATCATAGACCGTAATTTGATTATAAGCCTTATGAATCGCTTGAGCGAAATAATCCATAAAAGCGCGCCCCTTAAATGTCTGACCTTCGAAAGTCACTTCTAAAAACTCACCTGCGGGCGTACAAGGGATGCAGCCGTGGAAGAGTAGGTTGTCGTTATAAGTTAAATAGAGGGTACCTTTTTTGACTAGAAAATCGATATGCTTTTTAAGATTTTCAGAACTTTGGAATTGATGAACTAGATCACGCAAGACTAATTCTTCACCGAGCGTTAATTCATAAGGGTTCTCCTCATAAACTTTCTGGAAGCAAGTATTCTCAAGCGGGTAGTCTTTGCCATCAACTGTTAGTATTTGGCGGTCTTCAGACAATTGGTCGAATAGTAGACGACTTTCCATATTAAATTCAGGACGTCGCTTAATAATTTCACCTTCGACTTTGAATTGCATAATCGAGATGGCTTGGTGCATACGGGTGATATCTAAAATGTCTTGTTCAGATAAATCAGATTGATCACCTTTAGGACGAAAGGCCGAGTTATCTTGATAATAGCGCTCGCCGTATTTGGCTAGTCTAGCTAGGTCAATGCCGTATTTTGTCATTAATTCTGTGTGTCCGTAACGTAAAGTAATCCGTAGGACGTTACATAAACAGGCGATCGAGCCACTGTAGGCACCGGTCCAGATTAAGTCATGGTTTCCTAATTGTATATCTAATGAAGGAACGTCCATTAATTTATCGATAATTTTATCAGGATCCGGGCCACGGTCGTAAATATCACCTAAGACGTGTAGGTGGTCGACCACAAAGCGCTGAATAAAATTGGCTAGCACTATCGCAAAATAATCGGCCAACTCTAAATCAACAATCGTGACATAGATTGATTTATAATAGTCTTCCTTACTATCTTCCTCGTCGTATTGATAGAGTAATTCCTCCAGAATATAGGCAAAAGCCTCTGGTAGGGCCTTACGAACTTTGGAACGGGTATATTTGGTCGAAACAAAGCGGGTCACTTTGACCAGCTGGTCGAGTAATTGATACCATTCGGCATTGCTTTTTTCAACAGTGGCTAATAAATCTTCAGGGTAATATATGTAAAAACAAAGTTCCTTTTGTTCTGCTTCAGTCAGTTGAGTATCAAATAGTTCATTTACTTTTAAACTAATGACGCCTGAGCAGTTACGTAATATATGGTCAAAGGCTTCAAATTCACCGTGTAAATCACTGATGAAGTGTTCAGTAGCTTTCGGTAATTGTTGGATGGCTTCAAGGTTAATGATTTCGATTAAAGCATCCATCTGTTTGTTGTATTTTAAAAGTGGTCCATTATTCGGCGAATTGCTGTTGAAAATGGGACCACTTATTTTTATGCTTATCATACATGATTAAATGGATGGAGGCAGAAGGCGTGATTAGGAGAATGAAACAATTTGATGTCATCTCAAGACATCGTCAAGGGGAATCGTATCGGCATATCGCAAGAGAGTTAGGAATTGATCGCAAGACGGTGAAAGCTATTTGCGACCGATATAAGGAAGGGATGGACGCTTTAGTTTCCAGTAAGAGTGAACAGGAAGTGGAGGACGCGACTGAACAGCTGGTCTTAACCCGATCGTATGACAGTTCAAAGCGTCGAACACGGACGTATACTCCCACAGTAGAAGCACGGATGAAAGAGCTATATAAGATTTTTTTAGATTTAAAATTTTGGGAGTAAATAATCGAGCAAAAAAGAGGCCAATCTGACGACCGACCCCTTAGATAATTTTTATAAAGATTTTTAGGTAAAAACGAGCTGATTCGGTGAAATTAGGTGATATTTGGTTGAAAAGTATGTGAAATCGCAATAGAAACCGCAATGAATTCCATAAACACCTTGTAAACGTTGGTATAATAACATTAAACAAAAAGGTCAAAATATGATGCAAATCCAAACCATGGCTTGATAATCAGCCGTTATTTACCAAAGAAACTGTAATAAATAGCAGAATCGAAAAAAATCAAAACATTGAAGAAATTGAATTAATTGAAGAATTTGAAATTATCAAGGGCTATAGGGAAGAGAGAGATCCTACGAAATTCTCACAAGAATTAAACCATTACTCACTAGGAGTAAATGGTAAACTGACTCGCAAATACTTAATTACAATAGTTGATGGCCTAGAAAAAAAACGTGAATTAATCAATTTAGAAGTTAACCCTAGTAAACCAGAGGTCGTGAAAATGGGTATTAGAGGTGGCAATATGAATTATGGTGGAAAGTAATATATTGTCAAACAAAAAACTGGTTCTCGTAAAAGAGCCAGTTTTTTTTGTTTGATTTATCCCAAAAGACTTTTCTTGTAAGCAAGCGACTCATTTCTCCCTACACACTAGGTCGATCACCAAAGCCAGAAGCATAACGCAGACGGTTTGCTTGTTGAACAAGACTGCTTCCTATATCAGTATGCAGCACCTGCGCACGACGACTACGCTTCGTCACAACCTCTTTAGTTGGCAGAATATCTCGATAGTTTGCAATCGCATCTTCTTTAGTCGTAAAGGCATGATGCGCAACCAAGTAAGTCTCGTGAGAATTATCGACCAGAGTATAACCTGCAATACCCGTTTCCTTTTGATAGGGTTTAGCTAAACCGCCATCGATGACTAACATTTTACCATTAGCTTTAATTGGCAATTCGCCTTTCAGCGTTTTCACAGGTGTATGACCATTTATTATGTAACCTTCGTCGCTTAAGCCAAACTCATTTAATAGCTTAATACAGAAAGCCTCTTGATTACGCAATTCATAGTAGGGATTTTTAGCTTCGTGATGTAATTCTTTGTCATCTGAGAAATAACGCTCAAATGTTTTCATTGTTTTCTTTCCGAATAAGTTTGAAGCTTCCCCACACCATAAGTACCAAACAACATCTGTCGCAAAATCGTCATGCGTATTAGGATTATCGTACGCTTTATGAATACAATTAGCGAAATAATCCATTAAAGCACGCCCACTATATTGTTGTCCTTCTAAAGTAATCTCTAGAAATTCTCCGTTTTGATCGCATGGAATACAACCATGAAATAATAAGTTACCATTATAAGTTTGATAAAGCGTTCCTTCGTTCACTAGAAACGCAATATGGCGTTGTAGTTTTTCAGAAGTTTGAAATTGATGCAATAAATCTCTCAAGACTAACTCTTCGCCTAGCGTTAATTCGTAAGGATCTTCTTCATAAACTTTTTGGAAACAAGTGTTACTTAAAGGGTATTCCTTACCATCGATGATTAAAGTTTGACGATTTTCAGATAATTTACTGAATAGTAAACGATCTTCCATTTTAAATTCAGGACGACGCTTAATTGTTTCGCCTTCAACTTTAAATTGCATAATCGAAATAGCCTGATGCATGCGAGTGATATCAAGAATTTCTTCTTCAGTTAATTCTTGGTTATCGCCACGCGGACGGAAAGCTTTGTTATCGTCATAATAGCGCTCGCCATATTTAGCTAAGCGCGCTAAATCAATGCCGTATTTTTCCATTAAAGCAGTGTGTCCGTATCGCAGCGTAATTCGCAGAACGTTACACAAGCAGGGGATGGAACCGCTAAAAGCACCAATCCATATTAAATCGTGGTTTCCTAGTTGAATATCTAAAGAAGGGACCTCCATCAAACGGTCCATAATTTTGTCAGGATCTGGCCCACGGTCATAGATATCGCCCAAGACATGCAGGTGATCCACTACGAATCGTTGAATTAAATTAGCAAGAACAATCGCAAAATCGTTCGCAAGGTTTAAGTCAACAATCGTCACATAAATCGAATTATAGTATTGCTCCTTATTTTCAGTTTCATCATATTTGTATAATAGTTCCTCTAAAATATAGGCAAAATACTTAGGTAAGGCTTTACGGACTTTTGAACGAGTATATTTGGTTGAAACGAAACGTGTCAATTGAACCAATTCATCCAAAAGTTTATACCACTCTTGATTAGTTTTCTCCAAATTGGCGAGTAAGTCTTCAGGATAGTAAATATAGAAACAGAGTTCTTGTTGTTGTTCCTCGCTTAAGATACCGTCGAATAAATCTTTAACTTTCAAGCTAATAACACCTGAGCAGTTACGTAGAATATGATCGAAGGCCTCGAATTCTCCATGCAAATCACTAATAAAATGTTCTGTAGCTTTTGGCAACTGTTGAATAGCTTCTAAATTAATGATTTCGACTAAGTTCTCTAAATTTTTTTCGAGCTGTTGTTGTGTTTGTTTTCGAGTCATTGAATTAAAACTCCTTTATTAAATATTAAATAGTTAATCTCTCATTGTAATTTCATAATCCTATGATAACACAAATCAATGTTACCGATAACATTTGTTTTTAAATATGATTATAAATCTAGCTTATATAGATAATTTTGAGAAAGATTTCAATAATAAACTTAAATTTGTTATACTAGATATGGACATATTTTGGTCCAGAAAAATGTTGAGAATGGGGTAGTTACATGTCACAGTTTAAACAAGATTTTGAAGCTTTATTAAATGAAAAAAAATTGCCATCAGCTTACAAAGAAATTGAAAACGGACACCATCTTTACCGCTTTCAATTTAGAGTTACGAAAGAGACAGCTTTAGTTGTAGAAGTTATTATTCAGAATACAGACAAAGATTATAGCGATGCGCAAGTAATTTACCGTCACATCCACATGTTACGCGATTATAATGCTCGTGGACGTGCTTTAGAAGTAATTAATGAATTGAATGAAATGAAGACTGGATACTATGGTTTATTCTTAGCAGGGGACGGCGAAATTTTCTTACGTTCATTGTTGCGTATTGGTACTGATCCAAGACCACTTTATGATACTATTGTACTAGGATCTGCAATTGCGAAAGGATTACAACCGCAATTAGTATCAGAACTAGGAGAATCAGCTAAAAGAAATTAGCCTCCGTCAACAATAATTTTATGATAGAGGAGCTATTAGTGTGCTAAATCGGATTATTTCTGAGAAACCATGGGCCAACACGGTTTTACAAATTGCAGCTGCGATTTTCGCTTCGATTTGTTTTGGTTTTGCTTTAAATGTTTTTTTAATACCAGGTAATATTTACAGTAGTGGTGTGACAGGGATTGCCCAGTTGCTTACTGTTTTTACGAATCAAACCCAATTTGCTGCATTTTTAACAACTGGTACGTTAAACTTTATTCTAAATGTACCTTTGTTGATTTTGAGTTACTACCGTTTAGGTAAAAACTTTACATTTATGACATTAATTGTCGTAGCAGGGATTTCAATCTCAGCTAATTTATTTCCAGTAGGCGGTATTTCAGAGAATCCACTACTTAATGCGATAACGGGTGGGGTTGTTTCAGGTTTAGGCGTCGGCGTAACCATTAAAGTCGGGATGTCGACGGGTGGAACCGACATTATTTCCATCGTCATCTCAAGAATGACTGGCATGAACGTAGGGTCTTTATCTTTTATTATCAACTTATTTATCATGGCAGCTGCTGGTTTGCTTTTTGGATGGGAATACGCTCTATACACGTTGATTTCAATTTATGTAAGTTCTCGTGTTGTCGATAGTATTCATACGAATGAACAAGTACTAACAACTTTCATTGTGACGAATCAAACGGAAGAAGTCATGGCATCAATTTTTAATAAAATTGTTCGTGGTGCGACCATTCTTGAAGGACAGGGTGGTTACTCAAAAGATAAGCGCGATGTAGTAATGGTAGTTATAAACCGTTATGAAATTCATGATTTACAAATTGCGGTTGCGGAAGCAGATCCAAATGCCTTTGTTAATATTATTCAATCGTTGAAAGTTTCAGGGCGTTTCTTGTCTCGTGATCAACAGAAATCACTACGTAAAGAAGTCGCACAAATTGAACTTGAAACCACAAACACTAACGAAAATTAGAAAAGGTCTGAAGCTTGCATTTAAACAAGTTTCAGACCTTTTTTTATGATATGTCTAATAATAACCATCGATTAAATATCAAGTTCAAATAATTCAATTAAATGTTTGGCTAAGCCATCTTGATCATTTGAAAATTTAGTTTCTTCGTCAGCGATTGCTTTAACCGAATCGCGTCCATTTTTCATGACAACGCCACGTCCAGCATAAGCCAACATTTCTAAGTCGTTTTCTTCATCACCAAACGCAACAATCGCTGATTTAGGAATGCGATAAAACTTTGCGATTGTTTCAACACCTACTGCTTTATTGATTCCTTTTTGTACAACTTCCAATACTGGGAAGTCACCACCCCAAGTTCTAACTGATACGAAATCTCCGTAGTGTTGATTAATATTCCGTTCAATAACCGGTTGTTTTTCTTCAGTTGAAAAGATGGTCAGAGCAGTAGGATTATAGGTTAAGGATTCACGCGACAATTTATCAATATCTGAAACATCGGCTGGATAGTAGGGGCTGTCAGGCAAGTTCATTGAACTCGTGAATAAACGATCGCGACCTTCAGCCATTAATAAATCGATTTCCAATTCTTCTTGATTCGCAAATAATTCAAAGGCAATCTCACGGTCTAGGTCTTGATGATAAGCTGCTAGCCAATTAGGATTGCCAGGAAAATGACATAAAGCGCCATTGAAATTCACCATAGGTGCGGCAATATTTAATTGGCGGTAAAAGCTTGAACTTGTACGGAAAGGACGACCCGTAACAATTGAGACAAGGTGTCCTTGTTCACTAATTAAACGTAAAGTTTGGATTGTTAAAGGGCTTAACTGTGATTTGTTGTTTAAAGTGGTGCCATCTAAATCTATGGCAATTAAATGTTGTTGCATAATCATTCTCCTTTTTTCTAGTCTTTTTGATTATATCAGAATCTATGCTAGTGACCAACTGCATACTATAATTTAAAGCCTAAATATGTTAAAGTAAACTTTAAAGAATAATAATTGGAGGTTTATCCATGTCTGATTCACTTAACGAATTACCTACTGAGCAACAAATCATGAATGAACGCATTCTTGAACAATTAGAACTTGTTATTGACCCAGAATTGGGAATCGATATTGTCAACTTAGGTCTTGTCTATCAAGTAGAATATCGCGAGCAGAATATTGCGTATGTTTTGATGACTTTAACGACACCAGCTTGTCCGTTAGCCGATATCATTTTTGACGAGGTTGATAAAGCAGTTAAATCATTGGAAGAAGTGGACGAAGTTGAGGTGGAGCTATCTTTCTATCCACCTTGGCAACCAGATCGCATGAGTCGCTACGCTAGAATTGCACTTGGTTTTACAGGTTAACTTAAAAAATAAAAAAAGAACGTCACCCGATTTGCTTGGGCAGCGTTCTTTTTCAATTGATTGTTTTAAAATAAAACTAAGTTTATTTATTTTGGAATTCTCTAATCACTTCTGTGAAACTTTCCCAATAATTATTAGCCTTAACAGTTCCCACACCATCTACTTCTAGAAATTCAACATAAGTTGTCGGTTGCTTATTCGCCATGTCAACTAAACTTTTATTGTTTAAGATAATATAAGAAGGCATACCAGCTTCTCGGGCTAACTCGTTTCGGTGCAAGCGCAAAGCTTCATATAGCTCAGGATCTTCTGCTGAAATAGTCACAAACACATTACGTTTTGAGTTGTTTCTTGCAGAGGCTTTTTGTTCCTTCATCATTAGTGTAGCTTGACCTTTGAGTAATTCCTCAGACTTGTTGGTTACTTCTAACCCTTTATGTTGATTTAAGGCAAGATAATGATTGGCTAATAATAACGAAATAACATTCTTGACGAATGTTTCGGATTGATGTTTCAGAAGGCCATAAGTCGATAACTCTTCGAAAGACCATTCCAACACCTTTTTATCCTTGCTTCCTCTGAGAACATTGGTCACCATCGTCATGCCAAAGCCATGTTTCATTCGGATGATACAGGACAGAACCATTTGAGCTTCACGCGTCACATCAATCGTCGTAAATTCACTTAAACAACTTGAACAGTTCATGCAATCTTGAGAGGTTACCTCACCGAAATAGTTCAGAATAAAGCGGCGAAGACAACGTGTATGATTTGCATACTGAATCATTGTTTCGAGTCTAGGTATGCTACTTGGGTCTTGGCTATTCTCAATTAAGAATTTACTTGAAACAATATCTTGACGGCCAAAGAGGAGAATCGCTTCAGATTCTAAGCCATCTCGCCCCGCACGACCGGCCTCTTGATAATAACCCTCCAAGTCGGTCGGCATATTATAGTGAATCACTTTCCGCACATCGGTTTTGTCAATTCCCATTCCGAATGCATTGGTAGCCACCATTATTCTAACACGGTCATATATGAAATCATCTTGCGCCTTACCTCTAGCATCTGCAGATAAACCAGCATGATATTTAGCTACAGAAAAATGGCGATTTTTCAAATGCTCATGAATTTGATCAACGTTTTTGCGTGTTTGCGCATAGATAATCACAGCTTCATCAGAATCGTCTAAATAAGCACGCAGTTCTGACATTTTATCAGAAGGTTCCTTTACGGTAAATTTGATGTTAGGTCGATCAAACGAATTAATAAAGATCGAGGGTGTTTCAAGTGAAAGTTGGTCAACGATATCCTTACGCACCAACTCAGTCGCAGTTGCTGTGAAAGCAGCAATCGTAGGGCGCTGAGGCAGCGCGTCAATAAATTGACTAATTTGACGATAGCTTTGTCTAAAGTCATGTCCCCATTGTGACACACAGTGAGCTTCATCAACCGCGATCATTGATAATGAAAGTTGCGATAATTCTTCTAAGAAAAAAGAATTTTCTAAACGTTCAGGTGCCACATACAATAACTTCAAATCGCCACGTCTCAAACGATAACGAATTTCCGCATATTCTTGTTGGCTTAAAGATGAATTAATATATTCAGCTGCAATACCATGTTGTTTTAATGAGTCGATTTGGTCATGCATGAGAGAAATCAGGGGAGAAATGACCAATGTTAAACCTGGCTTTAGCAAGGCAGGCAATTGATAACAGATTGACTTTCCGCCACCGGTCGGTAACACACCTAGTACGTCACGGTCATCCATTAACGCAGAAACAATATCAGCTTGTCCCGGACGAAAATCCCCATAGCCGAAATATTTTTCTAAAGCTTCAGTTAAAATCAAAGCAGAACCTCCTTGTATAATTACCCTAATATTCTATCAAATTCTCTGCCAAAATACGAACAGCAAAAATATCCGATTAGTTAACAATGAATTAATAATTGGGTGTTATATTATCAATGGAGTTGAAAGAGCTCTGGTATTCTAGCAATCCATACGAACCACCACATAAATCGTATGTTAAATAACCTCTTTTTCAATCTACTAGTTATATATAATGAATTCAGTCCAAGACGATTGCTAGTCTACTTAAAAACATCATGCCCTTAACAGCCCAAAAAGCGCATGGTGTTTTTTTTTGAATATTTTGAAAGCCTATTCATTTTTGATTGCGACTTTTTGTGAACTGTGGTTAGATAGAGATATCAATAAAAAACTGAGGTGACCCATGAATATTGCGTTAATTGCACATGATAAGAAAAAAGATGACATCGTCAAGTTGGCGACAGCATATAAAGATGTTTTAGCAAAACACAGATTGTTTGCGACAGGGACTACGGGTGGTAGAATTATCGATGCTACTGGCTTAGATATTCATCGCTTTAAATCTGGACCATTAGGCGGAGATCAACAAATCGGTGCTTATATTTCAGATAATAAAATCGATATGGTTTGTTTCCTTCGCGATCCCTTAACACCGCAGGCTCATGAACCGGATATTTCTGCCTTATTACGCTTATGTGATGTCTATGAAATCCCGCTAGCGACCAATATGAGTTCGGCTGAGATGTTATTAAGAGGACTCGATGCTGGCTTTTTAGACTGGCGCAATGTAGCTAAAGAAAGTGATCGAGATGAATTAAATTTTTAACTTTCGATTTTAAAACCTTATTTTGAAAAAAAGTAAGGTTTTCTTAATAATTATTCATTGACCTTTTCTGACCAAGGGTATATAATTTAATTAAGCTCATGAATCGAGCTATTATTTCGGGTGAAATTAATTGACCTTTTTTGACTAAAAGAAGAACAAAAAATGAAAGGTTGTGAAATAATGATAGATAAATTTACGACAACAATGCAAAGTGCGATAGCTGAAGCGCAGCAGATTGCAGTGACGCGACAACATCAACAGATTGATATTCCACATTTGTGGCATGTTTTTCTGCAGCCTGACCATTTTGCTTATCAATTATACGATGAACTAAATGTACCAATTGATAATTTTAAGCAACTGATTGAAAAAGAAATTGATGTATTACCTTCAGTGTCTGGCGGTAATGTACAATACGGACAACAGTTTAGCCAAAGATTCCAACAATTATTGGCAGCGGCTAATAAAATAGCACAACAATATCAAGACGAATACTTGGCAACCGAAGTGTTTATGTTAGCTTTATTTGATCAAAAAAATAATCCGTTAACGAAATTTTTAGTCGACAATGGACTAAATCGCAAACAATTAGAAGATAGAATTAATGATTTGAGAGGAGGCGAGCGTGTGACATCAGCAAATCAAGAAGAAACTTATGAATCACTAGCCAAATATGCAACGAATTTAAACGAAGCAGTTAAACAAAATAAATTAGATCCAGTGATTGGTCGAGATGAAGAAATTCGAGATGTTGTTCGTATTCTGTCACGTAAATCAAAAAACAATCCGGTATTAATTGGTGAACCTGGGGTTGGTAAAACTGCCATCGTAGAAGGTTTAGCTCACCGTATTGTACGTAAAGATGTGCCAGATAATTTAAAAGATAAAGAAATTTATAGTTTAGATATGGGGGCCTTAATTGCAGGTGCTAAATATCGTGGTGAATTTGAAGAACGGTTGAAAGCAGTATTGAAAGAAGTAAAACAATCAGAAGGACGTATTCTGCTCTTTATTGATGAAATTCATACGATTGTTGGTGCTGGTAAAACAGAAGGTTCAATGGATGCCGGAAATATTCTGAAACCTATGTTAGCCCGTGGTGAATTGCACTGTATTGGGGCAACTACTTTAGATGAGTACCGTGAGAACATTGAAAAAGACAAGGCGCTAGAAAGACGATTCCAAAGAGTCATTGTTCAAGAGCCAACGGTTGAAGATACAATTAGTATCTTACGTGGTTTGAAAGAACGTTATGAAATTCATCATGGGGTAAATATTCATGATAATGCCTTAGTTGCAGCCGCCACTCTTTCTGACCGTTATATTACAGATAGATTTTTACCGGATAAAGCTATTGACTTGGTGGATGAGGCTTGTGCGACAATTCGTGTCGAAATGAACTCAATGCCGACAGAAATGGATACTGTAACCCGTCGTTTAATGCAGTTAGAAATTGAAGAAGCTGCTTTGAAAAAAGAAAGTGACGATGCTAGCCGTAAACGATTAGAATTAATTCAAGAGGAATTAGCTGAACTTAGAGAAGAAGCCAATGCGTTGAAACTTCGTTGGGAAGTTGAAAAAGAAGCGATGAATGAAATTCGTGATAAACGTCAAGCTTTGGATGATGCGCGTCGAGCGTTAGAAGAAGCTGAAACAGATTACGACTTAGAGAAAGCAGCTGAATTACGACATGGACGCATTCCAGCATTAGAAAAAGAATTAAAAGAATTAGAAGAAACAGAAGCGAATAATGACGCGGTGCGTTTAACACAAGAAAGTGTGACAGATGAAGAAATTGCACGTGTGGTAGGGCGATTAACAGGTATTCCAGTGACGCGTCTAGTTGAAGGTGAACGTGAAAAATTATTACGTTTAGATGAAACGCTCCATCAACGAGTAGTAGGGCAAGATGAAGCAGTGGAAAAAGTTACTGAAGCTGTTTTACGTTCTAGAGCAGGCTTGCAGAATCCGAATCGTCCAATAGGTTCTTTCCTATTCTTAGGTCCTACGGGTGTAGGTAAAACGGAATTAGCTAAATCTTTAGCTGAAGTACTGTTTGACGATGAACATCACATGGTACGACTTGATATGTCTGAGTACATGGAGAAGCATAATGTGTCTCGATTAATTGGGGCGCCTCCAGGATATATTGGCTATGAAGAGGGTGGGCAATTAACAGAAGCTGTTCGTCGCAATCCATACTCAATTGTTTTACTTGATGAAATCGAGAAGGCTCATCCGGATGTGTTCAATGTCCTGTTACAAGTATTGGATGATGGACGCCTAACAGATTCTAAAGGTCGTATAGTTGACTTCAAGAATACTGTCTTGATTATGACAAGTAACATCGGCTCGCATCTATTATTAGAGGGGGTTAATGATGAAGGTCATATTGAGGAAAGCACTCAACAACAAGTTAGAACACTATTGAAGCAACACTTTAAACCAGAGTTTTTAAACAGAATTGATGATATCGTGATGTTTACTCCGTTGTCTCGTCAGCATATGAGCCAAATCGTATACAAAATGTTAGCTCAATTACAAACTCGACTCAGCTATCAAGATATCGAATTGAAATTAGAACAAGAAGCTGCCGAATGGTTAGCTGAAAATGGTTATGATCCAGTTTATGGGGCAAGACCCTTGATGCGCTTTATCACTAAAGAGGTGGAAACACCATTAGCTAAACTAATTATCCAAGGCAAAATCATGCCTAACTCAATCGTTGATGTTCAATTAAGTGATGGACAACTTAAATTTGAAGCTACACCAAATGAATAGTATTAAAATAGGCAGAGAATCTTATGGTTCTCTGTTTTTTTATTTATATAGGCCGACTCCGTTGTTTTCTGATGTTATTGGGGTTTAGAAGGTTTAAATAGATTAACCAAATAGTTGGAATTACTTACTCAAATCTAAAGCTATTAACTCTTCACAGGACAAAAGCCATCAATATGATGGCTCAATTTTTTTATGGATATAAAATTATCTCTACTAGGTTATTTAATTACTTTGTGGTATATTTTATTACATGTATGGAGGTGTAAAATGAGAAAATTAGATAAATTAATCATAAAATATATATTGTTTATAGCAGTCGTCATTTTAGTTGTATTCAATTATGAACAAGTATTTGGATATGCTCAGACCATACTGAAGATTTTATCACCTATAATAATTGGTGTAGTCATGGCTTATGTGTTAAATATTCTGATGGTGAGATTTGAAAAGATTTGGTTTCCGCAATCAACTTCGAAATGGGCAATTAAATCAAGAAGACCGATCAGTATTCTATTCGCTATCTTAACGATTATTCTAGTATTATTAATTGTATTAGGTTTAGTTATTCCACAAGTTTTAAGCGTATTGACAACTTTAATCGAAGCCATTCCTAAAGCGTTTAATCAGATTCAAGAATGGTTTACTAATTCTGAACAAAGATTTCCTGAATTAGCCATTATTTTAAATCGCTTTGAACTGAATTGGGGACAAATTGTACAAGACACAGTTGCCTTTATTAATGGCTTGACAACACGCATTGTAGAAACCACAATTGCTACGGCCGGCTCGATAGCATCCGTTATTATCAACTTAGTCTTATCTTTAATTGTCTCAATCTATATCTTGTCATCTAAGGAATCATTACTCCGTCAAGGTAATCGTGTCTTGAAAGCTTATTTACCAGAGAAACGTTATCAAAGAACCCGTTACGTCTTGTCTGTTTTAGATGAATCATTTAGCCATTTTATAACGGGAGAAGTTTTGGAAGCATTTATTCTTGGGATGATGGTTGCGATTGGTATGTGGATTTTCCGTTTCCCTTATGCAACGATGATTGGAGCGTTGACAGGTGTAATGGCTTTAATCCCAATGTTAGGTGCTTGGATTTCAGGCGTGATTGGTTTTGTTCTAATTACCGTTCAGTCACCTATTCAAGGTTTTGCTTTCTTATTATTTATTGTTATTATCCAACAATTGGAAGGGAATATTATTTACCCTAAAATTGTTGGAGATAAAATAGGTTTACCTGGTATGTGGGTATTAATAGCAGTGACACTTGGCGCAGGATTTGCGGGTATACCAGGTATGTTAGTCAGCGTACCGTTGGCTTCAGCAATCTATAAATTGCTTAAACTCGATGTGAAACATCGTGAAGAAGTTCAACAATTAAATTAAACGATTCGGAATCGAGAAGTGTTGGAGGTGTTTGGGTGCAAAAATTAGATAAATTACTGATTAAATATATATTATTCATCGCAGTAGTGGTGTTATTTGTATTGAAATATGAAGAAGTATTTAGCTGGCTTGGAATTTTATGGTTAATTATTTCACCAGTTGTCATAGGTGCTGCCATCGCATATGTTCTAAATATTTTGATGGTTAAATTTGAACGTTGGTATTTCCCAAATGTTCAGAATGTTTTTGTCAAAAAATCTAGACGTCCGATTAGTATTCTATTATCGATGCTAGTCATTTTATTAGTGATCTTTCTTGTGTTTGGTTTAGTTGTGCCTCAAGTTGTCACTGTTGTTGCAACTGTTATCGAGAATATTCCAGCAATGTTTGCTGGGATACAAGAATGGTCAACAGACTACGAACGTTTATTCCCTGAAGCAGCTGCTCTAATGGATCAATTTGATATTGACTGGGCAGCAACAGTCAAAAATGCGGTATCTTTCGTAAATAACTTAACCACGAGTATACTCGAAACAACATTATCTACGGTTGGTTCAGTCGCGAGTATTATCATTAACTTAGTGCTGTCAATTATTGTTTCAATTTATATGCTGATGTCTAAAGAAAAACTGGCACATCAATTTGATCGTATGATTAAAGTATACTTAAAGCCACGTCAATATGAGAAATTCCAATATGTGGTCAGCCAATTTGATGAGTCGTTTCGTAATTACATTACGGGCGTCGTCGCGGAAGCTTTTATCTTAGGAGCTATGGTAACGATTGGTATGTGGATTTTCCGATTCCCTTACGCCGCAATGATCGGTGCCTTAACAGGTTTCTTTGCGATTATTCCAATGCTAGGTGCTTACTTCTCAGCGGTTATAGGAGCATTATTAATTGCGGTAGAATCTCCCTTACAAGCTTTAGTCTTTTTAGGGTTTATTGTCGTAGTTCAGCAAATTGAGAACAATATCATTTATCCAAAAGTTGTAGGGGGTTCAATTGGACTTCCAGGTCTATTCGTATTAGTCGCCGTCACAATTGGTGGAGGTTTAATGGGAATTCCAGGGATGATTATTTCTGTACCTTTAGCTTCAGCCCTTTATAAGTTACTTAAAAATGACGTTAAACAACGGGAGAAAGCGAAAAGTTTTCAAACAGATAAAACCGATCAAACGGGGGATTTAGAATATATTAAACAGTATATTAAAGACTTCAAAGACCAAAATATGACCTAATATCATTAAACTTAACACACTATTACTTGGTTTTATACTGGGAGTGGTGTGTTTTTCTTTTGGTTTAAACTTTAAGAATGTTATAATAAGATTAAGAAAGGGGGACGAGTTAAATGTGGATCTTGCTACTAATCGGTGTAGCTTTATTATCAATGGCTTTGTTTTTAAACCCAAAGCTATTTTATATTACAGCTTCAATCATTAGTTTCGGTGTTTATTTCGGCGTACCGCAAATTGATGTGAGTATCTTTTTAGTATTCTTACTTGGCATTAGCCTACTTATTGTTGAGTTGTATGTGCCAGATTTCGGTGTAATTGGAATTATTGGTTTTCTAGCGATGGTATTGTCGATTTACTTAAAGACTGGTGACTTCACACAATTAGTCTATCTAGTGCTTGGATCAATAGCTGTAGCTTTTATTGTCATTGTCTATTTCTTAAAGAGCGGGAAGGACTTAAATATCAGCCCTGGCTTCGTGCTTAATGAAGCGATGTCTAATGAAAAAGGCTATTCAAGTGAAAAAGACTATAGTTTCTTAGTGAATACAAACGGACTTGTGATTTCTGATTTAAGACCAGTCGGACGAGCGAAGTTCGGTGAGGACACCTACGAGGTAATTAGTACTGCTGAAATGATTTCAAGTGGAGAATTGGTAACAGTTGTTCGTGTACAAGGCGCGAAAGTTTATGTCAAGAGAGAAGGAGCTTAGCATGTTTGAATTATTTGATAATAACCCTTATAACAATACTGACACGTCAGTTTTTGCGTTAGTATTTGTGTTAGTCATTGCAATTATTTTAATTGCATTATTTTTTAGATTTGTTCCAGTTGGTTTATGGATTACAGCCTATTTCTCGGGAGCAAAAGTAAGTATTGGTAACTTGGTCGGTATGAGACTTAGAAGAGTTACGCCATCTGATATTGTTAACCCATTAATTAAAGCAACAAAAGCTGGGATTACAATTAATACAGATCAATTAGAAGCTCACTACTTAGCAGGTGGGAATGTTAACTTAGTTGTAGATGCATTAATTGCCGCACAAAGAGCGAACATCGATTTGGAATTTGAACAAGCTGCGGCCATTGATTTAGCTGGACGTGACGTTTTCGAAGCGGTACAAGTATCCGTTAACCCCAAAGTAATTGAAACGCCAATTGTTGCAGCTGTTGCAATGAATGGTATTGAAATTAAAGCCAAAGCTAAAGTGACTGTACGTGCCAATATTGAACGACTTGTTGGGGGTGCAGGTGAAGAAACAATTATCGCCCGTGTAGGTGAAGGGATTGTAACGACTGTTGGTAGTTCTAAATATCACTCAGACGTGTTGGAAAATCCGGATTCAATTTCTCAAACGATTTTACGTAAAGGTCTTGATTCAGGAACAGCATTTGAAATTCTATCCATTGATATTGCCGACATTGATGTAGGCCGTAACATTGGTGCGAAATTACAAGCGGATCAAGCGATGGCCGATAAGAAAATCGCGCAAGCAAAAGCTGAAGAACGTCGTGCTTTTGCCGTTGCTCAAGAGCAAGAAATGGTGGCAGAAGTTCAGAAAATGCGTGCTAAAGTTGTGGAAGCAGAAGCTGAAGTACCATTAGCAATGGCAGAAGCCTTCCGTAAAGGTAATTTAGGTGTAATGGACTATTACAAGATGCAGAATGTTCAATCGGATACTGCAATGAGAGATTCAATTGCTAGGGAGAATCCAACTGATAACGAAACAGGTGAATAATTATGCCTATCATTACAGTGATTATTTGGTTCATTTGGATGATTGGTTTCTACTTTATTAAGCGAAATATTAACTTAAAACAAAGAGAAGAACAGTATCGAAAAATGAAACAAAAACAAGTACAAACCCTACCACAAAATAATGCCGCAACAACTAAAGCGATGATGGATATGTCTAAACAGCAAGTTGCAGCTACTAAGCGAAAACGTAATATTAATCAACAATCAGCCCGCTTAGCACAAGATGCAGCAGAAAGACGTCAAAGTAGTCAGGATACTATTAAACGTCAAAATCGTCGGGCAACAATCAAAGACTTTGTTGAGAGGATTCAATCCGAACAAAACAAACGCAATACAGAAGACTTACTTTCGTTAGAAGGAATCTCTAGTGAATATGAATCTATCGAATCTGTTTCTGAAAAAGATGAAATAGACTGGGATAATTTCGAAGCAGATTTTTTATCCGATATGGAGTGGACTTCGTATAACGATGATGAGGAAATTCTCCTAGAAGTTGATCGTTCAATCGGTTCTGATGTTTCTCAAGCAAGTAAAAGAAAAGTCCAACTAGACACAAAGACAGTCAAGCAAGGGATTATTTTAAGTGAAATACTCTCTAAACCTAAAAGTCTAAGAGAGTAAATGTTAGCAAAAGGAACCTTTCCGAGTAAAATACGGAGAGGTTCCTTTTTTAGTATAAGTAATTATAAGTTTTATGTTGATTTATCAAGCTTTATACTACGTTCAGCTTATTGTTTTCCAATGCGGAGGTCGCTTTCAAAGCTTCACTGACCTTCGTGCTTTTCCAGCTCAATCGGCTAGGGTGTGTCTAATTCGCTGCGCTCAAAGTCACACCAAGCTACGCCGATTGCCCTTCGTACCGCTATGGAAAACAAATCGCTGATCTATGTTGAGTATTTCAACAAAAGTAAAGCGATATAATCAATTTAAAACTTCTAAGCGGAATTTAAAGGTCCGAAGTTTTCTGATAATATAAGGTTTTATAAGTTTTATGTTGATTTATCAAGCTTTATACTACGTTCAGCTGATTGTTTTCCAATGCGGAGGTCGCTTTCAAAGCCTCACTGACGTTCGTGCTTTTCCAGCTCAATCGGCTAGGGTGAGTCTAATTCGCTGCGCTCAAAGTCACACCAAGCTACGCCGATTGCCCTTCGTACCGCTATGGAAAACAAATCGCTGATCTATGTTGAGTATTTCAACAAAAGTAAAGCGATATAATCAATTTAAAACTTCTAAGCGGAATTTAAAGGTCCGAAGTTTTCTGATAATATAAGGTTTTATAAGTTTTATGTTGATTTATCAAGCTTTATACTACGTTCAGCTGATTGTTTTCCAATGCGGAGGTCGCTTTCAAAGCCTCACTGACGTTCGTGCTTTTCCAGCTCAATCGGCTAGGGTGAGTCTAATTCGCTGCGCTCAAAGTCACACCAAGCTACGCCGATTGCCCTTCGTACCGCTATGGAAAACAAATCGCTGATCTATGTTGAGTATTTCAACAAAAGTAAAGCGATATAATCAATTTAAAACTTCTAAGCGGAATTTAAAGGTCCGAAGTTTTCTGATAATATAAGGTTTTATAAGTTTTATGTTGATTTATCAAGCTTTATACTACGTTCAGCTTATTGTTTTCCAATGCGGAGGTCGCTTTCAAAGCCTCACTGACGTTCGTGCTTTTCCAGCTCAATTGGCTAGGCTCTAACTAATTCGCTACGCTCAAAGTCAGAGCAAGCTACGCCGATTGCCCTTTGTACCGCTATGGAAAACAAATCGCTGATCTATGTTGAGTATTTCAACAAAAGTAAAGCGATATAATCAAATTATACTGCTAAACAGAATTTAAAATCCTTGGACTTGTCCGAGGTTTTCTTATAATGATGAATAAAAAACACTGAAAAGAATTAGGCTTCTTTTTTCTGAATGAAACGTTCTTTAAATTTATTGAGAAGAGTTGACTCGAAAGTCAAATGCTCACTTAATTGAAAATTACTTAACCAATCGTTGAACTGAAAAGCCATCATATGATAACGATCACGCTTTTGTTCCACTAAATGAGATTTTATGACATCACCTAAATTAGTTAAATTATGTTCTAGGAATTCGCGGTCAGCTAATTCTAACAAATTTAAGCGTTCGAGAAATAATCTCGAAAATTTGATGGGATTAGAGGTAATTTCAATTAAGGACTCTGCTCCGGTTTCATATAGTAAATCAAAACAGCTATTAAATATTTTCTTTAATTCCTCATCATTACGGTCAATTGTCCATTCTTTTACTGCCGCATCGATGAGATAACTAAAATCAGAACGATCATCTAATCTTTCTAATTGCTTGTCTGCAATCTGCCAATTTGTGGCAATGTGTTGAGAGAAGCCTTTTTTACGGCTTTTAACTACAATGGGTGCTTGACTATGAAAAAGCGTCATACCAACAATCGAGTCTTCAGGTACGTAATGCGAAATCTTAGGTTGAATATTTTGGTATGAAACAGTTTCTATAGTCTCTAATTGAAAGCCTGGACTATCAAAACTATAGATATCAGTAATGCTATTCTGAGTTTCTTCATCTTGAAATGCTGCAGCATAGATTGCTAGATTACCACCTTTAGAATGTCCGCTAATAGTCAAGGAGACACCCTGAAAAGCGTGATAGACAGCCGTCAAATAGTTTTTGGCTAATCTTTGTGCAGGAACGAGTCGATTGTAAATTAGATTACAATCTTCTTTCCAACCAGTCAATGTATCATCAGTACCTCGATAAGAGACTAATAATTCGTTTGTCGGTAGTCCTAGACACATGGCTGCGAACTGAAGTTCCTCTTCAACTTTGATTTGGTTGACGAAGCCAAAAATAATAATCTCTTGATAACGCTTTGCTTGAGAAATAGCTTTTAATAGTCTTATTCTTGCTTCTGAAACGAGTACCCAATTTTCCTTTTTCATTTCTTTCAGGGTGTTTTCGAGCAAAAAGTATAAATCATTTAATTTAATCCCTGATTGATGATTCAAATCACTGTTGATGTATTCGTCTAAAGGAAAATAAACGAGCTCATTGAGAATTAATACATCCACCTCATTTAAAGGTAAAGTAGTAAAATCATTATTTTCCATTCTTTTTATATACTGATAAATAGTTGTCATGCCATCACCATCCTCAGACTCATTTTAGCTAATCCAATATCGAGAAGCTAGTGTGTTTCGAAATGACAATTAGATTAGTAAAATAGTTTGTGATATATTATTGAAAATATTCTTAAATTTAGTGTGCGTGAAAGCTTATTTAATTCATTTTTATAGTGAAATAAATAAAATGTTTAAATATCGTTAAAATTAGAAAGCGTTTTCTTTGCGAAAAATTAAAAATTTTTATATCATACAATTGAAGTATACTAAATATAAGGAGTGATTGTTGTTGAAGAAGATTATGAATGAGCCAACACAAATTGTTGATGAGATGTTAAAGGGTATGGTTTATTGTCATTCTGATTTAATCAAACGCATAGACGGATTTGAAATTATTCAACGAACTGCTGATAAAACTGGAAAAGTAGCAATCATATCTGGTGGAGGAAGTGGACACGAGCCATCTCATGCGGGATTTGTTGGAAAAGGAATGTTATCTGCCGCTGTTTGCGGACCTGTTTTTACATCGCCAACACCTGACCAAATTTTGGAAGCAATTAAATCTGCTGATGAAGGAGCAGGTGTTTTTCTAGTTATCAAAAACTACTCCGGTGACGTAATGAACTTTGAAATGGCTCAAGAAATGGCTGAAATGGAAGATATTCAAGTTGCAAGTGTCATTGTTGATGATGATATTGCTGTAGAAGACAGCTTATATACTCAAGGTAAACGAGGTGTTGCAGGAACTGTTTTAGTTCATAAAATATTAGGGAATGCAGCCGAAAACGGAAAATCTTTAACTGAAATAAAAGAACTTGCAGAAGAACTAGTACCAAATATTAAAACAATAGGTCTAGCTTTAACTGGTGCAACAACGCCAGAAGGCGGCCGTCCAAGTTTCACATTGAATGAAGAACAAATTGAGTATGGTGTAGGGATTCATGGTGAACCTGGTTACCGTACAGAAAAATTGCAGCCATCAAAAAACTTAGCAATCGAGTTAGGTGAGAAATTATTAGCTGATTTTGATTCAAATTCTGATGATAAATATGGTTTGTTAATTAACGGTATGGGTGGTACACCTTTAATGGAACTATATGTATTTGCAAATGACGTTGCTGAATTATTAAGTGAACGTGGAATTACTGTAGACTTCCACAAAGTAGGTAACTATATGACGTCTATTGAAATGCAAGGCCTATCTTTAACATTAATTAAATTGTCAGATAGTAATTGGTTAGATGCGTTAAATGCACCAACTGAAACGATTGCTTGGTAAGGAGAATAAATTTATGGATTTACAAACGAGTATTAAGTGGATGGAACTTTTTAACGAAAAGGTTCAAGCGAATAAAGCGCTTTTAATTGAATTAGATACACCAATTGGTGATAGTGATCACGGTAGTAACATGTCGCGTGGAATGCAACACGTGATCGAGGCTCTTGAAGCTAAAGCACCAGAATCAGCAGCTGATCTGTTGAAAACAGTTGCGATGCAATTGTTAAGTAAAGTCGGAGGTGCTTCAGGTCCACTTTATGGATCAGCGTTTTTAAACATGTCTAAAGCTGAACACCAAGGCCTAAGTATTGCTGAAGTTGTTAAAGAAGGTTTAGCAGGCATTCAAAAACGAGGCAAAGCTGAAGTGGGAGAGAAAACAATGGTTGACGTTTGGTCACCAGTTGTTGCAGATTTGGAGGCTAATAGCTTAACTGTTGAAAGTGTGAAAGCTGCTGTTGAAGCAACTAAAGATACCAAAGCAACTAAAGGCCGTGCATCATATGTTGGGGATCGTTCAATCGGGCACATCGATCCAGGCTCTTATTCATCAGGTTTGTTATTTGAAGCAATGATAGAAGCAGGTGTAATTTAATGAGTAATTATGGAATCGTGATTGTTTCGCATTCAGCGAATATTGCTCAAGGTATTTATGATTTAATTCAAGAAGTTGCTAAAGACGTATCAATTACTTACGTTGGCGGGACAGAAGAAGGAGGGATTGGAACAAGTTTTGAAACAGCTTCTCAAGCGATGGAAAGCAATTCTGCTCAGAGTTTATTAGCCTTTTACGATTTAGGTAGTGCTAAAATGAACCTTGAAATGGCAATAGAATTCACAACTAAAGAAGTTGAAGTATTCGATGTACCAGTTGTTGAAGGAACTTATACTGCTGCTGCCTTATTACAAGCCGGCGTGGACTTGGATACAGTTAAAGCACAGTTAGCAGAGATGAAGCTTAATAAGTAATCATTTATTTAATTAGTCATTGGAAATTTCGATTTTGAGCAAAAGTGTCGATTTAGGATAGATTAGGCAAATTCATTATCGTTTCTTGTTAAACTAATATAAACATAGGAGAGTGTTAGAATGGTTGAAATTTATGGTGAAGCAATTGGGACATTTATTCTTGTTCTACTAGGTAATGGTGTTGTTGCGGGGAATGTATTAAACAAAACTAAAGGTGGAAACACTGGTTGGATTATGATTACTTTAGGATGGGGCTTGGCAGTTACAATCGCAGTTTATGCATCAGGCATTATGGGGCCAGCTCACTTAAACCCTGCGGTAACCATCGCAATGGCAGCAGTTGGTGCACTACCATGGTCAAGTGTACCAGGTTATATTCTTGCTCAAATGGCCGGTGCGATGTTAGCTTCTATTTTTGTATGGGCTCACTACTACCCACATTGGGAAGAAACTAAAGATCCAGGGACAATCTTAGCTACTTTCTCAACAGGTCCAGCAATTCGTCATACAGCTTCAAACGTTATCGGTGAAGCAATCGGTACAGCCATATTAATTATTGTTGTAATGGCGATGGGACCAAATAATTTGACTTCTGGACTTGGACCAATGGTAGTTGGTTTCGTTGTAACATCTGTAGGTCTATCTTTAGGTGGAACGACTGGATATGCGATTAACCCAGCTCGTGACTTAGGACCACGTATTATGCACGCAATTTTACCTATTGCCAATAAAGGCGACTCTGATTGGGGTTACGCTTGGATTCCGGTTGTAGGACCAATTTTAGGTGCTGTTGTAGGTGCGTTGTTATATAACATGGCTTTAGCATTAATTTAATTTTATTTAAATGAGGTGACGTTAGTTCGGTTGAGTTAACGTTACCTTAATTACGAAAAAATAAAATTAGATTAATGTTTTAAAAATATCGATTAAGTAAGCGGTTGCATTTCATCTAGAAGAATAAGAGGAGGATTTATTTTTATGTCAGAAGAAAAATACATTATGTCCATTGATCAAGGTACTACTAGTTCTCGTGCGATTATTGTTAATCATGATGGGGAGATTGTTGCAAGTCATCAAGCAGAATTCCCCCAAATTTACCCTAAAGCAGGTTGGGTGGAGCATGATGCCAATAAAATTTGGAATAACGTTCAATCTGTAATTGCTGGCGCATTTATTGATGGGGGACTAAAACCTCATCAAATTGCAGCAATTGGTATTACTAACCAACGTGAGACAACAGTCGTTTGGGATAAAGAAACAGGTCTACCAATTTATAATGCGATTGTGTGGCAATCACGTCAAACAGCTGACTTAGCGGATAAATTAAAAGAAGATGGCTATACAGAATTAATTAAGTCAAAAACAGGATTAGTCATTGATGCCTACTTCTCAGCGACAAAAGTTCGTTGGATTTTAGATCACGTTGAAGGTGCACAAGATCGTGCAGAAAAAGGTGAATTATTATTTGGTACTATTGATTCATGGCTAGTGTATAAATTAACGGGTGGAGACGTTCACGTAACTGATTATACTAACGCAGCGCGTACAATGTTATTTAATATTCACGATTTAAAATGGGATGATGAAATCTTAGAAATTTTGAATATTCCAAAAGTGATGTTACCAGAAGTTAAATCTAACTCAGAAGAGTACGGCTTTACAAAGAGTTATCACTTCTTTAACCAAGAAATTCCTATTACAGGTATGGCTGGTGACCAACAAGCTGCATTATTCGGTCAATTAGCTTTTGAACCTGGAATGGTGAAAAGTACCTATGGAACAGGATCGTTCATTATTATGAATACAGGAGAGGAGGCTCAAGCTTCTGAAAACAACCTATTAACAACGATTGGTTACTCTATAAATGGAAAAGTTCATTACGCTTTAGAAGGTTCTATCTTCGTTGCAGGGAGTGCAGTCCAATGGTTACGTGATGGGTTAAATATGTTTAAAGATTCAGCTGAAACAGAACAGTTAGCCTACGATTCAACGAGTGAAGATGAAGTATATATCGTTCCTGCATTTACTGGATTAGGCGCTCCTTACTGGAACTCGTCAGCAAGAGGTTCAGTGTTTGGTTTAACACGTGGTACAACCAAAGCAGACTTCGTTAAAGCGACTTTACAATCAATTGCCTATCAAGTACGTGATGTTGTCGACACGATGACACTAGATTCTGGAATCGATATCAAGTTATTAAAAGTTGACGGTGGAGCCGCAATGAATAAATACTTAATGCAATTCCAATCAGATATTACAGGTATCGATATTGCTAGAGCGAAAGACTTAGAAACAACCGCTTTAGGAGCAGCTTACTTAGCTGGTTTAGCAGTTGGTTATTGGAAAGACCAAGATGAATTACAACGTTTAGTTGGTGTTGGTGAAACGTTTACAGCAAAAATGGATGAAGAAAAGAAAGAAAAACTTAACCGTGGCTGGAAGCAAGCAGTAAAAGCTACAGAAGTATTTGCTGAGTTAGCTTCAGAACAATAAGATTGTCCTTTTACACTGGGAAAGCACTACTAGCAAGTTGCGTAGTGCTTTTCTTGCTTTAACGAACTAGGAGGCGAATAAATGAAGAAATACTCTTACAAATTACGTCCGGATTATTTGAAGCAATTGAAGAATGAACAATTTGAGTTAGTTGTGATTGGTGGAGGAATTACAGGTGCAGGAATAGCTCTACAAGCTGCAGCGAGTGGAATTAAAACTGCTTTAATTGAAATGCAAGATTTTGCAGAAGGAACCAGTAGTCGTTCAACCAAATTAGTTCACGGAGGAATCCGTTATTTGAAGCAATTTGATGTGGAAGTAGTCGCAGAGACCGTTTCAGAAAGAGCAGTAGTTCAGAACATAGCACCCCATATTCCGAAGCCGGATCCAATGTTATTGCCTTTATACGATGAACCAGGAGCATCATACTCACCGTTTGAGTTACAAGTCGCAATGAATCTGTACGATTCATTAGCAAATATTCATGATGGTCCTTATGCAAACAAAAGTTTATCCGCACAAGAAGTATTAGAACGTCAACCTAACTTACTTAAGGATCAGTTAATCGGTGGTGGAGCATATCTAGATTTTAATAATAATGACGCTCGTCTAGTGATTGAGAATATTAAGCAGGCAGTTGACGACGGTGCAATAGTTGTTAGCCACTTGAAAGCAGTTGGATTTAGTTACCAAGAAGGAAAAGTTTCAGGAGTCATTGTCAACGACTTGTTAAATAATGATGAGGAATTTAAAATCCAAGCAAAATTGGTAGTCAATGCAACAGGGCCTTGGGTAGACACTGTGAGGCAACTTGATAAGGAGACCGAAAGTTTTCCAATGATGAGACCAACTAAGGGTGTTCATTTAGTGGTTGATAGCAGCAAATTATCTGTTAGTCAACCGATATATTTCGATTCAGGCGAGAATGATCAAAGGATGGTCTTTGTATTACCAAGGTTTGGGAAAACATATTTTGGAACGACGGATACAGATTATACAGAAGACTTAAAACATCCGCGTGTAGAGCAAGCTGATGTTGATTACTTATTAAAAGTAGTTAATCATCGATTCCCAACTGCAAACCTGAAATTGGCAGATATTGAGAGTAGTTGGGCTGGGTTGCGCCCACTCATTTCAAGCAATGCAGGGTCAGATTATAATGGAGGAAACAAACAAAGTCTTTCAGATGAAAGTTTTGAAAGTTTAGTCAATCTATTTGATGCTTATCGTGAGAATTTCGTATCTCGTGTGCAAGTTGAGAAAGAAATGAAGGCAATTTTAGATGAGAAAACAGAAGCAGGTGCTTCACCATCAAGTGTGTCTCGAGGTAGTGATTTATTGACGGCAGACTCCGGTCTGATAACAATAGCTGGAGGTAAAATTACGGACTACCGTAAAATGGCTGAGGGTGTATTAATAGAAGTCATTCAACAATTAAATGCTAGAGGAACTGACTTTCAATTAATTGATTCAGCGAATTATAAAGTTTCAGGCGGACAGTTTGCCCCTTCTGATTATGAGAAAGTGATGGCTGAACTAACTAGAAAAGCTGAAAAGAAAGGAATCGATCAAGTGTCTGCTGCTAAACTCGCGCATTTATATGGCACGAATATACCAACAGTACTTGCAGGATATAATGTCGCGAAAGCTTATGCTGAGAAATTCGACTATCCGCTTGATGTTGCTTTAAGTCTAGTTTATGCATTGGATTACGAAATGGTTTATACAGCCGTAGATTTTTTCTTGCGACGTACCAACTATTTACTATTCCAAATCGATGCCTTGGAAACCTTGAGTGAGCCTGTATTAAATACAATTAAAGAACACCTAGGGTTAAATGAACAAGAATCCACACTGCAGAATAATGAATTAAATCAAACTGTAGCAGAACATAGTTTAGCTTATTTAAAAGAAGGGTAATGATTCTAATTTACAGCTGTTTATTTTACAAGCAAAGTAGTTCGAAATAATTGCTTAAATAGGCTTGCGTTTTTCTAATTTATGACCTATACTAGTTAACGGTGTAAAAACCGAATTCACACGAACGTTGATGATGAGCAGGGTGCTTTCTCACAGGAGTCTATTCATTATAAGATGCGTTCGGAGGAAAATAAAAAACCAAATGGAGGAATTTAATTATGGCAGTTATTTCTATGAAACAATTGTTAGAAGCAGGTGTACACTTTGGACACCAAACACGTCGTTGGAACCCTAAAATGAAACGCTATATCTTTACAGAGCGTAATGGTATCTACATCATTGACTTACAAAAAACAGTTAAGTTAATGGATGATGCATACAACTACATGCGTGATGTAACAGCTAATGGTGGCGTTGCATTATTCGTTGGTACTAAAAAACAAGCTCAACAATCAGTTGAGGAGCAAGCTAAACGCGCTGGTCAATACTACATTAACCACCGTTGGTTAGGTGGATTGTTAACTAACTGGGATACAATCCAAGGACGTATCAAACGATTGAAAGAAATCGAAAAAATGGAACAAGACGGAATCTTCGAATTACTTCCTAAAAAAGAAGTTATCGAAATCCGTAAAGAATGGGATCGTTTAGAGAAATTCTTAGGCGGTATCAAAGATATGCCAAGAATTCCAGATGTAATCTTCATTGTGGACCCTCGTAAAGAGCGTATTGCAGTTCAAGAAGCTCACAAATTAAACATTCCAATCGTAGCTATGGTTGATACTAACTGTGATCCAGACGAAATTGACTACGTAATTCCATCAAACGATGATGCGATTCGTGCAATTAAATTAATCACAACTGCTTTAGCAGATGCTGTTATCGAAAGTAACCAAGGCGTAATTGAAGAAGACGTTGAAGAAGTATCTGATAAAGATTTCTTTGATAACTTATTCGAAACAAACGAAGAAACTAAATAATTCTTAATCATTTAGAACTTTAAGAAAGCTGTCTAAATCAGGACTATCCCAACAGGCGCTGAGCTTTGGACCTGTTTGGGCAGCTTTATTTAATAAGAAAAAATTATGTTTAAGCAAAAAATAGATATTATCTTTCAGTTGTGTGACAAACTTTGTTATACTAAGGAAGGAAACATTTATTATGTTGCTAAAGCGAACTATTTTAAGGAGGATTTTTTACAAATGGCGAATATTACAGCTAAACAAGTTAAAGAACTACGCGATATGACTGGTGTTGGTATGATGGATGCTAAAAAAGCATTAGTTGAGGTTGATGGTGATTTAGATAAAGCAATCGACTTTTTACGCGAAAAAGGTCTTTCATCAGCTGCTAAAAAAGCAGACCGTATTGCTGCAGAAGGTATGACAGCAGCTTACGTTGATGGAAACGTTGCAGCAATTGTCGAAATCAATGCTGAAACTGACTTCGTAGCTAAAAACGAAAAATTCCAAACTTTAGTAGATACAGTTGTTAAGGCAATCGTTGCTGGTCAACCAGCTGATATGGAAGCTGCTAACGCTTTAGAAGTTGACGGTAAAACAATCGCTGACTTAATCGTTGACGCTACTAACGTAATCGGTGAGAAAATTTCTTTCCGTCGTTTCGAATTGTTAACTAAATCAGATAACGATGCATTCGGTGGCTATATTCACGCGGGTGGTAAAATTTCTGTTGTTACTTTAGTTGAAGGTTCAACTGACGAAAACGTAGCGAAAGATGTTTCAATGCACATCGCTGCTATCAACCCTAAATATATCTCTCGTGAAGACGTTTCTGAAGAAGAATATAAACACGAAGAAAAAATCCAAACTGAAATCGCATTAAACGAAGGTAAACCAGCTAACATCGTTGAGAAAATGATTGCTGGCCGTATGAACAAATACTTAGCTGAAATCAGCTTAAACGACCAACCATTCGTTAAAGATGGCGATCAAAAAGTTTCTGAATATGTTGCATCTAAAGGCGGAAAAGTTACGAAGTTTGTTCGCTTCGAAGTTGGTGAAGGTCTTGAAAAACGTCAAGAAAACTTCGCTGATGAAGTTGCAGCTCAAATGAATAACTAATTAGATTGACTATTTCGCCCCAGTCCGCTGGGGCTTTTTTAAAGGCTATTTTATATAGCAGAACAGATAATATTCGAAAGTGAGAGGTGGAACATCCATGACTGAACCTAAATATAAACGCATTGTACTAAAACTTAGTGGAGAAGCAATTGCTGGAGAAGCTGGTTTCGGAATTGATCCTGAAACTATTAAGAGCATGGTTTCTGAAGTTAAAGAAGTACACGAATTAGGAATTGAAGTAGCAATTGTTGTAGGTGGCGGTAATATTTGGCGCGGAAATATTGGCTCTGAAATGGGTATGGAACGTGCTCAAGCTGACTATATGGGGATGCTTGCAACTGTAATGAATGCATTAGCTTTACAAGATGTATTAGAGAACAATGGTGTACCGACTCGTGTTCAAACATCAATCGATATGCGTCAAATTGCAGAACCTTACATTCGTCGTCGTGCAGAGCGTCATCTTGAAAAAGGACGTGTAGTAATTTTTGCTGGTGGTACAGGTAACCCTTACTTCACAACAGATACTACAGCAGCATTACGTGCAGCAGAAATTGATGCTGATGTAATTTTAATGGCTAAAAACAATGTTGACGGCGTTTATAATGCAGACCCTAAATTGGATGCTACAGCAACTAAATTTGAAAATTTAACTCACTTAGAAGTGATTGCTAAAGGCCTTAAAGTAATGGACTCGACAGCGAGCTCATTAAGTATGGATAATAATATTCCATTAGTAGTCTTTAACTTAAATGAACCTGGCAACATCCGTCGTGTTGTAATGGGTGAAAACATCGGTACAACTGTACAAGGTAAAGATTAAACGAATTCAAACAACGAATACCAGTAAAACAAGCAAACCTCAATTTCCTGTTGGACTCTAGAGTGTTAAGCAGTTTTACTGGTTTTTTTGACTATTAGGGAGGTTAACATGGGTTATATATTATTGTTAAGGGCCATCAACGTTGGTGGTCGTAATAGAGTCGTCATGGCGGAATTAAAGCAACAATTAGCAGACTTAGGTTTTACGCAGGTTATTAGCTATATAAATAGTGGTAACTTAATTTTTAATTCAACTCTAGATAGACACCAAACACGTCACACCATCCAGAATATGTTTCAAGATTTTTATGATTTTGAATTGCCTTTCGCATTAATATCCGTGACTGACTTTCGTCAAGAGTATGAAAATTTACCAGGTTGGTGGTTCTTGGATAATTTTTATCGCCAAAATATTTTGTTTTTCTTGCCAGCATATTTTGATACAAAACCGTTTGAATTGATGGAACCAGCAGGTGAACGAATTCATTTCGGAAATTTAGCAGTGTATTGGGCAGTTTTAGATGAAATGACTTATAAGCGTTCGAGTTATGTCAAGATAACAGGTGACGCTTTTTATAAGCAAGTGACGATTCGCAATTTAAATACTTTGAAGAAATTATATGAACTAAGTGAAAACTATTAAGTCAAAAATTCTATTTTAAAATATTTATACGTATTCTAAAGATTTAGTGAAACATTGTTAACAAGTTGCCGTGAAATATGGTACAATAAAGCAAATACATGTTTAATTACAGGAGGACTTATTATGTCTACAGATAATTTAATTAAATCAACTCAAGAAAGAATGACTAAATCAATTGAAGCTTACAGCCGTCAATTAGGTACTATCCGTGCGGGTGTAGCCAATGCGAGTATTCTTGACCGTGTGAACGTCATTTATTATGGTGTTCCAACACCTTTAAACCAACTAGCAGGTATTACTGTACCAGAACCGAGAATGTTAATGATCTCTCCTTATGATAAGAGTAGTATTGTTGATGTTGAGAAAGCTATTTTACAAAGTGATGTAGGTATTACACCAAACAGTGATGGCGAAGTTATTCGTTTAGTGATTCCAGCATTGACTAAAGAACGCCGTACTGAGTTAACTAAAGTTGTTGGTAAAGAACAAGAAGCAGCTAAAGTTGCGGTTCGTAACATTCGTCGTGATGCCATTGATCAAGCGAAAAAAATGGAAAAAAACAACGAATTAACTGAAGATGATGTTAAAGATTACGAAAAACAAATTCAAAAATTAACAGATGATGCAACAAAACGCATCGATGAAATTACTGTTGGAAAAGAAAAAGAAATTATGGAAGGTTAATCAACCTTTCGTTTTAAGAGTCTACTGCAGAGTAGACTCTTTTTATTTTATAAAGGAATATACATATGGGATAGCTATAATAGCATTTTTGTTTACTCTTCGAAGTGATTTTTGTGCGATGGTGCGATGAAGACCTGAAAAAAAGAGGAGAATAACTATAAAGATTTTAAATTAGTGAAAATGGTCTGAGGAATTCAAATTATGGGGATAAATATAAATTCATTTATATGATATAACCTTGAGGTTTAAGGTTTGCATTTGTTATAATGGAAAAGAATGTACGTCAATTTAGAGGAGTATATGTTATGAGTAATCAAAAATTTGAAATACCAGCACATGTTGCTATCATTATGGATGGTAATGGTCGTTGGGCTAAAAAACGTTTTATGCCACGAGTGGCAGGGCATAAAAGAGGTGTTGAAACAATTAAAACTATCACAATTCGTGCAAATGAACTCGGTGTGAAATTATTAACAGTTTATGCTTTTTCAACTGAAAACTGGGGAAGACCCGAAGAAGAGGTCAGTTTCTTGATGAAATTACCTTCTCATTTTTTTAAGAGCTTTTTACCACAATTGATTGAGAATAATATAAAAGTAGATTTCATAGGCGATGCAAGAGCGTTACCACAAGAAACACAGAACATTTTACACAGTGCGATTGAACAAACGGCGCATTGTACAGGTATGACGCTAAACTTCGCATTAAATTACGGTGGTCAACAAGATATTGTTGATGCTGTTAAACTAATTGCTACTTCAGTACAAGCAGGAGAACTCCAACCAGAAGAAATTGATCTAGCTAAAATTCAAGCGTCTTTAAGTACTGGGAAATATTTAGAGATTGCTAATCCAGATCTGATTATTCGCACAAGTGGTGAATTACGTTTAAGTAACTTCTTGACTTGGGAATCTGCTTATTCAGAATTCTATTTCACAGATGTATTGTGGCCAGATTTCGGAGCAAAAGATTTTGATTTAGCAATTGAAGATTACAACCACAGAAATCGTCGTTTTGGTAAAATTGAGGATTAAAATCGTTAATTAACACAATTGGTGCAATGCTTTGTAAGTCCTATTGTACTAGTTATTTAAGCGGTGTTATGATACAATATTAAAAGTGTACCTCAGTAAAGAGGAATAATAAATGATAGAAGGGTGGTATGAAATGAAAATTAGAGTATTGGGCGGCTTGCTTGCCTTAGCAGTTTTCATACCATTTTTAGTTGCAGGTGGCACTTGGTTCGCCTGGCTTGCTTTACTCCTCGGAATAGTTGGTTTATATGAATTAGCCACCATGAAAGGGATTAATTTTTTTAGCATCATAGGTGTTATTGCTTCGATAGCTTTAGCATCAGTCTTACTACCTGCAAATTACTTAAACTTAGTGATTTCGATTGATGATCCACATTTTATCTTTTACATATGTGGTCTAGTTTTATTAACAATGACGGTTTATAAACATAAGACCTTTAACTTTGTAGATGCATCAGTCTTAATGTTTGGTGCTTTATATGTTGGCTTCGGTTTTCGTTTTTTAATTCAGATGCGTGATATGGGAATCGCAACAATTGGCTATCAATTACTTGTTATTTGGGCAACTGACACTGGTGCCTATTTGACAGGGCGTTTAATTGGTAAAACGCCGTTAGCGCCGGAAGTGAGTCCGAACAAGACGGTTGAAGGTAGTGTAGGTGGCGTAATTCTTGCAGTTATTGTTTCGTCTATCTATTTAAAGTACGTGCCTACAAGTATCAATCAAGTGAGTCATATTTGGTTATTAACAATCATTATGTCAATTGTTGGTCAATATGGCGATTTAGTTGAATCTGCTTATAAACGTTATTTTGGCGTGAAAGATTCTGGGAAGTTTATTCCAGGACACGGTGGTGTTTTAGATCGTTTTGATAGCATGATTTTTGCTAGTTTTACTTTTATGATTTGGCTAAACTTTTTTTAACTATAAATGAATTATTAAGCGAAGCATTCAGTTGCTTCGCTTTTTTCTTTTTTAGACAATTACCGTTCGTGGACTTAAATGAACAGTTCGTTTAGTTTTTTTACATTAATTGTGTATTTTGGATAAACTATAAGAACAGAAGAAGAGGGGGAAGATAGATATGAAAATTAAATGGCGTAACTTTAAGTTATTGTGGCAACTCATCCATGACTATAAGCCGACAATTATTCTATGGATGATTGTCAAAATATTAGTTTCAGCCATCGTACCATTTATTCAAATCCTAACAATGGCAAAAGTAATTGAGTGGTTAACTAATGGCATGGAAATTATACTGTTTATTCAAAATTTATCCCTATGGCTAATTGCTGTTTCAATTTTAACATCGCTAGAAGTCTTTTTGAAAAATAAATTTGATTATTTCTCAGAAACGTTTAGAATCCAATTGATTGAACCAGTTATCTCTAAACAAGCTTCTTTAGATTACCCATTAATTACTGGAGAAGAAGGTAGTAAGAAATTTTGGGATGCAATGATGCTACTAGATTATCGAGGGACGTCCTTAGGCAGAATTTTTGATGAATGGTTAGCCATTGGCACAGCTTTTTTTTCGGTTATTCTCTATTTTTATACACTATTCACGTTAGAGAAAAATTTCCTTGTGGTGTTGGTAGTTGTGCTAGTAGGCTTAATTGCATTAAAAAGAAAGCAACAACGTTTAAAAGAAGCTGAATTACCAAATACATTAAAAAATTGGCGCCAATTTAATTATCTAGAGAAAGTCATTGGAGATAATCGGATTGCTAAGGATTTACGATTGTACCATATGAAAGGTTGGTTTCAAGCAATCAAAACTCAATTAAGTGCTGATTATTTAAAATATACACGCTCTTCAAGACGTCACCAAAGTATAGAGAATGTGTTTGTTTCTCTTGCATTGATAATGATGACATTGCTAGCATACCTAAGAAGTATAGAATTGATTAGTCTTGGAGAAATTATTCTTTCTGAATTTGTCGTTTATGTTAGTGTTGTAACTTTAATTACTCAAACTCTCATGAACTTAGTCAATCAACTTAATTCATTAAATGTTAGTTTAACAGAGGTCTCTGCGTATGTAGAATTCATGAATCAAGCACCGGTATTTAAGCAATCGTCCACAATCACTGTTCCTAAAGAAGTAAACGAAATATCTTTTAAGAATGTAAGTTATACTTATTCAGGGAATACAGTGCCAACGTTAAATAAGATTAGTTTTACCATTCGACCAGATGAAAATATTGCCATTGTTGGAAGCAACGGTGCAGGAAAAACGACATTAATTAAGCTGTTAATAGGCTTATTAATGCCAGATACGGGCGAAATACGGATTAATGGGATTAAAAATACGGAATTTGCGATCAAGGATTTATATTATTTGTTTTCCCCAATCTTTCAAGAATCCGTTGCATTTACATTCACAATTAGAGACGCAATTATCAATGGATCTACATATGATGAGGACAAATATTTGAAGGTGTTGAAAGAAAGTGGTATGGATAAAATAATTGATAAATTACCTAACGATGACGCAAGTCATTATGTAAAGGAAGTTCATTTTGACGCAGTTCAACTCTCAGGTGGACAATTACAAAAGTTGAAAATGGCTCAAGCTTTATATAAAGATTCAGCAGTATTGGTATTAGACGAACCAACAGCAGCCTTAGATCCGATTGCTGAAAGTAATGTGTATCAATCATTCGAGAGTTTTTCAAAAAATAAAATTTCAATTTTCATTTCTCATCGTTTGGCATCAACGCGATTCTGCGATCGCATTTTTTATCTAGATGATGGGAAGATTATAGAAGCTGGAACTCATCAGCAATTGATGGAACAAAAGGGTAAATACTTTCAATTGTTTGAGACTCAAGCGTTTTATTATAGAGAAGATATAGGAAGAGAATTGAAAGATCAAGAAGGAAGCCAAGAGCTTGGGGGTGTATTATGATAAAAAATCAAGCGATTTTTTTGCGGGCATTTAAAGAAATTGTGAAAAACAATCCAAAAGCGTATGTTATGCATCTCATTAAAGCTTTTTGTGACCATAGCCTAGTTTTCATAAATCTAATTTATATGAGCCAAATATTAAATGAATTAGCTAATAACCAGTTTGCGGCGGTGAAGCATATCGTTGGTGAATATCTCATTATTTTCACCATTTTGCGCTTAATTAGTGATTTTTTAGGACCAATGGTAGATGATGAAAAAGTACTTGTTAGACGAAAAATTAGTGAACAACCTTATGAAAAAATGATGCGCATGAATTTCCATTATGCAGACCAAGCGGACACTCACGAGAAACTTCACCGTATTAGTAGAGATATGGTTCAGAATCACTCGAGTATGCTTCAAATTGCTACTCAATTGTTTGATTTTGTTGAGAATGTCATTCGTTTCGTTTGGGCACTCCTACTTTTAATGCCATTGTGGAAAGTTTCTGTTGCCAACATCGAAAATCAGTGGCGTTGGATTAATTCATCTTGGCTGACGTTCTTGCTAGTAATATTAATAATCATCAGTACGATTATGCAGACAAAATTAATGCAGAGGGTATATAATTTTGTCGGTGATGAAAGTGACAAAACATTGGAAACGAATGCTATGAGTTACTACATAACGACTAAACTTTATGATTCAGAGAATGGGAAAGAGATTCGACTGTATAATTTACATAAATCACTTAAGAAGATATCGCAAGAACATACCATAAGCATATTGGATTGGTATAAAAAATACTATAGTAAAAACCAATTAGCTGTATTATTAACGAATATTGCTTCTCAATTTTTAACATGGTTTCTTTATTTGTTGATTGGAGTGAGGGTGTTAATCGGTAGTTTGCCATTATCGCTTGTTATTCAATTATCAGGTGCGCTTAGTCAATTGATTGCAATTTTGCCCCAGTTCTTAAATTTTGTCTCAGTTTTTGCTCAAGTCGAACCATTAGAAAGATACTTTGAAATAATGGATTACCCCGAAGAAGAAACGAAAGGTAGTTTGCACGTTGAAAAACGTTTAGATTATAATTATGAAATTGGTGTAGAAGAGTTGTATTTTGCCTATCCAGAGGCTGAGGATTATACGTTAAAGAATATTACAGAGCAATTTGAAATCGGTAAAAAGTATGCAATTGTAGGAGAAAATGGCTCAGGAAAAACGACGTTTATTAAAGTGTTAATGAGACTTTATGAAGCAACTCAAGGGCAAGTAATTATGAATAATATTGCTGCAGAAAAGTACAGTTTATCAGAATATTATCAACTCTTTAGTGTTGTCTTTCAAGACTATCGCTTACTTAGTTTCACAATTGGCCAGAATATATCAGTGGGTAGAGACTATCATAAAAAGCAAGCAGATTTATATGCTCAACAAGTTGGACTGAAAGAAACACTAGAAGAATTACCACTGGGTTTGGACACCTATTTGGGTCAGGAATTTGAAAGTGATGGTATCAATTTATCCGGAGGACAAGCGCAGAAAGTTGCCATTGCACGAGCCTTATATAAAGATGGTTCTATGATGATTTTAGATGAACCTACAGCAGCGTTAGACCCAATCGCTGAATTTGAGATTTATCAGAAGTTTTCTACTATTACACAAAATAAAACAGCTTTTTTTATCTCACATCGATTATCGAGCTGTCGTTTCTGTGATGAAATACTCGTGTTTGATGCTGGCGAAATTATTCAAAGAGGTTCACATGATGAATTGCTTGCAAAAGAAGGTAAATACCAAGAGTTGTGGCAAGCTCAAGCACAATATTACGTCTAGTCAATCTTGAAGTCATTGTAACAATATGTCATAGCCCGAGGATAGTCAATTTGACTTATTCTTGGGCTATTTCTATATTAGGTTCTATTGGAATTGTAATCTCAGTTGCAAAAACTCCTTCTTCCCAGTTGCGTTTGATGATACCATCATATTTATCGACCACTTGATTAATGCGATTTAAACCATAACCTACTCGGTTTGGAGCTTTCCAAGACAGGAAATTTTGTTTAGGGGCTTGTGTCATAGAATTCGTAATGCTGATGTAAAGGTTGTTCTTTATAGGGGCGATATATAATCTAATAAACTGGTCAGGAGCTTCATTGTTATTATTTTTGGTATATTTTATGGTTACCGTAGTAGCTTCTAGCGCATTGTTGAGTAAATTTCCAATTAAAACTGCAAGATCTACTTTATCGATGGTTAAGCTTTCGGGTGCTAAAGCTTGAGCGACTATGTTAACGCCTGATTTTTTAGCGCGAGTTAATTTGGTGTTGACCAATGAATCTATCATCGTATTGCCAGTTCTGATGATTGTGTCTACTTGGTTCAATTCATTGGTTAGTTCGAGTAAATAGTGTTTTAACTGTTCATATTCTTCTTGACTAAGAAAAGCAGACATTACTTGTAAGTGATTGCGGTAATCGTGTCGAATTCCTTGCATTTGTTGATAAACAGTGGCTACTTCTGTTGTGTAGTCATCTAGTTCTTTTTCTTGTTGCTTAAAAAAAGCAACCTCTCTCTTTAATTTTAACGTATAGATGATTAAACCGATAAAAAACAGGATGACGAGGCTGTTAATTGTCCAATAGCTATTCATAAAAGACCTCTTTTCTATAATAATTAACGAAAGATGCTTGTACTACCTTGCTTAGTCTTTTGGAAATTGGGATAGTTTCATTATTGGTGAGTCGAACAGATTGTTTAGATAGTTGCGTGATATGTGATAAATTAACCATATAGCTGCGATGAGTGCGAATGAATCGTTCGTCGACTAAAGTAGCTATATGAGAAAAGGGTAGATTGACTCGTAAGCTTTCTTGTTCTAGATTAATGATTGTTTGATGTTTAGCCGCCTCTAAGTATAGAAGGTCATCAAGATTTAACTTAAGCTGTGTCTGTTGATAATCAACAAGAATGTAAGTTGATTCTGTAGGAGTTTGATCAATATAACGATTTAAGATTGAATTTATTTTTTCTTGAGAGATAGGTTTTAGAATGTAATCTAATGCATTGACTGAATAGCCATCAAGAGCGTATTCTACGAAAGCAGTAATGAAAACCAAGGTTAATTCTTGATTGTTTTCGCGGATTTTCCTAGCAACTTCCATCCCATTAATATCTTTCATTTGAATATCGAGAAAAACAATATTTAAATCGGGCAAATCTTCTAATGCGAATAAAAAAGCTTCGCCGCTTTCGAATAAAGTAGATTGAATAGAATATCCAATTTTATCACCAGCTATTGTAATCATATTGTTCAACAGATTAAGTTGAAGGGGATCGTCATCCACAATGGCAACTTTTATTAATTTCATATAAATACCACCTTAAAGTTATTCAATATTATTTTAACAAAGTTATAGTTTGAATGACAGTATGGTTTTGGATAATGAATGTTAAGTGACATTTTTATTGTTTTCTTTTTTCGTAAATATCTAATGCTACAGATCAAAATGGAATAGGATTCACCAAATAGCTTTTAGTTAATTTTACATTTACTAGTAAATGAGCTAAAATTAAGGATGTTAAATTGTCGGAATAATGAAAGAATTAATCAAATTAAAATGTAGAGGATTGAAGCGTATATGCAGACATTGCAAACGATTATTGTGTTTTTAATCATCTTTTCAATCATTGTAGTAATTCATGAATTTGGACATTACTATTTTGCGAAAAGAGCAGGGATTTTAGTGAGAGAATTTGCGATTGGTATGGGGCCAAAACTTTTTGCCAAACAGGGTAAAGACGGCACGACATATACTATTCGTATGCTGCCACTCGGTGGTTATGTGCGCTTAGCTGGTCTGAATGAAGAGGAAGCGATTCAAGCTGGGATGCAAGTTGGTTTAGTGTTGGATGATCAAGAGCAAGTGATAGCCATTAATACGACAGAGCGTTCAGAAGTTGATGAATTACCTGTTCAAGTAGACCAACTCGATTTAGCCAACGAGATGTATATTGATGCGATTCCTGTCGGTCAAACTGAAAGTGTGCGTTATTCAGTCTCTAAGATAGCTCAAATCATTGAAGCAGATGGTACCCGTGTGCAAGTTTCACCGATTGAGACGCGTTATGAGTCAGCAAACGTGTGGCAGAAAATGATGACGAATTTTGCAGGTCCAATGAATAATTTTATTCTTTCAGTCATTGTATTTGCGATAGTCGGCTTAATGATGCCTGCTATTCCAAGCAGTAGTTCAGAAATTGGTGATGTCATTGAGGGGAATCCGGCAGCAGAGGCTGGTATGTTATCAGGTGACCGAATCATTGAAATTGATGGGCAGAGTATTTCCTCTTGGAATGATGTTTTAGGGACGATTCAAAGTATGCCCGGTGAAACAGTGATAGTGGTGGTTGAACGAGATAATCAAGCGCTTGATTTAACGATTGAAATTGGAAGTATTCAAGTGAGTGACGACAGTCAGCCAGTTGGACAAATTGGTGTCTACGCTGCACAGAAAACGGGGTTAATCGATCGTTTATTGTATGGTTTTACGGCAACCTGGGGTGTTATCGCTAGTGTATTAGGAGTCCTTGGTAGTATGTTTACAAAAGGCTTTGATATCAATATGTTTGGTGGACCCGTTGCAATGGCTGAGGCAACCAGCGAAGTGGTTAATCAAGGCTATACCACAATACTTTACTTCATGGCACTCTTAAGTACTAACTTAGGGATTGTTAACTTATTACCTATTCCTGCTTTAGACGGTGGGAAAATAGTGTTAAACTTAATTGAAGCAGTACGTGGTAAACCATTAAGCCAAGAAAAAGAGGGAATTATTACCATTATCGGTGTGATTTTCTTGTTTATCTTAATGATTGCTGTAACTTGGAATGACATTAGTCGCGTATTCTTTTAATCGATAATTATTTTGAATGTTTTGAAAGATAGTCCGTTAGTATTTCGATACTCACGGACTATTATTAACGAAGGGAGCATTGTATGAATGACAATCGTCAATTGTTCGAATTATTAATCGAACAAATTCAGATCAATGATGCGGATATACTCGCAGCAATAAAAACAGTGGAAATAGAAAAGGTAGATGTGTACCCTGACTCACGTTTATGGCATTTTTATTTAAAAAGTCCTAAACGTATTCATCCAGATGCCTTTAGTATTTTTTCACATCATGTGAAGTCAGCCTTTAGCGAAATTGCGACGGTCGATATTTGGTGGGAGTTTGAAGATAATTATGTAGATAGTCAAGTTATCCTTGATTTCTGGCAAGCAATTCAAAGTGTCTTTGGGCAAGAGAAACCATTCTTAAAAAACTGCCTGAGTCAGGCGAGCACAAAAATTGAAGAAAATCGTTTGGTTGTCGGTTTATCTAGTCAATTACAAGTAGATATGTTAGAAAATCAATACAATGACATTCTCAAGTTACGATTCAAGCAAATTGGTATTGATGATCTTGAGATTGAATATTATGTTGATGAAGATTTAAATGAACAAGAAAAAAATGATGTTATCCAACGCCAGAGTGATGAAGATGAGCGTAGCTTAATTGAAGCACTTGAAGCGATGGAGATGAACGAGAATAAAAAAGTGAAAGTAGTCGAAACAACAGGCGATATCGCACCGATTGGAAAAGACATCCCTGGCGTTTCACCAACACCAATTGTTGAACTAATTGATAATCAATATCGCCAAGTCATTGAGGGTTACGTCTTTAATAAAGAGGTGATTTCATTAAGAAGTGGTAATGAATTATTGATTTTAAAGATTACCGACTACACAAGTTCTGTTGCGGTTAAAGTAATGAGTGGCCGTAATATTAAAAACGAACAATTACACCAGTACGGTAAGGGAGACTGGTTACGGCTAGAAGGCGATATGATCCCGGATAACTATTCGGGAGAGATGGACTTTAGACCGCGTAGTATTCGCAAAATAAAGAAAGCAACGCGTCAAGATAAAGCACCTGAAGACCAAAAACGTGTAGAACTACATTTACATAGTAATATGAGTATGATGGATGCAACCAACTCGGTCAGTGATTTAATCGCACAAGCAGCGGAATGGGGCCATAAGGCAGTTGCCATTACCGACCATGCAGGAGCGCAAGCTTTCCCAGATGCTTTCGCGGCGGCAAGTAAACATGGGATTAAAGTGTTATATGGTATTGAAGCTAACGTCGTTAATGACGGCGAACCAATTGCCTATAACCCGCAACCGATTGAATTAGAAAAAGCCACTTATGTTGTGTTTGACGTGGAGACGACAGGTTTATCTTCAGTATATGATTCAATTATTGAACTAGCGGCCGTTAAAATGCATGAAGGCAATGTCATTGATACCTTTGAGGCCTTTATTAACCCTGGGCATCCATTATCTGCCTTTACAACTGAATTAACCGGCATTACGGATGCAATGCTAGCGGATGCACCAAGTGCTGAACCTGTCTTGAAAGACTTTATCAAATTCTGTGAAGGCACTATTCTAGTAGCCCATAATGCTTCATTTGATATTGGTTTTATTAATAAAGGTTATGAAAAAATAGGTGAAAGCCCTACGGAACTTCCAGTTATCGATACATTAGAATTATCTCGTCTCGTCAATTCACATTTAAAATCTCATGGATTGAGTAGATTAGCCCGACATTATAGTGTTAATCTTGAACAACATCACCGTGCGATTTATGACTCGGAAACAACCGGATTAATTATGATCAAATTGTTAGAACAAGCTAAAGAACAGTTTGAGATGGAGTATCATCATCAATTGAATGATCAGATGGGTAAAGGTGATTCCTATAAACAAGCGCGCCCATTCCATGCGACTTTACTCGCTAAAAATCAAGACGGCTTAAAAGATTTGTTCAAAATAATATCCGAATCGAACGTCAATTATTACCACCGTGAGCCTCGCGTACCAAGAAGCTTATTAAATAAATACCGTGAAAATTTACTAATTGGAACGGCATGTAACAGTGGTGAAGTCTTTACCGCCATGATGCAAAAAGGTTACGATGAAGCGAATGAACTCGTCGGCTTTTATGATTATATTGAAGTCCAACCAAAATCGGTCTATGAAGTATTGATTGAACAAGAATTAATTCGTTCAGAAGCTGATTTAGAACACATTATGCATGAAATGGTTCGCCTAGGAAAAGAAAACAACAAACTGGTTGTAGCAACTGGGAATGTTCATTATCTTGAAGAGAAAGATTCAGTTTATCGAGAAATCCTATTACGTTCTAAGAAAATTAACGCGAATCGTCAAATGTTCTTCCCGCCTCTTCATTTCCGTACAACTGATGAAATGTTAGCAGAATTCGCTTTTATGGGAGAGGACTTGGCTTACGAATTGGTCGTAACCAATCCGAATCGTATTGCAGACATGATCGATGAAGTTGAAGTCATCAAATCTAAATTATATACACCAAATATTGAAGGTTCGAACGAACAAATTCGAGAATTAAGTTATAATAAAGCCCATGAATTGTACGGACCAGATTTACCAGATATTGTTGAGAAGCGAATTGAAAAAGAATTGAACAGTATTATTTCCAATGGATTTGCGGTTATTTACTTAATTTCGCAAAAGCTTGTTCATAAAAGTATGGAAGATGGCTATTTAGTAGGTTCGCGTGGTTCGGTAGGATCAAGTCTGGTAGCGACATTAACTGGGATTACGGAAGTTAATCCATTAGCTCCGCATTATTATTGTCAGAATTGTTATTTCAGTGAGTTCTATACAGATGGATCCGTTGGTTCAGGTTATGACTTGCCAGAAAGAAGTTGTCCACATTGTGGTCAAGCACTCAAGAAAGAAGGGCAAGACATCCCCTTCGAAACCTTCCTTGGTTTCTATGGTGATAAAGTACCCGATATCGATTTGAACTTCTCTGGAGCTTATCAAGCTCGAGCGCATGCCTATACTAAAGAATTATTTGGTGAGGATTACGTTTACCGTGCTGGAACTATTGGTACAGTAGCTGAGAAGACAGCTTTTGGTTATGTTCGTGGATACCTAGAATACGAGCAAAAACGTTTGCCTCAAGCTGAAAAAGAACGACTTGCTAAAGGGATTGAAGGAGTTAAACGTACAACTGGACAGCATCCGGGTGGGATTATTGTTATTCCTGACTACATGGATGTCTATGATTTTACACCGATTCAATACCCGGCCGATGATGTGAATGCCGAATGGAAAACGACTCACTTCGACTTCCACTCGATTCATGATAACGTTTTGAAACTAGATATTCTAGGACACGATGATCCGACCATGATTCGTTTCCTACAAGACTTAAGTGGTATTGATCCTATCTCGATTCCGCCAACAGATCCTGATGTCATGTCGCTCTTTAGTAGTCCGGATGTATTAGGTGTCACACCTGAACAAATCTTCTCGAAAACAGGAACCTTAGGAGTACCAGAGTTTGGTACGGGCTTTGTACGAGGGATGTTAGAAGAAACAAAACCTAATACGTTTGCTGAGTTACTACAAATTTCAGGATTGTCTCACGGGACTGATGTATGGTTAGGAAACGCGCAAGAATTAATTAAGAAGAAGGTTGTTCCACTCGCGAAAGTTATTGGTTGTCGTGATGATATCATGGTCACGCTGATTCAATATGGCATGGAAGATGGTTTAGCATTCAAGATTATGGAAAATGTGCGTAAAGGTAAAGGGATTCCAGATGACTGGCAAGAAGAAATGCGCGCTAGTAAAGTGCCGGAATGGTATATTGAATCTTGTTTGAAAATTAAGTACATGTTCCCGAAAGCCCATGCGGCAGCCTATATTTTGATGGCTTTACGCGTTGCTTACTTTAAAGTTCATCATCCAATTTATTACTACGCTGCATATTTCTCAGTGCGAGCAGGCGATTTTGATATTATTGCGATGCATCAAGGAAAAGAAATGGTGAAGCGTCGAATTCGTGAAATCACAGATAAAGGTTTCGACAAGTCTACGAAAGAAGCCAACTTACAAACTGTTCTTGAAATTGCGAATGAAATGCTAGAAAGAGGCTTTACATTCCAAATGGTGAGTCTCGAGAAATCACACTCTGATGAATTTATTATCGAAGGTAATAGTCTGATACCTCCGTTCAGAGCAGTACCTGGACTGGGTGCGAACGTTGCCAAGCAAATCATTGCGGCGCGTTCTGAAGCCTCTTTCTTATCAAAGGAAGATTTAGCTAAACGTGGGAAAGTATCAAAGACTATTATGGAGTATTTATCTGACCAAGGTGTATTAAATGGTCTGCCTGAAGAAGATCAATTAAGTCTATTTTAATCATAAGCAGTTCAACTCTTTGGGGTTGAGCTGTTTTTCTGTTTCACCGAATGAAGAAATTCCGATAAAGGGGGGGATTTCTAAGTAGCCACTGGACACAAAAAAGAAGTTCTACGCCTTTAAAGAATGAGGGTTTATGTTACTATTTTGGCAGAGGTAATACCATTGTTCTTAAAGTAACATAAGTTATTCAAATTGATTTCAGAATAACCTTGACATGTTTCGAAATCGAGATTATACTAAAGTAGTAGTAAATCATATATTTTAAATTCGAAAGGGTGTTGTAACATGACAAAAATTGGTGTAGTAGTAGGGACTTTACGTAAAGAATCTTATTCACGTAAGTGGGCAAAAAATATTGTTGAACTATTACCTGAAGGTTATGAAGTAGAATTCTTAGAAATCGGCAACTTACCTTTATACAATGAAGAGTATGATGCAAACAGTCCAGCAGAATATACTGCATTCCGTGAAGCAGTAGCGCGCCAAGATGCAATTATCTTTGCAACTGGTGAATATAACCGTTCAATTCCAGGTGTATTGAAAAACGCATTAGACGTAGCATCACGTCCATGGGGTCAAAGTGTTTGGGGTGGAAAACCTGCATTAGTTGTTTCACATTCAATTGCTAACTTATCAGGTTCTTTAGCTCAATTCCACTTACGTCAAATTTTAGCATTCTTAGATATGCCAGTGTTACCTCAACCAGAAGTTATGTTAGCTAACTCACAAAACTTAATTGGTGAAGACGGTAAAGTTAACAACCAAGGTACAATTGACTTCTTACAATCAGTTGTAGATGCGTTTGTTCCATTTATCGAAAAACACAAAGCTTAATTAATTTATCTAACTAGTAGAACCTCCCGTTTGGGAGGTTCTTTATTGTTTTATAGGTATCGTGTTGATTTAGTAAGTTTAATGCTGCGTCTGGCTTAAAACCCTGTGTTATCATGACAAAATTGCTAAATGAACATAAAAGACCGTCCTCAGATAATGTTCGTAATTTTCTTGTACACGGAGACTATGTTAACTCATGAAGACTATGCTTGTGAATTTAGCAAATGTAAATCGTATTGGCCAACTAGTTTACTTACTGTTTGTGGCTCCTCGTTTGTTGAGCGAGGGGATTTCAACTACCTAACTCAAACTAAAGGCAGTTCTCGTCAGAAAAAATCAGACGAATCCGAGGCCTTTAAATTCCGTTTAGAGTTTTAACTTGATTTGATAATTTTACTTTTGTTGGAATACTTAACGTAGCTCGGGGATTTATTTTCCAAAGAGGTACAAAGTGAAATTAGAACAGCTTGGTGTGACATTGAATGCAGCAAATTAGTTAGAGTCTAACCGATTGAGCTGGATAAGAATGGACATTACGACCATAAATGAAGCCATGAAATTGACCACTGTCTTGGAGAACAATTAACTACGCGCAGTACACAGCTTGGTACATCAACATAAAACATATATGCCTTATATTACAAAATAAAACTTCAGTTACACACGCCTTTTTAGTTACATCTCCTCAATTTCATGAAGCTCATTAAATAAACAGAAACCTATCCAATCTAACTAAAAGTTGGAAATAGTAAGATTTTTCTGCTACCTAAATTCCAATATTGATAAATTGAGTTGACACACAAGATTGTCTTTCGTGTAGAAATTAGACTTAGCTTTGGCAACATAAATGTATCCGTTCTTTATTAACTAGCTAATAAAATATCTATGTGATAATATGAGCATATAAGTTAAAATGAAAGGATGTTTAGGAAATGGGAGAATTTAAGGGTAGAGCGCAAGGCTTTCATGGTCCAATTACAGCTACAGTTGAATTAGATAACGGAAAAATTATTAAAATCACAAGTGAGCATGAGCCAAATGCACATATTGGTAATTTAGGTATTCAAAGAATGCTAACTAAGATTGAAACTAAGCAGAATTTAGATGTTGATGCAGTTTCAGGCGCAACTTTTAGTACATCAGCATTTCTTAAGGCTGCTAGAAAAGCAGTTGCAGTTTCGGAAGGTAAATTAGGTTATGACGAAGCGTTGGATCTATCCGTGAGCTTACCTTCTACAAACGAAGAAAATATAGACTCGGTTACCAGTGCTTCAATTACAAGTCATGATGAAGTCAATACATCAGTCGCACAAGCCCCTATTTACTTAGATGATGACGATAAGTATTTTGACGAAGTTTATGATGTTGTCATTGCTGGTTCTGGTGGTGCGGGCTTATCAGCTGCAGTTGAAGCTGCGCGTGGTGGACTGAAAACTTTAATTTGTGAGAAAGCAGGGATTCCTGGTGGGACTACGAATGGTTCAGGGGGAGTTATTCAAGCTGCTGGGACTAAATATCAAAAGAATTTAACTTCCTATCAAGATGATACGCCGAAGAAGCATGCTCAATTATGGGTGACTGCTGGTGAAGGCAACGTGAATGAAGATTTAGTGTGGGATTTAGCGCTGGGTGCTCCTCATAATATTGAATGGTTGGCTGAGATGGGCTTAAACTTCGATACGGTTTACGGGCATGCTCCGATTCCTTATGTAGCAAAAGATTTACATGCGGACCGTATTCATCAATATGAAAATGGTGGAGACGGTGGGGCAGGTACATTGTTGATATTAGCTCTATTAAAGGAATATGAAGCTAAAGGCGGAGCAATTGAATATGATTGTCCAGTTATTGGATTGATCCAAGCTAAGGATACTCACGAAGTGATTGGGGCTGTAGTTCAAAAAGAGGGCCAAACCCTTAAAGTCAAAGCGAATTTAGGTGTTGTATTGGCAACCGCATCAGTGGATCATAATCCAGCCTTAGCTAAAGAATTGAATCCGCAACAATATTTCGATATTTCCAATTCAACTTTATTATCATCACCATACGACACTGGTGATGGAATTATGATGGGAATGAGTGTTGGGGGTGCCATTTCTGGAATGGGAGGTTGTATTGATTTCTGTGGTCGAACAGGAAATGCAACTAACAATAGTATTCCAACGATTCCTTTAATTCATGTAAATGGAATTGGTAAACGATTTGTTCGCGAAGATGCAACTTATGCCTATCATTACCGAGCAATTTTCCAAGAGACACAAAAGCACGACGCTCCAACATTTATGATATTTGGCGAACAATCTATTTTAGAGCCAGGTAGTGCGTGGACTGCTGAAAGTTTAGCGGCTGACCTTGAGTCAGGCTTATTAATTAAAGCAGATTCTATTGAAGCTCTAGCAGAATTAATTAAGGTGCCAGTCAATAATTTAATTGAGACATTAGAACAGTGGAATAAGTATGCAATCAAAGGTGAAGATCCAGATTTCGGAAGAGAACAAGGTGTTAAAACTATAAATGCACCTTACTACGCTATGCAGAATAAGGCTACAAATCTTGGGTCGTTAGGCGGCATGAAAATTAATACAGATTCTCAAGTATTGGATAACTTTGGTCATGCCATTAAAGGTTTATATGCTGCTGGTTTAAATGCAGGAGGCTGGGTCACAGGTTACTACCCAGGGTCTGGAACTGCAATAGCTGGGATTATTCACCAAGGTAGAAAAGCAGGGAAACATTTAGTTAAAACCAAAACATTATAATAGTATTGTAGTCAGCTTTGTCATTTTAGGTGATAGAGCTGATTGTTCTTTATGAAAAGGTATACATTTTAAAGAAAGGCTTAAAATAGCTACAATAGTGGCTGCGGCTTGATATTAACTGTTCTTTGTGATATTATAATGAAGTAGAAAACGTAGGTGAGGAGTGAGCGGCAACGCTCGCTTTTTTCATGCAGTTGGGTCGTTTCATGACGAACAGACAAATGGACAATTACTTACAGAGTAGAATGAAAGTGAAATTAAGAGGTGAATCAATGAGTGCAATAATAGAAAAAGTTAAACCAATTATCGACCCACTTGTGGAAGAGATGGGATGCTTTATCGTTGATATTGAATATGTTAAAGAAGGTAAAGACTGGTTCTTGCGTATATACGCGGATAAAGAAGGTGGAATCGATTTAAACGACTGTGCAGCGATTAGCGAAAAACTTAGCGAGTCACTCGATCAAATTCATCCAGACCCTTTCCCTGATGCTTATTTCTTAGAAGTGTCATCGCCAGGGGCGGAAAGACCATTGAAAACTGAAGCTGATATTCAAGCAGCAGTTGGCGAGTATGTGCACTTTGACTACTATTTCCCACAGCATGGTGAAAAACAACATGAGGGAACACTTCTAGAAGTTAATGACGAACATTACCTACTTGAGGTGAGAATTAAAACGGCGACGAGAAAATTAGAAATTGAGAAAAAAGCTGTTTCTAAAGCGCGTCTAGCGATTAAATTTTAGACAAAGAGTAAGTGAGGGAATAAAATGAGTAAAGAACTAGTTGCAGCAATGCAAGTATTAGAAGAAGAAAAAGGTATTTCGCGCACAGTCATTAAAGAGGCGTTAGAGTCAGCTTTAGTATTAGCTTATAAGAAAAACTATGACCAAGCTCAAAACGTTGAAGTAGTATTTGATGAAAACAACGGTAAAATTGCAGTGTATTCTGTAAAAGATGTTGTTGAAACTAACTATGACAGTACATTAGAGATTAGTTTAGAAGAAGCTTTAAAAATTAATCGTGCCTATGAAATCGGAGATAAAATTAAATTTGAAGTAACTCCGAAAGACTTTGGTCGTATCGCAACACAAACTGCGAAGCATGTCATTATGCAAAGAATTCGTGAAGCTGAACGTGAGATCATTTATGAAGAGTATACTCAATACCAAGATGAAATTCTAACTGGAACGGTTGAACGTCAAGATAACCGTAATGTATATGTAAACATTGGTAAAATCGAAGCGATTATGCCGATGAATGAACAAATTCCGAGTGAAGAGTTCCAGATGGATGAGCGTATTAAAGTGTATGTGTCTAAAGTTGATAAAACACCTAAAGGACCACAAGTTATTGTTAGTCGTGCTCACCAAGATTTCCTACGTCGTTTATTTGAACAAGAAGTACCAGAAATTTATGATGGTGTTGTTGAAATCATGAGCATTGCTCGTGAAGCTGGTGACCGTTCAAAAGTTGCGGTACGTTCTCGCGATAAGAACATTGATCCAGTCGGTACTTGTGTGGGTCAACGTGGGCAACGTGTTCAAACAATCGTGAATGAGTTGAACGGTGAGAATATGGACATTATCGAATGGGCAGAGGAACCAACAGAATTTATCCGTAATGCGATGAACCCTGCTGATGTAGTTGAAGTTATCTTTGACGAAGCAAACCATTCTTGTATCGTTGTCGTTCCAGATTACCAATTATCATTAGCAATTGGTAAAAAAGGACAAAATGCTCGTTTAGCAGCTCGTTTAACAACTTATAAGATTGATATTAAGTCTGAAACTGCTTATGCAGACTACTTAGATGAGCAAGCAGCTTTAGCGTTTAAAGCTGAAGAAGATGCGATTGATTATGGTGAAGAGATTGATTTATCAAATGTTGAAGGTGAATTTTTATCAGCTGAAGCAGAAGTAGAAGCGATGATAGATGAAGCAGATAATGCTGAACAAAATTTTGACGCTGAAGACGTTGAAGAATTAGTAGCAGAAGCTGAGGTCGATCCAGAACAATCTTACGATGAATTAGTTGAAGAAGTTGATTTCATCGAAGAAGTTGAAGAAGAAGAATTATAATTGAATAATTAGGGAGGGATACATTTGAAGAATAATCAACCTAAACGCAAAGTGCCCTTGAGAAAATGTATCGTATCACAAGAGATGTACCCCAAAAAAGAGTTGGTACGTGTCGTAAAAAATAAAGACGGCGAAGTATTCTTAGATCCAACAGGACGCCAAAACGGTCGTGGTGCTTATATTGCATTAGAACCAGCTTTAGCTTTGAAAGCTAAAGAAAAACGTGTCTTTGATCGTGCATTCGGTGTAAAAGTCAGTGATGAGTTTTACGATGAATTATATGCTTACGTTGATCATCAGAAAGCGCGGAAAGAATTACTATGATGCCGAAACAAAAACAATTGAATCTACTTGGTTTAGCAACGCGTGCGCGTTGCTTAGTATCAGGTGATGAAATGGTCGAAAAAGCAATAAAAAACAACCAAGTAAATGTAGTCATTTGTGCATCAGATGCAAGTGAGTCAACAAGAGAAAGATATATCGGTATGTGTGAACGAAATAACGTACCATTAAACCTTACATTTACTAAATATGAAATAAGCCACGCAATTGGTAAAAGTCGTACAATTTGTGCGATTAATAACCGTGGCATGACAAAGAAATTTTTATCATATGTGACAGGAGCAGAACAACATGAGATAAATGACTGAATTATAGGAAGGTGATATTATGTCAGCAATACGCGTATATGAATTTGCAAAGAAATTTGATCTAAGTAGCAAAGAACTCTTAGAAGTTGCAAAAACAAATGGAATTAATTTCAATAGTCATATGTCGTCAATGGACGAACAACAACAAAAGCAATTAACAAACGCTATTACTAAACCTAAAACTCCTGCTAAAGCGGAGACAAATAACCAAGCAAATCATAATAGAAAGAATGCTCAACAGAATGTTAAATCTAATTCTGAGGCAAAAGGTACATCCATGACAGAAAAAACTAATAACAAACAACAACATACTGCTAAAGGCCAAACAGGTAATACGAACCAAAAACCGGCTCCAAAACAACCAGTTAAGCAACAAACAAAAGCTTCGATTGCAGCTGAAAAAGCAGCAAAAGAATTTGGTTCAAGACGTTCTCGTGGAGGTCGTCGTAATCGCCGTGGTAAATATAATCAACCTAAAACAGAATCAAAAGGCCTTACAGCACGTAAACATAAAGATTTGCCTGAAAAATTGGTTTATAGCGAAGGGATCAACATCCAAGAAATTGCGAAACAATTCCACCGTGATGCTTCAGAAATCATCAAAAAATTACTTATGCTTGGTGTAATGGCGAACCAAAACCAAGCATTGTCAAAAGAAGTAATCGAGTTAATCTGTGTTGAGTATGGTGTAGAGCCAGAAGAAAAACACGTTATCGATGTTTCTGATTTAAACCAATACTTTGAAGATGCTCGTGCTAATCGCTTAGAAGAAAACTTAGCGACACGTCCACCGGTTGTAACGATTATGGGGCACGTTGACCACGGTAAAACAACATTACTTGACCAATTACGTAATACTCGCGTAACTGAAGGCGAAGCTGGAGGAATCACGCAACATATTGGTGCTTATCAAGTTGAAGCTAATGGTAAAGTCATTACATTCTTAGATACACCTGGTCACGCGGCCTTTACGACAATGCGTGCTCGTGGTGCGGATGTAACAGATATTACGATTATTGTTGTTGCGGCGGACGATGGTGTAATGCCACAAACTGTTGAAGCGATTAACCATGCTAAAGCAGCTGAAGTGCCAATTATTGTAGCTATCAATAAAATTGATAAACCAACTGCTAACCCAGATCGAGTAAAACAAGAGTTAACAGAACACGGGATTATTCCAGAGGACTGGGGAGGAGAGCATATTTTTGTAGAAATTTCTGCAAAAATGAACTTGAATATCGATGAATTATTAGAAATGGTCTTATTAGTTTCTGAAGTAGAAGAGTTAAAAGCTGAACCAAACCGTATGGCATTAGGTACAGTAATTGAAGCTCGTTTGGATACTGCACAAGGTGCTACTGCTACATTATTAGTACAAGATGGTACATTAAATGTCGGAGATCCAATCGTGGTTGGTAATACTTATGGTAAAGTAAGAACAATGGTTAACGACAAAGGACGTCGTATTAAAACTGCAGGACCATCAGCACCGGTTGAAATTACTGGTTTAAATGATGCGCCTCAAGCAGGTGATTTATTCGTAGTCTTTGAAGATGAGAAAACAGCACGTCAAGCGGGTGAAGAAAGAGCGAGCAAAGCTCTTGAATTGCAAAGAGATAGCAAGAAAAAAGTTACGCTTGAAAACTTATTTGATAGTATTAAAGATGGTGAAATGAAAGCTGTTAATGTTATTATCAAAGGGGATGTTCAAGGTTCTGTAGAGGCTTTATCAGCAAGCTTACAGAAAATTGAAGTCGAAGGTGTTCGCGTTAATATCGTCCATCAAGCTGTTGGTGCAATTAACGAGAGTGATATTACTTTAGCTTCAGCTTCTGGTGCGATTGTAATCGGCTTTAACGTTCGACCTACACCACAAGCTCGTTCACAAGCTCAAGAAGAAGAAATTGAAATTCGTTCACACCGTATTATCTACGATGCGATTGAAGAAATTGAAACAGCAATGAAAGGTATGTTAGATCCAGAATACGTAGAAGAAATTACAGGACAAGTAGTAGTTCGTGAAACGTATACAGTATCAAAAGTTGGTACAATTGCTGGTGCATACGTACTTGATGGCTTCATCCAAAACTCAAGCATGATTCGTTTAATTCGTGATAATATTGTTATCTTTGAAGGTGAATTAGCGAGCTTGAAACGCTTTAAAGATGATGCTAAAGAAGTTGCAAAAGGCTTCGAATGTGGTATCATGATTGAAAACTACAACGATATTAAAATTGATGATATCATCGAACCTTACCGTATGGTTGAAGTTAAACGTAAATAAGACTAATTAAAGGGGAGGCCCTAATATGGCGAAATTCCGCTTAGGACGTATCCGTCAAGAAATTATGCGTGAAGTAAATGACATTTTAATCCGTGAAATCAAAGATCCACGTATTGCAGGTGTTACAATTACGGATGTAGAAGTAACTGGCGATTTACAACAAGCAACAATTTTTTATAGCACATTATCTGATTTAGCTGGTGAACGTCAGAAAACAGAAGCAGGTTTAAATGCTTCTAAAGGTAAAGTTCGCAGTGAACTTGGAAAACGTTTATCCATTTATAAAACACCAGAAATCTTTTTTGAACGTGACCGTTCAGTTGATTATGGTAGTCACATTGATGCATTGTTAAAGAAAATAAAAACTGATGATGTAGCAGACGATATGGATGACGCTGAAGAAGATTCAGAATAATCAAATATAATGCGAGCACTCGATAATTGATGAATTATCGAGTGCTTTTTTATCATAGTATAAGGGTTTATAAGTTTTTTGGGTTCTAAAATTTTGAGTGTTGGTGAGGAAATCCTCACTGACACTCTTTTTAATTTTTTGTCAAAAAAAAGCCAGTGATTTCCTTTATAATATAGTCACCACAACCATCAAAAGGAGAATTCACTTGGCATATATACATAGTATCGCAAAATTGTTCGAAATTAAAGACCCAAATATTGTATTAGAGGAT
>NZ_WJQT01000019.1 GCF_009659375.1 Fundicoccus ignavus
TAAAACAATCAAGCGAAGTGGTTTTGGTTATCGAAACTTTGAACATTTACGTGCGCGTGTCTTTCTAAGTCAAAAGTTACTCGCTAGATCTAACAAACCGATTCGCCCCTTATACTTTTCAGATGAAGTAACCGCAGCTTAATATCTAATGATTATTCGACTATAAGACTCCATGAAAAAAAGCCAAAGTGATGACTCACTTTGACTTTTTAGGTCACCAACACTCAAAATTTTACAGCCATAATTTTAAACTCAAAAAACAGAGAAGCTACAGCTTAAAAGTTGTAGCTTCTCTGTTTTTTTCATAGTATAAGTTTTTAGTTGATTTACCGAGCTTTGAAAACAAGTCGCTGGGCTACGCTTAGTCTTTCAATAAAAGTAATTTGGTATTATCTAGTCAAAACTGCTAAATGGAACTTAATGGCTTCGGAAACGTCCAAGGTTTTATACTTCAATGAGATTATTAGCATGTCGCGATTTCGCTGCGCTAGGTGTTCTAATAGAATTGTCGAAGAATTTGGTCGAATTTTATTACATAGCTGGTAATTGCATGTCAACATTTAAATTCGCGAGTTGAATTTAAATTTTAAAAGTAAAAGCACCTGTAAGGGTGACACTCAAAATAAGAAATAATAAACTCAGATTTAGGCTGATGTGTGCTAGTTTATTTCATAATAATCGCAATAAAGTATGAGAAAATATTAACTAGTTGCAAGTAAATTTAATTTTAAGGTCGTATTCTTTGTATTTAAAATTCTCTAAAGAAATCTTTATGGTGAAAAATCACAAAGAATGTAGTGTGTTTTATATGATTAAAAGCTTACCATTATTAGCATTTAGTTCAAATTGTTAACAAATAACTTTGAAATATGATGGCATAAAATAAGAACATCACTCATTTAATTATCATAAAAATGATTTTTTTTTAATAAAACTCTTGATAAATTCTTTTGTAAACGTTATGATATATTTATGTAATGGCAAAAAAGCCAGAACGTCTAATTATTTTGGAGGGATTTTATGAAAAAAGCATTAAGAAAACATTTTTCACTAGCAGCAACAGCCTTTACTTTAGGTTCTGTATTAGTTGCACCAACTGCAACTTTAGTATCTGCACAAGAAGAGTCTGAAGATGGAGTTTTAAACTTTGAAACAGCTGTAACTCACGAAGGTGAAGCGATTGAAGGCGGAACATTACGTTACGCATTAGTTGGAGATCCATTTGCAGGCGTATTAAACAATATGCTTTATACAGGTAATCCAGATGCGAGCATCATCGGTTTCTTTAACGATGGTTTATACGGTTATGATTCAAGTTTTGCGATTGATAACTCTGGGTTTGCAGATGTCGAATTTGATGTGGATAACAAACAAGTAACAATCTCAATTCCAGAAGGTACTTCTTGGGATGATGGCGAGCCATTAACGATTGATGATGTAATTTTCCCTTACTATGTAATAGGTCACCCAGACTATACAGGTGTACGTTATGGAGAAGACTATCAAAACGTAGTTGGAATGAATGAATATCATGCAGGAGAAGCAGAAGAAATTTCTGGTTTAGAGCGTATTGATGACTATACATTGAGAGTAACTTATATTAACTTTAATAACTCTATGTTACAAGCTGGTGGTGGTGTGGGTAGCTATATTGAACCAGAACATATCTTAGGTGAAGTTCCAGTTGCTGAATTAGAAGACCACGAAGCAGTTCGTACAAATCCTGTTGGATTTGGACCATTCCGTGTAACATCAATTACACCGGGTGAAGCTGTAACTTATGAAGCGAATGAATATTACTACAAAGGTCAACCAAACATTGACAATTTAGTGCTTGAAGTAGTAAATGCAACTTCAATTGTTGCTGAATTAAAAGCGGGTAACTATGACTTAGCGTCATTACCTGCTGACCAATACGATACTTATAAAGATGCGACTAACTTCTCAGTAATTGGTCAAATCTCTAATGCTTATACATACATCGGATTCAAGCAAGGTTCATGGGATGCTGAAGCTGGAGAAGTTGTACCAGATGAGACTAAAGTAACGTCAAGCAAAGCATTACGTCAAGCAATGGCATATGCGATTGATAACGATGCAGTTGGTGCAGAATTCTATTCTGGTTTACGTCAAAACGCTAACTCATTAATTACACCTAACTTTGAAGCCTATCACAACTTCGATCAAGAAGCCTATACATATAACCCAGAGAAAGCTAAAGAAATTTTAGCTGAAGCTGGCTTCGTTGATAATGATGGCGACGGCTTTGTAGAAGACTTAAACGGTGAACCATTCACTTTAGGTTTCGCTTCTATGTCAGGTGGAGAAGTTGCTGAGCCATTAGCACAATACTACATCCAAATGTGGGGTGAAATTGGCGTCTCTGTAGAATTAGTTGATGGACAATTAATGGAATTTAACTCATTCTATGACCGTGTTGAAGCGGATGATCCTGCAATTGATATCTATCAAGGTGCATGGGGTACTGGTGGAGATCCAAACCCAACTAATTTATACAGCCGTACTTCAGCATTTAACTATCCTCGCTTTGCATCTGACGAGAACGATGCTTTATTAGAAGCCATTAACTCAGATGACTCATTCGAAGAAGAATTCCGTGTGAATGCATTTAATGAATGGCAAGCTTATGTACACGAAGAGTTACCTGTAGTTCCTACTTTATTCCGTTATGAATTAGTAGCTGTGAACAAACGTGTATCTCAATACGATTCTGAAATCGGTTCAGACTTAGACTGGACACAAATTTCATTAACTGCTGATTCACCAATCGCAGAATAATTCTATAATTTAACTTTAGTAGAGCCTCCTTGAGAGGCTCTTTTACTATCTGAAAGCTAATATTATTTTGAATAATTAAATAAATTATATTGAAAGTTGGTTAATGGTTTATTTTTAAGTCAATTTAATTGCAAAAAAGCTTCGAAGGGTATATTATAGTTATAAACATATAATCATCTATATTCTACTATTACTTTTGATTATTGTGTTTAATTAAAGGCTTAATGGAGGTAAAGATGATTTTAAATATTAACGTTTCTAAAGAAGTTCGTGAAAACCAACTTTTTGACTCAGCACTGATAAATATTATCGCACTGAAAAATGCTGTGATTACAGGGAGCCCAATTTTAATTACTCCGAATGAAGAGAGTTCTGAGGATGTGCATTCACTAAGAATCGACATAGAGAATGAAATTGATGAAGAGCAACTAAACATCCTAAAAGATGGGATTATCAATCAAGTGCGTGGATTCTTTATGATCGCAAATATCCCGTGTGAAATTACTTGGGAATAGGAATATAGTAAAAGTTATAATATGAATCGGGCTTTCTAGGTACTGACTAGAAAGTTATTCGGAATTTTCCTCTTCAACACAGTTAAGCTTGTGTTGAAGAGGCTTTTTATTTCGGTAATTGATTTAAATTGGCTTAAAAATGCTACTTAATGGCGCTTTTTTTGGTATACTAATAAGTGCTATATGCAAGTTAGCGGTTTATTTATTTGCATAAATAAACTATTCAAAAGTAAAGAGGGAAAGTATGAAAATACCATTAACTGAGGTAATTAAGAAGAGAACAGGAATTCAGTTTAAGAACGCTCGTTTGCTAGAGACGGCCTTTCAACATACGTCTTTTGTTAATGAAAGAGCAGCGAAAAAGTTAGAGCATAATGAACGACTTGAGTTTTTAGGTGATGCAGTGCTAGAAGTCATTGTCAGTGATTTTCTGTTTCATGAATATCCTGATAAACCCGAGGGGCAATTAACGCGAATGCGCGCACAATTAGTAAGAGAAGAAAGTTTAGCCTTCTTAGCTCGTAAGTATCAATTCAATCGTCAAATTCGTTTAGGAAAAGGTGAATTAGCGAGTGGTGGAAATGAACGTGATTCTATTCTTGCAGACTGTTTTGAAGCCTTCTTAGGAGCTGTTTATTTAGATCAAGGGATGGATGTTGCCAGAGCATGGTTGGATGAATCATTATTGAAACCACATCGTACTATTTTGACTAAAATTAATTTAGATTATAAAACACTCTTCCAAGAAAGAGCACAACAAAAAGGCGCGGTTCAAATTCGTTATGAATTAATTGAACAATCAGGGCCTGCTCATAATCAAGTGTTCACAATGGGCTTATATTTAAATGACCAATTGGTGTCAAAAGGTTCAGGTAAAAGTAAAAAACAAGCAGAGATGCAAGCGGCTGAACAAGCATATGCATTGGTCGATGAGAAAGGTAATATTAAATGCACTTAGAAAGAATTGAAATGACTGGTTTTAAATCCTTTGCGGACAAAACAGTTATCGAATTTGATAAAGGTTTAACGGCTGTTGTAGGCCCCAATGGTAGTGGAAAAAGTAATCTTTCGGAAGCGATTCGTTGGGTTTTAGGGGAGCAGTCTGCAAAAAGTTTGCGTGGAAGCCGTATGGAAGATGTAATTTTTAACGGAACACAAGAAAGAAAACCAGTTAACTTAGCTAAAGTAACATTGGTCTTGAATAATGAAGATCGATATTTGGATTATGATTTCAGCGAAATTAGCATTACGCGAAGTTATAATCGAAATGGTGATAGCCAATATTTTATCAATAAGGAAGCTGTTCGTTTAAAAGATATTGTAGATTTATTGTTAGACTCAGGTCTAGGAAAGAATAGCTTTTCAATTATATCGCAAGGTAAGGTTGAACAAATTTTCTTAAGCAAACCAGAAGAGCGTCGAACAATTTTTGAAGAAGCTGCCGGCGTACAGAAATACCAGTATCGAAAAGTGGAAGCTGAAAGAAAGCTGGTTCGCTCGACAGATCATTTGAGTCGTGTGAAGGATATCATTCATGAGTTGGATGGTCAATTGCAGCCACTGGCTAAACAAAGAGAAGCAGCTCTGATTTATCAGGAAAAGCATGCGCGCTTAAAACAGCTAGAAATTTCCTTATATAGCTATCAAATCGAACAATACCGCCAACAATGGCAACAAGCTGAAATCGACTTAAAAAACTTGAATCAAGAAATTCAAGTTTTAGATGCCGAACAGAAAACTTTAACTGCAGCCATTAAAAAAGAAACGATTGAATTGGATCAACTTAATCTTCAGATTGATGATAGATCGGAATTATTTCAAGAAAACAGTCAGCAATTGGAAAGATTAAAAGCAAAACAACAAGTAACTGAACAACAAATTCAGTACAATCAGTCCTCTCTAAACGATAAACATGAGGCTTTTGAGCAACAAGTGGCTCGTCAAACTCAACTGAAAGCTGAATTGACAGCGTCTGAAAGTGAACAAAGAGTTTTACTTGATAAATTAACTGAAATTAAACAAGTGATTAAACATTTGGAACAACAAAGAGCCATTTTGGTTGGGAATGATCAGCAACAAGTGGAGCAATTACGTGAGCAGTTAATTGATTTCTATCAGAAAGAAACAACTGCACGTAACCAAATTACGCAATATAGTAGCACGATTGAGCAACAAACCGAGAGAACTAAACATTGGGAACTTCAGGTTGCTGAATTGTCTCAGAATTTAAAAAAAGATGAGGCTGATTTTAAAACTCAACAGAAGGCCTTTTTAGAAAAGCAACATAATCAGCAAGACCTTCGTAAGCAATTTAATCAAATGTTAGAAGAAAATCAATTGCTTCAACAAGAACGTGAAAAGCTGAAACAAACTTTATTCCAACATGAACGTGATACTCAGAAAATTGATTCTAAAGTTGCGAACTTAAAGCATATGCAAGAAGATTATGCTGGGTATTTTGCCGGGGTTCGTACTGTCATGAAACAGGCACAACGGATTGGTGGAATCGAAGGGACGGTAGCGGATTTAATTGAAGTGCCAACTAATTTACAGTTAGCGATCGATACAGCTTTGGGTGGAAGTTTACAGCATATTGTTGTTACGAATGATCAAGCTGCCAAGGCAGCGATTCAGTTTTTGAAACAACAACATGCAGGGCGCGCAACATTCTTACCAAAAACGAACATTAAACCGCGTTATCTTAATTTCCAACATTTAAATCAAGCTGAGAATCATATTGGTTTTGTTGGTGTGGCAAATGAATTAATAAAGTACGCAGAAGAAAATTATGCAATACTTGCGAATTTGCTTGGAACGACCATCATTATGGATAGTATCTCAAATGCGCAACAGCTAGCACGAAAAGTGAATCACGCTGTGAAGATTGTCACGCTTGATGGCGATGTCTTGATGCCGGGTGGTTCTATCACAGGTGGACAAGCAAAGAAACAACAAAATTCTATGTTAGCTCGACAGAATGAATTAAAACAAGCTGAAAGCCAATTAGCTCAAGCTCGCGAAATTTTAGCTAATATTGAAGCTGCTTGGCAGCAAAATCAAAGTAAAGAGCAACAATTACATCAACAAATTGAACAACAACGCGAAATCTTGACTCAGTCTGATATGCAATTGCAGCAAGAACAAGCGCAGGTTCAACAATTAGCTCAAACAATTAAACAAGAAAAGAATCAACAAATTATCTTAAACGATGATTTACAACAAGCAGTTGTCTCACTAAAAGAAGCGGAAGAAAAACTTGCGACGGCTAGAGCCAATCTTATTACTGCCAGTCAAGCGATTGAGGATACGAATCAAGCGCTGGCCCAGTTAAGCTTAAGCCAAGAAGATCGTCAGAAACAACTTCAAGAATTAGATGAGCAATATAATGACTTAAAGACTGAACTAGCGGTTAAAGAAACGCAAGCTACACAAATTAATCAACAGGTTGTGAACACGAAGAAAACACTAAATGAAGTAACGTTGTTTATCGAAAGTTACGAAGCAAGTCACAATTTAGACGTTAATGATCTGGGTCAATTGACAGCGACTTTGGAACAAACAGTCTCTGATATTGAAACCTTAGCTAAACAATTAACAACCGAAAAAGAAACCTTGGCGCAAATGCGTGAGCGACGTCAAATCTTGATTGAAAGTTCGCGTGCAAACGAGCAGAAAGAAAGAGACATTATTCAAACAGCACAACAATCGTATCAACAACAGGCGAAATTTGAAGCACAAATTGAAAAATTCGAAGCATTCATTGATAATCAGTTAGAGTATTTAAGTGAAGAATACCAATTATCTTACGAAGCAGCGACCAAAATTGCCGAGCCAATTGATACTGCTACAAAAGTTAATCAAGAAGTTAAACAATTAAAACGTGAGATTGAGCGTTTGGGTCCAATAAACCTTGCAGCTATTGAAGGCTATGAGGTATTAAATGAACGTTATGAACATTTAATTGAACAACAAGATGATTTGTTGAAGGCAATGTCTCAACTTAAAGAAACAATGGATGAAATGGATAGTGAAGTGATTAAGCGATTTGGAGAAACTTTCAACGTGATTAATCAACAATTCCAGACGACTTTCCGAAAACTTTTTGCTGGTGGGCATGCTTCCTTGCAATTAACCGACCCAAATGATTTATTAATGACAGGTGTAGATATAATTGCTCAACCGCCAGGCAAGAAAAAACAAAACTTAGCCTTATTATCCGGTGGTGAAAGAGCATTAACAGCAATCGCTTTGTTATTTGCTATTCTGGAAGTTAAACCTGTTCCGTTCTGTATATTAGATGAGGTTGAAGCAGCACTGGATGATGCGAACGTTTATCGTTATGGTGAGTACCTACAAGACTTTACAGAAAATACACAGTTTATTGTGATTACTCACCGAAAAGGTACAATGGAACATGCAGATGTTCTGTATGGTGTAACGATGGAGCGATCAGGAATTTCTAAGTTAGCTTCAGTGAAATTGAGTGACTAGTATAAACGTTTTAAGGCTAGTCGGTCAGTAGCCAAAGAATTAGGATTCCATGTTATGATATAAAAGACATAAGCTGAAATTGAAGGGGATACTTTAATGATTAAATTAATTGCAATAGATTTAGATGATACATTACTAACCGACGATAAAATAATTACCGAAGAGAATAAAGCAGCTTTACATTATGCGCATAGTAAGGGTATAAAAGTTGTTTTATGTACGGGACGTCCATATTTAGCGATGAAAAATTTAGTTAAAGAGATTGGCTTGAATTCACCTGATGATTTTATCATTACGTTTAATGGGGCCCAAGTACGTCGTGCCGCAACAGGGGAAGTAGTCGTCGAAAATGTGCTATCAAAATCAGATGTGGTTGCTTGGTATGAAATGTTGTCAAGACTAGATTTACCTTTAGATGCGATTGATGCTCAATACATTCTGGAGCCTGAAGAATATCCAGAAGGATTTGCTTCATTTTATTCAGAACGAATCAGCAATTTAGAAGCGAAAAAAGTCAATTTTTATCATTTGCCTGAAGACCATGTCATTAATAAGATGGTAGTTTGTATCGAGGAAGAACATTTAGATCGTCAATTAGCTTTAATTGAGGATTCCTTTAAAGATAACTATTCAACTTTTAAGTCACGTAAATTTCTATATGAGATTGTGGCAAAAGGCGTTAACAAAGGGAACACATTAAGAAAATTGGGTGAAGCCATTAATATTCATCCTGAAGAAATGCTAACAATTGGTGATCAAGAAAACGACTTAACAATGATTCAATTAGCTGGAATAGGTGTTGCAATGGGCAATGCTGTGGATTCAGTTAAAGCAGCTGCTGACTATATTACGGAAGATAATAACTCGAGCGGTGTGGCGCAAGCTATTAGACATTACATCAAATAAGATAAACAAGGAGTGAATTAAATGGGATTATTTGATCGAATAAAACGTGCCTTTACCGGTGAAGATAAGGTCGTTAAAGAAGAAATCGAACAAGAAAGTTCTGCCGTCGTTTTTGATAGCTATGATAAAGGCTTAGAGAAAACACGAACAAATTTTACAGATTTATTAAGTAATTTATTTACAGGATTCAGAGAAGTTGATGAGGATTTCTATGAAGACCTTGAAGAAACATTAATTGGGGCAGATGTTGGTTTCAATATGACGCTCGCATTGACGGATGCAATTCGTGATGAAATCGAATCGCAAAACGTACACAAACCAGAAGACGTAAAACGTGTTATGCTAGAAAAAATGGTTCAATTGTATGAACGTGAGGGTGGCGATAATTTAGTTGCGCTAAAGGAAAATCCTGATGGACCAACCGTAATTTTGTTTGTAGGTGTGAACGGTGTTGGTAAAACAACTTCAGTTGGTAAAATTGGTTACCAATTAAAAGCTGCTGGTCATAAAGTATTAATGGCTGCGGCCGATACATTCCGAGCGGGAGCAGTCGAACAATTGAATGTTTGGGGTCAACGTTTAGATATTCCTGTGGTGACTGGCCAAGATCAAGGGGATCCTGCTTCGGTAGTATTTGATGCGGTGAAGCGTGCGAATGAGGAACAATTTGATTACTTATTAGTCGATACTGCAGGGCGTTTACAAACAAAAATTAATTTAATGGACGAATTGGCGAAAATTAAGCGAATTATTGAACGTGAGAACCCCAATGGTGTCCAAGAGGTCTTGCTCGTTTTAGACGCTACAACTGGACAAAATGCGCTAATACAAGCTAAACAATTCAATGAAGCAACCGATATTTCTGGTTTAGTCTTAACTAAGTTGGATGGAACTGCCAAAGGTGGCGTGGTTCTGTCAATCCGCTATGATTTGGATATTCCAGTTAAGTATATTGGTCTAGGGGAACAAGCTACTGATTTACAAGTATTTGACTCTGAACAATATATGTATAATTTAGTAAAAGGTGCTATTGAAAAAAATTAGTGAGTCTAAAGTAAGCCATTTGGTCAGAATGTCCTGATCAAATGGCTTATTTTATATAAATTCTACATGTCTTATTTCATCAAAGTGAACTTTTTCTTGATTGATATAGATACCTAAATTGTCCCAAGCATAAATGTAACCCATAATGTCTGGTTGGTAATATCCATCACGATCAACCGCTTCAAGTTGGATACTGATTTTCAAATTCTGACTAGTGGCTCGAAATAGCAACTCGCAAATGGTATCGTATGACATAGTAAATTTGGGCAGTATAGGGTATTGTTTTGAACGTATATATTGCATGATGGCGAATCCTCCAAAAGAATTATTTCTAAAATCATTATACGAACATATGTTCTTTTTGTAAAGGGGAAGTGCTTGTTTTATTGAGAAAAATTCGCTACAGTAATAAAGAATGGAGGCGGTATGAATGTCAGAATTTAAATTTGAAATCTTAGAACATCTCGCACAACTATCCACAAATGCTAAAGGGTGGTCGAAAGAATTGACGTCAGTAAGTTGGAATGAGCGTGAGCCGAAATATGATATACGTGATTGGAGTCCAGATTATTCTAAAATGGGTAAAGGGTTAACTTTTACTCAAGAAGAATTAAAAGGTTTACGTGATGCTTTGAATCGAATGGAGCTAGATTAAATGACAGAATTTTCATTAGCTCAATTTCAAAATTATTTAGCAGACAAATATCAAGACAGCGTGTCATCATCGGGTTTATTTATGAAACTAGTTGAAGAAATCGGTGAGGTGGCGGAAGCTTTGAATGAAATAGAAGGCCGTAAAGCAGTGTCATCTGAAACATCCTTAGCTTATGAATTAGCTGATGTGTTACATTATGCAGTTGCGATTGCAGCGGTAAATGATATTGACTTAACGCAGACAATTTTAGAAAAAGATCAAAAAGCTTCCGAAAAGTATCAACATCGTGTCAATTTAAGTCAATTTTTAGAAGAGTAAAAATAAAGAAAATCCCCAGGCAAATTCGCTTGGGGATTGTGTGTTTAGGCTACTTGTTTAGAGTCTTGTTTGGTATGTAAAGTGAACAGAACTTGACGGGCAATTGGTTGAGCGATTAAAGCTTCCACAGCAAAAGCAATCGCAAAGTTACGTGGCCATTTGTGGAAAAACTCATAAATAGGTGTCATACTGATTTGGCGTTGACCAAGCCAAGAGCCAATCACTGTCATGAAAATGGACATGAGTAAAACGTTACATAAGGTATTAACAATAATCTTAGCATTAAAGCTGTCTGCTTCATCGACAATTTTTGCTGATAGTTTATCTGCTGGACCGTGAACTAATAGGACTAGAATAACAACTGCAATCCAAATAAACGGCACTCCTTTTAAACTCATCAACCAATTGTTAACTGAAGAACCAATTTCAAACATTGTAATAAGTGGTGCAATGATTAATACAGATAGTACTGAAACAATGCCTAAGAATAAGAAAAATTCTTTCTTATTTCTAGGTAAACGCATGTAAAACTCCATTTTTTCCTCTATTTCGACAAAAAAAGCAAACCCCTTCAAAGTAAGTGGTTTGCTGATTAATTGTACGCAATATTTATTTGAAATCAAATTGTATCATATCAAAAAATAAATTTATAAAGATTTTTTTGTATTTTTTAATGATTACGATTTCATTTCATTAATCTAATTTGGTCTAATGTATTGTGCTATTTTGATTGGGAAATATCTAATATTTATAATTTATGAATTAATACAAGAAAAAAATTTTTTTAGCCTCGGATAATCTCGCGTCTTAATTTATGTGTTGAAGTTTTAAGGGGATATTTTGATAAAAAACTGAGCGAAGCATAAAACTTATGATTTCTTATACTGAAAAAAATCACTGACGACCTAGATCAAACTAGACTGTCAGTGATTGATAAGTATTTAATCGTTCAATTACGCATTAACTTGTTTGATTTTAAGTTTGCGGATTGTTGTAAATGTAAAGACTAGCATAAAGCTGATGAAAGAAATGACAGCGACCATCGACGAGATAGAGGTATCAAGATACAAACCAATATAGTAACCTAGCGTACTATTAAGCATCGCAACTAATACCGAAACGATGAGTAATTGCGGGAAGGTTCGTACGAGCAATCGAGCAGTCATAGCCGGTGCAGCCATTAAAGCGATGACTAAAATGGCACCAATACTTTCAAAAGAGGTAACCGCAGTTAAAGAAACGAGTGTCATTAGAATTAGATCGAGTATGTTAACGCGTATGCCGATGGTCTCTGCGAATATGCGGTCGAATAAAGTTATTTTAAGTGAACGATAGGTAATGAGAATAAAACCTAAGTTAAGCATCAATACAAGTGAACCTTGAATAAATGCTGTAGGTAAGGGAGTCCCCCATAATTCCGTACGTTTTAAAGGAGAGAGTTCAACTTGCCCCAATAACACCATGTCGATATCGAGGTGAACATTTGTATAATATTTCGAAATAATTAATACAGCAATCGCAAAGAAAAATGGAAAGACTAAGCCAATCGCTGCATCATTGGCAATACGACCTGTTTTGACAAGTACTTCGATTGAAACAACCGTGATCACACCAAATAAAGTAGCGCCGACAATTAACCATGGAGAAGATAAATCTCCGACAAAGTAGTAAGCAATGACAATTCCAAGTAAAATTGTATGCGAAATTGCGTCCGCAACCATTAAACTTTCTCGTTGAAGTAATAAACTTCCCATCAGACCACAGGAACTAGCAACGACTAAGAGAACCCAAAGTATTTGAATCATCTGCTTACCTCCTTGTGTGATGTATATAGTTTGTCAGCTAATATCCCTTTAGTTCCAAAGACCAAGGATAACAGGGCAATCGCTGTTAAAACGACGACGATCATAGGACCGGTTGCAATATTTGAAATAGCAGTACTTAATAGTGTTCCAATAAAGGCAGCAACCATCCCAAAAACTCCAGCTAAGCCAAGCATCTTACCATACGATTGTGTCCATTGTTGGGCAGCAATAGCAGGGGCAACAAGCATGCTACTAATTAATTTAGCGCCGACAGCTTGTAAACCAACGGCTATCACTAGTAAACACATTAATAATAATAAATGACTGATCCATTGGCTGTTAATTCCGATCGTTTGCGCAAAGATTGAATCAAATAAATACAATTTAATTTTCGGATATAACAACATAAAGACCGCTACGACGATAACTGAAACGATAATGATTAGACGGACATCTGACCACATTAGGAAAGCTGCTTGCCCCATAATGTAATTATTTAAGCCAGCGAAATTTACGGTTTGAAACTGTGGATTTCTTTGCACAACATTATAGAGTAATAAACCTAAACTAAAGAAGGCAGATAATACTAAGGCAAGGATGCTCTCATAAGGGAAATCAGTATAACGGCGAATCAATTGGATAATACTGAAGGCAATGAGTCCAAACACAACTGCTCCTACTAACAAAATAGCTGTATTGCGTGTTTGAAATAACATAAAAGTGATAATAACACCTGGATATACGGCATGGCCGATTGCGTCACCTAATTGGCTTTGTTTTTCTAAGACTAAACTTGTACCAATTAGTCCTGATGTGAAGCCGAGTACCATTGTACCTAGGGCCACAATCCAAAAGAAGTAATCAAAACTAAATTGACTAAGCAATTAAATCACTTCCTTACTATCCGAACTCGTGTGGGTTAGACTGGTGACACCATGATAGGTTGTTTCTATATTTTCTTTTGTAAAGACTTCATCTAAGGGACCAGCTGCAATTAACTGACGGTTTAAAAGGATAACCGAATCGAAATATTCGGGCACAGTATTTAAGTCGTGATGGACCGTCATACTTGTCTTACCTTGAGCTTGAAATTCAAGTAGTTGATCCATAATAAGTTGTTCACTTTTGATGTCAACACCAGCTAAAGGTTCATCGAGTAAATATAAATCAGCATTCTGGGCAATCGCTCGAGCAATAAAGACACGTTGCTTTTGGCCACCTGATAATTGATTAATCGGTCGCTCACGAAGTTCATTTAATTGCATTTTTTCTAGAGCAGCTTCTGCAAGCATTTTTTGTTCGGGTTTAATGGCTTGGAAACCCCATCTTTTAGCACTAATTCCCATTAAAACGACATCATATACAGTTGTTGGAAAGTTCCAATTAACTTCTGATGTTTGTGGAACGTAAGCGATTCGATGACGGACTTTATTTAACGGCTGTTCAAACAGTTGAATACTTTGTTTGCTTGAGTTGACTAAGTTTAAGGTTGCTTTAAGTAAAGTAGATTTACCCGCTCCGTTAGGGCCAACAATAGCAGCTCTAGCATTCGTAGGTAAATTGAACGAAATGTTTTCTAAAGCATTAGTTTGCTGATAGACTACATTCAATTCGTTAATTGAAATAACATTTTTCATTTAAAAACCTCCTGATTGACTTCATTAACGAACAAGGTGTTGAACAATTAATGAGATATTGTGTTTGTACATATCAATATAGTTATCATTTGCTTGTCCTTTTGATGCTAATGAATCTGAGAACAAAGCCATTCCCTCACCACCGACCACTTGAACTTCGGCATTCTTTTGTTGAACACCTTCCTGCAATTTTTCCATTGCTTGTGGATTAGACGTTGTATCCAAGAAAATAGCTGGTACTTGATGGTCAATGATATATTGAACTGTCTGAATAATTTGTTCATTGGATACCTCAGACTCAGTACTAATTCCTTGAGGAGCATAAACAATAAAATCATGAGCTCGGGCGAAATATTCAAAAGCGTCATGAGGCGTTACTAAAACTCTTTGTTCAATCGGTAAGACTGCCAATTGTTCTTCTATCCATTTAGCTAACTCATCAAGTTGTTTCAAATAATTATCCGCATTCGTGGTGTACAAATCTTTTTGAGTGGGAAACGTTTCAATTAGTATGTCTCTTGCTTCCTCAACCGATTGCTTGTATAACTCAATATTAAACCAATAATGAGGATCAACATCTTGTGAATCTGCAGCTACTAAAATTAAATCATCTTTTGAAAAATTTCGGGTAACAGCAAAGCCATAGTCAACAAGGATAGCAGCCATTTGTGCTTCGAAATGTAAGCCATGGTATAAAACCACATCTGCTTCAAGAATATTCTGTAAATCACGAGCCGATGCATTATAAATATGTGGGTCACCACCAGCAGGTACGATTAGCGCAATTTCAACGGTATCCTCCGCAATTTGTGTGACGATATCTTCTAGAAAACTGGTTGTAACCGTCACTAAGGGTTGCTCAGCAGCCTCGATGTGTTTTATATTGAAAATTGCTGTGAAAAGCAAAAGTGTCGTAAGGAAGTATTGTGTAATATGTTTCATGTGTGTTCTCCTTTTTTAGATATTTTTTAGGTTTGCCTAAAACTCGTTGAAATCATTATAACCTGTCCCAAAATACAAATCAATAGGCGCGCCTAAAAAAATAAGGATGATTTGTTTCAATAAACAAAACATGGTAGAATATAGGGTGCATTGAATGAGCGATAAAGGGGTGATGAGATGTCACAAAGCCGTGAGGATTATGTAAAGTTTATTTATGAACACGGAGAAGGACTTGCAGTCTCGAATAAAACAATTGCCCAAGGGCTCAATGTTGCGCCACCTTCTGTCAGTGAGATGATTCATAAACTAGCGAAAGAGGGCTTAGTTGATTACCGTCCTTATCATGGCGGTAGTTTGACTCCTAGTGGGGTTCAAATGGCTGAGGATTTAATTCGGAAACATGAAATCTGGGAGTATTTCTTAGAACATAAATTGAATTATACAAAAGATGAAGTGCATGAATTAGCAGAAATCTTGGAACATTCAACACCACTCGATTTAGCAGACCGTTTGGCTACGTTTATTGAGTATCCGGATTAGTTAATTGCATGCTGAAAGGAAGTTCGTTATGGCTATCCATAAAACGCTACGCATGAATCAATTGTTTGATTGCTATCAAGCATTATTAACAGAGAAGCAACAACAAATGTTAGAATTATATTATGAAGAAGACTTGTCTCTAGCTGAAATTGCAGAACATTATGACATTAGTCGTCAAGCAGTCCATGATAATATTAGACGTGGCGAGAACGCATTAGAGGATTATGAGGCTAAGCTTTCGATTCACAGTAAACGAATGCAGCGTATCGATTTATTGAATCAACTAGCTGCTGTTGAAGCGTTATCAGCTGAAACACTAGAACTTATCCAACAATTAAAAGAGATTGAACTAACATAAGTTAGATTTAAAAGATTAATATAAATTAAAGGGGAAATAAAATGGCATTTGAAGGATTATCCGAAAGACTTCAGTCAGCGATTAGCCAAGTCGGAACTGGCGGAACGATTACTGAAGCTGATTTAAAACAAATGATGCGTGAAATTCGTTTAGCTTTATTAGAAGCAGACGTCAATTTCCAAGTCGTTAAAACTTTTGTAAAGAGCGTTAATGAGCGTGCATTAGGTTCAGATGTACTAACATCTTTATCGCCAGCTCAACAAGTATTGAAAATTGTTGATGAAGAATTAACAGCTTTAATGGGTGGAGAAAGAGAGCCTTTAAACTTCTCATCAAAACCACCAACCGTCATCATGATGGCAGGTTTACAAGGTGCTGGTAAAACAACAACTGTTGGTAAATTAGCAAAATATATTAACGAAAATGGTAAGAAAAAACCTTTACTTGTTGCTGCTGACGTTTATCGTCCAGCTGCGATTGACCAATTGGAGACAATTGGCCGCCAATTAGGGTTTGAAGTCTATAGCCGTGGAACTGAAGTAAATCCAGTCGATATTGCCTATGATGCTTTAACTCAAGCACGTATGCAAGGGAATGAAGTTGTCATTATTGATACGGCTGGTCGTTTGCATATTAACGAAGAGTTAATGAATGAATTACGTGAAATTAAGTTAGCGGTTGATCCTGATGAAATCTTACTAACAGTTGATGCCATGACTGGTCAAGATGCTGTCAACGTGGCACAATCATTTAATGAAGCATTGGATATTACCGGGGTAGTCATCACTAAATTAGATGGTGATACACGTGGTGGTGCTGCATTATCTATTCGTTCAATCACGAATAAACCGATTAAATTTACGGGTCAAGGTGAACAATTAGATGCTTTAGAACCATTTTACCCAGAACGTATGTCTAGCCGTATCTTAGGTATGGGTGACATGATGACGCTGATTGAAAAAGCTCAAAAAGACTTTGACGAAGCACGCGCGGCTGAAATGGCTGATAAAATTAAAGATGCGACGTTTGATTTCAATGACTTTATTGAACAGATGGAACAAGTTACAAAAATGGGCTCAATTAAAGACATTCTAAAAATGATTCCAGGTATGAGTAAAATACCGGGCTTGGATGAGTTGAATGTTGATGATAAAGATATCGGTCGTGTTAAAGCGATTGTAATGTCAATGACACCACAAGAACGTGAAAATCCAGATATTATTTCTCAAAGTCGTCGTCGTCGTATTGCAAAAGGTTGTGGTCAAACGGTAGCGGAAGTAAACCAAATGATCAAACAATTCAACCAATCACGTGATATGATGAGCCAAATGTCGAATGGAAAAACTGGTGGTATGAAGAAAATGATGCGCCAAATGCAACAAGCAGCTGGTGGCGGTAAGATGCCTGGTATGCCAGGGATGCCTGCAATGGATGACCGCGATTTTATGACACCAGAACAAATCAAAGCTGAAAACGAACAGAAGAAATTACAACGTATGTTGAAAAAGAAAAAGAAAAAACGCTAAATTTAACAGCCACCTGCTTGTTTTGAAAATGACGAGCAGGTGGCTGATTTTTGTAATATAAGGGCTTATAAGTTTTATGTTGATTTACTAAGCTGTGTACTTCACTCAACTTATTGTTTTCAAAGGCAGAGGTCGCTTTCAAAGCCTCACTAATGTTCGTGCTTTTCCGATTGAATCGAAAAAGCTTTCGAAAACAAGTTGCTGAGCTAGGTTGAGTATTCCAACAAAAGTGACGCTGTATTATCTAGTCAAGAATGCTGAAGTTCTTGGAATTATCCGAGGTTTTCTGACGTTCCGTTAGGCATCCAGTGGTGAGTTTAATAATATTTTAGCTAATTCCATCCGAACGGTGACGTTTGGATTAACGATTTGTGAAGTATGCAAATCACCGGCTAAGGATAGTAACATACCTGCTTGATTTAGTGTCAAATGGGTAATTTGAGTGATCAAGTCTGTCATATGGTCAATCGCCAATTGGCTTGCGGCTTCCAATGTTTCGCGCGATCCAAGTGTAATCCATAAATCATCAGTTTCTATTAAAGGTAAAGGTAGTGTGAAATCTTTAAGTACTTCGACTTTAACTGTGACTTCGCCGGCAATTTCTAAACCAGCTCCCATTATCTCGCCGTCTCCCATCGTGGCATGTAGATCACCCAAGGCTAAAAGTGCCCCTTCAACATTAACAGGTAAGTAGAGTATACTGCCTTCTGTCATTCGTGTCGTATCAAGATTTCCACCGTGATCATGAGGCGTTCCTGTATTAATTCCTTCACCAGCTGGAGCAGTGCCGATGACTCCAATCATTTTACGCAAAGGTATTTGAATACCTTTGTAGTCAACGTGTGTGTCTGAGACTGGACAAATAATGGTTTCTTCAGCTTCTATGCGATGTGCTAAACGACCAAGGCCAGGGGCGGTGACAATCGCTCCTTTATCGGCAAGGCTAATTTTTTCAATCGTTACTTTTAAAACATCACCAACTTCTGCACCTTGAATAAACAAGGGTCCGGTAGCTGGATTTACCTGACTAAAATCAATCGAACTCACTAAATCATCTTCAGTTAACACAGTATTCGAAAAACAATCTAAGGTTTCAAAAATTACGGTTTCACCATTATCAGTGGTTAAAGCGGGGGCATTATGACGATCCATTGTAAAAATTACATGTTCACTCGAAATTTTCATTAAGTTTCCTCCTTGATTTGACTATACTATTAGTATGGTTAGCTGTTAGGCAAAAGTCAAAGTTAATGGTCACAGAAATGGTAAACTAAACTTAAAGAAAAAATGCTAATTAAGGCTTGACCTTAACGTAACGTGAAGGTTTATGCTATAGAAGAGAGGTGAGGTAATGGAATATTCAATTAGTCAGTTAGCAAGAATTTCAGGAGTGAGTGCACGCACTCTGAGGTATTATGATGAAATAGCGTTGTTGAGGCCCAAACGAATTAACTCAAGTGGTTACCGAATTTATGGAGCGAAGGAAGTCAATTTGTTGCAACAAATACTATTCTATCGTGAAATTGGAATTAATCTAGAAGAAATTAAGGCGATAATTTATGCAGAGGATTTCAATCTTCAGGAGGCTTTAGAAAATCATTTACTTCAACTATCTCAAGAAAAGAAGCGGATTGAACGTTTAATGAGTACTGTGAATGACTCAATTCAAGCGCTAAAAGGAGAGAGAACAATGACAGATAATGAAAAATTTGCGGCTTTTAAACAAGAACTTATTGACGATAATGAACAGAACTATGGTCAAGAAATTAGAGCAAAATATGGAGAAAAAACAGTTAATGCTTCAAATGCTAAAATGGCGAACATGACCGAAGAGCAATGGTTGGAGTTTCAACATTTAGGTGAATCAATCAATCAGAAGTTGGCGATTGCGATATCGGGTGGTAATCCAGCTAGTGAATTAGCTCAAGAAGTCTGTGAACTACATCGACAATGGTTACTATTTTCGTGGCCGGAAGGGCATTATAGTCCTGAAAAACATTATAATTTAAGTTTGATGTATGTGCATGATGAAAGGTTTAAGGCTTATTATGATGGGATAACACCAGGTGCAGCTGAATTTTTACATAAAGCGATTGGTATTTATACTGCTATGGAAAATTAGGTGGCTGTTTGGTCAAGAAGACAGGAATGTCATTCGATGATGATCTATAAACGAAAAGAACCGTAAACAATCCTAATACCTTCGTGTTTAAAATAGGACACTTCTTTACTTAAAAAATTCCGAGTTGACAATAATATTTGCTGCTGTATACTGTTGAGTTGTAAAGTAATGACATAAAATTTTAAATGATTTGTTAGGCGAGGCTCCGCTACAAACACAGGCTACTGCCCAAAAACGTCGAGAGACACCAATGGGTATAACAGGAATTGTCGATATAAGGCTCTTCTTAACGTAGCTAAAAATAAACAACTGTTTATTTTTTACGTTGTAACGTGCTAAAGCTCCACGAAGAAATCACAGAAGCTTTTTTTGTGCACTTTTGAGCCCTCACTAACGATTAGTGGGGGATTTTTTGTTTTTATTTTATAGTTTATGAATGTTTGATGGGAGGGAACAATATGGTAAAAAGTTGGATCTAATAAACAATCTATTAAGTTGTCGTTTAGGTTACTTACGAGCAGTCGCTCAAGCATTAAAAGGAGGTTGAAAACAAATGGATGATAATAGTCGAAAGAATCACAGCTTTAGGCGGAAAATGAATCAAAAGAATATAAACAAGTTATTATCTATTTGTTTATAACCACCTGAAAATTAACTGCCTGAAGCCCAAACATAGAAGGAGGCAAACACATGTTATTACTAATAATTGAGTTGGTTGTTTTTATTGGTATTGCACTGTTGTTACTAAATCACTTCTGGGGAAAGAAGGCAAAATAATATGACAAAAATGAATAATAACCGTAAAGTGGACTACAACCGCTTTGCAGAAATGAACATAGCTGAAATTATGCAAGAATTTAAAACAACGATGCAAGGTTTCAGCGAAGAAACGGCAGCAGAAATTAGAAAAGAATTTGGTAATAATGAAATTGAGTATGGTGAGAAAACACCATTGTGGTTAACAGTACTCAAAGCCTATTTCACACCATTTACCTTAATTTTATTAGCATTAGCTGCAATCTCATTTGTGACTGAGTTTATCTTAGCAGATGCAGGTGATAAAAGTTTGGTAACTGTATTGTTAATTGTAGTGTTAGTTGTGATTAGCGGTACGATGAGCTTAATCCAATCGGTTAAGGCAAATGATGCAGCGGAAGAATTACAACAAATGGTAAAAGTTACCACGGCAGTAAAGCGTGATGGTCAGTACCAAGAAATTCCATTACAAGATATTGTCATGGGTGACTTAATCAAGTTATCCGCGGGAGACATGATTCCAGCTGATTTACGAATTATTCAATCTAAGGACTTATTCGTTTCACAAGCTTCTCTAACAGGGGAGAGTTATCCTGTTGAAAAGAAAGCAGAATTAGGCACAGAAGCTTCCGATAGCCCAACAAACTTAGAAACTTTAGCGTTTATGGGCAGTAACGTCATCAGTGGTAGCGCTGAAGGAATGGTCATTGCTACAGGAAACAGTACAATGTTTGGTCAAGTTGCTAAAGAAGTTACGGCAGACGCACCTAAGACAAGTTTTGAAATTGGCATCGAAAAAACATCGCATTTATTAATTCGTTTCATGTTGATTATGGCACCCTTAGTTGTGTTAATTAATGGTGTAACGAAAGGTGACTGGTTACAAGCGTTACTATTCGGTTTATCTGTAGCCGTTGGTCTAACACCGGAAATGCTACCAATGATTGTAACAACGAACCTAATTAAAGGTTCTAATGCAATGGCTAAGGAAGGTACTATCATTAAGAATATCAATTCAATCCAAAACTTTGGTGCGATTGATGTGCTATGTACAGATAAAACAGGAACCCTCACACAGGACAAAATAGTACTTGAATACCACTTGAACTTAGAAGGGCAAGAAGATGAAAGAGTACTGCGTCATGCTTACTTAAACAGCTACTATCAAACTGGTTTAAAAAACTTGATGGATGTTGCAATTATTGAGGCAGCCAATGAAGAACTGAACACTAATGCAATCATTTACGAAAAAGTTGATGAAATTCCATTTGATTTTGCACGTCGTCGTATGAGTGTCGTCGTTGAAGATACGAATGGTAAAACTCAAATGATTACCAAAGGTGCGATTGAAGAAATGCTCGCAATCTCTGACTACGTGGATTACGCAGGTCAAGTATCGCCTTTAACCCAAGAAGCTAAAGAGATGGTGTTAGAAAATGTGCGTCGTTTAAATAATGATGGTTTCCGTGTAGTAGGGGTCGCTCAGAAGACAAACCCAAGTGTTGTTGATGAGTTCTCAATTAAAGATGAAGTCAATATGGTGTTAATTGGGTATCTAGCTTTCTTAGATCCACCGAAAGAAACAACGAAAGCAGCGCTTGAAGCTTTAAAAGCCCATCAAGTCGAAGTGAAAGTGTTAACCGGAGATAATGCACTCGTAACTCAAGCAGTTTGTAAACAAGTAGGAATTGATGCGTCTAAATACATTACTGGTGAAGAAGTAGCTCTTTTAAGTGAAGAAGAATTATCAGTTGTGATAGAAGAGCATTCAATTTTTGTCAAACTAAATCCAAGTCAAAAAGCGACGATTACGCGTTTATTAAGAGAAAATGGTCATGTCGTGGGTTTCCTTGGTGATGGAATTAATGATGCACCCGCAATGCGTGCAGCGGATGTTGGAATTTCCGTCGATACAGCAGTTGATATCGCTAAAGAGTCCGCAGATGTGATTTTATTGGAAAAAGACTTAATGGTTTTAGAAAGAGGTATAGTATCAGGGCGTAAGATTTTTGGGAATATCATGAAGTATATTAAAGCGACGACAAGCTCAAACTTTGGGAACATGTTCTCTGTGTTGATTGCAAGTATTTTCTTACCGTTCTTACCAATGATGCCGATTCACTTATTATTCTTAGGCTTAATTTATGATGTATCATGTATCGCAATTCCTTGGGACAAAATGGACGCAGAATACTTAGAAGAGCCTAAGAAATGGGATTCAAATAGTATAGGCAAATTTATGTTCTGGTTTGGTCCAACAAGTTCAATCTTTGATATTACAACTTTCGCCTTATTATTCTTTGTAATGGCGCCTCAAGTATTAGGTGGAAATTACGGAAGTTTAAATGAAGATGGCCAAGAGTTATTTATGGCTTTGTTCCATGCAGGTTGGTTTGTGATGTCATTATGGTCTCAAACAATGGTATTATATGCGTTAAGAACGGAAAAGTTACCATTTATTCAAAGTAACCCATCCTTACCATTTTTCTTAGTAACAATGTTAGGAATCGTAGTAGGGACTATTGTACCGTTTACTGAGCTTGGTACTTCGATTGGTTTAGCAAGTTTGCCAGGCAACTATTGGATTGGATTAGCCATTACGTTAGTGGCATACATCTCACTCGTAACGGTTGTAAAAAACTGGTATGTAAAATCGCATGGTAATCTATTATAAGCATTAAGACAAGAAACAGTGGTCATAAAAAGCAGCTGTTTTCATTATTTTGACTTGCGTCGTACGTATAAAACTGTATAATAATTAAGGCATTGCACATATTTTAAAAAATATTTCAATCTGTAAAGGAAAAAAGCTTTACAGCTTAAAAATAATCTGCTAGAATATGTAATTGTGATTGATATTAACCGGAGGTGAAATTAAAAATGGCAGTTAAAATTCGTTTAAAACGTATGGGTGCTAAGAGAACTCCTTTCTACAGAATCGTAGTTGCTGATGCGCGTGCTCCACGTGATGGCCGTATCATCGAAAAAATTGGAACTTACAACCCATTAACAGACCCTGTAACTTTAGAATTAGAAGAAGAATTAGCGTTAAAATGGTTATCAAACGGTGCACAACCAACTGATACAGTTCGTGACTTATTATCTTCTAAAGGTATCATGAAAAAATTCCATGAATCTAAACAAGCTAAATAATAAGGCCTAAAGCAAATGTTATCTTAGTCAAAAAACAAAGGATGATATTATAATGCCAAATATAGAAGCTTTAATTAAGTCGATTGTAGAACCTTTGGTGGAATACCCTGAGGAATTCGCAGTTGAGATCGTTGATACTGATGACTTTACTGAATATCACTTACAATTACATCCTGAAGATATCGGGCGTGTAATTGGAAAAAAAGGTCGCGTTGTTCGTGCAATTCGTACGATTGTTTACAGCGTTCGTGTTCGTAATCAAAAGCGTGCCCGCATTGTGATTGCTGATGAAGTCGAAGAAATCGATGATTCAGAAGATGAATAGATATTTTTCCAACCTGCCCATGTGGTAGGTTTTTTTATAATATAAGGTTTTATAAGTTTTATGTTGATTTATCAAGCTTTATACTACGTTCAGCTAATTGTTTTCCAATGCGGAGGTCGCTTTCAAAGCCTCACTGACGTTCGTGCTTTTCCAGCTCAATCGGCTAGGCTGTGTCTAATTCGCTGCGCTCAAATTCACACCAAGCTACGCCGATTGCCCTTTGTACCGCTATGGAAAACAATTAGCTGATCTACGTTAAATATTCCAACAAAAGTAAAACGATATAATCAAATTATGCTGCTAAACAGAATTTAAAATCCTTGGACTTGTCCGAGTTTTTTTGATATAAGCATTTATAAGTTTTATGTTGATTTACCAAGTTTTGTGCTTCGCTTAGCTGATTGTTTTCCAAGGCGGTGATCATTTTAAATCTACGCTGGCGCTCGCACTTTTTAAAGTAATTGGCTAGGTTTTTAATGAAGAATTTGCTATGACTCAAAGTCAGAGCAAGTTACGCCGATTGCCCTTTATACCTCTTTAATAAACAAGACGCTGAGCTGCTCACAGCATTCCAATGCAGGAAGTTAGGAGATTCTTTTCTAGCATCTAAATTAGTATAAGAAATGTTGCGCTAGAATTTTTTATCCTCATAATGTTAAAAGTTATTCAAGTGTTTATGGATAGTTCGACTTGCATAAGTGATGCAAGAGAAGATTGTCTGAAAAGAAAAATTAAAAGAGCTAGTGTTGTCTTTATATTTGACTTTATTAGTGATGGATACTATATATAAAATCAAATAATAACGATGCTATTGAACAATAAAATAATTAGATTGACTCATAATTACAATTTGTGTTAGAATTCAATTAATTTAATTAGTATTTGAATAGAGCGTGTTGAAGAGTAGAGTAGCTTAAGTGAATTTATCAGAGAATATCCTTGTATGTTGAGAGAGGATTTAAAGAAACTAAGTGAAAATGAACTTGGAGCTTCTGAGGTGTGCAAGCAGCTTAGGTGGGAAGTCCCATTATAGACGAAAGTATAAAAATACTTATAAAGGTGGAGGTTGAGAAACTTTCATGAAACAGGGTGGTAACACGGAAAGAATCTGTCCCTTTGGTGATTAACTTAATCGCTAAAGGGATGGGTTTTTTAATTTTTAAAATTCACATAAAATTTATTAAGGAGAATGATATATTATGACGCAAACAATTAATCGTTTTGACCATGTAGGTTCTTACTTAAGACCTGATTACTTATTAGAAGCACGCGAAAAAAATGAAGCAGGTGAAATTACGGATACAGAACTACGAGAAGTAGAGAACAAGGCTATTCTCAACTTAATTAAAAAACAAGAAGAAGTTGGTTTAAAAACAATTACGGACGGTGAATTTCGTCGTGCATCATGGCATTGCGATTTTTTCTGGGGTTTTGATGGAGTAGATAAAATTACAGATGAACCAAATGGATCAAAATTTGAAGGGAAAGTATATGGAATTACTGCTCGCCTCTCAGGAAAAATATCAGGGGAGAATCATCCGTTTATAGAAGATTGGAAGTTTACGCGTGATCATGCTTCTGATGATGTTGATGTTAAATTAACAATTCCAGCTCCAGCGCAATTTGTTCAAGAAGCATTACGTGAGATTAATATTGAAGCGACTAAGAAATACTACGCTTCATTGGAGGATTTAGTTGAAGATACGATTGCATCTTATTCAACTTTTGTGAATGAGGCATATGAAGCAGGACTTAAAACATTACAATTCGACGATTGTACTTGGGGACGAATAATATCTGGAAAAGATCATACAGGAAAACAATATACAGATGAAGAACTTAACGGACATAAAGAGTTATTCTTAAAATTAAACAACGGTGTTATTGAAAATGCACCAGCTGGTTTAACCGTTAATACTCACGTTTGTCGTGGTAACTTTGCTTCTACTTGGTTTGCTTCAGGTGCTTACAATTCGGTAGCAAATCCATTGTTTACGGACGAGAATGTCAATACTTATTACTTAGAGTATGACTCTGATCGTGCGGGTGGTTTTGAACCATTAGCTGAAGTATCAGGAATTAAAAATGTTGTATTAGGTTTAGCCACATCAAAAGATGGTAAATTAGAAGATAAAGAGGCATTGAAAGCTCGTATTAAAGAAGCTGCTGGATTTGTTCCCTTAAATCGTTTAGGCATTTCAACGCAGTGTGGTTTCTCTTCTAACTCAATAGGAAATAACCTATCGGAAGAGGACCAATGGAAGAAAATTAGTTTACTTAAAGAAGTAGCAGAAGAAGTTTGGGGTTAGGATATTCCTTGACTTAAGGAACAGAAATTAAGGCTGAATACATACTGTTTATTATTCGAAGCATGATCGAGACTTTGAAACTGGAACGCGGTTCGCTTGCTATCATGTTCCGCTTTTCGAAACCAAGACATGAATCAGTGTTATTTTAGCTGTGCCCAGCTGCTTCTTTAGCCAAGGTGGTGGTCAATTTCAAAACTTCACTGGCGTTCATGCTAATCCAGCTCAATCGGCTAGATTAACTTCGCCATTTTCTAATAAGAAAGCAAAGCTTGAAGGAAATTATAATAGTTAAGAATTATTTATATTTGCAGCAAAGAACGTTTGAGACGCTCTTTGCGTGGTATAATATCATTACATGAAAAATATTTTTATGCGAAATTTTAATTTCTTTTAATGAAATTTATCCAAACTGGCGTAACATAGGGTTACAAGGATGTATTAGTGGTTGGGGATGCATCGTTTAAATGAGAAAAAATTAAACATTTAGTAATAGTAAGCAAGACTTTAAGTAAATAATATTGATTAGTTAGGTAGCCTTCTCTTAATTGAGAGGGCTACTGTTCATTTTAGGAATAAATCTGATGAAATCAACTTAATAAATTGTACCTCGCAAAACAAAATGCATATTACTACTCTTAAGAGCTTGGTTCTATTAATATGGAAACATAAGGAGAGAGGATAATGAAATTAACTTTTAGCAAAGAAGAAATGGAAAATTATCGTGATACTCATGCCGACAGTTTAGCTACTGTAGGGTATACACAAAAAGTAAAATTGTTGAGAACACAACTACCGACTTATTTCTTACTGATTATTGATAATCAACAAATTACTATGATAGAACAAGATTGGAAACTCAAAGAAAAGGGAATATCTGTTATACATTTGAGTGATATCAATACCTTAACGGTTGATAGAATATTTTTTCAGCATCGGGTTAAAATTAAAACTACGGATAAAGTCTATAAATTGGACGTTCCTCCTTTGAATTTTGGATTTAAAGAATACCAAAATAATTTAATTAATCGCCTTAAAGAAATCTCAAATAATCTCTAATTTATCATTAGCAGACACAAATGTTTTCGTAGCAGTATCATCTTGGCGTTGGGTTAACTAAAACCTATTTCTATTAACAAACTAAAACTAATATTTTATCAAAAAAGTTTGACAATGTTAAAAATCAACGTTATGATTACAATCAATAGTTAATATTTCTAATTTATATATCATAAATGTGATGACGAGAAGAGTAACTACTTAATGACTGAAAAGAGAACCCGGTTGGTGAGAAAGGGGCAGACAAAAAGTAGTGAAGATGAGCTCTGAGCACTTAAAAGGTTCACGCCTTTTAAGCGGCAGCTACCGATAAAAGGCTAGGCATCGATATTAGGTGCTGATAAGGTACAAAGCGTAAGCTCTGTATAAATTTGGGTGGTACCACGATAACATCATCGTCCCTTTGTTAATCTACGGATTGACAGAGGGGCTTTTTTATTTAGAGAAAAAGGAGTTATATAGATGCCAATAAAAATTATTGAAGATATTCCAGTACGTACACAATTACGTGCGGAACAGATTAATACAATTGAAAATTCACGCGCAATGAAACAAGATATTCGTCCACTGCGCATTCTAATTTTGAATTTAATGCCGAAGAAAGAAATTACAGAGTTGCAATTATTACGTCTATTGAGTAATACACCGCTACAAATCGATGTTGATTTCCTTTACACGAGCAGCCATCAAAGTGAAAACACTGCTGTAAAGCATTTGCAGCAGTTTTATAAGGAATTTTCGGATATCAAGAACCAATACTATGACGGTCTGATTATAACAGGTGCGCCAGTTGAACATTTGGATTTTCTCGATATAGATTACATTCATGAATTAGACGATATTATGCGATGGTCACAACAACATGTATTCTCACGATTATTTATTTGTTGGGCTGCCCTTTACGCTTTGAATTTCGACCATAATATTGACAAAATACGGCTCAAAAACAAATTGTTTGGTATCTACCCTTATAAAACACTAGATCCACATCATCCATTATTAAGAGGTTTTGATGATTTTTATAATGTACCACAATCTCGTCATATGAATGTAGATTACGACAAAATAAAAGTCACATCCGAATTGGTGGTGTTAAGTGAACATCCAACATTTGGTCCTGATATCTTAACAACCCTTGATCAAAGAGATGTTTTTATTTTGGGCCATCTAGAATACGATCGCGATACATTAAAGCAAGAATATGACCGTGATGTGCTACAAGGCAAGGTAATCTCATTACCAGAAAATTATTTTCCAAACGATGATCCCGATAGATTACCAAATATCACTTGGAAAAGTCATGGTCATCTACTGTATAACAATTGGTTGAACGAAACTTATCAAAATACGTTATACAATCTCAATCATTTAAGCTTATATTTCAAATAACAAGGAGGCAATTATTTATGGTTCATCTCTCATCTTATTTAGCACAATTAGGCAATCATCAAGACAAGCAAACTGGTTCAATTAGTTTACCGATTCATTTATCGACTACTTACGCTCATCCAGGACTTGGATCAAGCACCGGCTTTGATTATACACGTACTAAAAACCCAACCCGTGCTGTTTTAGAAGAAGGACTAGCAACATTAGAAGGTGGGACACATGCTATTGCGACAAGTTCAGGCATGAGCGCAATTCAACTAGTCTTCCAATTATTTGAACCTGGAAGTGTTTTTCTAGTTTCTCGCGATTTGTATGGTGGTACTTATCGTTATTTCACCGAATTGGAAAGGAAAGGCTATGCCAAATTTTGGTATTACGATACGTTTGACGATTTAGCAAGTCAGTTAACAGCAGAGGTAACTGCTGTATTCGTTGAGACGCCGACTAATCCATTAATGCAAGAAGTAGACTTGAAGGCAGTGGGGCGTCTAGCTCAAACTGCTGGTGCCAAATTGATTGTGGATAATACACTACTGACACCTTTACGTCAGCGTCCATTAGAAGATGGGGCACAGATCGTTGTTCATTCTGGAACTAAATATTTGACCGGCCACAATGATATTTTAGCTGGAGTAGTGGTGACGAATGATGAAGAATTGGGTGAACGTTTATCTTGGTTGGCGAATACAACGGGTCCAACACTATCGCCAGTAGACAGTTGGTTATTTGTGAGAAGTCTTAAAACATTACCTCTAAGAATAGATAGACAAGAAGCAACAGCTATTAAAGTAGCTGCTGCATTAGAAGATTTACCAGAAATTAAAGATGTTTTATTTGTTGGCCGTGGTTCGATGATTAGCATTCGTTTACAATCTGAAGCAAAAGTGGGACCATTCTTAGAGGCATTGACATTGTTTACGTATGCCGAAAGTTTAGGCGGCGTTGAGAGCTTAATTACCTATCCAACTACACAAACTCATGCGGATATACCGAAAGAATTACGAGAATCTTACGGTTTAACGCCTGATTTATTAAGGTTATCAATTGGTTTAGAGGAAGCTGACGATTTAATAAATGATCTTAAACAAGCGGTAAAAGCTTAAGTTGATAAAGTGTAACGTTATTTAAAGATATATCTTGGCTGGAAGTGGTTGGTAAGGAGAAGGCTTTCAATCGGAAAAATAGTTATGCTATAATTGATAAAAATGTAACAAGCAGAAGGAGTGCTTAAATGGATCAAGCAACTTTTATTGAACGCTATTATACAGAACGAACGGGTACAAATTCTCTAAAATGGGATTTAGTAGAAGAACGTTTTCAGAGTAAAGATTTACTTCCTTTATGGGTGGCCGATATGGATTTTAAGGTGGATGATGCGATAACTACTGAGTTTAAAAAGAGAATCGATCATTCAGTTTACGGTTACACGTTTGTCCCTGAGTCTTACTATGAAGCATATAATCATTGGATGACCACTCGCTTTAATTTTCCAATTGAAAAAAACTGGTTAAGATTTACACCGGGTATTGTTCAAGCGCTGTATTATTTTATGCATATTTATACAGAGCCTGCAGATGCAGTGGCTATTTTAACGCCAGTTTACTATCCTTTCCATAATGCAGTGAAGGATACTGGACGTAAATTAGTAACAGTCGAGTTAATAAATGAGGCCAATGAATTTTCAATTGATTTTAAAGCTTTTGAGCAAGCAATTATCGATCAGGAGGTTAAAGTATTTATTCATTGTTCACCGCATAACCCAGCGGGGAGGGTTTGGACAGAAGCAGAACTGATTCGTTTATTCGAAATTTGCCAAAAGCATGATGTCTTAATCATTTCAGACGAAATTCACCAAGATTTTACATATGGTGATGTTCGTCATATACCATCTGCAACCGTAGCAAATGGTCAATACCGAGACATGATTATAACAGCGAATTCAGCGTCTAAATCGTTTAACTTAGCTGCTTTGGCTCATTCAAATATAGTGATTACTAATCCAGTACTTCGTGAACTTTATGACCAATTTGCGAAAACAATGATTCAAACTGAAGCCAACCTCTTCGGAGTGATGGCAACTGAAGCAGCCTATCGTGATGGAGCCGAGTGGCTTGAAACTGTTAAGGCGATTATTTTCAATAATTATGAGACGGCCAAAGCAAAACTAACGGAGTCGTTACCTAATGTAACAATCAGTCCCCTACAAGGAACCTATTTAATGTTTATTAATTTAAATCCAGTCTTGAAAGGCCATAATATCGTAGAGTTTATGCAGACTCGTTGCGGTGTTGCGGTGGATTATGGTGAATGGTTTGGTGAGGGTTATGAAGGTTACATTCGCTTAAATTTAGCGACAAAACCCGAATTCGTTGATCAAGCAATTGATGCCATCATCCGGGAAGCAAAAAAAATATAGTCACAATATAAGAACACCCTCTAACGTATCGCTTGAGCGTAAGAGGGTGTTGTTTATCGATTGAATTATTCTGTTAAAAACGTAAAGTTTGTCAATTCGTCATACGTATAGGTTGTGTCGATTTGGCCTTTAGAAACAGTCCATTCAATAATGTTATCGAACTGGTCCTGTGGAACAGCTTGTGCATATGGATAAGCTACTTCTTTACTATCTAAATATGTACTCATAGCTTCAGGGAACTCATAATTACTTAACACTTCAGCGTAGCTTGCGGCTGAGTTTTCATTCATATAATCGATTGCCTGGTTGTAAGCTTGATAGAAAGCTGAAATATCTTGTGGACGTTCTGCCACAAGGTCAGCCATAAATTGGATTGTACCACCTTTAATACCTGCATCAGCTGAACTACCTAAATTAATTGCGCCTTGAGCAACTAACATACTAGCTTGAGGTTCAGTATAAACTGCTGCATCTACTTGATCATTTAATAAAGCCTCTGACCGTGCCGAAAATGAAGTGATTTCAACAATATTATAAGTGAAATTACCTTCGGTCGCATAAACATCCATAATATATTCTAAAATAAAATTAGGCACTAATGTAATGTCTTTATCTGCTAATTCTTCCATTTCAGTTACACCAGAGTTAGGAGAGGCTAGTACTTTAAAATCTTCCAGAATATCTGACGTAATGACCATGTCGATGCCATTTTGTTTGAAAGTTGCCTCAGTCATTACATCCGCAATTGTAGCATCCAATTCCTTAGCTTGAATTGCAACATTACGATCTGTAGGGGCAGCAAATGTATGAATATCAACATCCAAGCCTAATGTTTCGAAATAGCCATTTTCTTTTGCGATGATAATTGGAATAGCAGATTCAGCAGGAAGAATCCCGACATTCAATGTTACGTCACTAACCAATTCTTCAGCATAAACTGAATGCGTTGAAGGCAGAATACCACCAAGTGCCAATAAAGTTAAACCAGTTAAAATTAGACTTTTTTTCATCAATTAATCTCCTCAATTTACCATAATGTTTTACCATATCCACCCAGGCAAAATACGCAAAAAAACAGTCTTAATTTCTTTCAATATTTGACGAACTTGTTTACAATAGTATTATTGTATTTAAATCCCTATCAAACATAAAATCTGCTATAAAGCATGAGAGGATGCAAGTTTCTCTTCCTTTAACAATTATTTTATGCGCTAATTATAGCACACTATGTGAAAAAGTTACTAATTAAATTTTAGAAAGTGAGTTCGGCATGTACATTCAATTGAAAGATGCTAGTTTTGCTTACAATACTGAAGCAATCTTTAAACAATTAAACCTTAGAATCGAAAAGAATCACACCTATGTTATTCTGGGAAAATCTGGGATTGGTAAGAGTACTTTACTAAGTATACTCAAAGGATTACGTCAATTATCAGAAGGCACCATCCATTACCAAGGAACAAATCAAGATAAAATCGAAATAGTCTTTCAAGATTTGAGGCTGTTTCCTTGGCAAACAGTCAAACAAGCCTTAGAAATGCCACTTATAATAGAAGGCGTAGCCTCAAAAGAACGTCGTTCTCGCATAACAAAATGCGTGGAACAATTTAACTTAACTGACTTAGCTACACGATACCCCAATCAGTTGAGTGGGGGACAAAAACAAAGAGTAGCGATGGCTCGTGGCCTAGTAACTCAACCGGATTTTTTGTTGTTAGACGAACCAACTTCTTTGCTCGACCAAGATACGAAAGAACATGTGCAAGATACAATCTTGCAAGCACAAAGACGTTATCGAAATGGCCTGGTTATTGTGACCCACGACACAGAAGAGGCGGCTTACTTAGGTGAAACGATATTAGTTGTTGAGTCTGAGACGTTAACGTTGATAGATAACCCAATTTTTCATTTAGAAAAACGCCGTGATCATTTAGCTTTTTATGAATTTTCTCTAGAATTAAAGCAAAGATTAAAAAAGGGGGAAAGGAATGAAAAGAATTAGTCAATTTTTGGGTGGCTTCGTTTCCTTAATCATTCTCTGGTGGCTGATGAGTTATTTATTAGATAACCGCAGTCTACCGACCCCTTGGCTAACATTTGAGCGCATGACAGAATTTGGATTCGATATGTGGCGCCATACTGCAGCAAGTGCACTGAGAATTCTAACCGCCTTAAGTTTAGCATTAGTGTTTGGAGTACCTTTAGGTATCTTATGGGGTGTTTCAAATTATTTTAACAGATTATTTGGTCCACTTATTTATTTATTATACCCGATACCCAAAGTGGCCTTTTTACCAATCTTTATGATTTTCTGGGGCTTAGGTAACACATCTAAAATCATGTTAATTTTCTCTGTCATTATTATTCAAGTCATCGTGTCGATTAGAGACGCCGTTCAAAGCATCCCGCCTAATTATTTCGAATTGATGGCAAACTATAAGAGCAATTTTAAACATCAATTGCGATTTTTAATTATACCTGCAATCTTACCTGCAATCATTTCAAGTTTACGTGTTAGTATTGGCATCGGCTTAGCTTCGTTGTTTTTTGCAGAAAACTACAGCACTAGATATGGCCTAGGTTATTTAATTCTGAGTGCGTGGTCGAAAATGGACTACCCGCAGATGCTAGCTGGCATTTTGTTGATTTCGTTACTAGGTTATTTATTTTTCCAGTCGTTAGATATATTGGAGATGAAACTTAAGCATTAATCAAATATGGTATAAAACAAATAAAGCATTGTAATACGTTCAAATTCATATTATAATATTCTTTGTATCTTAACAGAATTTTCATAAATATATGATAAAATTTAAAAATTAGGATGAGAATAAGGAGGATTATAACAAGTGAAGAGATTTGCGAAACCAATTTCTGTTGGATTAGCTGCTATTGGTATTATTTATTTATTGGGCTTTCTTTTTTATAGCACGCGCTTCCAAGCTAATTCGCTATACGCAGGCAGTGATATTAGTCATTTAACTATCGAACGTGCTAAAGAACAATTAGAATCAGACTTCGAGAATAACAAGGTTCAATTGCTCGAAAATGGTAACATTGTGGGTGAGTTAGCCCTAGGACAAATTTATTCAGACTTTGATCCTGCGGCAGACCTAGAAACAGCATTGTCCGAACAAAACGCTGGTTTATGGTTGGGTGGACTATTCAATAATCAGCCAATCAAAGGTAGAAATTTGAATGAAGTTTCAGTCGATGAAGCAAAAATAGCAACTGTATTAGAAACGATTGGTATTGATAACTCAAATCGCAGCGAGACTCAAAATGCTAGCCTTAATTACACAGAAGAAACCGGCTTTACGATTCAAGAAGAAGCAGTTGGCACCCAAATTAATCTCGCAGCATTGAGTCAAGCAATTATTGAAGCTTTAAGTCATAATGAAGCGAGTATCGAATTAAGCGATTATTATTATCAACCAACAGTGACTGCAGAAGATGAAAGTATTGTTACTAAATGGCAACAAGTGAAACGCCTGTCTGATACTAAAATAACTTATACAATGTCAGGTCAGGAAGTGACGATACCTGCTGTCGAAATTGAGAAATGGATATTCTTCAATAGTAATGGCGATGCTTACTTGGATGAAGCAAGTGTCCAAGCTTATGTAGCTGAATTAGATGCTCAATATGCATCCTTATATCAACCCCGACAGTTTCAGTCAACGCTACAAGGTGTTGTGACCATCGATCCACAAATTTATGGTTGGACCTTTGATTATGAAGCAGAGACGGCAGCGTTGATTTCTGAAGTTTATGCGGGTGAAGACGTTAAACGTCAGCCACATTATAAAGGAAATATTTTTAATAATGATATTACCCAAGCAGATGATATCGGTAATACCCATGTCGAAATTGATTTGAATTTCCAAATGTTATACGTTTATATTGACGGTGAAATGATGTTATCTACACAAGTAGTAACAGGTTTACCACCATTGATGGAAACAATTCCTGGCGCTTGGCATATTCTTTATAAAGAAAGAGATGCGACGCTAGAGGGCTTTAATATTCAAGTTGAAAAAGAATACTCAACCCCTGTAGAATATTGGATTCCGTTTGATTGGGAAGGAATGGGAATGCATGATGCTTGGTGGCAATCAACCTTTGGCGGGAATGTTTGGACCTATGCAGGGTCAAACGGCTGTATCAATATCCCTGTTGATGTTATGCCGAAATTGTTTGATTTAGTCGAAACGGGTATGCCAGTTATTATTTTCTAAAACAAACTAAAAGCTAGGGTTTAAACCTTAGCTTTTAGTTTGAAATATATTGTAAGCGCTTCATGTGTTTTTATGTTTGAATAAGTTATAATAATAATGCCAATTGTTTTTAAAATCTAAAAGAAAGTAGGAATGTGAATGAAGCAATCAGAAATTTTGGAAGCTGCTCAATATGTCTATCATGGAGAAAAGTATAAGCACGAAATTGTAAAGTTAACCGCCGACAAATGGCCGAATTTAACAGTCGAAGAGGCTTATCAAATTCAAAAAGAAGTGCTAAAATTAAGAGAAGCGGATGGGCATACAATTTATGCGCCTAAAATGGGCTTGGCGTCTAAGGCTAAATGGGAACAAATGGGCGTTGATTCACCAATTGTTGGCTACGTATTCAAGGACATGTTGGAGGAAAACTTTATTGTCAAAGTTTCAGATTACATTCATCCCAAAATAGAACCAGAAATCTCCTTCGTGATGAAAAATGAAATTTCAGGCGATGTAACGATAGAAGAAGTGCTTGAGAATACGGACTACATTTTAAGTAGTGCCGAAGTGATTGATAGTCGCTATCTAAATTTTGACTTCACTTTAACCGATGTCATTGCTGATAATACTTCAGCTAGCGGGGCAGTTTTCGGCGTTGAAAAATATCCTGTTGAGCAATTAGACTTAGTGACTGAAAAAGCCGTCTTTAAATTGAATGGTGATGTGGTCGTTGAAGGAACAGGTGAAGCAGTATTAGGCCATCCAGCATTGGCTATCGTGGAGTTAGCGAAACATTTAGCTAAAGAAGGTAAAACAGTTCCGACAGGTGTTCCTATTATGACCGGTGGTATGACATCAGCTGTCTTAATTAAACCCGGTGACGAGGTAGAAATTAGTTATACGAATTTAGAAACAATTAAAATTAAAGTTGAAAAATAGGAGATGTATTTATGCCATATGTAAGAATCCAACTAAAATCAGGTCGTACAGAAGAACAAAAAGCAAAATTAGCCAAAGAAATCATTGATTTGATGGAAGAAACAGACTTCGCTAAACGTGATGCGATTCGCGTGATTTTCGAAGACATGTTGCCACATGATTTGTATTCTGGCGCTGAAATTTAAAGCAGTTAAGTATAAAGCAGGTACTTCTAAAAAGAGGTGCCTGCTTTTTGCATGTTGATAGCATAAGTAATTGTGAGTTCAGGTAATTATGATTGCAGTTGTGCTTCGCTTAGAGTGTTGGCTTTCCAAGGCGGTGGTCGCTCTCAAAGCCTCATTGATGTTCGTGCTTTACCAGCTCAATCGACTAGGCTCTGATTACTTCGCTTCGTTCAAACTCAAAGCAGCTGCGCCGATTGTCCTATGTACCGCTTTGAAAAACATCACTCTATGCTTCGCGAGGTAGTTAAAATAGAAAATTAGCAAATAAGTTTGAGATTTTTTTTGCATAGCTAGTCGTTCCATTTCAATGTTTAAACTCGCGGGTTGAGTTTGAACATTGAGGGCTTCAATCATCAAACTCGGAGACTGAGTTTAAACATTGAACGGAAAACATCACCTCTGAGGTGATACCTAACTCTTCTTTTTGTCTATAAACTTGATTTTTCGTCAGTTTTAGTAGCTAAATCAACCGAAATTCATTTCAATGTTCAAACTCGCGGGTTGAGTTTGAACATTGAGGGCTTTAATCATCAAACTCAGAGTCTGAGTTAACACATTGAACGGAAAACATCACCTCTGAGGTGATACCTAACTCTTCTTTTTGTCTATAAACTTGATTTTTCGTCAGTTTTAGTGGCTAAATTAACCGAAATCCATTTCAATGTTTAAACTCGCGGTTCGAGTTTGAACATTGAGGGCTTCAATCATTAAACTCGGAGACTGAGTTTAAACATTGAACGGACTTAAATAGAATACCCCAATTTAACAATAAGCAAAAAAATAACGGGACAGCTCATTGCTAATCCCGTTATATTTTATATCAGTAATAATTATTCTTCAGAGCTAGACTCATCATCTCGTGCTTCATCATCAGAACTTTCTTTAGATGAACTACTTCTTGATGAACTTTCTTTTTCAGAACTCGACTCAGAACTATCCTCTTTACTCTCTTCGCTTTCTTCAGAACTTTCCTCGACTTGCTCGCTTTCTTCAGTTTCAGCACTTAATGGAGCAAAGATGACACCACCAATCATAGCATAGCCAGAGGTTCCAATTGGTTGTGTCTCATAATCATCTGGACCTTCATGAATAATTAATGAAGTACCATTTTCAGTGCGTAAAGTGTAAGGTGCATCTGGATCTAATGATACATTGGAAACAACTAGGACAATGTCCACTTTCCCGTCTTTACCGACTACCAAGTTAGGGAAGTCACCTAAGTGAGGTCCACCCTCAGCATAAATACCATGATCGGCACCTGTGGGATTGAAGTGACCGAGAGCATCCATGAAAGTAGGGGGAGTAGCTTGACCATATTCATGGATATGGAAGCCATATTCACCTTCCTCTAAACCTTCAAGTTCTAAGGTCAAAATCACACCATTAGCCGCTTCTTCAAAAGTAGCCGTTCCCATACTGTCGCCGTCTTTGTTAATCATGTCGACTACTACAGGTTCAATCTTATCTTCTGCAACTTCAGTCGATTCACTGTCATCACTTTCATTGGCTTCTTCTTCAGAACTAGTTTCCGCGTCATCACTCTCGCTGGCTTCTTCTTCAGAACTAGTTTCCGCGTCATCACTTTCGCTAGTTTCTTCCTCAGAACTAGTTTCCGCATCATCACTAGTTTCGGATTCAGAACTTTCGGATTTAGTTTCTTCAGATGTTTCAGTCGTATCTTCAACTTCTTCTTCTTCTTCTATAACTTCCTCGGGTACATCACTTTCATCGATTGTAATTTGTGTCTCGGCAACATCAGTATTCACTGATGAAGTAGCAGGTTCCTCATTGTTGGCACAAGCAACTAAAAGTAGGGCAGCGCTAGAAAGCAACATAATTTTCAAGTTTTTCTTCATAGGCAAGGACTCCTTTTCTTATATTAAGTTCATCTTACCAAAATACGAAAACGCATTCAATGAATTGAACACAGTCAAAGATTGAATAATCAATAGCTGGTATGTTGTGGAAAGGGTTAGAGATTTGGTATACTAGGAAGGAATTTGAAAAAAGTGAGGCATACATATATGAAAGAAGTTCGCATTGCGCGTATCGTTAATACATTTGGAGTACGTGGCCAAATTAAAGTAATTTCAGAAACTGACTTTGAAGAAGAAAGATTTAAAGTAGGACAAAAAGTTAGCGTTGTAAAAGATGATCAATTATTAGATGAAGTAACCATCGCATCTTCTCAATTACATAAAGGTACTTACATAATGGGATTTGAAGAATACCATAACATCAACCAAATTGAACATTTCAAGGGTGGTTGGTTAGTGATTGATGGAAAAGAACAACAAGCATTACCTGAGGATGAATTTTATCAACATCAGATTGTAGGTTTAGATGTAGTAACAACTGAAGGAAAAGATTTGGGGACAATCAAAGAAATTCTAAGTTTAGGTTCAAACGATGTCTGGGTAGTGAAGCGTCGTGAAGCTAAGAAAAAGGACGCTTTAATTCCTTATATTGAAGATGTGGTAAAAGAAGTTGATTTAACTAAAGGTGAAGTGTTGGTTGAATTAATGGAAGGATTGATTGACGATGAAGATTGATGTGTTGACCCTCTTTCCTGATATGTTTGGTCCAATGAACCAATCTTTAATGGGATCAGCTCAAGAGAAGGGCATCATTGAATTTCAAACGCATGATTTCCGTCAGTTTGCGGTGAATAAACACGGTCATGTTGATGATTATCCATATGGCGGAGGCGCGGGTATGTTGTTACAAGTACAGCCAATTGTTCAAACACTCGAATCGATTCAACCAGCAGAAGATGCCCGTATTATTTTAATGGATCCTACAGGTGTGCCTTTTTCTCAAGAAATTGCTCAAGAGTGGTCATCTGCTTCACAATTAGTGTTTATTTGTGGTCATTATGAAGGGTTTGACGAGAGAGTCCGTAGTTATGTGACGGATGAAGTTTCTTTAGGTGATTATGTTTTAACAAATGGTGAGTTACCAACGATGGTGATGGTTGATGCGACGGTGCGTTTAATACCTGAAGTAGTTGGTAATGCAGATTCAATTGTCAATGAATCCCACCAGAATAATCTATTAGAGCAGCCCCAATATACACGACCACGTGAATTTCGTGGTCAAGAAGTTCCTGAAGTTCTTTTAAGTGGACATCATGAGAATATAGAAATTTGGAAACGACGTGAAGCAATTCGTAGAACTTGGGAGCGTCGACCAGACTTATTGGAAAAGGCTGATTTGGCTCCAGAAGAGCTACAATGGTTAGAATCTATCAAAAAAGAAACATCAGAATAAATTAATAAGTATTTTGAAAAAATCAAGTAAAAAACCTTTACAAGTAAAAATATTCTAGTATAATAGTAAAAGTGGTCGAGAGACCCTTAATTAACGATATTCCGCTAAATAGGCAGATCTATTTAAGAATGTTTGTTGAAAGGAGAAAAAAACATGAGTAAATTAATTGATCAAATTACTTCAGCTCAGTTACGTAACGATGTTCCTGATTTCCGCCCTGGAGATACAGTTCGTGTACACGCAATGATCGTGGAAGGCGAACGTGAACGTATCCAATTATTCGAAGGTTTAGTAATTAAACGTCGTGGTGCTGGTATCAGCGAATCTTATACTGTTCGTAAAATTTCTAACGGCGTAGGTGTAGAACGTACATTCCCTGTACATACTCCACGTGTTGCTAAATTAGAAGTTGTACGTAAAGGTAAAGTACGTCGTGCTAAATTATACTACATTCGTGCTCTTTCTGGTAAAGCTGCTAGAATTAAAGAACGCGGAAGATAATTATCTCAAGAAAAACAAGCTAGAAAACCGTCACAAGCGGATTCTGGCTTGTTCTTTTTTTTATTTGAATACGCTTTTGAATACCATTTTGAATACCAAAATAGATAGGAAATGCTCTCTTGAGCTGATCCTAGCTTTTTTGTTTACGTTAAAATATATTTTTGAACCTAATGATTAACAAAGGATCGTGATTCACCTGGCCTAGGGAATCGCGATTTTGTGGTTTTATATAAACGCTATTTCCATTTGGATTAGAAGAATATTTTTATGGAGCTAAAAGAGGGTGTAAATTAAATTGTAATAAGGGGCTAAAAAACTTACGACTTCTCAAGTAATAAATCAATTTATCTCATCCTCACAGTCAGCACCCAACACGTCACTTCAACCTCTAAACAAGCACTATATAAGCATAAACAGCAATATCTTGCGTGAATAACAGCTGTTGGCAGGACATTTGATACAATAAACAATCTGGACAAGAGCATTCAATTTCGCTTAAAGTTAATGTTCATTTTGATAAATTCCTACGACAATCCAAATTAAATGATAATATATTTATAATGTGAATAACAAATGAAATCAATATGCTACTTTCCCACCAAATACCTTTATATATATCCGTATGTTATGTTAAAATTGTTATATATATTTAACAAAATTAAACGACTGTTGTGAAGGAAGGGATGATGCCTTTGGAGAATTTAGGAGAAGTGATAGAACAAATACGGAGCAACCGAAATATTACGATAGACTCCTTATGCGAAGGGATAATGTCACACTCAACTTATCATCGCTTTGTGAGAGGAAAGAGCAACATCGCCTCTGATTCATTTGTAAAATTAGTTGGCCGTTTACATATGACGCTAGCGATGTTTTTACAAGATTATCAAGGTTTTTTTAAACTTAAACACGACTATGCGATTTTAAATCATGCAAAGTATAGTCGCGAAGTTAAATTAATTCAGGATCTAATTAGTGAGTATCAAACTAAAGAAAAAACAAGTAGGCTGTCTGTTTTTGAGGAGAGATTTCTGAAAGTCGCACGAGCATTGAATAAAGGAATGGCTAATAAAGGCAATAAAACGAAATTATCATTAGAAATTATCAAAGAATTTACTGCGATACATACTTTTTCGGATAATGATTACTTTGCTTTTGTACTCTTACTTGACTTCATATCACTGGAAGAAGCAGAAAAAATCATTGCACCTCAATTGCAAAATATGAATCTAAAAAAAGAAATCGTACGTATGGAGACATTTTATTTTCTTGCAGGCGCTATGTATGTCAAAGCACTACTAGCAAATAAAGATGCTTTAGCAAGCACTTATTATTCAATCATAATTGATCATAATCTTGATGCGACAGATTTGGGCTGGAAACTTCAACGAGAAAAGTATATGAATTTTCATCTATATTTCTCAGGAGATAGACAAACCGCGATCGAAAACTTGGAGAACTTGAGAGAATTCTATCTAGATTTATACTTAGAAATAGACGCTCGAGACTTAACTAGAATTTGTCACAAGCTAGGCATCCATCTCAAGAGTGAGGGGGAGCTTTATGCTTAAAGATTATCGGAGTCTTATTGAAGAATATCGCAAGAAAAATGGTTTATCCATGCAGGAGATTTGTGGCGACTATATTTCACATTCATCTTATTCAAGATTTATTAAAAAAAATCAAACGCTCTCAGCAGATAAATTAATCTATATGATCGATAGATTAGACTTGAATTTTAGAGAAGTAGGTCTATTTGATCAGGTTATTTTTCTGACCAACGAGGATAAAGTACGGATGGCAAGAGTGTTGGACTCAGGCGATCTGCAAGCAATGGCTGATTTAGCCGACGAATTTAGTTCAGTATCCAAACGAGAATATGACACCCATGGCATGATGGCAATTCGAATTAGACTGAAAATCGGTGGTGAAATTGCATCACAACAGGTAAAGAAATTGTATGATTATTTGTCTAAAGTTGAACAATGGGACTATAAAGAAATGTATTTATTTACATTTATCATCGATAAAGTTGAAAGTTCGATCATACAAATGGTCGTCAAGCGTGTTTACAATAGGGCTGCGGATTCATTATATTTGGAACGCAATCTTAATTTAACTATCCTTTTAGACGAGGCTCACTTTGAGTTTTTAAGAAGGGGTGAGTTTGAACAAGCTCAACAAGTGTTGCAGCAATTAAGTGATTTAGTTATAAATAAAAGCTTTCAAACAGTATTTGGGCTCTATTCAATTAGTCAAGCTCTTCATCAAAATCTTGTACAGACTAATCCAGAGAATTTTAACAAAATAGGTCGTCTCTATCGAAATCTTATAAAAGTTCAATCGGATTTTTTAGCGATTCGACTAAAAAATCGCTATGATGAATTGAAAACAATCCACGACTTAACTGAAATAGAATGGTAATTAATTCAAGTAATAGGGCTATTGGGAGAGATTCCAGTGGCTCTTTTTTGATATATAAGTGATTGTGCGTTTACGCAATGTTTTCTGACAAAGTGAATACTTTCGACTATTATATATAATGATTGATTAAATGTTTGTATGAACGAATATTTATGAGAATCGTGATGTTGTGATGCTTAATAAAAGTCAGCGATGTATTAAAAGAAAGAGTTTTAAATATAACAGATTAATTCGGAGGGATAAAATGTTTCAGACACGTAGAGAATATCATAATGCATTACGAGGAAAAAAAATAATGAAAAAAGTTAAGGGCAAATGGGTGGCAGCTCTTGCAACTGGTTTACTTTTAGGACCAGTCTTAACTGATGTAACTCAAGAAGTTTCAGCTCAAGCAAATGAGGACATAACGATTGAACTCATATTAGAGAAAGAAGCGATAATCGAACGTTTAGAATCAGTGCTCGAAGATGACCATTTATTTGTAGTTAATACAGATGATACTATTGAAGCTATTTTTACTTTAATTAAAGAATACGATTACAAATTTGACGAAACTAACGAAGAAGATCAAGAATTAGTAGAGTTTTTAGAGAATTTTGAAATTGAAGATTTTATTCGTATTAATTCATTGGACGAAGGCGTAGAAACCGTCGAAGATATTGAAAACATTGAATTAGAAGTAGGACAATTATTAGAAGTGCGTTTAGAAGTTTTAAAACATGCTTTTGAGAATGACTTTAAAATTGATTTTTCCGATGAAGTACTTGAATTAACTTTTGATGTAGAAGAAATGATTGAATTTGTCGAAAATCAAAACAAAGTTGTTTCAGAAGCACCAGAGACACCAGAAAATTTAAATCAAAATAATACAGTTAATAGACCAGAAGTACCGATAACGCCTGTAGTGCCAGAAGTACCTGTTGTACCAGAAACTCCAGAAGTACCTGAGCTACCAGAAACACCAGAAACACCAGAAACACCAGAAGTACCTGAAACACCTGAGGTGCCTGAAGTACCAGAAACACCAGAAGTACCTGAAACACCTGAGGTGCCTGAAGTACCAGAAGTACCGGAAGTGCCAGAAATACCTGAGCTGCCTGAAGAGCCTGAAACACCAGAAGTACCTGAGGATGAGATTGTTAGAGAACATTCAGTAGGTGAAGTTCTTGAAACAATCCAATCTGAAGAAGACATTTTCGGTGGTAAAGAAGGAGAAGAAGTAACAGAAGTAGCTGGTGACATTTATTACAAATCTGAGTCGAGAATAGAGTTAAGCCGTGACGAGGTTGCTGAAGTAGTTGAAACAGAAACGTATACAGAAAAATATACTGAACAAGTACCAGTTATGGAAATAGTTGAGAAGAAAGTTCAAAATGGCGTAGACGAAAATGGAGAACCAATTTTTGACATTGAGTTTGAACTTGAGCCAACAGGCGAAATGAAGGATGTTGAAAAGGAAAGAGAGAGCACTCGCGAGAATGTTATTAAACCAGCATCAGTAACGGTAGTTAGTGAAACAACTGAGTTATATGGTATTCCATTTGACGTTATCAAAATTTACGATAATACATTAGACTCAGGTTATGAAGAAGTTGAGCAAGAAGGAATTGAAGGCGAACTTTCTAAAGCTTATACAACTACTTTGGTTGATGATGTGGTTGCTAATGTAAGTGAAATTACAGAAAATAAATTAACTGCTCCTACTGATAAAATTATTAGAGTTGGTACAAAAGAAGTTATTGGTAAGAAACAAGTAATTTTGCAAAGCCAAGTTATTACAAGAGGCCTTATCAAACGTTATGATGCAGAGTTATATGAAGATGAGGGAGACTTTATTCAAGGGCAAGATGGTTTCAATAATAAAACGATTAAAAGAGTACAACTGGGAGAAAATATTACTAATAGTGTTTTAGAAGAAGATACTCAGGAAGCAATTCATGATATCGAAATCGTTGGAACTAAGCCAATCGTAACGACTGAAACAAAAATTCTAGATCGAGTAATTGAATTTGAAACTGAATATAAAGAGTATCCAGGTGATGATAAATCCGAAACTGTTATTCAACAAGGTCAAACTGGTCTAGCGCGAGACACTTATCTAGTTACATATCACAAAGGTGTAGAAGCTAACCGAGAGTTGATTTCAAGTGAAACAATACAAGAACCAGTTAAAGAAGTGATTCAAATTGGAAAAATTGGTACAGAAGTTGTTAGGAAAGAACTACATACTGAGAATGAAGTTCTTAAAATTGAAACAGAATATATCATAAATTATGATTCTACAAGCGCAACACCAATAGTCTTAAACCAAGGAAAACACACTGTGTTAAACAAAGTTTATGAAATTTCATATAATAATATTGACAGTGTACTTTCTAAGCAATTAATTGGTTCTGAAACTATAGTTTACGGTGAAACGAGAGTGGTGGAATTAAGTCCGTTGTTACTAGAAAAACAAATAGAATCACTCGAATACAGCAACGGCACCGTAAATATTTTTGGTTCTCGCATTCAGCCAGATTCAGTACTAACAGTTGGTCAAGCTGAAAATTATCTTTCAAACTTCATAACAATTGTAGATGATCCCAATTTGGCAGTTGGAGAGTTCAGAGTTGTTGAAAAAGGAACATTAGGTAGAACGGTAGATACATATGAGAGAATTTATTATAAAGATGTGCTTATCGGAGAAAACTTTGTGAGTACAGACCAGATCTCTAAACCTACAAAACATGTAGTCGCTTTTGGCAGTAACACGGATAAAGTATCGAATGATTTTGTTGATTCAGATAATATTGAATGGATAACTTATCGTTTTGAACACGGAGTATCGGATGATGAAGCAAATGTTATTACTGAAGTGAAAATTCCCAATCTAAATAAATATTTCAAAGATAATTCAAAAAAATTCAGTTTAATTGAATTTGATAGACAACAAATTAATGCAATATTAGAAATTATCTCTGGTGAAAGTTCGACTTATAGTTTAGACAATGATTTTTATTATAGTAGTGAACAAAATCAGAAACCAGATGCTAGAAAGCGTATTAAAGGAGAATATTTATATTCTTTACTTACAAAACAACAATTTTATGTAATTCAATTTATGATTGATAATATAAATACTGAAACTTTTTCGGGTGAACTACATGATAACAATAAAATTACATTTAACGAAAAAGATTATGAATTTGAAGTAATCCCTACTGAAGGCTCAATATTGTGGCACAATATAAAATCGGGAAATATTTACGAACCGTATATTTATAATGATGGCTTTATTCCAGAAGAAAAACTCTTAAATAGTATTTTAGAAAAAAATGATTTGATAGAAGTCTTTGAGGTGATTCAAGAAGATATAATTCAAGCGGGATACATCGGGAAATTAGATATGTCAAGATTTTCGGAAGAATTAAATGAGTTCTTTGAAGGAGAAAATGGAATCTTAAAACGAATTTACCATGTTACTAAAACAAATGGCGTTGTTACAGATAAAAAATTATTTAACTACGACCTGAAACAAAGTACACCTACAATATCAAATGTTGGTGCTCGTGAAGGTGTTTATTGGAAATACTAATCACATAAAATGAATACAAACAATGTGACTCAGAAAATTACGGAGCGGTTTGTTGCTAAGGTCTATGGTATGAGTAAAAATCGAATCATATAAACACAAAAAGAGGTTCTAAAATTTTGAGTGTTGGTGAGGAAATCCTCACTGACACTCTTTTTAATTTTTTGTACAAAAAAAGCCAGTGATTTCCTTTATAATATAGTCACCACAACCATCAAAAGGAGAATTCACTTGGCATATATACATAGTATCGCAAAATTGTTCGAAATTAAAGACCCAAATATTGTATTAGAGGAT
>NZ_WJQT01000001.1 GCF_009659375.1 Fundicoccus ignavus
ATAACATACGCACTGTGTGGTGATGATGGCAAGAAGGACACACCTGTTCCCATGCCGAACACAGCAGTTAAGCTTCTTAGCGCCGATGGTAGTTGGACCTTTGGTCCTGTGAGAGTAGGACGTCGCCACGCCAGTGTGTAGTTATGATTGACAATTTAATGTTGGAGGATTAGCTCAGCTGGGAGAGCGTCTGCCTTACAAGCAGGATGTCGGCGGTTCGATCCCGTCATCCTCCATCAATTCTGACTCGTTAGCTCAGTTGGTAGAGCAACTGACTTTTAATCAGTGGGTCGCAGGTTCGAATCCTGCACGGGTCATTTCGTTTCTTTGGTAAGAAGCAACGAAGCGGGTGTGGCGGAATTGGCAGACGCACCAGATTTAGGATCTGGCGCCGCAAGGCGTGGGGGTTCAAGTCCCTTCACCCGCAGTCACGTTTAAGTTTAAACGTTGAAAATTAAATAAGATAATTCATGTGCCGGCTTAGCTCAGTTGGTAGAGCATCTGATTTGTAATCAGAGGGTCGAGGGTTCAAGTCCTTTAGCCGGCACCATGCGAAAGTAGTTCAGTGGTAGAACACCACCTTGCCAAGGTGGGGGTCGCGGGTTCGAATCCCGTCTTTCGCTTGCCAGATATAAAACACAGGCAAACATGCCGGGGTGGCGGAACTGGCAGACGCACAGGACTTAAAATCCTGCGGTGAGTGATCACCGTGCCGGTTCGATTCCGGCCCTCGGCATTATCATCAAGCAGCCATAGCTCAATTGGATAGAGTACCTGACTACGAATCAGGCGGTTGCAGGTTCGACTCCTGCTGGCTGCATGTTTAAATATATAAACGACATCGGGAAGTAGCTCAGCTTGGTAGAGCACTTGGTTTGGGACCAAGGGGTCGCAGGTTCGAATCCTGTCTTCCCGATTTTTATAAAACTTATGGGGGCTTAGCTCAGCTGGGAGAGCGCCTGCTTTGCACGCAGGAGGTCAGCGGTTCGATCCCGCTAGTCTCCATTTTTTTATCTTTACATGTGAATAGTGCTAACCATTCACAATCTAATGGCGGTGTAGCTCAGCTGGCTAGAGCGTCCGGTTCATACCCGGGAGGTCATGGGTTCGATCCCCTTCGCCGCTATAGAGAACCAGGACCTTTAGCTCAGGTGGTTAGAGCAGACGGCTCATAACCGTCCGGTCGTAGGTTCGAGTCCTACAAGGTCCATGTTCAAGTTATGGAGGATTACCCAAGTCCGGCTGAAGGGAACGGTCTTGAAAACCGTCAGGCGTGTAAAAGCGCGCAAGGGTTCGAATCCCTTATCCTCCTTAACACAAATTTCATTATCGCGGAGTGGAGAAGTTGGCATCTCGTCGGGCTCATAACCCGAAGGTCGTAGGTTCGAGTCCTACCTCCGCAATCTTTATTGGAAAATGCGGGTGTAGTTTAGTGGTAAAACTACAGCCTTCCAAGCTGTTGTCGCGAGTTCGATTCTCGTCACCCGCTTTTAATTTAATACGGGCCTGTAGCTCAGCTGGTTAGAGCGCACCCCTGATAAGGGTGAGGTCGATGGTTCGAGTCCATTCAGGCCCATTTAGCAGATTTACGATTGGCAACCATTTTATATAATAAGATGGGGAAGTACTCAAGTGGCTGAAGAGGCGCCCCTGCTAAGGGTGTAGGTCGTTTTATAGCGGCGCGAGGGTTCAAATCCCTCCTTCTCCGTAGTATAAATGCTAGAAAATAATGACTAAATAAATACAAGGCCCGTTGGTCAAGCGGTTAAGACACCGCCCTTTCACGGCGGTAACACGGGTTCGAATCCCGTACGGGTCATGATTGAGTTAAATGGTTCAGTCTAATGGAGGATTACCCAAGTCCGGCTGAAGGGAACGGTCTTGAAAACCGTCAGGCGTGTAAAAGCGCGCAAGGGTTCGAATCCCTTATCCTCCTTTGTCTAAATAAGGCATAATTTAATATTATCGCGGAGTGGAGAAGTTGGCATCTCGTCGGGCTCATAACCCGAAGGTCGTAGGTTCGAGTCCTACCTCCGCAATTGGTCCGGTGGTGTAGGGGTTAACATGCTTGCCTGTCACGCAGGAGATCGCGGGTTCAAATCCCGTCCGGACCGTATTTTACTAAGCTAGACATCTGCGGGTGTAGTTTAGTGGTAAAACTACAGCCTTCCAAGCTGTTGTCGCGAGTTCGATTCTCGTCACCCGCTTTTTAGACTCACTACGGTGGGTTTTTTTGTTTATCGACTTATCTTCTAATGAATTGAATAGCTAGAATGTTTAGACTCCAGGCAAAGTGTGCGAGAACTTTGTCTGGAGTTTTTGTGTGCATATTAGTGTGGGTGCATTGGGGAAAACCGAACGCGGGTGTTTAATTATCCATATTATTCTAATGTATCTAATTGGTTTATAATTCTAAGCAGACATTCATATTTAAGGAAAGGTGGTTGCAAATGAATATTGAAACTCAACTGATACACGCTGGGAATACGACGGACGCTGCAACAGGTTCGGTTAACGTGCCTATTTATCAAACGTCTACCTATGCGCAAGTGTCATTAACTGAGAATAATGGCTATCTGTATGCGCGTGCGGATAATCCGACGCGTCATGCGTTGGAGCGTTTGATTGCGGAATTAGAGGAGGGCCACAAGGGTTTTGCTTTTGCTAGTGGTCTAGCGGCAATCAATAGTGTGTTAGCATTGTTCGGCCAAGGCGATACGATACTTACGTCTGATAATCTTTATGGTGGGACTTATCGAATGTTTCATCAAGTTTATAGTCGTTTTGGCTTAAACGTTAATGTGGTTGATACGACAGATATTGAAGCTGTGAGGGCAGCTTTTGAAGTTTCCAACTCAATTCGAGCGATTTATATTGAGTCGCCATCGAATCCCTTGTTAGATGTGAGCGATATCGAAGCGATTGCTAAGATTGCTCATCAGCATGATGCCTTGCTGATTGTTGACAATACCTTTATGTCGCCCTATTTGCAAAAGCCGCTAAATCTTGGAGCGGATATTGTCTTGCATAGTGCTACTAAGTATTTGAGCGGTCATAGTGATTTGCTAGCAGGTTTAGTTGTGACTAAAAGTGAAGCGTTGAGCGAGCAAATTGCCTTCCTGCAGAACTCGCTAGGGGGGATCCTCAGTCCGAATGATTCCTTTCTATTAATTAGAGGAATTAAAACGTTAGCAGTTCGACTAGATCGAACTTTAGTGAATACCCAGTTATTCCTGGATTACTTACGTCAGAGTAAGCAAGTCAAGCAACTCTATCATCCGACGCTACCATCACATCCAAATCATGGGATTTTCCTAAAGCAGACTAAAGGAAATATTGGTTTAATTTCTTTTGAGTTGACGTCAGATGTTAATATCGATCAGTTCTTATCTGGTCTTTCAATTATCACCTTAGCGGTCAGTTTGGGAGGCGTAGAGTCCTTAATCTGTAATCCGGCAAGTACAACACACGCTGTTTATCCTGAAGAGGAAAGAAATCGAATTGGCTTGGCCAATCACTTACTTAGAATATCAATTGGTATTGAATACGGAGAAGATTTGGTGGAAGATTTCGACCAAGCGCTTCAACAAGCGATTATTAAATAGAAACGATCAAATCAAGTTAATTAAAGGAGACAGGTAATATGTATAGAAAATTAATTCGAGTAGCATTAACGGTATTGGTATTGACTGCAACATTGCCTTTAACAGTAGCTTCGGCAGCCACAGTAGTAAAAGTTGGCACGGAAGGGGCTTATCCTCCCTATAACTATATAAATGATGATGGAGAAGTAGATGGTTATGATATAGCTGTAGCAAAAGCTGTTGATGAGTTGCTGGAAGATGTAGAGTTCGAATATGTGCCGACAGCCTGGGATGGCATATTTGTTGCATTGGATGCAGGTGAGTTTCAATTTATTGCCAGTAACCTGACTAAAAACGAAGAACGTGAAGCCAAGTATTTGTTTGCTGATGAGCCTTACAATTACGAAGGCGTACAATTAATCTTTAAAGAAGGGCGCGATGATATTCAGTCTTTTGAGGATTTGAAAGGCAAACGCGTTGCTGCTGGTGTGGGCAATGCGAATACAACTTTCCTTGAGCAGTATAATGAAGCAAATGGCAATGAGATTGAAATTGTCTACACAGATGGCAATATCAATAATGCTTTACTTGAACTAGAGAATGACAATGTCGATGCGACCATCGGTAGTGTAATCACGACACAATTAACAGCGGATGAATTAGGAATAAAGATTGCATCGATTCAACTGGTTGAATTGGATCTCAAGCCTGTTTACTTCCTTTATGCGCAATCAGAAGAAAACGAAGAATTAAAGCAAAAGATTGATGCAGCTTTGCTTGAACTACAAGAGAATGGTGTACTATCGGAGTTATCGATTGAATACTTCGGTAGAGATCAATCAACAGCAGAAGCAGCAGAAGCGAACTAACAAGTTGTAACGAAGGAGTTATCATGGGAGATTTATTTAATGTCGAATTTATGTTGAGTATTATTCCTGAAATATTAAGCGCCTTACCTAAAACAATTTGGTTAGCCAGTATCTCGGGATTGATTGGACTTATAATCGGCTTAATTGTGGCATTGATTCGCTATTTCGAGATTAAACTGTTAACACCTTTAGTGAAAGTGTATGTTTCTTTTATAAGAGGAACGCCTGCAATTTTACAGTTGTTTATCGTATATTATGGCATTCCAATCTTGTTGAAAATCATTAATCAAGAATTCGGAACGGCTTATGCGGTCAATGTACCGAAGGATGTTTATGCCATTATTGCCTTGTCTTTGAATGCGGGAGCCTTTATGTCTGAGACGTTCAGAAGCTCTTTATTGGCTGTTGATATTGGACAGCTGGAAGCTTGTTACAGTATTAATCTTACAACGAGTCAGGCTTTGAGACGAGTGATTATTCCGCAAGCCTTTGTCATTGCGATACCTCCCTTATCAAACACACTTGTTTCTTTGGTGAAGGAAACGTCTCTTTTGTTCATGATTTCAATTGTCGATTTGATGGCGCAAGGGCGGATTGTTGCTGCGAGAAGCTATCGTTACTTAGAAATGTATATTGTAGTTTCGCTGATTTATTGGGTGGTGTGTTCCATTCTAGCAGCCTTCTTCAATGCAGTTGAAAGACGGTATAGCCAGTACGAAAGGAGGTTAACTGATTGATTCAACTGAAGCAGTTATCCAAAAGCTTTGGACAGCAGGAGGTACTGAAAGAACTTGATCTTTCTATCGCAAAGGGAGAAGTGGTTGCGTTGATCGGCAAGAGTGGCGCTGGCAAGTCGACGTTATTACGCACGATTAATTGGTTGGATAAGCCAACGCAGGGAACGATTCAAATTGGGCAAGATAAGATTGACGCGGTTGGCTTTACACAAGAGGATGTCCGCAAGATTCGATCATATTCTAGTATGGTTTTTCAACACTATAATTTATTTAAGAATAAAACAGTCTTAGAGAATGTAATGGAGCACTTAGTCGTAGTTAAGCGATTATCGCGTGAGGAAGCAAGGGATAAGGCAATTGCGGTCTTAACAAGAGTTGGGATGTCGCATAAATTAAACGACTTTCCATCACGCCTTTCAGGTGGCCAGCAACAACGTGTTGGTATCGCACGGGCTTTAGCGAGTGATCCTGATATTATGTTGTTCGATGAACCCACGAGTGCCTTAGATCCAGAATGGGTCATCGAAATATTAGAAGTAATCCGTGATATTGCACAAGATGGTATTACGATGGTTATTGTGTCGCATGAGATGAATTTCGTGAAGAAGGTCGCGTCTCGCGTGATATTCTTGGACGGTGGTCGGATTGTTGAAGACGCAGCGCCGGATGAAATGTTCCTGGAACCGAAACATGAGCGTACTAAGCGGTTTTTAAACAGATTATTGCAGGAGTTTTAAACGAGTAATGAGTGATGATATTTAAGGAGGTTATTTATGTTATTTGATAATATTGTTGAAGCTATTGGGTATACACCGATAGTCAAAATTCAGAATTTGCCTGAGGACTTTGCGGATGTCTATGTCAAGTTAGAGAAAAACAATCCAAGTGGTTCTGTTAAGGATCGGCCAGTTAAATATATTGTTCAGGATTTGTTAGCAAGTGGAAAACTGGCGATCGGTGGAACACTTGTTGAATCTACAAGTGGCAATACTGGAGTAGGCTTAGCTATGATTGGTGCTGCTTTAGGGATCAAGGTGATTATTGTGATGCCAGATTCAATGAGTTTGGAACGTCGTACCATCATTCAAGCCTATGGTGCGGAATTAGTCTTAACACCAGCTTCAGGTGGCATGATCTTAGCAGGTGAAAGGGCTGAAGAGATTGCCAAAGAGCGTTCTGCAGTAGTCTTCGGTCAATTTACTAATGAAGCCAACGTCAAAGCCCACGCAGAAACAACAGCACATGAGATATTAGAAGATATTCCGGATGTAGCCGCCTTTGTGGCTGGGATTGGGACTGGCGGAACAGTATCGGGTGTTGGCCAGACACTAAAAGCAAACAATAAGGAAGTCATTATCTGGGCAGTTGAGCCAGCAGCCTCGCCATTAATTACGCAAGGTTTGGCAGGTCCACATAAAATTCAAGGTTTAGGAGCAAACTTTGTGCCAGAGATTCTAGATCAAGCGGTAATTGATCATGTTGAGACTGTTACGAATGAAGTTGCGATTGAGACAGCCGTTAAGTTAGCGAAAGAACAAGGCATCTTAGCGGGAATATCATCTGGTGCGAATTATGCCGCGGCAGTGCGATTAGCAGAACAATTAGGTAAAGGCAAAAAAGTTGTCGTTGTGTTACCAGATAGTGGTGAACGCTACTTATCGACGGGCTTTTATGGTGATGGTCAGGTTGAGTAAAGAATAGTCTGCTAGATATTTATTAACGCTCATGGTGAATAGGCAAGCAAGTTTTATCACAAAAGGGCATCTGGTTTGCTTAACTAGCGACTGGCTCTAAGTTGTAAAACTTGCTTGTTTTTGTGCGCTAGTCTGCCTATCGCAAAGGGTCTGGTTGATTACTGGCAGGCTCGATGCTGCTGTGCATTCTGACACAGAGAGTAACATAACGTGACATCGCCCTCTAATGTTTTTAATTTAATTTTAATAAAACTATTGACTTGTTGACAGCGCTTATTTATAATTAGTAATAATTCTGCCTGACAACTATATTGAGGCATTCCTAAGGAGGAAAATGAATGATATCAAAAGCTAGAAAGTTCGTTCAATCATTTGTTGCATTAGCTTTGTCGTTTTCTATATTAGCTCCCGTAGCTAGTGTGAGCGCACAAGATGAGAATGTACTACGTGTACAAACAGATGTAGAAATTGCATCACTGGATCCAAACATTGCGACAGATGGGACTTCGATGGAAGCCATCGCAGCCATCCAAGAAGGATTAATGACGCGGAATCAAGATGGCGAGTTTGTAGAGGCAGCCGCTGAAAGTTATGACGTAAGTGATGACGGTACAGTTTATACGTTCAAATTGCGTGAAGATGCTGTTTGGTCGAATGGGACTGCAGTGACGGCACATGACTTCGTCTATAGTTGGCAAAGATTAGCAGATCCTGCAACAGCAGCTGAGTATTCATTTATTCTAGATACGGCAGGCGTGAAGAACGCAGCAGCGGTTACTGCTGGAGATGTGGATAAAGCTGAATTAGGTGTTGTGGCGCTTGATGATTACACCTTGGAAGTGACTTTAGAGATTGCGACACCTTATTTCATTAGTTTGATGGCATTCTCACCTTTCTTCCCAATTAACCAAGATTTCTACGAGTCAACAGATGGCCAATTTGCAACGTCGCCTGAGACGACTATTTCAAATGGAGCCTTTATTCTATCAGGCTATACACCGGCTGGTTCAACAACAGATTTAACGAAGAACCCAGATTATTACGATGTAGCGAGCATTGCTTTAGATGGCATTCGTTTCCAAGTAATTAAAGATTCACAACAAGCGGTATTAGCTTACCAGACTGACCAGTTAGATATTACAAACATTTCGGGCGAGCAAGTGACGTTATTCTCTGCTGACCCAGAGTTCCGTTCTGTTGAGCAAGGTTACATGTGGTTTATTTCGCCTAATGAGTTAAATGAAGATTTAGCCAATGTTGATTTGAGATTAGCTTTAGGTAAAGCTTTTGACCGTGATGTGATTGCTAATAATGTCTTGAAAGACGGTTCGCTACCAGCTGCTTACTTCATTCCACAATTATTAGCTGCAGGTCCAGACGGCACAGATTTCCGTGATGCTGCAGGGCGTGATTTACTAGCGTCAAACGCTGAGGAAGCTGTCGTTCATTATGAAGCGGCCAAAGAAGCATTGGGCAAAGATAGCTTTACTCTGAGATTACTTGTTGAAGACACAGAAGCGTCCATTAACGTTGCACAATCTTTAGAAGCGCAAATCGAAGCGACATTACCGGGTGTGGATATTCAGATTGAACAAACGCCTAAGAAAAACCGTTTAGATCGCATGCGTGAAGGGGACTTTGATTTAGGGCTTACACGTTGGGGACCAGATTACGCAGATCCTACAACTTACTTACAATTGTTAATCACGGATAGTAGCTACAACGATGCGCGTTATTCAAACGAACAATTTGATGCGGACTATGTGTCGATTCAAACGGGTGACCTTGTATTAGATGAGGCAGCTCGTTTTGATAAGATGATTGAAATGGAAGCTTTGGCACTGTCTGAAGCAGGTGTTTTACCAGTATATCAAGCAGCGTCAGCAGTATTGTTAAAAGCAAATGTTGATCAAATTGGTTTCTATACAACAGGAACACCACGCGTCTTCAAATATGCTGTGAAACAGTAAAGATAAGCTAAAGTTAGATAAGCAATAGAAGTCAGAAAGTTTTCTAAACATGTTATCTGAGCGTTCATGCTGATAAGATGTAGAACTCTTTTCTGGCTTTGCTTATTTCTAGCGTTCAAGTAGCTTCAACAACTTCTAGAAAGGATCTATCTTTATGAGTAAGTATTTAATTAAACGCGTGTTGATTTCACTTGCGACATTATTGTTAATTGTCTTTATTCTATTTATGCTATTGCAATTTATGCCAGGGTCTCCCTTTAATGATGAACGTATCACGCCAGAGCAAAGAGAATTAATGAATATTCGTTATGGTTTGGATAAGCCTGTTTTGGTGCAATTCTTTAATTATGTTAAGAGTATGTTGTCAGGTGATTTAGGCGTTTCTTATTCAATTTCACGTGACGTACCTGTGACCACCTTATTGCAAAGTCGATTGCCGATTTCCTTTGAATTAGGATTCTGGGCTGTCATTGTTGGGACAGCATCTGGTTTAGTGTTCGGGACGATTGCAGCTTTTAATCAGAATTCGATTTGGGATACATTGTCAACTTTACTTTCTGTAATTGGTGTAAGTGTGCCTTCTTATGTCTTTGCCTTGGGCTTGTCTTATTATTTCGGTTTCCAGTGGCGTATCTTTCCGATTCTATTCAATTTGAATGATAAAGCGATGAGTATGGTCTTGCCTGTTGTTGCCTTAAGTTTGTTTACGATGGCTTCGATTGCGCGCTTCACTCGAACGGAAATGATTGAAGTGCTGCAATCGGATTATATTCAACTTGCGGAAAGTAAAGGTGTGACGGGGACACGCTTATTGTTTAAGCATGTATTGCGTAATGCCAGTATTCCGATTTTAACGGTGCTAGCTCCCTTAGTGGTCGGGCTAATGACAGGTTCAATGGTTGTTGAGCAAATATTCTCCATACCTGGTTTAGGGCAGTTACTCGTTCAAGCAATTCAGTCGAATGACTTCAACATTGTGATGGGGATATCGTTTATCTATTCAGCATTATTTATCTTTGTGATGTTAGTGGTAGATATACTATATGGTGTGTTAGATCCACGAATTCGCGTAACGGGAGGAGAATAACGATGACAGAGCAACAAGTAAATGCACACAAACAGACTTATAATTTTCTTCCGGATGACTTTGAGTGGGCCGATAAATCACAAGATGCTCATGAACAGGAAATCTATGTCAGGGAATCTGCTTTTAAGCAATTCCTGGTGAAGTTTTCTAAGAATAAAGGATCCGTATTCGGCCTGGTTTTTATTATCACCATTGTTTTCTTTGCCTTGCTTGGACCTTATATGAATGACTTCGGTTCAAACGAACAGATTATTGGCAATGAGAGTATGGCACCGAGAGTACCATTCCTAGAAAACTTCGGTATTCTGGATGGTGGACAAACCTTGAAAGCTTCAACTGGTTCAATGGTTATCAACAAATATGAAACAAATCCCAATGCAGCAGATACTTATTATTGGTTTGGGAGTGATGTTTTAGGTCGTGATATCTTTACCAGAACTTGGGAAGGCACGCGTATCTCTTTATACATTGCTTTGGTTGCGGTGATTGTCGACGTCTTAATCGGCATGACGTATGGTTTAATCTCAGGTTATTTCGGTGGGAAAGTTGATATGATCATGCAGCGTTTACTTGAGATTCTGAATGGTATTCCAAGTTTGGTGATTGTGACGCTGTTGATTGTCGTGCTGCGACCAGGCATACTCAGTATTACAATCGCGATTGCTTTAACGGGCTGGATTGGTATGTCACGAGTGGCAAGGGCTCAAATACTGAAGCTTAAAGATCGAGAATTTGTGCTGGCAGCTCGGACCTTAGGCGCAAAGCCAAGTACGCTTATATTCAAAGAGATATTACCGAATATCTTCGCTCAGCTTATTATCATGTCCATGTTTAGTGTACCCAATGCGATTTTTACAGAGTCATTCTTAGCCTTTATTGGTTTGGGTGTTCCAATGCCGAATGCTTCTTTGGGTTCCTTGATTAGCGATGCCTTCAAATCTTTCTTGAATGCGCCGTTTATGATTATCCCGCCCGTGCTAGTCTTATCACTGACCATGTTAAGCTTTAACTTACTGGCAGATGGTCTGCGCGATGCGTTGGATCCAACTATGAAGGAGGTCTAATAATGTCCCGTCAAAAAATTCTAGAAATGCGTGACTTGAGTGTCTCCTTTCGTACATCCCAGGGGCCAATTGAAACGATTCGCGGTGTAAACCTTGATTTGTATAAAGGGGAGACGCTTGCGATTGTGGGGGAATCCGGCTCTGGGAAATCAGTTACCGTCAAAACAATCATGGGGATTCTGGCTAATAATCAGCGAATTAATTCAGGCGTCATAGAATATAAGTATGAAGAGAATGGTCAGATTACGTCAATTGATTTGCTGAAAATCAGTAAGAAAGAGATGCGTCGCAAGTTTAATGGTAAACGGATTGCAATGGTCTTCCAAGATCCCATGACTTCGCTTAACCCTACTATGACGATTGGCGATCAGATTATGGAAGGGATGTTTATCCACTACAACACACCTCGTAAAGAGGCGCGCCAGAAAGCTTTGAGTTTGCTTGAACTTGTTGGCATTACCAACGGCGAAGAACGGCTTGGGCAATATCCTCACCAATTATCTGGTGGTATGCGCCAAAGAATTGTTATCGCAATTGCGTTAGCATGTGACCCAGAAATTCTAATCTGTGATGAACCAACAACTGCTCTAGACGTAACCATCCAAGCCAAAATACTCGAACTAATCAAGGCGATTCAAGAAAAAACAGGTATTGCGGTTATTTATATCACACATGACTTAGGTGTGGTGGCTAAAGTAGCTGACTATGTCAATGTAATGTATGCTGGACGTATTATCGAACGCGGTACTGTCGATGATATCTTTTATGATCCAAAACATCCTTATACATGGGGCTTGTTATCAGCTATGCCTGACGTCAATACGAAATCAGATAAACTTTATGCGATTCCGGGAAATCCGCCAAACTTAGCCCATCATAAACAAGGTGATCCTTTCTATGTGCGAAATGAGTACGCATTAAATATTGATAAGCGTATTGATCCACCGGTTTTCCAAGTATCAGATACGCATTATGTCGCAAGTTGGTTAATGCATAATAATGCACCCAAAATTGAAATGCCTCCTGAACTACAAGAAAGACTAGAACGAATGAAATTGGAGGCGAGCCACTATGACTAAATATCAACAACCTTTATTAGAAGTTAAAAACTTGAAACAACACTTTAAAGTGAGTAAGAATTTTACTGTGAAAGCTGTTGATGGTGTGAGCTTTCATATAAATCCAGGTGAAACATATGGTTTAGTAGGTGAGTCTGGTTCTGGTAAATCAACGATTGGACGCTCAATTATTCGCTTATATAACCCAACATCGGGTTCAATCTTATTTGATAATAAAGAAATTGCAGGTAAGTTAGATAAAGAACGTGATACTATGCTGCGTACGAACATGCAAATGATCTTCCAAGATCCAATGGCTAGTTTAAATCCACGTAAAAAAATTATTGAGATTATCACACAAGGTTTGGATATTCAGAATATGTATCCATCAAAAACTGAAAGAGAAGCGAAAGGTTTGGAAATTCTTGAACGTGTAGGTTTATCGCGTGAATTTGCTAACCGTTATCCGCACCAATTCTCAGGCGGACAGAGACAACGGGTTGGGATTGCTAGAGCTTTGATTATGAATCCGCAATTGATTATTGCAGATGAGTCAATAAGTGCTTTGGATGTGTCGATTCAAGCTCAAATTGTAAACTTGATGAAAGATATTCAAGAAGAAACCAAAGTATCTTATTTATTCATTGCACATGACTTGTCAATGGTAAAGTATATTTCAGATCGTATTGGTGTCTTGCATCAAGGTCACTTGTTAGAGACGGGTACGACAGATGAAATTTTCGCGAATCCAATTCATCCTTACACACGTTCGTTGCTATCAGCGATTCCTCATCCGAATCCACGTCTTGAGAAACATCGTGTTGCCCTGCATTATGATTATGCTGGCAGTGGATTTAATTACGCATTAGGAGAAGAACATAAGATTTCGGATACGCATTCTGTTTGGTTAGAGCCAGCGAAGCGTGACCAAGTGATTCAAGAAGCGAAAAATCATCCAATTGTATAATAATGATTAAGGAGATGGTGGAAACACTGTCTCTTTTTTTATTGTGTAAGGGTTATAAGTTTTATGTTGGTTTACCGTGTTTATGCTTCGCTCAACTCATTGTTTTTCCAAGGCGGTGGTCGCTTTCAAAGCTTTTTCGGGCTTTATAGTCTAATCTGGCCGAAAGTCCCGAACAATCGGCTAGATAAAGGCATATTCTAGCCGAAGGTCCCGAACAATCGACTAGATAAAGGCATATTCTAGCCGAAGGTCCCAAACAATCGACTAGATAAAGGCATATTCTAGCCGAAGGTCCTGAACAATCGGCTAGATAAAGGTGTAATCTAGCCGAAGGTCACGCACAATCAACTAGAGTAACCGAACCATTTTTTCTAGCAAGAAAACCAATGAAATAATCGTTTCAAAAGCCTTCGCTCTAGCATGAGCAATCCACTGGCTCAGCTATATCTATTATACCAAGCAGCTTTTTTCGAAATAGGAGGAGACTTTGATAAGTATTTTGAAAAAGGGGTTGTAATTGATTAAAAGATGAGTTATATTAATATCAGATTAGAAAACATTAACATTAGTTAAGGAAGTTTACTCATGAAAACATTAAACGCACAAAACATTATTATTATTATTAATATGAGGGCTATGTATTTATAGAAATTCTATAAAATATACAGTCCTATTCGTGCATGTAATGATGAATGGGACTTCCTAACGGGCCACCCATTCTTTATTGAATGGGTGGTTTTTTATTTAGCTATCAACTAATCAAAGCGGCTATTAGCCAGCAAAAATTATAGGAGGAACACAGCATGAATTTAAGAAAATTTGGGGTAAAATTACTAGCAGGTTTAACGTTATTATCGGCAACAGCACCAACAACAGCAGCTTTCGCACAAGAGGACAAAGAACCGATTTTAGTAGGTGCCAACTATGAATTATCAGGCTATTCTGCATCGTACGGGGTGGCGTTATTTGAAGCCTTAGAATTAGCAGTTGAGCAAGTAAATGCGAATGGCGGTTTATTAGATGGACGTCCTGTTGAATTGGTTTACGCTGATAACCAGTCAGATAAAACTGAAACAGTTTCAGTAGCAACAAAATTAATTGAAGATGGTGTCGTCGCGATTGTAGGACCTGGCGCAACTGACGTTGCAATGGTGCAAAGTCAAATTATTGAAGATGCTGGCGTTCCAACTTTAATTCCTGCTGCAACAGCGGACCATTTAACGACTAATCCTGAAGGCGATGTTTATAACTATTTATTCCGTTTAGCCTCGACATATACTTTCCAAGCCAATGCAGCAGCGCGTTTCGCACAAGATCAATTTGGTGCAACTAAAGCAGTTGTGTTAGTCGATCAATCAAATGACTATTCTGTTGGACAAGCGGGACCTTTCGTTGAGGAGTTTGAACGTTTAGGTGGTGAGATTGTCCGCGAAGAATCTTACACAGGCGGCGAAACAGATTTCATGGGAATTCTGACAACGTTATTAGCGGAAGATTTCGATGTAATTTACCTACCTGCCTTTTATACAGAAGGTGGCTTGATCACGAAACAAGCGCGTGAGATGGGAATTACTCAACCAATCTTAAGTGGTCATGGTTTCGCAAGTGATACATTAGTTGAATTAGCTGGTGCAGAAAACGCGACAGACCTCTACTATACGTCACATTTCCATACAGGTTCAGAGAGTCCAGTGGTTCAAGAGTTCATTGCAGCTTATGAAGCGAAATTCGGTAAAAAACCGGATACTTTTGGTGCTTTAGGTTACGATGCGGCTAATTTATTATTCCAAGCAATTGAAGACGCAGGCTCAACAGACCGCGACGCTGTACGTGACGCAATTGAGAACACCCAACAATTCGATGGTGTGACAGGATCTTTCTCATTCGATGACTACCATAATGCTGTGAAAACAGCACCAATGCTTCACATGGTGAATGGTGAAATCGTAGACGTGTTTGAAGTTGATGGTTCAACTGTAACTGAATAAACTCAACAAATCTCAGGTTTAAATGTACCTGAGATTTTTTCTTTTCAAAATCACATCCCTTCCAAAATATTTCACAGTATTCTATAATTAAATCGACATAAGATAACGAATTTCACTTTATCTTTGTGCAAAAAGGTGCTACAATTAATCAAATAAGCATTGGAATAAATCCAATGCAATTTAATTTAGACAAAATAGATTCGAAATCGTATAATAATAAATTGTGCGATGATTCATGAAGGCAAGGGGGTAGAGAATGTTAACGATTGAGGGCATAGAAAAGTCATTCGGTGACAACAAGGTTCTAAAAGGGATTGATCTAAAAGTCAACCGTGACGATGTTGTTGCGTTAATAGGTCCAAAATGAACGAATTGCGTTCGCAAATTTATCGTTCTGTGATGATGACGCAAGGGCAACGGTTAATCTTAACGCCAGGTTGTGGAATACGTCACCCATATGAGGAAACAACGATTCAATTTATTCAGAAAGTTATCAAAGAAACAGAAGCATTCATTAAATAAAATGACTGTAGTAGGCCTCGAGTTTTCGGGGCTTATTTTGTTAGGGAAAGTAAAACGTATTCATTTCGAAAAGTCATTGACAAAGCGCTCTGAGCGTTATAATATAACACAGCAAGCAAGAAAATGATGCGATTGACAGCGTTATTTGGAAGCTTCAAAGACATATCTACACATTGTAACTTCAATCAATCATATGTTTCACTGTCAACACAACCCTGTGAAGATCATAAGCAGAAGATAGGTTATTTAAACTACACCTTATATTTTTTCATCTTAAATTAGACTTACTGACATTATTACACTGTATATAATAGAAGATATAATATCAAAAATCGTAAAAGACCTGTTAAATCAATGATTAACGTGTGTTTTTTTATGCTGATATTTATTAGAAAAAATCTTTTGAAAAACTTATGATAAATTTCGCGAAAAACCTTGCATCACTACGTTTTATACTATATAATAGTCGTTGTGTCTGTTGAAGGTTTATTTGAAACTGAAACGACGCAAACCTTGGAAACAAGGGAAAGACAGCGATGAAGCGAGAGGTTGCGACACGCTAGGACGAGTTGCCACGGGCTAGTGAAGTTGGAGATTCTTGTGGAGCAAGTCATTTTTAAAATTGACGAAGGAGGAAATTAATCATGGCAAAACAAAAAATTCGTATTCGCTTAAAAGCATATGAGCATAGAGCTTTAGATGTATCAGCGAATAAAATTGTTGAATCAGCACAAAGAACGGGAGCTAAAACGGCAGGACCAATTCCATTGCCAACAGACCGCTCTTTATATACGGTAATTCGTTCACCGCATAAATACAAAGATTCACGTGAACAATTCGAAATGCGCACACACAAACGTGTAATTGACATTTTAGAACCAACTGCTAAAACAGTTGATGCTTTAATGAAATTAGACTTACCAAGTGGCGTAGACGTAGAAATTAAATTATAAAATAAAAAAATGGAGGTGTACTCATGACCAAAGGAATCTTAGGAACAAAAGTAGGAATGACTCAATTCTTTACGGAAAATGGTGAATTAATCCCTGTAACAGTAATCCAAGCCCCAGCAAACGTAGTTTTACAAGTTAAAACAAACGAAACTGATGGTTACGAAGCTGTACAAGTTGGTTACCAAGATTTACGTGAAGTATTATCAAACAAACCTGCTAAGGGTCATGTAGCAAAAGCAAATGCTACTCCTAAGCGCTTCATTCGCGAGTTTCGTGATGTTGAGCTAGGAGAATATGAAGTAGGGCAAGAAATCACAGTAGAAACGTTCGCAGTTGGTGATATCGTCGATGTGACGGGTACATCAAAAGGTAAAGGATTCCAAGGTGCTATTAAGCGTCATGGACAAAGCCGCGGACCAGAATCTCACGGTTCTCGTTACCACCGTCGTGTCGGATCAATGGGTATGGCATCAGATCCATCTAAAGTATTCAAAGGTAAAAAATTACCTGGACAAACTGGTGGCGAACGCGTAACAATCCAAAACCTAGAAGTGGTTTCTGTTGATACAGAAAACAACGTAATCTTAATTAAAGGTAACGTTCCAGGATCTAAAAAATCTTTAGTAGAAGTTAAACAAGCAATTAAAACTGTTAAATAATATATCAAGAAGGGAGGAACGAGAGAATGCCAAAAGTTACTTTATTTAAACAAGACGGTTCAACAGCCGGAGAAGTAGAATTAAACGAAGCAGTATTCGGGATTGAGCCTAACGAAAGCGTAATATTTGACGCTGTAATTATGCAACGTGCTTCATTACGTCAAGGAACACATGCTGTTAAAAACAGAAGTGCAGTACGTGGTGGTGGCCGTAAGCCATGGAGACAAAAAGGAACTGGTCGTGCACGTCAAGGTTCAACTAGATCACCACAATGGGTTGGTGGTGGAGTTGTGTTTGGACCAACACCTCGTTCATATAGTTACAAATTACCAAGAAAAGTGCGTCGTTTAGCTTTAAACTCAGTACTTTCACAAAAAGTTTTAGAAAACAACTTGGTAGTAGTGGATGCATTAAATTTTGATGCACCAAAAACACAAGATTTCAAAGCTGTATTAGCTAACTTAGATGTTACAACTAAAACATTATTAATTTTAGAAGGTGACAATGCTAATACTTACTTATCAGCACGTAACATTCCAAACGTTAAAGTAATCGACGATTACAACGTGAATGTTTTAGATGTTGTAAATTACGACAAAGTAATTATTACGCAAGCTGCGCTTTCAACAGTAGAGGAGGCTTTAGCATAATGCAATTATCAGAAGTAATTTTACGTCCAGTAATCACTGAGCAATCAATGATGTTAATGGAAGACAATAAATACACATTCGAAGTTGACACTCGTGCTAACAAAACACACATCAGACAAGCTGTTGAAGCTATGTTTGAAGGTGTAAAAGTAGCTAAAGTAAACACGATCAACGTAGCTGGTAAAGCTAAACGTATGGGTCGTTACAGTGGTTACACTCGTAAATATAAAAAAGCTGTAGTAACTTTAACTGCAGATTCAAAAACTATCGAATTATTCGCTGACGCTGAATAATTATCTGAATAATCGAAACAGGAGGGAAACATAGTGGCGATTAAACATTACAAAGCGACAACAAATGCTCGTCGTAATATGACTGGTTATGATTTTTCAGAAATCACAACTAAAACACCAGAAAAAACTTTGTTAGAATCACAAAAACAAAATGCTGGTCGTAACAGCCAAGGTAAAATCACAGTTCGTCACCACGGTGGTGGTAACAAACGTGCTTACCGTGTGATTGACTTTAAGCGTAACAAAGACGGAGTAATCGGAACAATTGCAACAATTGAGTACGATCCAAACCGTACAGCTAACATTGCGTTAGTACATTATGAAGATGGTGTTAAAACTTACATCATCGCACCTAAAGGTATCAAAGTAGGTCAAAAGATTGAATCAGGTGCTGATGCAGATATCCAAATCGGTAACGCATTACCATTAGTAAACGTTCCAGTGGGTACTTTCATTCACAACATCGAATTAAAACCTGGTAAAGGTGCTCAATTAATTCGTTCAGCAGGAACAAGCGCTCAAGTATTAGGTCAAGAAGGTAAATATACTTTAGTACGTCTTAACTCAGGTGAAGTACGTATGATCTTATCAACTTGTCGTGCAACTGTTGGTGTTGTAGGAAACGAACAACACGAATTAATTAACATTGGTAAAGCAGGTCGTTCACGTTGGTTATCTAAACGTCCAACTGTTCGTGGATCTGTAATGAACCCTAATGATCACCCACACGGTGGTGGTGAAGGTCGTGCACCAATCGGTCGTCCATCTCCAATGTCACCATGGGGTAAACCAACTCTTGGTATGAAAACTCGTAATAAGAAGAAAAAATCTAGCAAGTTAATTATTCGCGGACGCAAAAAATAATTGATAATTAGATAGACAAACCGAAGGGAGGCTACACACTGTGAGTCGTAGTTTGAAAAAAGGGCCTTTCGTTGATTCTCATTTAATGAAAAAAGTTGAGGAACAACAAGAAAGCGCAAAAAAACAAGTTATTAAAACATGGTCACGTCGTTCAACAATCTTCCCTAATTTTATTGGGTTAACGATTGCTGTATATGACGGTCGTAAACACGTACCAGTATATGTACAAGAAGATATGGTCGGACATAAATTAGGTGAGTTCGTACCAACTCGTACATATCGTGGACACGCTGCTGACGATAAGAAAACGAAGAAACGCTAGACAAAGGAGGGAATTTAAATGACAGAACAAATTACATCTGCTAAAGCAGTAGCTAAAACAGTTCGTATTGCCCCTCGTAAAGTTCGTTTAGTAGTCGATCTTATCAGAGGTAAGCAAATCGGTGAAGCAATTTCAATCTTGAAATTCACACCAAATGGCTCAGCGCCAGTAGTAGAAAAAGTATTAATGTCAGCTATCGCAAACGCTGAACATAACTATGATTTAGACTTAGAAAACTTATACGTAAGTGAAGTATTTGTGGATGAAGGACCAACAATGAAACGTTTCCGTCCAAGAGCTAAAGGTTCAGCTTCACAAATCTTAAAACGTACAAGCCACATCACTGTTGTGGTATCAGAAAAAGAGGAGGCTTAATCCATGGGACAAAAAGTACATCCAATAGGTATGCGTGTTGGTGTTATTCGTGACTGGGATGCAAAATGGTTTGCTGATAAAAAATATGCAGACTTCCTACATGAAGACTTAAAAATCCGTGAATACCTATACAAAAAACTTTCAGATGCCTCTGTTTCAACAATTCAAATCGAACGTGCAGCTAACCGTGTGGTAGTTTCAGTTCATACTGCTAAACCAGGTATGGTAATTGGTAAAGGTGGATCTGAAGTTGATGCTGTTCGTGCTGAATTAAACAAGTTAACAGGCAAGAAAGTACACATCAATATTGTTGAAATTAAAGAACCAAGTTTAGATGCTAAGTTAGTTGCATTAGACATTGCTAACCAGTTAGAAAACCGTGTAGCATTCCGTCGTGCACAAAAACAAGCTATCCAACGCGTTATGAAAGCTGGCGCTAAAGGTGTTAAAACAATGGTTTCAGGCCGTTTAAACGGTGCAGATATGGCACGTACAGAGTCATATACTGAAGGAACTGTTCCATTACATACTTTACGTTCAGATATCGACTACGCTTGGGAAGAAGCAGATACAACTTACGGTAAATTAGGAGTTAAAGTTTGGATTTGTCGTGGTGAAATCTTACCAACGAAAAAAAATTCTACGAAAGGAGGGAACTAATAAATGTTAGTACCTAAACGTGTAAAACACCGTCGCGAATTCCGTGGTAAAATGCGTGGAGAAGCAAAAGGCGGCAAAAGTGTTGACTTTGGAACTTATGGTTTAAAAGCTGTTGAATCTAAATGGATTACAAACCGTCAAATCGAAGCAGCGCGTATCGCAATGACTCGTTACATGAAACGTGGTGGGAAAGTATGGATTAAAATCTTCCCTCACAAATCTTATACATCTAAAGCAATCGGCGTTCGTATGGGTAAAGGTAAAGGAGCTCCAGAAGGTTGGGTAGCACCTGTTAAACGTGGTAAAATCCTATTCGAAATCGATGGCGTGTCAGAAGAAGTAGCACGTGAAGCATTACGTCTTGCATCTCACAAGTTACCGATCAAAACTAAATTTGTAAAACGCGAAGAATATGGTGGTGAATCGAATGCAAATTAATGAAATTAGAGAACTAACCGCCGCTCAAATGGTTGAGAAAGAAAAAGAATTCAAGCAAGAATTGTTCAACCTTCGATTCCAATTGGCGACGGGACAGTTAGAAAACACTGCCCGTTTACGTCACGTACGTAAATCAATTGCTCGTATCAAAACAGTCTTGCGTGAGCAAGAATTGTCTAAGTAGACTAGCAAAAGGAGGCATATAAAATGAGTGAACGTAACAAACGTAAAGTTTATCTAGGTCGTGTTGTTTCAGATAAAATGGACAAAACAATTACAGTACAAGTTGATACTCGTAAAACACACCCTAAATATGGTAAACGTGTAAAATACTCTAAAAAATATAAAGCACATGATGAATTAAACAGTGCAAAAGAAGGCGACATCGTTCGTATTATGGAAACTCGTCCATTATCAGCGACGAAACGCTTCCGCTTATTAGAGATTGTAGAAGAAGCAATCGTTATCTAATACACCAGTTAATTTCGGAAGGAGGACATCGAAATGATTCAACAAGAAAGTCGATTAAAAGTTGCCGATAACTCAGGAGCACGTGAAGTCTTAACTATTAAAGTTCTAGGCGGATCTGGACGCAAAACTGCTAACATTGGTGATGTGATTGTTGCAACGGTTAAACATGCAACACCAGGTGGAGTTGTCAAAAAAGGTGACATAGTTAAAGCTGTGATCGTACGTACTAAATCAGGAGCTCGCCGCAAGGACGGATCTTATATTAAATTTGACGAAAATGCATGTGTCATTATTCGTGACGATAAGAGCCCACGCGGTACTCGTATCTTTGGACCAGTTGCACGTGAATTACGTGAGCACAACTATATGAAGATTGTTTCATTGGCTCCAGAAGTTTTATAATTACACAACGAAGGAGGAAACAATTCATGCGTATCAAAACAGGCGATAAAGTTCAATTGATTGCTGGTAAAGATAAAGGAAAAACAGGAACTGTTATCAAAACTTTACCTAACAAAGATAGAGTAATCGTTGAAGGCTTAAACATTGCAAAAAAACATACTAAACCATCACAAAGTGCTACAGGTGGAATCGAAGAAGTTCCAGCACCGATTCACGTATCTAATGTGAAGTTGGTTGATCCTACATCAGGTGAAGCAACACGCGTTGGTTACCGTTTCGAAGATGGTAAAAAAGTACGTTTTGCTAAAAAATCAAACGAAACAATTAACTAATTCTTGGAAGGAGGATCCTATTAAATGGAAAACCGTTTAAAAGCTAAATATACAAACGACGTAACACCAAAGTTAGTTGAACAATTTAACTACACTTCAGTTATGCAAGTACCTAAAGTTGAAAAAATTGTTGTAAACATGGGTGTTGGCGATGCTGTTTCTAATGCTAAAAACTTAGATAAAGCTGTTGATGAGTTAACACTATTAACTGGTCAAAAACCAGTCATTACTAAGGCTAAAAAATCAATCGCAGGTTTCCGCTTGCGTGAAGGTATGCCAATCGGTGCTAAAGTAACTTTACGTGGCGAAAGAATGTATGATTTCTTAGATAAATTAATTACTGTTTCATTACCACGTGTACGTGACTTCCAAGGGATTAGCAACAAAGCATTCGATGGTCGCGGTAACTACACTTTAGGTGTGAAAGAACAATTAATTTTCCCTGAAATCAGCTACGATAACGTAGACAAAGTTCGCGGAATGGACATTGTTATTGTTACAACTGCAAACACAGATGAAGAATCACATGCTTTGTTAAAAGAACTTGGCATGCCGTTCAAAAAATAATAAAGGAGGCGAATAATTAATGGCTAAAACATCGATGAAAGAAAAAAACAAACGCACAGCGAAATTCAAAGTTCAAGAGTATACACGATGCGAGCGTTGCGGTCGTCCACATTCTGTTTACCGTAAATTCAAACTTTGCCGTATTTGCTTCCGTGAACTAGCGTACAAGGGTCAAATTCCTGGCGTTAGAAAAGCTAGCTGGTAATTTAACGACAATTAGTAATTAAGGAGGTAAACATAAATGGTAATGACAGATCCAATCGCAGATTTCTTAACACGTATCCGTAACGCTAACAGCGTTGGACATAAAACTGTATCTGCTCCTTCTTCAAACGCAAAAGTAGCGATTGCTGAAATCTTAAAACAAGAAGGTTTCATCAAAAACTTCGAGGTTGCTGAAGATAATAAACAAGGCGAAATTAAAGTATTCTTGAAATACGGTCGCAACAACGAAAAAGTAATCACAGGTATCAAACGTATTTCTAAACCTGGTTTACGTGTTTATGCTAAATCAGAAGATGTACCTAAAGTATTAAACGGTTTAGGTATAGCTGTAATTTCAACATCTAATGGTGTTGTTACAGACAAACAAGCTCGTCAACAAGGTGTTGGTGGGGAAGTATTAGCTTATATTTGGTAATTCCAAATAATTTACTATAAAATTAAACAAGGAGGTGCAGCCCTGTGAGTCGTATTGGTAAAAGACCTGTTACAATCCCAGAAGGCGTAACCGTAGAAGTTAACGGTCATACAGTGACTGTTAAAGGATCAAAAGGTGAATTAACTCGTGAGTTACACCCAGCAATCCAATTAGAAGTTAAAGAAAACGAAGTAGAATTTACTCGTCCTAATGATTCTAAAGAAAGCCGTTCATTACACGGTACAACACGTTCAGTGTTCAACAACATGGTTGTTGGTGTATCAGAAGGTTTCAAAAAAGAATTAGAATTAATCGGTGTTGGTTACCGTGCTCAAAAACAAGGTGATAAATTAGTGTTAAACGTTGGTTTATCTCATCCGGTTGAGTTCGAAGCTTCAGAAGGCGTGTCTTTCGAAGTTCCAGCAAACACTAAAATCATTGTTGAAGGTTTCAACAAAGAAAAAGTTGGCGAATTAGCAGCTAACATCCGTGCGGTACGTCCACCAGAGCCTTATAAAGGTAAAGGTATTCGTTATGTTGACGAATTTGTACGCCGTAAAGAAGGTAAAACAGGTAAATAATTTTCCTGTTAAGCTTGAATTTATATATATACTTAAAATTAAGATAAAGAGGTGACAATTGTGATTACTAAACCAGATAAAAACAAATTACGTCAAAAAAGACATAATCGTGTAAGAAACAAAATCTCTGGTACTGCTGAGTGCCCACGCTTGAACGTGTTCCGTTCGAACACTAACATCTACGCTCAATTAATTGATGACGTAGCGGGTGTGACGCTTGCAAGTGCCTCTAGTAAAGATTCAGCAATTGAAAAAGGAACTAAAGTTGAGCAATCAACAGCAGTTGGTAAATTAATCGCTGAACGCGCTGTAGCTAAAGGCTACAAAGCTGTAGTATTTGACCGCGGTGGTTACTTATACCACGGACGCGTTAAAGCTTTAGCTGATGGAGCTCGTGAAAACGGCTTAGAATTTTAAGAAAAGGAGGACACCTATTCATGGTATTTATTAATCCAGATAACTTAGGAGAAATCGAAGAACGCGTAGTTGCGATCAACCGTGTTACTAAAGTAGTTAAAGGTGGACGTCGTCTACGTTTCTCAGCTTTAGTAGTAGTTGGTGACAAAAATGGTCACGTTGGTTTCGGTACTGGTAAAGCTCAAGAAGTACCAGAAGCTATCCGTAAAGCGGTAGAATCTGCTAAGAAAAACTTAATCGAAGTGCCTATGTCAGGTACTACAATTCCACACGAAGCTATCGGAGAATTCTGTGGTGGACGTGTGTTATTAAAACCAGCTACTGCCGGTTCAGGAGTTGCTGCAGGTGGTCCAGTTCGTGCCGTTATGGAATTAGCGGGCGTTGCTGACGTAACAAGTAAATCATTAGGGTCTAACACCCCAATCAACATGATTCGTGCAACTGTTAAAGGTTTACAACAGTTAAAAGTTGCTGAAGAAGTTGCTGCATTACGTGGCAAAACTGTTGAAGAACTATTAGGATAAGGAGGACTTTACAATGGCAAACTTAGAAATCACTTTAAAGCGTAGTTTGATTGGTCGTCCTCAAAACCAAATCGATACAGCTAAAGCATTAGGTTTAACTAAACTACATAAAACAGTTGTTAAACCTGATAACGATGCTATTCGTGGAATGGTTCAAACAATCAGTCACTTAGTAGAAGCAAAAGAAGCATAATATTTTTACATTAGTATAAGGAGGTGCCAATTAATGAAACTTCATACATTAAAACCAGCAGAAGGATCTAGACAAGAACGCAACCGTGTAGGTCGTGGTCAAGGTTCTGGTAACGGTAAAACAGCTGGACGCGGATCGAAAGGTCAAAAACAACGTTCAGGTGGTGGAGTACGCTTAGGATTCGAAGGTGGACAAACTCCATTATTCAGACGTATTCCAAAACGCGGATTCAACAACATTAACCGTAAAGAATACGCTGTTGTAAACTTAGAAACTTTAAACCGTTTTGAAGATGGTACAACAGTAACACCAGCACTTTTAGTTGAGTCTGGAATCGTTAAAAAAGAATTATCAGGTATTAAAATTTTAGGTGAGGGACAACTGGAAAGAAAATTAACTGTTCAAGCAGCTAAATTCTCCAAAGCGGCAGAAGAAGCAATTACTGCAGCTGGTGGATCAATCGAGGTGATTTAATGTTTTCATTTCTGAAGAACGCCTTCACTATTAAGGATATCCGTCAGAGAATTTTGTTTACATTATTTATTCTTGCTGTGTTCCGTTTAGGATCACATATTCCAGTTCCTGGAGTTAACGCATCAGCTATTCAAACTCTTTCGCAAAGTGGTTTGCTTGGCTTATTAAATACTTTTGGTGGTGGGGCATTACAACGCTATTCTATCTTCGCGATGGGCGTTTCCCCTTACATCACTGCCTCAATTATCGTTCAATTGTTACAAATGGATATTATTCCTAAATTAACTGAATGGGCAAATCAAGGCGAGGTTGGTCGTCGTAAGTTAAACCAAACAACGACTTATACAGCTATCGTACTTGGATTTGTACAAGCAATTGGTATTTCAGTTGGATTTAACCAATTATCAGGTTTAGGTTTAGTAAAAGACCCTAGTGTCGCTACCTATCTAACAATTGCCTTAGTATTATCAGCTGGTACAATGTTCTTAATCTGGTTGGGTGAACAAATCACTCGTAACGGAATTGGAAATGGTGTATCAATGTTAATCTTCGCAGGTATTGTGGCAGAAGTACCAAAAGAGATTTACAATTATGTTACTACAAGCATTGTAAATGCTGGAGATCAATTATTAATGAACGTGTTAATTTTATTAGCAGTAGTTCTAGTAATTGTGGCATTAATTGTGATTGTTGTGTTGATGGAGCGTGCTCAAAGACGCATTCCAATTCATCACTCTAAAAAAGCATCAGGCGCAAGCCATACAGCGCACTTACCATTAAAAATCAACTCGGCAGGGGTGATTCCTGTAATTTTTGCTTCGTCATTTATTACAACACCTCAGACAATCTTAGGATTTATGAACACCGACACAGATAGTGCGTGGATGCAAATTGTTGTAAATTTATTTAGTCTTCAACACCCACTTGGTGCTATTTTCTATACAATTCTGATCATTGCCTTTGCTTATTTCTATTCGCTAGTGCAAGTCAACCCGGAAAAAGTTTCTGAAAACCTTCAAAAACAAAGTGCATACATTCCAAGTGTGCGCCCAGGTCACGACACAGAGTTATATATCACTAATTTAATCAATAGATTAAGTGGTGTAGGTGCATTTTACTTAACGTTTATAGCGGTTATGCCAATTGCTATTGGTTTAATCTGGAACGTTCCAATGCAAATTTCACTTAGTGGTACTAGTTTATTAATCGTTGTCGGAGTTGCAATCGAAACAGCTAAGCAAATTGAAGGCCGTATGGTAAAACGTCGTTACCAAGGATTTCTTCACGAATAAAACGTATTAAAAAACGAAGGAAGATATAAATGAACATATTATTAATGGGATTACCAGGCGCTGGTAAAGGAACGCAAAGCGAACAAATCGCACGAGACTATGAAATTGTTCATATTTCTACCGGCGATATTTTCAGACAAGCGATCAAAGATGAAACACCTCTTGGATTAGAAGCTAAAGCATACACAGACCGTGGTGATTTAGTTCCAGATGATGTAACTAATGGATTGGTGCGCGAAAGATTATCGCAAGATGATGTTAAAGCGCGTGGCTTTATGTTAGATGGTTATCCACGTACTAAAGTACAAGCCGAAGCATTAGAAGAAAACTTAGAAACTTTAAATACTCAAATCGATGCAGTTATTTTAATTGATGTTGATGCTGAGGTATTAAAAGGACGTTTAAGTGGACGTATCATCTGTAGAGACTGTGGCGCTACTTATCATAAAATTTACAATCCCCCACAAGAGGATGGAGTTTGCGATAACTGTGGTTCACACGACTTCTATCAAAGAGAAGATGATAAACCTGAAAGAGTAGCACATCGAATTAATCTTCAAATGGAATCGATTCGACCTATACTTGATTATTACAACCAACGCGGTCTATTACATAAAATCAATGGTGAGCAATCTATTGAGGAAGTTTACCGTGAGATTCGTACAATATTAGAGAAATAGTTATATTTCGTCATTTGTTTTGTATAAAAGTAACGAGATTGTTAGGAGGAGGAAGTAATAATGGCTAAAGATGATGTTATCGAAGTAGAAGGTACAGTCATTGAAACTTTACCAAACGCAATGTTTAAGGTTGAATTAGAAAACGGGCATGAAATTTTAGCTCACGTTTCAGGTAAAATTAGAATGAATTACATTCGTATTCTACCAGGTGATAAGGTAACAATTGAATTGTCTCCTTATGATTTATCACGTGGACGAATTACATACCGCTTTAAATAAAACCATCCGCCAAGTTAGTTAAGGAGGGACATAGTTGAAAGTTAGAGCATCAGTAAAACCAATTTGTGAAAAATGTAAAATTATTCGCCGTAACGGACGAGTAATGGTCATTTGTGAAAACCCAAAACATAAACAACGTCAAGGTTAATAAGTAAGATAAGGAGGCAAACGATATATGGCTCGTATTGCAGGAGTAGATATTCCACGTGAAAAACGTGTAGTTATTGCATTAACATATATTTTCGGAATTGGTAACACAACTTCAAAAAACATTTTAGCAGAAGCTAATGTTTCAGAAGAAACTCGTGTTAAAGATTTAACAAACGATGAGTTAGATCGCATCCGTGGTATCATTGATGCATTAAAAGTCGAAGGTGACTTAAGACGTGAAGTAAGCTTAAACATTAAACGTCTACAAGAAATCGGTTCATACCGTGGTAACCGTCACCGTCGTAACTTACCTGTACGTGGACAAAACACTAAGAACAACGCACGTACTCGTAAAGGTCCTAAAAAATCAATCACTGGTAAAAAATAATTAATATAATTTAGATGAAGGAGGTAAAAATCTTCATGGCAAAAAAACAACAAACACGCAGACGCCGTCGTGTAAGAAAAAATGTTGAAAAAGGTATCGCACATATTCGCTCTACTTTTAACAACACAATCGTTATGATTACTGATGTAAATGGTAATGCTATTTCTTGGTCTTCAGCTGGATCTTTAGGATTCCGCGGATCTAAAAAAGCTACACCATTTGCTGCTCAAATGGCATCAGAAGTTGCTGCTAAAGGTGCTATGGAACATGGCATGAAATCACTTGAAGTAACTGTAAAAGGTCCTGGTTCAGGTCGTGAATCTGCAATCCGTTCTTTACAAGCTACTGGATTAGAAGTAACTGCAATCCGTGACGTAACACCAATTCCACACAACGGTTGTCGTCCACCAAAACGTCGCCGTGTCTAATGATAATTGTGACATTGACTGTCTACAAATTATGCATCTAAATTATCATTGAAACAAAACGTTTTGAAAGGGGCAGAATAATCAATGATCGAAATTGAAAAACCAGAAATTAGAACGATTGAAGTCAGTGACGATTCCAAATATGGAAAAATCGTTATTGAACCACTAGAACGTGGTTATGGCACAACCCTTGGAAACTCATTACGTCGTATTTTATTATCTTCTTTACCTGGTTCTGCTGTAACAAGCATCCAGATAGATGGAGTTTTACACGAGTTCGCTACCGTTGATGGCGTTGTTGAGGATGTCCCAACAATCATTCTTCATTTGAAAGAACTAGCGTTAAAATTACATACACAAGAAGATAAAGTGATCGAATTAAATGTTACTGGTCCCAAAACTGTTACCGCTGCAGACATCATTCATGATAATGAAGTACAAATTTTAAATCCTGATTTATATATTTGTACCTTAGCTGAAGGTGCGCAATTAGATATTCAATTAAATGTATCAAATGGTCGTGGATATGTTCGTGGAGAACATAATAAACGTGAAGATATGCCGATTGGAGTCTTACCGATTGACTCAATCTATACACCTGTTCATAAAGTAAATTATCAAGTTGAGAACACTCGCATCGGACAGAAAAATGTCTATGATAAACTTACTATGGATATCTGGACAGATGGATCAATCAGTCCTGAGAAATCCTTAAGTTTGGCTGCTAAAATCTTAACTGAGCATTTAAATATCTTTGTGAACTTAAGTGATGAAGCTCGTCAAGCTGAAATCATGGTTGAAAAAGAAGAAGCAGAAAAAGAAAAAATGTTAGTGATGACAATTGAAGAATTAGATTTATCTGTTCGTTCATACAACTGTCTGAAACGCGCTGGCATTAATACTATCCAAGAATTAACAAATAAGACTGAATCTGAAATGATGAAAGTACGTAACCTCGGACGTAAATCACTTGAAGAAGTTAAGAATAAATTAGCTGGTCTTGAGTTAGGTTTACGTGAAGAAGACTAAAACTTTTCATTTGTAAGAAAAGGAGGAAAATTTGAATGGCATACCGTAAATTAGGACGTAAAAGTGCACAACGTAAAGCATTATTACGCGATTTAACAACTGACGTTATTATTAACGAATCTATTGTAACAACTGAAGCACGTGCTAAAGAAGTTCGTAAAACAGTTGATAAAATGATTACATTAGCTAAAAAGGGCGACTTAGCATCACGTCGTGCAGCTGCAGCTTTCTTACGCAATGAAATTGCAGACGCAAGAATTGAAGATGACAAAGTTGTAATCGAACGTGTTCTAGATCGTTTATTCGATACTTATGCAACACGCTATGAGAACCGTAATGGTGGTTACACACGCATCCTTAAAAAAGGACCAAGACGTGGTGACGCTGCACCAATGGTAATCTTAGAGTTAGTATAATTGCTCTATGTGAGTCACTTTTATGATGGAGAGTGTTACGATTGATGAACGTTTGTTTATTGGTCTAGCTCTATAGCACGAATAATAAGTTAAAAGCTCTATTATTCAATGATTGAGATTTACTGCTTAGGTAGTAAATCTCAATCAGCGTGCTTTTCATCGTATAAGTGGTTTTTTTTATACTTAAATTGTGATTCATTTGTCATATAATAGTGATAGTAGGAATGACGGTTTAAGTATGAAAGAAAATATTCTAGGTCAACATCTATTGTTTAACTGTTCATTGTTGATCGAATGTATCAATCGAGTTAAAGGAGTGGAAATAATGGCTCAACCAATCGTTGTACTAAATAATATCTCGTTTCAATATCCCAATAATGAGACGAACGCTTTGAGCAATGTATCATTGGAAATTAAACAAGGTGAATGGATTGCTATTATTGGCCCGAACGGATCAGGCAAATCAACATTAGCAAAAATTATTAATGGTTTACTGGTACCTTATGAAGGTGAAGTAAAAATAAATGGACAACAGTTAAATGAAGAGACGGTTTGGGACGCACGTCGTGCAGTCGGCATGGTATTTCAAAACCCAGATAATCAATTTGTTGGAGCAACAGTTGAGGATGATATCGCGTTTGGCTTAGAAAATAATGGAATTCCGCGTGAAGAAATGATTACACGTATTGAGGATGCGCTTAAACAAGTGCGTATTACAGAATTTAAAGAACACGAACCTGCTCGCCTTTCAGGGGGACAAAAGCAAAGAGTTGCATTGGCAAGCGTCATCGCGTTGCGTCCAGATGTTGTTATCTTAGACGAAGCGACTGCAATGCTAGATCCTTTAGGCCGAAAAGAAGTAATTGCTGCCATTCGTGATTTAAAAGAGAAATTTAATTTAACCGTAATTTCAATCACACATGATATTGATGAAGCAAGTTATGCGGATCGTATTTTTGTTATGAATCAAGGACAAATGGTTAAACACGATACACCAGCAAATATTTTCTCTATAGGAAATGAATTAGTGGGTATGGGCTTAGATGTGCCTTTTGCTCAAAAATTAAAACAAGCTTTAATTCAACGTGGTGTTGAATTACCTGAGGAATATTTAAACGAGGAGGAGTTGTTCGAATGGCTAACCAAATCATATTTGATCAAGTAAGTTATACTTATAATCCAAATACACCATTTGCAGTTGATGTCTTAAATAACGTCAATTTAACAATTCCTGAAAATAAAGTGACGGCAATTGTTGGACATACTGGTTCAGGTAAATCTACTTTAATTCAACACTTAAATGTACTTTTGAGACCGACAGCAGGGACTTTGACGGTAGCTGGAGAAAAAGTTACCGCTACTTCTGAGCATGCAACGTTAAAACCTCTACGTAAAAAAGTGGGCGTTGTATTCCAATTTCCGGAAGCTCAATTATTTGAGGAAAGTGTCATTAAAGATGTAATGTTCGGTCCATTAAACTTTGATATTTCAGAAGAAGAAGCGATGCGAATTGCTAAGGAAAAATTAGCATTAGTAGGGATTCCAGAACATTTATATGAAAGGTCACCTTTTGATTTAAGTGGTGGGCAAATGCGTCGTGTTGCGATCGCAGGTGTTTTAGCACTTGAGCCTGAAGTATTAGTTTTAGATGAACCTACTGCAGGATTAGACCCATTAGGTCATAAGAGTATGATGGAGATGTTTATTGATTTACAACAAACAACGAATATTACCTTAGTACTGGTGACCCATCAAATGGATGACGTGGCGAAGTATGCAGATAATGTCATCGTAATGGAAAAAGGTACTATGGTTAAAAATGGTACACCAGCAGAAGTTTTTGCAGATGCTAGCTGGTTAGATCAGAAACAATTAAGCTTACCTCAAGCCATGTCATTTATGGCTAAAATAGATAGTCAATTGGATGTCGCAATGCCGACGACAGCAAAACCACCTTTAACTGTAGACGAATTAGCAGATTACTTGCTTAAAATTAAAGCTGGTATTCAGGTAGAGGAGGGATAAGCTATGTTAGAGAAAATGTTATTAGGTCGCTATATTAAATCGAATAGTTTTGTTCACAAGTTAGATCCAAGAACAAAATTACTCGGGAGCTTCTACTTTATTTTAATTATCTTTTTAGCCAACAATTGGCTCTCTTATTTGTTGCTAGCTCTCTTTACATTTTTCGCTATTTGGTTAAGTGGAATTGATATTAAGTTCTTCTTAAATGGTGTGAAACCTTTGATTTGGCTAATTTTATTCACGGTTATTTTCCAAGTGTTGTTTACAACAGGCGGAACGGTGTATGCAGAGTTTTGGGTTTTCCAGATTACATCATCAGGGTTAATAAATGGAGCTTACATTTTTGCTCGGTTGGTTTTAATTATTATGATGTCCACTTTACTTACTTTAACGACTGCACCTTTAGAATTAACGGACGGTATCGAACATTTATTACGTCCCTTAGCTCGCTTTGGTTTCCCAGCTCATGAAATTGCTTTAATGCTATCCATCGCATTGCGTTATGTGCCAACATTAATGGATGAGGCACAAAGAATCATGAATGCTCAGAGAGCGCGTGGTGTTGAATTTAATCAAGGTAATTTCGTTGACCGTATGAAGGCAATCATTCCGATTTTAGTTCCGCTTTTTGTGAGTGCGTTTAATCGTGCTGAAGAAATGGCTACTGCGATGGAAGCACGTGGCTATCGTGGTGGAGAAGGTCGTACTAAGTACCGTCAACTGGATTTTGACCGTAATGATTTGTTAGTATTTGTAGGATATTTATTAGTAACGGCCGTTCTAATCGGCTTGCGTTTTATTGCTTTTTAACTAGAGGAGGATTTCTAAATGCCACGTTATGCTGCCAAACTTCAATACGATGGAACTCATTATGTGGGTTACCAAGTACAGCCTAATGGGCCAAGCATCCAAGCCGAAATTGAAAAAGCATTGAAATTAATGGCTAAATTACCAAAAGGTCAACACATTCCGACCTCTAGTTCAGGTCGAACAGATTCTGGGGTTCATGCTTTAGGGCAAGTGATTCACTTTGATTATCCAGCAGCTATTCAACCAGATTCGATGTTGCGCGCGCTTAATAGTATCCTCGACTCATCGATACGTATTATTCAAGTTGCTCAAGTAGCGGATGATTTTCACTCACGCTATCATGCAACTGGGAAAAAGTATCTTTATCGTGTTGATACCAACCGCTTCCCAGACCCATTCAAACGTTTGTACACGACCCATCATCCTTACCGTTATAATTTGCAGAATATGCAGGCTGCTATTCAAGCAATTGTCGGTACTCATGATTTCTCGAGCTTTTGTTCTTCGAAGACAGACAAAGAAAATAAGGTTCGCACGATCTACGAAGCAACCGTTAATTATGATGAAGCTAGCCATGAATTGCATTTTTACTTTCATGGCGCAGGTTTTCTTTATAATATGGTCCGCATCCTTGTTGGAACGCTCCTACAAATTGGTGATGGACTCAAGCCAGTTAATGAGTTGGAACGTCTACTTGAAGCACAAAATCGAAATGAAGCTGGCCCAACTGCACCACCGCAAGGCCTGTGCATGATGGAAGTTGAATATCCAGAAGACCCTTTTAAATAAAGGACACCATCTCTCAAAATACGATAAAATAGCGTTGGTGAAAAATCACTGACGCTATTTTTTTACAATATTTTAAGAGAATATGAGTTTAGCTGTGTTTTACTAGCATTTGTGCTTCGCTTATTGTTTATCCAAGACGGTATTACCGAATTATAACTGCTAACAAGAGTTTAAAGACCTCGGGAAAAAGTTCGGAGTTTCCTGATTCTAATCGTGTTCGAGTTTTGAAAACTTGCACACGACTCACTGTCTATCATGCTTCAGTTATTGAAACTGAGACATAATTCCAAGCTTTTTTAGGATTATAAGTTTAGGAGTGATTTAATCGCATTTGTTCTCTGCTCACCTAAGTGGGTCGTGATAAACGTATGAAGAGATTATTTATTATCCCGATTGATAGGAAGGCCTTGCTTAATATTTAGTGAAATAATCGAACTTATGCTACAATAGGCCAATAAAACATATATGAGGTGACCTAATGAGAATACGTCCTACTGAATTAACTGATATTGAACGCATCTTAGAGATATTTGAATACGGCCGTCAAGTTCAAATTGCGAGCGGCAACCCCAATCAGTGGCGCAAAGGCCACCCAGGTCGTGAACTTGTCTTAAAAGACATTAATCAACAAGCGAGTTATGTGTGTGTCACTGAGGCTGATGAAGTTGAAGGATTGCCAGAAGGCACGATTGTCGCAACCTTTGCTGCTATCGAAGGTATTGATCCGACTTACACTCACATTGAAGGCGGTGCTTGGTTAAATGATGCACCTTATGTGACAATTCATCGAATTAGTACCAGCGGACAAGTCAAAGGTAGTGGCCAATTTTGCATGGAATGGGTAAAAGACCGTTATGATCAGATTCGAATTGATACTCATTCATTAAATCAACCAATGATTCATCTTATTGAAAAATTCGGCTATAAATATTGTGGTGTGATTTATGTAGCAGATGGAACTGCTCGCAATGCCTATCATTATTCCCGTGAAAGTTAATAAACCTATATAACCATATGGATGCCCATTGCTATTTTGCAATGGGTTTATTTATAATACAAGGTTTTATAGGTTTAGGGTTGGTTTATCAAGCTTTGTACTTTGCTCAGCTAATTGTTTTCCAAGGCGGTGGTCGCTTTCAAAGCCTCGCTGAAGCTCGTGCTTTTCCAGCTCAATCGGCTAGGCTCTGTCTAATTCGCTGTGCTCATAGTCAGAGCAGCTGCGCCGATTGCCCTTTGTACCGCTATGGAAATCAAGTTGCTGAGCTAAGCATAGCTATCTAACAACAATAACGCTATATAATCAAGTTAAAACTGCTAATTAGAAATTAGTGGCTTAGGACTAGTTTCTAATTTTCTCATTATATAAAGAGTTAGACCTGCCATTAACTAGAATACCATTCAATCTAAAGGCTATTGTTATTGCTATTGGATTTAGCGTGTTAAAATAAGCATAACAGTAAGTTGAGAATACATGCCAATTAGAGGGATGAATGGAGGATACTAATGTTAAAAGATTTTAAATTCGACAAAGTGGATCAACGGTACGTTAATTTCAAACGCTCAGATTTAGGTGAACAATTAGATAGGCTCCAAAGAATCGTTCAAAGACTCGATATACCTGTCTTAATCTTAGTTGATGGTTGGGAGAGTTCAGGAAAGGGCTTTGTAATTAATGACTTAACACGTGAATTAGATCCACGTTATGTCAGAGTGGAAGTTTTTGAAGGCGCTACTGAAGAGGAGATGCGACACACAAGCGTCTGGCGTTTCTGGCGTAAAATTCCAAGTCGTCGCGAAATGGTCGTTTATGATCGCAGTTTCTATTACCAAGTATTTAATCACGATGAAAGAACGGATAAAAAATTAGCACAAAGGGTACAAGAGCTTTTAGCATTAGAGAAAATGTTAGTGGATGATGATACGATAGTGATTAAGCTATTTCTTAATGTAACGGAAGAAACCCAAGCGAATAATATTAAGCAATTAGAGCAATCAACCCGAAGTCAGTTTCTATTATCAGATGAAGATTACGCGCAGGCGAAAGATTATGCCAGCCACCAAAAATGGTTTGATAAGGTTTTAAAAGCGACAGACTTACCTTATAGTCCTTGGCATATTATTGCAGCTGAAGATTTGAAATTAGCCTCTAAAACAGCACTCGGTCTGACAATTGAATTGATTACTGCCGGTATTGAGCAAATTACGTTGAGGAGAACGAGCCAAGAGGACTTACCAACTCATGAGTACCATATCGAACAACCTAAATTAGATGACGTTGATTTAAGCTTAAAACTTTCAGAAAAAGAGTATGATAAAGACTTAGAAAAGTTGCAAAAAGAAGCAGCTAATCTAGTTTATGAGTGTTACACGCATGATATAGCGATTGTATTAGCTTTTGAGGGGGTAGATGCCGCCGGGAAAGGTGGAGCTATTAAACGGCTTACGCGACATATTGATCCTCGCAGTTATAAAATTTATGGTATTAACGCACCGAATCAAATTGAGCGTTTGTTTCATTACTTATGGCGTTTCCAAATTGAATTACCGCAAGATGGTGATATGGTTATTTTTGATCGCAGTTGGTATGGTCGTGTGCTTGTTGAGCGAGTAGAAGGGCTTACCCCTCAGAGGGACTGGCAAAGGGCCTATAAAGAAATCAATCAGATGGAGAAAACATTGACTGATCATGGAAGTGTCGTGATGAAGTTTTTCCTCTATATTGACGAAGATGAACAAGCTAAACGATTCCAGGATAGGCTCAATGAACCAGAAAAGAATTATAAAATAACGACTGAAGATTGGCGTAACCGCAAAAAATGGGACGAGTATATTTTGGCAATGAATGAAATGTTAGATAGAACCCACACTGAGAATGCACCTTGGTATATTATTTCGGGTCAAGATAAATATCATGCACGTCATCAAGTGCTTAAATATTTTATCCAACATCTCAAAGATACCTTAGCTAGAAACACCCAAAAAGCATCTAAAATGAAAAAAAACAAGGAATAAGCACCTAAAATTAGAATTTAATGATAAAAAAGTGGCTAAATTCAAATATTTGTCTTGTAAAACGCTTCTAATTGACTTATAATTCAAGCATGATTGATTTTAGGAGGAAAAACATATGAAATTAAAAAGAATAGGATTAACTTTCTTAGCAAGTGTTGCTATCGTTAGTTCGCTAGCTAGTGCAACTGTTTCAGCACAAGATACTGTAAAAATTGGAGCTAACTACGAATTATCTGGTGGTGCTGCTTCATATGGTCAAGCAATGGCAAATGGATTAGAATTAGCTGTTGAACAAGTCAACGCAAATGGTGGCGTTATTGATGGCCAACAATTAGAAATCGTTCTTTTTGATAGCCAGTCAGAATTAACTGAGTCAGCTTCAGTTGCAACACGTTTAGTTGGAGAAGGTGTTGTAGGGATTGTTGGACCAGCAACGACTGGACAAGCAAATGCGCAAACTCCAATTATTGAAGAAGCAGGCATTCCGGTAATTTTACCTGCAGCTACAGGTGATGGCATCACTTTAGACGATAGCGGTAGTGTATTAGAATATTTATTTAGAGTTTGTTTTGAGGACTCTTACCAAGGTGCAGCCGCAGCAGCTTATGCTACTGAAAACTTAGGTGCAAAAACTGCAGCTGTTTTAACGGACCAAGCCTTAGACTATTCACAAGGTTTAACAGATTCATTCGTTGCTCAATTTGAAGAAAACGGTGGAACAATCGTTACTCAAGAATCATATACAAGTGGCGATACAGACTTCTCAGCAGTTTTAACTTCATTATTAGTACAAGAATACGATGTTTTATACGTACCAGGTTACTATACAGAAGGTGGCTTGATTATCCAACAAGCTCGTCAAATGGGCATTACACAACCAATTTTAGCTGGTGACGGTTTCGCTTCACCAACATTAATTGAATTAGCTGGTGCAGAGAACGTGAATGATGTTTACTTCACTAACCACTTCTCATCTGAATCAGAAGAACCTGTAGTAGTAGAATTTATGGCAGCTTATGAAGAGAAATTTGGTTCAGAACCAGATGCATTTGCGGCTTTAGGCTATGACGCTGCTAAATTATTAATTGATGCTGTTGAAAGAGCTGGCTCAACTGATCCAGAAGCAGTTAAAGATGCAATCGCAGCAACAACTGAATTTGCAGGTGTAACAGGTACTTTCGCAATTGACGAAAACCATAACCCAGTTAAACCAGCAACAATGATCACTTTACAAAACGGTGAAATCGTGAACGCTGAATTAGTTTCAGCTGAATAATTTTGTTTATCTAATCAGAGTAGCCATCGTGTTACTCTGATTTTTTATATTTATAATTGAATCGGTGTACATATGTTGACACACTCAGATAAATGGAGTACTATATAACTATAGAACACATGACTAATCATTCATTTGAATTCAGCCAAAATATGATTCAACATTCGGTCATTTTTTTTGAAAAACATATGAATGGGTGCTCATTCGTAAAAAGGAATTATTACGCTTTTCAGAGAGGGGTCAAACAAAATGAAAGATGTTAAACATTTAAAAACAAGTCGCCAACATGAAGGTATTGATCACAATGAAGCTGCCCACACACATCAACATGAAGAACACAGCCAAGAGCATAACCACGAACATGGTCATAGTCACGATCATTCTCACGGAAAGTTACCAATTATTTTATATTTAATTGGTTTGACTTTAGCCATAGTTTCGCTTGTAATGGGCGATAGTGTATTAAGTAATATTCTCTTTGTTATTGCAAGTTTAACGGCAGGGTATCACGTTGTTTTATTAGAAGGTATTGGTGAAACAATTCGTCGTACTAAAGCTTCTAAGCGACTAACACCCAATTCACATGTGTTAATGGGCTTAGCGGCTGTGGGAGCCACATTATTAGGTAATTATTGGGAAGCTACATTATTAATCTTAATTTTTGCTGGAGCGCATTTCCTTGAAGATTATGCTGAAGGTCGTAGTCAACGTGAAATTAGTCAACTCATTGCATTGACTCCTAACACTGCTCGACTACTAGATGAAGCGGGGAACGTTACAGTGATTGATGTAAGTGAGCTAAAAATTGGCGATAGCGTACAAATATTGAATGGAGACCAAGTACCGATTGATGGAAAAGTCATTGCGGGGAACACATCGATTGATGAATCGTCGATTAATGGGGAAAGCATACCAGCAGAAAAACAAATAGGTGACGAAGTCTTTGCAAGTACAATTAATGGTACGGGTACGATTACAATCGAAGTGACGAAGGCGAATGAAGAGACGATATTTGCGAAGATTATTTCTTTAGTCAGTCAAAATCAAGCAAATCAGACGAAAGCTGCGTCAATTATACAGCGATTCGAGCCAAGATATGTCAATTTCGTGATAGTTTCGGTGATTTTATTTGTTATCGTTAATACGTTAATGTTTCAAACACCATTATTAGAAAGTGTGCAAATGGGCTTGGTTTTATTAGTAGCCGCTTCACCTTGTGCGTTAGCAGCTGCAACCGTCTCAGTCACGCTTTCCACAACCTCAAGTTTAGCACGCAAAGGTGTACTTTCAAAAGGGAGTGTTTATTTATCACAGCTAGCGAATGTTCAAGCTATCGCCTTCGATAAGACGGGAACTTTAACTGTTGGTAAGCCAGAAGTCGTTAAATCATATTTTGTCAAAGAAGATCCGGTTTTAATTGATATTCTAGTGGCAATGGAGCGACAGTCTAATCATCCATTAGCTACAGCAATTTTAGAATATTATACTGTATCTGGTGCGCCATTGGAGCTTGACGTGACGAATCAGATTGGAACAGGATTAATGAGTCAATATGCTGGGAAGAATTACCGTATTGGTAAGCCATCGTCTTTTGAGAAGGTTAAAGCGGAAATCCTTGATCTACAGAATAAATGGTCAAAGGCTGGGCAAACAGTTATTTTCTTAGCAGAGGATGAGGAGGTTGTCGCAGCAATTGGTTTGATGGATGTGCCGAATGAACAAGCGCAAGCTACGATTGATTACTTTAATCAAGCGGGTGTGCATACGACATTAATTACGGGTGATTCTGAACAGACTGGTCAAGCAATCGGGCAGAAACTTAGTTTGAAAGAGGTGTTTGCGAATGTATTGCCGGAGGATAAGTCGCGCTTAGTTAGTGAGTTGAAAGCAAAACAAGGCGTGACAGCAATGGTCGGCGATGGTGTGAATGATGCGCCTGCTCTAGTGCAAGCCGATATTGGGCTTGCGATGGGTGAGGGGACCGATGTAGCGATTGAAGTATCGGATATAGTCTTGATGCGCAATGATTTAAGTAAACTAGTGCAAACACATCGTATTGCGAAAAAAATGAACCGCGTTATTTGGCAGAACATTATTTTCTCAATGGCTGTGGTAGTCTTCTTGATTGCGGGGGCAGTCTTAGGTTTTAATGATATTGCGATTAGCGTCATCATTCATGAAGGGAGTACTTTAGTTGTGATTCTAAATGGTTTACGTTTATTGAAATAGCTAAACAAAATTTTTATGAGTTTTTGATGATAATCGCTTGACAGTTTTAACAGAAAGATTTAATATAAACCTATCAAATATTCTAACTGGAGGCAGAACGTAATGAAACAGTTTAATTTATTACAAACAAACACTACATTTAACGTCGTCGTCGTCGTGGTACTTTAAGTATCTATGACGAGGAGGCCTTATGGTGTTGCCCGCATAGATGGACGAAAATCTATTCGGGTGTAATAATTAAAACGTTTCTTCTTTATCAAAGGTGGCCACCGGTCATTGTTGGCGACAACAGTGTGGATAAATCGACGTTTTTGAAGGAAGACCTGACTAGATTTTCATAATCTAGTTAGGTCTTTTTTGTTGCATAAGCACTCTACATTTAAACAAAAACTTTGACACAATACTCAACAATATTCTAGGAGGAATTAAAAATGAAAATGATTAAATTAACACAAACACTTTTTGCAGGTTTATTACTAGCGACTAACTTATTGACAGGAACGATGGCACACGCACAAGATACCATTAAAATCGGAGGTAACTTAGAATTATCAGGCGCGGCAGCAGCTTACGGAACACCGATTGCTGAGGCTTTACAACTAGCAGTAGAACAACGTAATGAAGCCGGTGGCTTATTAGATGGTCAACAACTTGAATTATTCATCACAGATAACCAATCGGATTTAACTGAAGCAGCGTCTGTAGCAACTAAATTGATCTCTCAAGATGTTGTAGGGATTATTGGACCAACGGCTACAGGGGTAGCTAAAGCAGCGATTCCAATCATTTCTGAAGGCAAAATGCCAACTATTTTAGGTGCTTCCACAGGCGATGGCTTAACACTGGATGAAAGTGGCAACGTACTTGAGTATCTATTTAGAGTATGTTTTGAAGACTCGTTCCAAGGGTTAGCAGCTGGTCAATATGCGACAGAAACCCTTGAAGCATCCTCAGCGATTATCATTACCGACCAAGCACTTGATTACTCATTAGGTTTAGCAGATAGCTTTACGGAAAGATTTGAAGCCAATGGTGGTAGTATTATTAAAACAGAATCTTATACATCAGGCGATACAGATTTCTCTGCGATTTTGACATCTTTATTAGGACAAGACTTTGATATCTTATATATTCCTGGTTACTATACAGAAACGGGTCTAATCATTAAACAAGCACGTGAATTAGGCATTACTCAACCGATTATTGGGGGAGACGGTTATCATAGTAAAACATTAATTGAATTAGCAGGCGCAGAGAATGCATCAGATATTTACTTTACAACGCATTTCTACGAAGGGAACGACGATCCTAAGACACAACAATTCATTGACGATTTTTCAGCAAAATTTGGCAAACAACCCGATACATTTGCAGCGTTAGGTTACGATGCAGCGAACTTATTGCTAGATGCGATTGAAATCGCAGGCTCTACGGATACAGAAGCCATTACGCAAGCAATCGGAGAGATTGAAAACTTTGAAGGTATCACAGGAACTTTCTCATTTGATGATAATCATAATCCAATTAAACCAGCTTTAATGTTGAAATTAGAGAACGGTGAAATTGCTTCCGCTGAAGAAGTATCAGCAGAATAATTAAAACTAGATTGCAAAATATGAAAAAAAATTATTCACTAATATACAGGTGGTAATCCAGTTTCAAAAAAATTGTTCAAATTATAAAGCAAAAGTAGTGCTGTGGGAGAGCAACTTTCACAGCATTCGTTGCGTATTGTATCAGGGAACCTGCAATTAAATGAGTATTCTCTAATCTAATTTTAATTTAATGCAAAGACTAAGAACAAGCATAAACACTTTATAAAAAGGCTTTCATTCCACTTGCTATTCTTAAATAACAATGATAATATTAGAGTTTATTTAAAATAACGGTTGAATTATTAGAAAGTGTGTTATATACTTTTTTAAAGTAGGCAAAATATGGTAGGAAAGGATTTTAACTATGCAATTATTCATGCAACAACTTGTTAACGGGATTTCGTTAGGAAGTATTTATGCTCTGATCGCGCTCGGCTATACAATGGTATATGGTACGATTCGCTTAATAAATTTTGCTCACGGTGACATTTATATGGTAGGAGCATTTTTTGGTTATTTTCTAGTAAGTGTTTTAAACGTCAATGTTTTTCTGGCAATGCTCTTAGCAGGAGTATTCTGTGCTATTTTAGGAGTGGTGATTGAGAAAGTGGCCTACAAGCCCTTACGTAAATCAACACGAGTAGCTGCGTTAATTACAGCCATTGGGGTTTCATACTTCTTACAGAACGTAATGATTTACTTCTTAGGACCTGAAGTTAGAGCATTTCCATCAACAATACCGGTTATGCCATTTAGAGTCTTTGGAATAGTCATTAATATGAAACAAGTGTTTGTATTCGTTACAACCGTTATCTTAATGATTGTATTAAATGCGATTGTTAAACATACAAAAATGGGTAAAGCAATGCGTGCTGTAGCCGTTGACTCTGAGGCAGCTGAATTAATGGGGATTGATGTCAATCGTGTCATCTCATTTACATTCGCGCTTGGATCAGCCCTAGCAGGTGTTGCGGGTGTATTAGTAGGTGTTTATTACAACTCTATTTCGGCAACAATGGGTACAACACCAGGTCTAAAGGCCTTTGTGGCCGCCGTAGTTGGTGGAGTTGGAAGTATCCCAGGAGCCATGATAGGTGGATATCTAATTGGTCTTCTTGAAACAATCGTTACATTTATGGGTGGTTCAATGTACAAAGATGCGGCTGTATATGCCTTACTGATTGTCATTCTATTGATTAAACCATCTGGTTTATTCGGCAAGAATGTCAAAGAGAAAGTGTAGGTGGCAAAAATGAATAGATTTCATATTCGTAACATGGTGTGGCTAGCTGCAGCTGTTTTAGGCTTCCTAGCTTTATATGCGTTAGTACAAGCTGGTATTATCAATCGTTTTTATCAGATAACGCTTGTCACTATTATGATTAACATTATTTATGCGGTTGGACTTAACTTAGTTTTAGGTGTAGCAGGCCAATTCTCTTTAGGACACGCAGGTTTTATTGCGATTGGTGCTTATTCAGCCGCTATATTCACTAAAGCTATGGAAAGCAATACAACGGGTCTTTATGTAGGGATGGCTGTTGGTGTAGGACTTTCAATCATATTAGCTTTATTTGTAGGTATTCCAACACTGCGTTTAAAAGGTGATTACTTGGCAATTGCTACTCTAGGGGTAGCTGAAATTGTTCGTGTAATCATTAATAACATGCGTGATTTAACGAATGGACCTGCTGGTATCAGCGGTATTCCTTTAGTATCAAATTGGATTAACGTATACGTCTTTATGGTTATCACAACTATCTTTATCTTAAACTTTGTTTATAGTAGTGCCGGTCGCGCGACAATGGCGATTCAGCAAGATGAAATTGCAGCTGAGTCAATGGGGGTTAATGTTACTTTGTATAAAGTACTAGCCTTTGTTTTAGGTGCGATTACAGCCAGCATTGGCGGTTCATTACAAGCAACTTTCTTAGGAATTGTAACACCAGGCGATTATACATTCGAGCGTTCAATTGATGTGCTAATCATCGTTGTATTCGGTGGTATTGGTAGTTTTACAGGCTCATTTGTTGCAGCCATTTTATTAGGACTCTTAAATGTGTTCTTACAAGATTATGGTCAATTACGTATGGTAATCTATGCGATTGCTTTAGTATTGATTATGATCTTCAGACCAGGTGGTTTATTAGGTACACGTGAACTACGTTTAGGTTCACTTGTAACAAAAGCACTAGGGAAAGATAAGGAGGCTGTTTCATGAGTTTGTTAGAAGTTAAAAACTTAACTAAAAACTTCGGTGGTTTAGCAGCCGTTTCAAACGTTTCTATCCACTTAGAGGAGAATGAGCTAGTAGGTTTAATTGGACCTAACGGAGCCGGTAAAACAACGTTTTTTAACCTATTAACAGGTGTTTATGTTCCAACAGAGGGAACTATCGAATTATTAACTGATAATGGAATGACGAAGTTAAACAATGTTAAACCTGATAAAATTAATGAATTAGGTTTAGCCAGAACTTTCCAGAATATTCGATTATTTAAAGATCAGACAGTTATCGAAAATGTAATGGTTGCGATGCACCGCGAACAAGGAAACTCAGTATTCTCAAGTATTCTGCGTTTAGCGGCTCATTACAGAACGAACGCAGAGATGCGTGCTAAAGCGTTAGAGCTACTGAAAATCTTTAATTTAGATGGTATTGCGGATGAGAAAGCACGTAATCTATCATACGGTCAGCAACGTCGCTTGGAAATTGTTCGTGCCTTAGCAACTCAACCTAAGATTTTATTCTTAGATGAGCCAGCTGCCGGAATGAACCCAGCAGAAACGGCAGAATTAACCGATTTAATTGCGCAAATCCGTGAACAGTTCGATTTAACAATCGTTTTGATTGAACATGATATGTCTTTAGTTATGCAAATTTGTCAAAGAATTTATGTATTGGAGTATGGCCGTTTAATTGCACAAGGGACTGCTGAAGAAGTGAAGCAAAACCCTGACGTTATTCGTGCTTATTTAGGAGGTGTTGATTAGTGCTTAAAGTTGAAGATTTAAAAGTAAACTATGGAATGATTAACGCCGTAAAATCCGTTAACTTTGAAGTAAATACAGGTGAAATCGTTGCTTTAATCGGCGCCAATGGTGCTGGTAAATCAACCATCCTTCGAACAATTTCAGGTTTGGTTAAACCATCACAGGGTTCAATCACTTACGGCGATCACGATTTATTAAAGTTGGTTCCAAAGAAAATCGTTGAAACAGGAATTTCTCATGTGCCAGAAGGGCGCCACGTATTTAAAGGTTTAACTGTTAAGGAAAACCTGGAATTAGGTGCTTTCTTGCGAAATGATAAAGAAGGTATTCTTGAAGATGCCAAAGCCGTCTATCAACGATTCCCAATTCTTGAAGAAAGAAAAAATCAAGATGCGGCAACTTTATCTGGTGGGGAGCAACAAATGTTAGCCATGGGACGCGCTTTGATGTCAAAACCGAAGTTGTTACTATTGGACGAACCCTCAATGGGTCTGGCACCAATTTTCATTAAGGAAATTTTTAATATCATTGTTGATATTCAAAAACAAGGAACAACAGTGCTTTTAATCGAACAAAATGCTAAAATGGCATTAACGATTGCAAATCGCGGTTACGTTCTGGAGACCGGTGAAATTGTTTTATCAGGTACCGGAGCAGAACTATTGGAAAGTGATGATGTTCAAAAAGCATACTTAGGAGGTTAGTGAATGTATATTAAAGATTATATGTCAACAAATTTAATTACGATTACACCCGAGACAAGTGTTGTAAAGGCGAGCGACTTATTAAAGCAACATGATATCAATCGTCTGCCTGTCCTTGAAAATGGTCAATTAGTCGGATTAATTACAAAAGAAGTGATTTCTAAAAACTCACCATCAAGTGCAACAAGTTTAAGTGCTCATGAAGTGAATTACTTATTAGAGAAAACCACGGCTAAAGATATCATGGTGAAAAAAGTCATGACAATTGGACCTGATAACATGGTCGAAGAAGCGGCTTCAATTATGCGCGCAAACAACATTGGCGTGTTAGTTGTCACTGAAGGTAGCCAATTAGTGGGTATTATTACCGATAAAGATATCTTCAAGGCTTTCGTAGACGTTTCTGGATACGATACACCAGGATCAAGCTTGGTTGTTGAACTTATTGGTGACCGTAAAGGTGTTATCGAAGAAGTCGGCGACGCTCTAGTTGAAACAGATGTAAACTTAACCCATATGATTGTTTATCACCACGAAAACAACATTCGCTTAGTCTTACATGTTTCGACAACTGAAACAGATGAATTAGAAGCGGCGATTAAAGCACGCGGCTATGAAGTTAAATCAGTACACGAAAAAACAAACGAATAAGCCAAAATATAATCTCCGGTCTCATGAAGACTGGAGATTTTTTTATAACGGGATATAAGTTTTATGCTGATTTACCAAGCTCTGTAATTCGCTTAGCTTATTGTTTTTCTAGATACGCAGTTAAGAAAATAGGCGTTCTATTTATTACTTCAATAGAAGCGAAGAGCAAAAGTAGCGTCGACCTACAGGCCGACACGATTTAAACACCCTGTAGATTTAATATAAGCGTCGTGGACCATTGGACACAACACTGCCTTGGTTTTCTTTTTCGAATCGTGTTCGAGAATTTGAAATTGCAACACGATTCGCTCTCTATCATGCTCCACTTTTTGAAACTGAGACATGATTCGGTGTTGTTTAGCTTCACTCAGACTATGGCCTTTCCAAGACGTTGTGTCTCTTTTAAAGCTTCATCACCTTGAGAAAACCGGAAAAACACAGGCGATTAAATTAACAATGTTAAACTACTAAAAAACGCTCCTAAATCCGATTTACAGATTTAGAAGCGTTAAATTGTCTAGAGTAATTTCTCGATGTCTTTAACAATTGATTTAGGTTCTGTAGTCGGTGGATAACGTTTGACTACCTCGCCCTCACGATTAATTAAAAACTTCGTGAAATTCCATTTGATTTCAGAATTCAGAATGCCACGTTTTTCTTGCTTCAACCATTGAAAGAGTGGTGAAGCATCAGGACCATTGACATTAATTTTTTCGTTCAATGGGAAAGTCACACCAAAGTTAACTCGGCATGTTTCCAACATATCTTCATTGCTGACCGGTTCTTGCTTATTGAATTGGTTACTTGGAAAACCAAGGACAACAAATTTTTGATCTTTAAATTCTTGATAAAGATTTTCTAAGCCATCAAATTGTTTGGCAAAGCCGCATTCTGTTGCGGTATTCACTATCAATATAACGTGATCGTTATACTGATTAAATGTATAGGGTTCACCATTACTTCTAATTAGAGTAAAATCGGGTAAAGTCATGTCGTCTCCTTCTACCAGCAACTAAGCGGATTTGTTTTTCGTGATTGGATTAGTCTTCTAAGTCTACGTTGTGATAAACTTTTTGAACGTCGTCGTCATCTTCTAAAGCATCGATTAAACGTTCGAATAAACGTAAGTCGTCTCCAGCTAATGTTACTTCATTTTGTGCTAACATTTCAATTTCAGCGACTTCAAATTCTGTGATTCCCATGTTTTCTAATGCTTCTTTAATTGAATGGAACTCAGTTGGTTCACCATAAACAATAATTTGTTCCTCTTCTTGAAGCACTTCACGAACATCAACTTCAGCTTCAAGTAAGCCCATCATGATTTCATCAGCATCTTCACCATTGAAGACAAATACTGCTGTTGATTCAAATAAATAACTAACTGAACCACTCACGCCCATGTTACCACCGTTTTTACCATAAGCAGCACGTACATTACCGGCTGTACGGTTAACGTTATTTGTTAAGGCATCTACGATAATCATTGATCCATTAGGGCCAAAACCTTCATAACGTAATTCTTGGAAAGTTTCATCGTCGCCACCTTTGGCTTTATCAATCGCTTTTTCAATAACGTGGCGAGGTACATTATAAGTTTTCGCACGGTCGACAACAAATTTTAGTTTTTGGTTTGACTCGGGATCAGGGTCGCCAGATTTCGCTGCAGCATAAATTTCAATTCCAAATTTAGCGTAAATTCTTGAAGTGTTCTGATCGGTTTTCGCTTTTTTTTCGCGAATGTTCATCCATTTACGTCCCATTGTGTTCACTCTTCTTTCTAAACTGTCTTAAGTCTATTATATACATGAAAGGGCGCATTTGTTAAGTTAGAATGTAATGAGATAGGGAGTAAGCGACTAAAGGTTGCCACCATCTCAAAAAAAGACGAACGTTTAAAAAGAAAAATATCATTTTCTTGTAGTAATTTACTTAATAAAAGAATACGTTTCTGCTGGCTTAAAAAAAGAGGCTCACTAAACAAAAAAGCACGTCAGACTAATCGATCGATTAATCTGACGTGCTAAAATTATATTTGGTTAAATTTAACGGTCTCCGTTGAAGATGCTGTTACGTACAACAACATAGTCGACTTTGCGGATGGCTTCTAAGTCGCGCCCACCTGCATATGAAATAGAAGATTGTAAATCTTGTTCCATTTCAATTAATGTGTCTGAAAGTTTACCGCGAGCAGCAATCATTTCGATCTTGCCTTCCACGTTTTTGTGTTCACCTTTTTGGTACTCAGAAGCACTACCGAAGTATTCTTTGTATGTGCGTCCGTCGATGACACGTGTACGGCCAGGGCTTTCTTCATGAGCGGCTAATAAAGAGCCGATCATTACCATCGAAGCACCAAAACGAATTGATTTAGCGATATCGCCATGATGACGGATTCCGCCATCTGCGATAATTGGCTTGCGGGCTGCTTTAGCACATGAACGAATGGCAGCTAATTGCCAACCACCAGTTCCGAAACCAGTTTTTAATTTAGTAATACAAACACGACCAGGACCTACGCCAACTTTCGTTGCGTCGGCTCCAGCGTTTTCAAGTTCACGTACACCTTCTGGTGTACCAACGTTACCTGCAATTAGGAAAGTTTGTGGTATCATTTCTTTGATGAAACGTACCATATCTAGAACATCTTCTGAGTGGCCATGTGCAACATCAATCGTAATGTATTCTGGAATTATATTTTCTTCAGCTAACTGACGAACAAAGTTATATTCGTAGTCTTTAATTCCTACACTAATCGAGGCAAATAGGCCACGCTCGTGCATCATTTTAACAAATGGTATGCGAGCAGCTTCGTCGAAACGGTGCATGATATAGAAGTAATCATTTTCTGCAAACCAGATTGCTAACTCTTCATTAATAACAGTTTGCATATTTGCAGGTACAACAGGAATTCTAAAAGTGCGAGGGCCAAACTGAATTTGTGTATTACACTCAGAACGGCTACTCACGATACATTTATTTGGAATCAGTTGGATATCTTCATAATCAAAAACTTCCACAGAACATTCTCCTTTTATAGGGGTTATTAGTATTAAATTACATTGTGTGATAAAACTTATGACTTAGCTTAAGCGTTGTACAATTCTTCGATACGATTTTGTGTATCTTTGTTATCTAAGAATTCTTCATAAGTTGTATTGATGCGGTCGAATGAACCATTAGGTGTCAATTCAATCACGCGGTTAACCGTCGTATTTAAGACTTCGTAGTCATGTGAAGCAACTAGAAGAGCGCCTTTAAATTTGATTAAACCTTCGTTTAGAGCAGTAATCGACTCTAAGTCTAAGTGGTTTGTAGGTTGGTCTAGAACTAAAACGTTCGCTTTAGAAAGCATCATTTTAGATAAGATACAACGAACTTTTTCTCCCCCAGAAAGTACATTAACTTTCTTCATCACGTCATCACCAGAGAAAAGCATACGACCTAAGAAACTTCTTAGGAAAGTATTGTCGCTTTCTTCTTTTGAAGCGTATTGACGTAACCAATCAACGATATTTAAATCAACACCATCAAACTCATCACCTGAGTTACGTGGTAAGTAAGTTTGAGAAGTCGTTACTCCCCATTCAAAAGACCCACTATCTGGCTCGATTTTACCTGTAATAATATCGAAGAAAGTTGAAATCGCAATGTCGTTACGACTTGTAAAGGCAACTTTATCATCACGGTCTAGGGTGAATGTAATATTATCTAATACTTTCACGCCATCAACTGTTTTAGATAAGCCGTTAACACTTAATAAGTCATTCCCAATTTCACGCTCTGGTGAGAAGCCAACGAATGGATAACGACGTGACGATGGTTGAATATCATCCAACGTAATTTTATCTAAAGTCTTCTTACGAGAAGTCGCTTGTTTAGATTTAGACGCGTTAGCAGAGAAACGAGCAATAAAGTCTTGTAACTCTTTGATTTTTTCCTCTTTTTTCGCGTTTTGATCAGCCGCTAATTTAGCTGCTAATTGACTAGATTGTAACCAGAAGTCATAGTTACCTGTGTACAATTTAATCTTACCAAAGTCAACGTCTGCCATGTGCGTACAAACATTGTTTAAGAAGTGACGGTCATGGGAAACAACAATTACTGTGTTAGGGAAGTTAATAATAAATTCACTTAACCAACTAATTGCTTGTGAGTCTAAACCGTTTGTCGGCTCATCCAGTAATAAGTTATCGGGTTTACCGAATAAAGCTTGAGCAAGTAAAACTTTAATCTTATCTGCTTCAATTAATTCACGCATTAAGCTAAAGTGCATATCTGTTGAAATACCTAAACCTTGTAGCATGTTACTTGCTTCAGATTCAGCTTCCCAACCGCCCATTTCAGCGAAAAGACCCTCTAATTCGCCGGCACGAATACCATCTTCATCTGTGAAATCTTCTTTCATATAGATGGCATCTTTTTCTTTCATGATTTCGTACAATTCTTTATGACCCATCATGACTGTTTCGATAACGCTGTGGTCTTCGAAGCCATAGTGGTTTTGACTTAGGACTGCTAAGCGTTCGTTTGGATCCATTGAGACATTACCTGTTGATGGAGAAATTTCTCCAGACAAGATTTTTAAGAAAGTTGACTTTCCAGCTCCATTTGCTCCAATTACACCATAACAGTTTCCTGGTGAAAACATTATATTTACATCATCAAATAGCTTACGGTCCGGGAACTGTAAACTTACGTTTGATACGTTTAACATTATTTATCCTCCTTGAGTGCTTATAGAAGGTGTCAAGCACTTCTGACACATGTAATATAATAGCATAACTACCACAATAATAGTGACTTTTTAGGAAAAATTAGAACATTCTGACAAGTAAAATGACTCAAGCAACCAAACCTGACAAAATATGACACAAAAGCGATTTCTGTTAATATTTTGGATGTAAATTTGTTTGTTTTGACACATGAAAGTCAAATAAATTTCACAATTATGACGTATAATAAGAATTAATTAAGAGGGGGAAGTAACATGAAATTGAAAAAACTATTACTCGTCTCTGCGAGTGCATTAGCTTTAGGAGCAGTTAATACGAATGCAATTTGGCTAGGAGATGCATTAGGCACAACACCAGCGATTGTACATGCCCAAGAATTAACAGCAGACGAAGCAACATTAGTTACTGAGATTAAAAATATGGTAGCTGGTTTAGAGCCAGTTAACTTGGAACAATTATTAAATGTTAAAGATGAAGATTTATTGCTTTACTATAGCGATGCTTTAGAAACAAGCGCCAATAGTGATGAATTATATAAAGCAATTTATGACGATCTTGCAGCGAATTACCCTGAATTAAGTTTATTAATCGGTGAACAGTACGATGCATACCGTCGTGCGGCTGAAGCAATTGCCGCAGCTTCTAGCTATACGTTCTCTGATTTAAATATGGCTTTACCAAGCACAACATTAGCTTTATATCAAGCGGAATTCAATGCTAACGGTGAAGATGTTGACGCAACAGTTGCCGCTATCTTACCTGAAATTGAGACGGCTGTTAAAGAATACATTGAACGTCGTGAGCAACGTGAAGCTGAAGCAGCTGAAAGTGCTGAGGAAAGCTCACAAGAAGCTGCAGAAGAAAGTACAGCTGACAGCACAGAAACAGACAGCAGTTCTGAGGAGGAAGAAACTTCAGAAGAAACGGTAGAAGAGTCTTCAGAGGAAGCAACGAGTGAAGTACCCGTTGAAGAAAACTCAGAAGAGGAATCTACAGAAGAAGACTCAACAGAAGTGATTGAATCATCTGAAGATGTAATTCTATCAGATTTAGACAAGATGAAAGCTTCTTTAGTTGAATATTCATTCTTAACTGAACCTGGTTTAACTTATTTCGATGAAGCAACCTTAAACACTTACTTACCAGTAGCAGTCGCTAACAACTTTAGCGCAGAATCAGCTTTAGCGATTCAAGATATGTTAGTGAGCGAACGACCAGACTTATTTATTGAAGAGCAAATTCAAGGTGTTGCCGATAAAATTCGTGCAGCAGCAGTCGCTGAAACACCGATGTTACAAGCTCAAGCAGCTGAAATTCCAAATGCAGCTTTATTATCTTATGATAAAGTGATCAATACAAGTGACAACGGTGTCGAATACATATTCAATCGTTCAACAGAAGATTACCCAGAAGTATTTGCGGATGAAGCAAATCGTTTCCGTACAGCTTTAAATGAGTCATATGGCTTAAATGAAGAGGACTTAGCTGCTGTACCAGATGTTACACTATTATGGGAAGAATACTACTCTTATTTACAAGCAGGCGGAGCGGAAGATTTGGAAGAGTTAGCCGCTGTCATGCAAGCCAAATATGAAGTAAGTACTGATGATGAATCTAGCGAAGCAGAGAGTGAATCAGATTCTGAAGATGAAGCAACAGAATTAGATAGTTTCAAAGAAGCTTTAGTATCACAAACTGATTTAACGAATGAACAAGTCGCTGCTTTAGGTGATGAAACATTACAATCAGTCTTAGATACATTTGGCTTTGATGTAACAGATTTAACAGAAGGCAACGTAAATGGATTCAGACGCATGTTGATTACTTACTATCCTGATAACTTCACTGATGAACAAGTAAATTCAGTAGCGAATTTATTACGTGAAAGTAGTGTAAGTGCGACACCGATGACGATGGATATTGCGAATCAAATTCCTTCAGGTGATTTCTTAACTTGGAGTCGTGAATCAATTGATACGGGTGGTAACGATATAACGTATCCATTCCAACGCGCACTAGAAACATATCCAGACTTGTTCAGAGATTTAGTTATTCAAGCAAAAAGTGATTTAGTGGGTAATACAGCTTTAACACAAGCACAAGTGGATCAAATGCAATTTGTTCACTTATTATTTGCGAACTTCTCTGCAGAAGGTGAAGTAGATTACTCAGCAGCTGAACAATACTTACGTGATCTATATCCAGAAGTTTTTGAATCGGAGACATCAACAGATGAAAGTTCAGAAACAAGCTCTGAATCAGAAAGTACAAGTGTTTCAGTTTCAAAATCAACGGATGTTGAATCAGAAAATCAAGAAACATTACCAAACACTGGTGAAACAAATGCATGGTGGATTGGTGGCGTAGCAGTATTATTAATTGGTGTTGCTGGTTACTTAATTTACCGCGGACGTAAGGCCAACTAATTGAATACAAGATTAGATTTGAACTCGGGTGGCTATGGCTGCCCGAGTTTTTTTGCATATGGGATGATACGGGTTTGGGTGCTTTAACAAACTTTGTACTTCGCTCAGTTTATTGTTTTCCAAGGCGGTGGTCGTCTTCAAAGCCTTCGCTGGCGCTTCAGGCTTTTCCGGCTCAATCGGCTAGGCTCTGTCTACTTCGCTGCGCTCATAGTCAGAGCAAGCTGTGCCGATTGCCCTTGATACCGCTTGGGAAAACAAATTGCTGAGCTGCGCACAGTATTCCATAATAGTAATGCTGTATGATTGCTAAACGAAATTTAGTGGCCTCTGATTAGGCTGAGATTTCCTAGCGTCATGAGGACTATGAGTTTAAGGGTGAATTACCAAGCTTAGAATTTCGATCAGCTTATTTTTTCCAATACAAGCTAATCTAGCCGAAGGTCCGCTAGAATCGGCTAGAAACCTGGAATAGCGAGTTTTTTTATAACTTAAATTTGCTCGAGAGAGGATTATTGTATGCGAAAACAACATTTAATCCATTCTGGAGAAATTCTCATAGTATGCTGTTACGAGTTTGGGTTTTATCTATTGCTTCAAAAAAAACGAAGAACCAAAGGAGTGTCGGCCGACTGACCGACACGATTGAAACGCCTTGCGGTTTTAATATAATCGTCGTGGACCTTGGGCCATGACACCGCCTTGGGTTTCTTGCAAGAGAATAAGTTGGTTGCTAGCATTTCTGCGGTATCATGTCTCAGTTTCGAAAAGTGGGGCACGATTCGGATGGAATCATGTTCGAGTTTAAAAAAATGGAGCACGATCAAAACGTACTAGATGATTGCGTCTAGAATTTTAACGAGGTATCTGTTGAGCTAATAAGTTAGATAATTAAACGTCAAAGGCCGAGTGGTGAAAAGGCTTTCTCTAAATGATAGAATGAAACGAAAGAAGAGTATGCCGAGAAAGGATTGTGTCAGATGGAAAGAAAATTAGTGAGTGCTAAGGTAGAAAACGGGGTTCGTTACATCATGTTGGATTCACTAGCAAGTTTCAATGTCATTGATATCACGTAAATGACTGATTTATTAGAGGCGTTGCAGGTAGCAGAGGAGGACCCTGAGACAAAAGTAATTGTGTTAGGAAGCACCGCTAAAGTGTTTAGTGCCGGTGGTGATTTAGCGACATTGAAGCAACATGCGCAAGATCAGAAAACTGAAGCTATGAAAGTGCTGGTAGAGAAAGTCGCTGAGATTATTTTATATATGAAACAAATGAAGAAATTGATTATTGCGGCTGTAAATGGCGCAACTGCGGGAACAGGCTTTAGCCTAGTATTAGCGGCCGATCGAATTATTGCTTCAGAAAAGGCAGTGTTTATGACTGCCTTTATTAAAGTCGGTCTGGTATCAGATGGCGCTAATTTCTATTTATTATCGAAGCAAATTGGTGCCAGTCGCGCGATGCATTATAGCTTGACGAGCGAAGCGATTAAGGGGACTGAAGCTTACTCAATTGGTTTAGTCAGTCAAGTCGTTCCAGCTGATGACCTGATGGAAAAAACGAAACGTGTCGCTGAACAATTGGCGACCGGTCCTCTTAGCGCCTACGAGAACCTGAAAGCACTCAACTACCACAGTAATTACGAAGACCTGGAGAAGTATCTACAACTCGAAACGACTAAACAGACCGAAGCTATGCAGACGGAACAATTTATCGAAGGTACAACAGCGTTTCTAGAAAAACGCACACCAAATTTCAACCAATAATTCACCGACAAAATACGTCACCACATATCGTGCATCAATAGCGAGCTGCTTAACATAGCCGAATGTCGGTGCTAAGCGACTCGAGTAACTCAATCCATGGGTATTTGAACGCAAGCCCCCTCAAATACAGAAGACAAGAACAGCCCACACCAGACAATGGAGTGGGCTGTTCTTGTCTTACTTACTGCGAATGACTTAGAGTCCTATTTTGTAAAGAAGTTTAGGAGTTTTTGCCACCAGGTTAAGGGTTTAGCCTCTGCTACTATGGCTTCGACGTGTGCAACCTCTAGTAAAGCGTCGCTTTCAGCTTGAGCGCGTTTAATCAAGATATCTTGACTGTTCACTTGTTCTTCAATATGTTCTGGTTTTAGGTATTCGCCGTTAGGTTGTAAGACGTGTGCTTTGGCAGTGTCAGACAACTGCAATTCGAGGATGTCATAAATTTCTTGTTCAATTTTAGGGTCGAGAATTGGAAACTCAATTTCAACACGCTTCGTCATATTACGCGTCATCATATCAGCAGATGACAGGAATAGATGGTGACTACCATTGCGGTGGAAATAGTAAATACGTGGATGTTCCAAGAGACGACCGACGATACTACGCACATGGATGGTTTCAGAAATTCCTTCCATCCCTGGTTTCAGGCAACAAATACCACGAACAATTAGGTCGATTTTAACTCCTGCGTGACCGGCCTGATAAAGCTTGCGAATCAGCTCTTTGTCAGTCAATGAATTCATTTTCGCAATGATGCGTCCATTGCCAAATTGGCGGTGGAAGTCAATTTCTTCATCAATATAATCCATCAAAGAGTCACGGATTTCAAAAGGTGAAACGTGCAAATGTTTGTAAGTCGGACGCTCACCGTAACCACTTAAATAATTAAAGAAATTAGTCGCATCGCTTGTAATCCCTTCATGCGTGGTAATAATCCCCATATCCGTATACATCTTGGCGGTTTTATCATTGTAGTTGCCAGTGCCTAGATGCACGTATTGTTGAATGCGATCATCTTCACGGCGTGTAATTAAAGTGATTTTACTATGCGTTTTTAATTCTGTTACCCCATATAAAACGTGACAGCCGGCATCTTCAAGTTCACGCGCCCAGAAAACATTATTTTCTTCATCAAAACGCGCTTTTAATTCCACTAATACCGTCACTTCTTTACCGTTCTCAGCTGCTTGTTTTAAGGCTGCGATAATCGGCGAGTTTTTCGACACACGGTAGAGCGTCTGTTTAATCGCAATCGTCTGGCTATCTTGAGCAGCGTGTGCAACTAACGAGACAATCGGATCGAAAGCGTCGTAAGGATGGTGGAAGAATAAATCTCTTTCTTTAGCGCGTGTAAATAAACTTTCACCCAAGTTAGCTGGATCTAAGAAACTATCAAAAGGTTTGTACATTAATTCGGGTAAATCTGCGCCAATTTGTTCACGTAGCCCGAATAAGAAAGTTAAATCTAGTGGACCGTTAATTTGATAGACATCATTGATATGTAAGTCCAATGCATCCAATAAATATTGAACTTGCAGTTCAGAGAAGTCACTCAACTGAGAAGTGTCGACCTCCACTCGGACTGCCATACCGTTTTTACGTTTTTTGACGTAGTTTTCGATGACTTCAAGTAAATCAGCGGCCCCATCTTCAATAATATCGAAATCCGCATTGCGCGTAATTCGAAACGGGTAGGCATAGGCAATGTCTTGGCCTTCAAATAAACGCTGGATAAAATGAATGATAATATCCTCCACCAGAATGATGGTTTTTTTCACACCAGCATCAATTGTGATATATCGATCCAATAAAGCTGGCACCGGAACAATCGCGACATGTTCTGGACGTTCGCGGTTCAAGCGAACCAGAATATTCATCAATTTATTATTCAAATGAGGGAAAGGACGATACGCATCAATAGCTAAAGGTGATAGCGTCGGCATTAACAGTTCCTCGAAAATCCGCTCAATTTCTGCCAACTCATCTTGATTCAACTCAGACACACGCTTAATCGCATACTGCATTTGTGGCAAACGACTGGCCAATTGATGATAACGATCATACTGCATCGCTACATTCTGATGATTCTTCTCACTAATGGCTGTCAATAAATCAAGCGGCGTCATATACGTCTTCGTCTCAGAAATTTCAATATTGGCTAAATACTGATCATAAACACCCGCTACACGGACCATGAAAAATTCATCTAAGTTTGAACTGCCAATTGCTAGGAAATTTAATTGCTCCAAGAACGGATTCTCACTATCGTAAGCTTCCGCAATTACACGCTTATTGAAGTCCAACCAACTTAACTCACGGTTGAAATAATAAGACGGTCGATCAAAACAATCCTCAGGCAAAGACTGTGTCCGCCCAAGGTCTGGTTCAGACTTCTGACCTGAAGCCGATGTTGTTTTCTGTAAATTCATTTTATAACCCTCCTGCCAGAATATGCCTAAACATAATGCTAAACTAAATCAATTAAGCTAATGATAAATCGGTATAAGTAAGCGATAAATTGCCATCTAAAGCGCGCGCTAAATGTTTCAAGTGTCGATCTGCACGGTATTTCTCTGCCACAATCGGACCGTTATGTTCAATATTTAAAACGTAATCGCCATCTTCTTGACGCGTCAAATTCAGTTGCCCTATTGGGGCCGTTTCTGAATCATTCAAAGCTTGGCAAAATTTAATAATTCCGCCGAGTTTCTGTAACTCATCTTGTGTATCATCCTTGAACCAATTATCAAAGTCCTCTAAAAATTGATTAAATAAAGACCGATTACGATAACTACTTAATAGCGCAAGACGCAAACGCTCGATGTGACTAAATCCAAATAAATTCATGTTAGATAATAAATAGAAAGTGTGTTGAGATTCCGCTTCTGCACTAATAAATGAACCAAATTGATATAAGTAAGCGGCAAATTCTAGCATTTCTTGTGTCTTGTAATGATAGTCAAACTGTTCTAGGTCAGACATCTGACGATATAAATCGAGACAAGCATTCACCCGCAACTGCGCACCCTCAACATTTATCGGGAAGACATTAATCACTTGACGAATTGAACGTGCCTTAATTAACTCTGTATCAATTGGCGACTGATATTTAGAATTAATATATTCCAGGGCAATCCCTTCACGCAAACCTTGCATTGAAATAGAGAAAATCGTTGCCTTCACCGCATTGAATAATTCAATAAATACTAAATTAGCTGGAATAATAATATCAACACGGTCCGAACTCAACCCATCAATATCACTCATTTTATCGAAGGGCGTATTCTGGAAAAGGTCTAGGGTTAATCTCAAATCATCCAAAGATAAATGATAACCATGTACTCCGGCAATTGGATAACTGGTCGCGCGTTGATGAACCAAGGTCACGTTACGTGCCGAACCACCCACTGCTACAATCGGTAACTTTGCCTTCTTCAACCAGTCAAGTCCCTTAAATTGCTTGTTAACGAATTTAGCCAACGCCTCCATCGCTTCAGGATCATTATGCGGCTTGTCAACGAAAAACTGCTCTTTCAATGACACCGTCCCGAAAGGAAAACTATGATAAGCTTTCATTTTCTTCTGCTTAAACAAGGTAATCTCACAACTCGCGCCCCCAATATCAATCGTAATCGCATCTTGGAAAGACGTTGAATGCATAATCGCATATTGGCCATAAGTTGCTTCACCTTCTTCTGGTACAATCTCAATCTGCCAACCCATGCGATCCTTTACTTGCTTCAGAATATCTGCTTGGTTACGCGACTGACGGATAGCAGCCGTAGCTAAAGGCTTAATTGTGTTTACTTGATGTTCTTCGGTTACTAAACGAAAACTCTCAAGTGTGTTCACCAACTTATCAATGCCCGCCTGATCCATTGTTTTACCTGCCTCATCAATGATTAAATGTTGTGACAAACGAGCAGGCGTCTTAATATTAATCACTTCTGTAAAAAAGAAATCTTGATCTATCCCATAAATAACCAGTCGAATCGTATTCGACCCAATATCCACAATTGCTATTTTTTCTCTATACATTTCATTCAATCCCCTCGAAATCAGATAGACTTACACATACTTCTTGAGCGCCTCAATCGCAGCATCCGACGAAGCTACTACCTCACCATTCAACTTCACCAAACCTACCGTATACAAATTAATATAACTAAACTGAGACTCCGCTAACACCTGCAAAGCCGCCAGCTTCTCAGGATGCGTGGCACCTTGTTGACGCGTATCAGAATACAAACCAACAATCGGAATACCCGCCTGATATGCCACGCCAATCTCCGACGCCACACCCGGATCAATCACCTGGCCATCCAGAATCGCAAACAGCACATCACTCGCAAGCACCGCCTCCGTATCCAACTTCGCAATCATCTTCGAATCCGCATAAGCATTCTTATCATTAATCTCACCTTGCTCCTGCGGCACAAACACCTCTAGACCAGGAATCTCCGCACGAATACGAGCCGCCAACTGCGCATTATAAGCCAACTCCATCTCATTGAACAAAGACGCCGCGAAATATAACTTTGCCATACACCAAACACCCTTTCTACAATAACCCTCTTTACCCAATTATATCGAAGCAACCAAACGGATACAATCACAAGCCACCACCTTTGGAAATAATTCCCATGAAAAGCTAGCATCCACCACTAGCCCCCCAACCACACCCAGTAAAACCATATCTAGACGCACCCTCAGCGGATAACCCCCCGCACGCAATAAGACGAACAATCCCAACTAGTGAAAGCCCCTCTAAATTCGCGCGAGGTTCTTTATTCCCCTGAAAGCCCCTCGAAAAACGAATGAGGGGCCATCGATAATCAAAGCGATTCATTAGCAAATTAATCGAGTACGTCTCCAGAAACAATCTAGGTTTTGGAATTCAGGCAACCAAGTAAAATAAGGAAACCTCGAGCTAAGCCCGAGGTCATTTTGTTTCAAGACATTTAGTTGAACACGCCACGCTTGGCTCAGCATGAATTTCTAACGCGACCATCGCCTTGGAAAACAATCAGCTGAGCGAAGCATAAAACTTGGTAAATCAGTATAAAACTTATAATCCCGTATACTAAAAAAAGTGCCAGGGATCTCCCTGACACCAATTCAACGAATAGCTATTTCAGCTCGTTATCTAAAGTAATATTTTGTCGGTATTAGTGGTTGCGTAAACGCAAGGCGTTGACGAGTACTGACACTGAGCTCATACTCATGGCAACTGCCGCAAACATTGGGCTGAGTAGGGGGCCACCGAATAGATACAGCACGCCCATCGCAATTGGAATTCCAATGACATTGTAGCCGAATGCCCAGAAAAGATTTTGCTTAATATTGCGAATAGTCGCATGACTTAAATCGATGGCCGCTACTACGTCGGTCAATTGATTTTTCATCAAAACGGTATCCGCAGACTCAATCGCAATATCTGTACCCGAACCAATCGCCATTCCGATATCAGCTTGAGCGAGGGCAGGGGCATCGTTAATCCCGTCGCCGACCATAATCACGTGCTTGCCTTCGCTTTGAAGTTGCTTTACCATGTCAGCTTTATCTTCTGGCATTACCTCGCTCATGACACGGTCAACGCCAACTTGTTCGCCGATTCTTTCGGCAGTTTTCTTGTTGTCGCCTGTGATCATAATGACTTCCAGTCCCATCGCTTTCAACTGCTGAATTGCTTGCGAACTTTCAGCTTTAATCGGATCTGCGACCGCAATTACACCAGTTAATTTATCATTCACTGCAATAAACATCGGTGTCTTCGCTTCATTGGCTAGACGATCTGCCGCTGTTGTTAATGCGGTATCCTCGGCGAAGTCAGCCATCATTTTACGATTACCAATTTTAATCTCTTGACCGTCGATTCGGGCTTCAATCCCTTTACCGATCACGCTGTTGAAGTGTTCAACTTTCGGTAAACTTAATCGCTGATCCTCTGTCGCATAACGCACAATCGCTTCACCTAAAGGATGTTCGGAAGCTGATTCAGCCGCTGCAACCCAAGCAAGTAATTGAGCCTGATCGTGTCCATTATTAGCTAAGACAAAATCAGTCACAGTGGGTTGACCTTCGGTAATGGTACCTGTTTTATCCAATAGCACCGCATTCGCATGGTGGATCCCTTCTAAAGCAGTACCGCTCTTAATCAGAATCCCTTTCTGGGCACCATTCCCCGTACCGACCATAATCGCAGTAGGCGTTGCTAAACCTAAAGCACACGGACAGGCAATAATTAAGATACTAATGAAAATTGTTAAAGCAAATTCAAGTGGCTCACCCATGACAAAGAACCAGAACAAACCAGCTAGCACCGCCAACACCATCACAATCGGAACGAAATATCCCGAAATAATGTCTGCTAATTTCGCAATCGGTGCTTTTGAACCTTGAGCATCCTGTACCATACGCACAATCTGTGACAACATAGTATCTTGACCGATTTTAGTCACTCGGAAAGTAAAAGCGCCGGTTTTATTAATACTAGCGCCCGTCACGCTGTCGCCGACTTTTTTCTCAACCGGTAAACTTTCTCCGGTTAACATCGATTCATCAACGCTCGATTGCCCTTCGGTAATCTCACCATCAACGGGCAAACTTTCCCCCGGACGTACCTGTAACAAATCACCAACTTGTACCATCTCAATTGCAACCATTTCAGTCGAACCATCTGCTTTGACGCGACGTGCTTGACTCGGTGTTAAATCCATCAATGCTTTAATGGCTGCCGAAGTTTGACCTTTTGCACGTTCCTCTAAATATTTACCGACGTTCATTAATGTTAAAATCACTGCCGCCGATTCAAAATATAAATCAGGATGCCCTGTAGGCATAAAACGTCCTGTCACTAATAGAAATGTCACAACTAAGCCTTGGATAAAAGCGGCTGTCGTTCCGACTGCCACTAAGGAATCCATGTTAGGGTGGCCATTGAATAAATGTTTAAACCCTCTTTGATACATTGCGCGGCCTAACCACATAACCGGTAATGTTAAAGCTAGTTGAAGTAAGGCGTTTAGCCCAGGATTGTGATGCATATCCAATATAGCAGGTAAAGGCATGCCAACCATTGGTCCCATCGTAAGAATAAACAATGGAATGGTAAACACGGCCATCCAAATCACGCGTTGACGCATGGCTTTTAAGCGGGTTTCTTTTTTCGCTTGGTCAATATCATATTGTTCTTGAGCAGATAAAGCTAGACTCGCTTTGTAACCCGCTTTTTCGACGGCTTGTAAAATTAACTGTGGCTCGGCTGCTTCAGCCCAATCGACACTTAGCGTTTCCGTCGCTAAGTTAACGCCAGCTTGTTTAATAGCAGGTAATTTCTGTACAGCTCTTTCAACATTAGCTGCACACGACGCACAGGTCATCCCTTCAATTGAGAAGTTTTGGTGTAAACGTTCATTTAAGATAGCGTTGCTATCGTTTTCGACCACCAACGCATAACCTGATTTCTTCACGATTGCCTGCAAAGCATCAGGGGATAAGAGTGTTTCATCGTAATCAATTTGAGCTTTTTCAGTGGCTAAATTGACTGACGCAGTCACCACGCCCTCAGCTTTATTCAAACTACGCTCAACATTAGCCGCACAAGATGCACAGGTCATCCCTTCAACTGCATAAGTCGCTTTAGTCATATGAATCTTCCTTTCTACTTATTTAACTAACGTATAACCCGCCTCATCAACAGCAGCATGCATTGTTTCAAAATTGGTTAACGTTTCATCGAAATCTACTTGCGCAGATGCACTGTCTAAATCAACGACTGCTGATTGAACACCGTTAACATCATTCAATACATTCGTGACCGCATTGGCACAACCTTGACAACTTAAACCTTCGACTTTAAATATTGTTTGTTTCATACTATTTGCTCCTTTTCTTTTGAGTGACTTGTCTGTGAGATATGACAATGACATTGGCCGGGTGCACATTGACAGGCAATGCTGGCCGGTGCAGTTTGCATTTTTACTTGTAATAAAGATACAAGATCTTGAAGTTGAGTTTGTGAAAAGGTATTGTTTTCAATCATATGCGCCACAATACCGGCATGATCTAAATTACAACTATTGGCCATAATGTCATCTGTCCGTGTTAAAGTGGCTTCTTTCATCGAAATAGAACTCGAATAAAGAAAAGGGCTGACTGTCGTATCTTGTGTCAGAATACCTTTTTTTGTTAAACGATTTAACATCGATTTGATGGTGCCTTCCTTCCATTCCGAAATAGCCAGCATGGTGTCAATAATTTGACGACTGGTTAGCTGACCTTCGGCCCAAACAACTCGCATAATTTCCCATTCAGCTGAACTAATCATGTAATCCCTCCTTAGGTTACGTTTGTAATCTACAATTATAGTTTACACCTGTAAACTTAAAGTGTCAAGGATTAAATTTTTTAATGTTCGTATTAATAAGTTTGTGAACATAAACATATATGAGTCACTTAACACAACAGTTATTATGGAAATGTTTTCAATGAAAGGGCGTTAAATTAAGAAAGGGTAAGAAACAACGCTAGAATTTCTCATAAATTCACGCATGTGAACAACACAATATGTAGTGATGAAACATATAAACAAACACAAAATATGCGGTTTTATAAACCTTGCTAACTATTTTTAATCTGTTATCATGGATTGAGAAATTAATTTTTAAGGAGCGAAGCTAAATGTTAGTGGTATTTATGTCTTTAACGGGTCAAACACGAAAGTTTGTGAAAAAACTTGGTTGGCCAAGTCTGGAAATAACCTTGGATAATGCTTTTATAGAAGTCGATGAACCCTTTATTTTTGTGGCGCCGACCTATGACAAGGAAGCAACGGATTTGATTGCGGACTTTCTAGAAACAGGACAGAATACTGATTACTTGAAAGGCTTTGCGGGGAGTGGTAACTTAAATTTTAATCATTTATATTGTTTTACAGCAAAAGATTATGCCCGCGATTATAAGGTCCCTTTATTGCACTTATTTGAATTTCAGGGGATGGATCCGGATGTAGAACGATTAAAAAAAGAGGTGGAAAAACTTGGATAAACCAGTACTTGCGACTAAAGCAACCGAAGTTACGTATTTTAAATTAAATAACGAATTAAACCGTCCAGTTGATAATCAAATTCCTTTACATAAGGATCGTGAAGCAGTTCGTGCCTTTTTCTTAGAGCACGTTAACCCAAATACTGTTTTCTTTTATACACTAGATGAGAAAATTCGCTATTTACTTGACCATGATTACTTAGAAGAAGAATTTATTGCGAAATATGAACGTGAATTTATTAAAAATTTAATGGCGAGTACATATAACATGCGTTTCCGCTTTACATCTTTCATGTCTGCTTTTAAGTTTTACACTCAGTATGCATTGAAAACTAATGATGGCAAACGTTATTTAGAACGCTATGAAGATCGTATTGTATTTACCGCGCTATTCTTAGCCGATGGTGATAAAGATTTAGCGATTCGCTTGCGTGATGAAATGATTGCGCAACGTTACCAACCGGCAACGCCGACATTCCTGAATGCAGGACGTAAACGTCGCGGGGAATTGGTATCTTGTTTCTTAATCCAACTAACAGACGATATGAATAGTATCGGACGCGGGGTGAACTCTGCCTTACAACTATCAAGAATTGGTGGGGGTGTAGGCGTTAGCTTATCGAATATTCGTGCAGCGGGCGACCCAATTAAGAAAATTGAAAATGCCTCAAGTGGTGTTGTTCCGATTATGAAGTTGTTAGAAGACAGCTTTAGCTACTCAAACCAATTAGGACAAAGAAACGGTGCAGGTGCGGTTTATTTAAATGTATTCCACCCAGATGTTGTATCGTTCTTATCTACGAAGAAAGAAAACGCGGACGAAAAAATTCGTGTCAAAACTTTATCACTTGGCCTTGTAGTGCCCGATAAATTCTATGAATTAGCGGCTAAAGATGAAAAGATGTATCTGTTCAGCCCTTATGATGTGGAACGTATTTACGGCAAGCCGTTCTCTTATATCGATATTACGGCTGAGTATGATGAATTAGTGAATAACCCAGAAATTAGAAAATCTAAAATTTCTGCGCGTGAATTAGAAAATGAAATTAGTAAACTTCAACAAGAATCAGGTTACCCTTACATTATTAATGTTGATACAGCGAACCGTGCCAATCCTATTGAAGGAACCATCACGATGAGTAACTTGTGTTCAGAGATTTTACAGGTTCAAGAACCTTCTTTAATTAATAATGCCCAAGAGTATGAAATTTTAGGAACAGACATTAGTTGTAATCTAGGTTCGACGAATATTCCGAATATGATTCAATCGCCGAACTTTGCGAATTCAGTAGAAACAGCAGTGAGAGCCTTAACTTATGTAACAGATCACTCAAGTATTGATGCGGTACCAACAGTCAAAAATGGTAACGATAAGGCGCATACTATTGGTTTAGGCGGTATGGGGTTGCATACATTATTTGCGATTAATCAAATGCACTATGGTTCGCCAGAATCAATTGAATTAACGGAAGCTTATTTCTATGCATTAAACTACTATTCTTTAGTAGCCAGTAATAAAATAGCAGCCGAACGTCAGCAATCCTTTGATAATTTTGAAAAATCGGCTTATGCTTCGGGTGAGTATTTTGACAGATATATTGAGAATCCTTTTGTGATTAAAACGCCTAAAGTAAAAGAAGTGATGGCGAATGTCATGATGCCGACGGCAGAGGATTGGGCGGAGTTGAAAGCGAATGTTCAAGCGCAAGGCTTATATCACCAAAACCGTTTAGCGATTGCACCAACAGGTTCCATTAGTTATGTCAATGAGACGAGTGCCAGCTTACATCCGATTACGCGTTTAATCGAGGAGCGTCAAGAGAAGAAAACAGGTAAAACGTATTATCCAGCACCGCATCTATCAAATGAGACGATTCAATATTATAAATCGGCTTACGATATTGATATGCGTAAAGTGATCGATGTTTATGCAGCGGCTCAAAAACATATTGACCAAGGGATGTCCTTAACGTTATTTATGCGTTCGGAAATTCCTGAAGGCATGTATGAATGGAAGAATGGTCGTACGAATAAGTTAACGACGCGTGATCTGAATATTCTACGTCATTATGCCTGGAAAAAAGGCATTAAATCCATCTACTATGTACGTACTTTTACGGATGATGGGGAAGAAGTAGGTAGCAACGCTTGTGAGAGTTGCTCAATTTAAGGAGAGGAATAAGTAGATGACCAATAATACTAGCTATCAAGCAATCAACTGGAATGCAATCGAAGATATGATTGACAAGTTGACTTGGGAGAAATTAACGGAGCAATTCTGGCTCGATACACGTATTCCTTTATCGAATGACTTAGATGATTGGCGTACCTTATCGGCTGCTGAAAAAGATATGTTTGGAAAAGTGTTTGGTGGGTTGACCTTGCTGGATACCTTACAATCTGAAGATGCGATTGAACGTTTGCGTTTAACCGCACGCACTCAACATGAGGAAGCCGTGTTAAATAATATCCAGTTTATGGAATCGGTGCATGCGAAAAGTTATTCATCGATTTTCAGTACGTTGAATAGTAAAGCAGAGATTGAACAGATTTTTAATTGGACAAACAACCACGAAGTCATTCAATACAAAGCATTGAAAATTAATGATATTTATAAAAACGGGACCGATTTACAAGCTAAAGCAGCGAGTGTTTTGCTTGAATCATTCTTATTCTATTCAGGTTTCTTTGCGCCTTTATATTATTTAGGTAATAACAAACTAGCAAACGTAGCGGAGATAATAAAATTGATTATCCGCGATGAGTCCGTTCACGGAACGTATATTGGCTATAAATTCCAATTAGGCTTCGATCAGTTACCGGAAGCAGAACAAGCTGAATTGAAAAATTGGGTTTATGAAGTTTTGTTTGATCTTTATCAAAATGAAAGCAAATTTACGCAAATGTTGTACGATGAAATTGGCTTAACTGAAAAAGTAAAAGTCTTTATTCGCTATAACGCCAATAAAGCCTTACAAAACCTAGGCTTTGATCCATTGTTCCCTGATACAGCGGACGATGTGGACCCGATTGTTATGAACGGTATTTCCACTGGTACCAGCAACCACGACTTCTTCTCGCAAGTCGGTAATGGTTACTTACTTGGTGCAGTCGAAGCGATGTCAGACGACGATTATACGAGATGGCTATAAGAAACGGTCAGTGTGATGTGCCCCTCATAAAGTTATTGTTGAAACGCTAACTTTATGGGGGCTTTTTTACGTCGCAAAACATTTGATCGCATTCAATTGCAAGGTTACCCAAGTCTATCTAAAGGGAACTTTAGGATAACATTCACCCGACTATCAGACCTTAGTCTGAACTTTGATATAATTACTTTATCTGTCGTAGTAAAGATGCTATAATTACTACAACAGGTGGAGTAAAAGATTTTTGGATGAAAAGAGGTGGCGGGTTGATATCAAGTGATGTCATGCGTGGCTTTCATGATTTGCTGATATTAAGTTTATTAGCGGAAGGCGATAGTTATGCTTACGAGATTGGGAAAGAAATTAAATTACGAGCGGCAGAGATGTATCAATTGAAAGAAACCACACTCTATTCTGCCTTTGCTCGGCTTGAAAAAAATGGATGGATTTCTTCATATGATACTCAAGAAACCCACGGTAGAAAACGGGTAAACTATACCATCACTTCCGCCGGACGCCAAGAGTTCAAACGTCGCAAGGAAGAATGGTCACTAATAAAAAGCTTGATGACACAATTCATCTAAAAACAGGAGGCAAGAAAATGGAAGTTTTCAATACTTATTTAAATAATATATTTGCAGCTTACCAGGAAACCGAACAAGCTCTTAGACTCAAAGAATCGCTATTAATGACCATGGAAGAAAAATATCGTGACTTGACATTGGAAGGCTTGTCCCATGATGCGGCAGTCGGAAAAGTCATGAGCGAATTTGGAACGATTGATGAACTGGCGGACGAATTAGTATTGAAAGAGCGAACGACTGAGGATAAATTAAGCGCCAAAGACGAAGAAATAATCGAAGAATATCAACTGTTTATGAAAGATTATTCGATGAAGTTCGCGGCAACGATAGCATTATTAATTTTGCCATTAGTCATTACCATTGTGTTACGTCAATGGGGCGGAGGAATCGTAGCGGGAATCGGTTTTTAGTCAGCGGCGCCATCGCACTCTTTTTCTTCCTATCACTGATCAATCAACACGAATATTACATGAAATATTTCAGGTCACGGGAACTACTTCAGTTCTTAGACCCTGGGGAAGCCGAAAAAATATTAAAAGACAAAGCCCCTCGTCACAATAGAAATGATAATCTTTGGGCAAAAATTAGAAGCAACATTTGGCTCGTCGCAGTCGCAATTTATTTAGTAGCCGGCACATTTTTCAATATGTGGGGGACCGCATGGGTTATCTTCCCAATCGTAACAGCGCTTTTAGCTTTCGACTAAGGGCTATCAATTCAATTAAGTATTGATTTTTTGTATAATGAAGTTAGGACTGAGACATAAATACACTTGTGACTCATTAGGGAGAAAAAGAAAGAAGGAAGATTCATGAATATGAAAAATTTCCGTCTAACATCAGTTGCTTCAGTCATTTACATGGTGCTTGGTGTTCTATTTAATTGGTGGGGAACTGCTTGGGTAATTATCCCTGTAGCGGCTGTCATTGACCAATATTTAGTACGCGACACACAATAAAACTAGAAAATGATACAGCGCTGGAGCTAGAATGCTTTGGGGCTGTATTTTGTACAGATAAGGGCTTTTAATCGTGTTTAAAAAGCGGTCTGTGTATAATAAAAGTATGACTATGGACTAAGAAGGAGAGTGAAAGAGATGTATAAGAAACTAATGATGCTGATGTTAGCTACTGTTGCATTAGTGGGGTGTGGCACTGACTCAACGAGTTATCAAGAGACACAACCTTATGTACGTGAAGCTGAGCAAATGGCGATGGATTCGTCTACGGAACAAACGCAGACTGGTCAAGAAACAACCGATACTCAAGCGTTGATTTATACAGCAAGTGTCGAGTTACAGACGATCACTTACGAAGATACAAAAGCAGCTTTGATGGAAGCAATCGAGTCTGGTACAGCACAAATTCAGTATCAAGATGAATATACGCAGACTTATTATGATTATCGAACTAGTTCTCAAAGTGATGATCGTTTATACACTTTATCGATGACCTTAAGGATTCCACAAGATGATTTTGAACCATTTTTAGAAAGATTAACTAATGGTGACATCGCAGAATTATTAAGCACATCACGAGGTTCACAAGATGTGACACTGTCAATTCGTGACCTTGATATAAGAGTAGAATCTATCAATGCGAGAGTAGATCGATTGAATGAACTATTAGATGAGGCTCAGAATATCTCTGATATTATTGAAATCCAAAACAGTTTAGATGCAGCAATTATCGAACGTGATCAATTAATGGCAGAACAACAACACCTGAATGATCAAGTCAGTCGCTCGACGATTACTGTGACCTTAAGAGAAGTTTTGGAATTGGAAGATGGGGGAAGTCAGCGTTCCTTCTGGGATGAGTTGGTTAGAGCCTTTACTCAAACTGGTTACCGCGCAATCGATGTGTTACAACAAGGTATATTATCCTTAATCTTCATCCTACCTTACTTGTTATTTATCGTCATCCTTTACTTAATCTATCGCTATATTATTAAACCAATTTTAAAAGCCGTGGGTGTCCGTAATCCATTTAAACGAAAAAACAAGAAAAAAGCAGTAGAAGTACAGGATGAAGCTAACGATAAACAGAACTAATAACTTTCATGACAAATGAATATTGAAAATTGCCTTTAAAGATTTTATAAAAAGGTGTAAGATAGAAGTGAAGTTAATAAGTTTATGGAGGAATACACACAATGGATATGTTTACAAGTTTGTCGCAAAAGATTGAAGGAAAAGGCTTAAAAATTGCTTTTCCTGAAGCAAATGACCGTCGAGTTCTAGGTGCGGCAATTCGTTTAAAAACAGATAATTTAGTAGAACCTATCTTAATTGGTGATCCAGCTGAAATTAAAGAATTAGCTGAAGCCAATAACTGGATAATCGATCAATTCATCATTTATGATCCAAATAACTATGAATTATTTGACGAAATGGTAGCATCTTTCGTAGAGCGTCGTAAAGGTAAAGCAACTGAAGAAAAAGCACGTGAATTATTACGTGATAAAGCTTACTTTGGTACAATGTTAGTTCACATGGATATCGCAGATGGTATGGTATGTGGTGCTGTTTACGCAACGGGTGATACAGTAAGACCAGCTTTACAAATTATTAAAACTAAACCAGGTGTATCACGTACAAGTGGTGCGTTCATCATGGTTCCACCTCAAAGAGATGGTCAAAAATTAGTATTCTCTGACTGTGCGATTAACATCAAACCTGATGCTCAAGCATTAGCTGAAATCGCAGTCGAAAGTGCTAAAACTGCTGAGTTATTTGATATTGAACCACGTGTTGCTTTATTAAGTTTCTCTTCTCATGGTTCAGGAAGTTCAGAAGATGTTGACCGTGTGGTTGAAGCAACGCGCATTGCGAAAGAATTAGCTCCAGAATACGAAATTGACGGTGAATTACAATTTGACGCAGCTTACTCTGAAGTTGTTGCTAAACAAAAAGTTCCAAACTCTACAGTAGCAGGACGCGCAACAGTTTATGTATTCCCAGAAATCCAATCAGGTAACCTTGGTTACAAGATTGCACAACGCTTAGGTAACTACCAAGCAGTTGGACCAATCTTACAAGGTTTAAACAAACCAGTTTCTGACTTGTCTCGTGGTTGTGTGGAAGAAGACGTTTATAACGTTACAATCATTACAGCGAACCAAGCTTTACAAGGTTAATTTTACAAGAATACGACTAACTCACTTTGAGTTTAGTCGTATTCTTTTTTTTGTTAGTTGATTGGTTTAGGCTAGTCAAAGCCCTTCCCTCTGAAAACGCGGTGTTAATTCGAAAGATTTTTATAATAATAAGCCTAAATAGCAATATACTACACATAAAAGTTAATAAAAGCTTGGTAAATAAGCATCCAAGTCCCTCATTATATTATCGAAGCGAGCAATAGTTCCACGCACAAAAAAAGAGGAGCTCTTATATGATAAAGTGCAATCCTCTTAGTGCGTAACCAGTAAACTAAGCCAGACAAAAAATTGAGCGAAGCCTCGAGATCGCGTAATTCATTTTGAAGGCTCACTATCGTGTTCATACATAAAAAAAAACGCAAAAAAAAAAGCTCCTCATTAAAAAGAGGAGCTTCTAATCTTAATTATTCACCGTCGATAACTTCAACTTGACCTTCATCTTCTGAGGCAGCTTCTTCAGTTACTTCGTCTTCGTTGGCTGGGATGATTGTAATTGGGATTTGATCAATTGTACCGAAGTACCATTTGATATTATCGCCTTCTTCTAACGTTTGTGAGACTACACCAAATTCAGCCATTTGATCGTTTAACAAGTATACCCAAGTATCGCCTGTCTCGTAATCATTTGCAATATCTTCAATGACGTCAATAATGCCTTCTTCTTCATTGAAGGTGAAAGTTAATTCTTCAGCAGCTTCCATAGCGCCGATTACGTTCATACCTTCTTCAAAAGGAACTGTAAATTCTCCAATTGTTTCTTCAGTGCCAGATACAATAATTGATAATGTAATCGCAGTTTCGTCTGCTTCTTCGCTAGATTCTTCTGTTGTTTCTTCAGTAGATTCAGTTGCTTCTGATTCAGAAGCATTTTCTGTTGATTCTACTGATGATTCCGTAGTTTCTTCAACCGAAGATGTTTCTTCTACAGATGAACTTTCTACTGGGGCTTCTTCTGTATTGTTTCCACAAGCTACCAACATAGTAGCGACTAATGGAAGGGTAATTAGTTTAATAAATTTCTTCATGGGTGTCGACCTCCAATCGATTCTATGTTATAAAGTTATCAATAAATTGGCTAAAAGTCAAATGATTAGCAGTCTTGACACAAATTTAATATAATGATTATATTAGTAGTTGTATACTTTGTGTGTACATATTAAATAGACAGAGGGGGTATAAAGTGAATATTTTGTCAGTGAAATCTTCACAAGAAACCCAAGCATTAGCAAGTGAATTAGCGGCACTTTTACATCCTGGGACCGTCATATTATTAGATGGCCCGCTTGGAAGTGGCAAGACGACATTTACACAAGGATTGGGTAAAGCGCTAGGAATTAAACGAGCGATTAAAAGTCCTACTTATACAATTGTAAAAGAATATTCAATTGAAGAACCTGAAGCGTTTGAATTAATTCACATTGATGCTTACCGTTTAGAAACGGGTGGGGCAGACTCCATTGATTTACATAGTTATTTAAGACCAGATACGGTTGTGTTAATTGAGTGGTCAGAATTTGTGGCAGACTACTTGCCGAGTGATTACATCCGTATAAAATTCATTCCGCAGGATGAACTAACTTTACGAGAAATCGAAATATCGACACACGGCACTAAAGAACAAGCAGCATACCATGAATTAGTAGCGACATGGCTAAATAATTGGGAAAGGGTGGAAGCAAGTCATGATTCCATATGACAGTAATGAACCAAGCGGTGATTGGATTGAAATTGATACGATAATTCGCCAAGCGGAACCAAATGATGCAAGAGCGTTACTTGGTTTAACTAAATTAGTTGGGAAAGAGACGGATTATTTAACTTTTGGGCCTGAAGGTGTCGGGCTAACGGTCGCTCAAGAAATGGATTTAATTGACGCCTTTGCAACCTCTCAAGAGAATATTATGCTAGTTGTAGAAGTCGACGGGCAAATCATTGGCATGGGTAACATTGCTACTTTTGGTAGTATGAAACAATCGCATGTAGCGGAAATTGGCTTAAGCCTGATCAAGGAATATTGGGGATATGGTATTGGCTCTTTGCTAATGGAAGATTTGCTAGATTTTTCTAAAAATGTAGGTTTAGAAGTCATCACATTGGAAGTTGTCACAGAAAACAAACGGGCAATTGAATTGTACAAGAAATTTGGCTTTGAAATTGTTGGTACCCTTAAGAAACGATTGAAGCATAATTGTTCATATTTTGACTCGTATGTCATGGAATTATTACTATAAAATAGAAGAAACTTTCAGTAACGCAGGCATCTGAAGTTAAGAAAGGGCAATTAGTGAGATTGTTACCTTTTCTTAACTTGTGGATGCTTTACTTTATGCCTAGCTTTTACTAGAATAAGTAGGACTTAACAATTTTGAGAGGAATTGACTCATGAATTTTCAACAATTATCAACTTTATATCCAACGATAACCATTCAATACGATGATGCGTTATCGAATTATACTTACACTAAAACGGGTGGCTTAGCAGACGTTACAGTGTTTCCAAAAACGAAAACTGAAGTAAAGCAAATTGTCGACTGGGCTCGTGAACAGAATGCACCTTTAACCATCCTAGGCAATGCGAGCAACTTAATTGTGCGTGACGGTGGAATCCGTGGTATTGTCATGATTTTAACTGACTTAAATTCTGTAACGGCAACTGAAGACGGCCAATTAATTGCAGACAGCGGTGCGCGCCTAATCGATGTCAGCTATCGTGCGTTAACCGAAGAACTCACCGGCTTAGAGTTTGCGTGTGGTATTCCGGGAAGTATCGGTGGGGCAGTCTTTATGAATGCTGGAGCTTACGGTGGAGAAGTTAAAGAAGTTATCACGTCTGTTGAAGTAATTACGCGCGAGGGTGAATTTAAAACTTATCGTAATGCAGATTGTGATTTTAGTTACCGTCACAGTGTATTCCAAACTAATTCGGATATTGTCCTATCGGTTACATTCCAGCTTACAGATGGTGAACCAATCGCCATAAAGGAAGAAATGGATCACTTAACAGATTTACGTGAATCCAAACAACCTTTAGAATACCCGTCATGTGGTAGCGTCTTTAAGCGTCCAGTGGGTTATTACACAGGTAAGTTGATTCAAGATGCTGGTTTACAAGGCTACCGTATCGGTGGTGCTGAAATCTCACGCAAACATGCAGGGTTTATCGTGAACGTCGATAAGGCAACTGCAACCGACTATACTGATATGATTGAATTCATTCAAGAACGTATTTGGGACCTTAACCAAGTTAGACTTGAACCAGAAGTACGGATTATTGGTGAAAATCCTAAAGCTTAATAAGATTGTCAAAACTCCTTCTATTACGCGACGCTTAGTCAGTGATAGAGGGAGTTTTTGTGCGTTTATAATCATTTATAGATTTCTCCATTGGTTTGTTCAGAGGGTGTTTGCTGTAAGAGAGAAATACGAAGCTCTCCCTCGTATAAGTGTTCAAACATATGATTCTGCTTGTGTTTAAAAACGTACTCAACTACACTAGAATTAGCGAGTTCCGCCATAGGAAAAAAGTTTACAAAATAGTGATTGTTAAAAAGATTTAATGTGATATAATTTTTTCTCGTAAGGTTAAAACTTGCAAAACGTAAATCGCTTGGAGAGTTATCATAATAAGCTTTAGAGCAGTTTACAAATCGGTATTAAAGGAGTCAATAATGTCAACAAATCTATGCAAGAGGAGAATGTGCATATGTCAAAACAAAATTATAGTGTCGTTTTAAATGGGGTAACCAAATCCTATGATGATACGCAAGTGTTAAAGTCAATTGATATGGAATTAGAAAAGGGTAAATTTTATACGCTTCTTGGACCATCTGGCTGTGGTAAGACCACAATTTTAAGAATTATTGCTGGTTTCACATCCGCTAGTTCGGGTGAAGTTTTTATAGAGGGCAAGAAGGTTAATCAAATACCTGCCAATCAACGAAAGGTTAACACGGTCTTTCAAGATTATGCATTGTTCCCGCATATGAATGTGTATGACAACATTGCGTTTGGTTTATCAGTGAAAAAAATTGATAAACAAACCATTAAACAAAAAGTAACGGAAGCGTTGAAATTAGTCCGTTTATCTGGCTATGAGCAGCGTGATATTTCAGAGATGTCTGGTGGACAGAAACAAAGGGTAGCGATTGCGCGCGCTTTGGTTAACGAACCAGATGTATTATTACTAGATGAGCCGCTTTCAGCGCTCGATTTAAAATTAAGAACAGATATGCAATATGAATTGCGTGAGTTACAACAACGCTTGGGGATTACCTTTGTGTTTGTCACGCATGATCAAGAGGAAGCTCTTGCGATGTCTGATTGGATTTATGTATTAAAAGAAGGCGAAATTGTTCAATCAGGTACACCTGTGGATATTTACGATGAGCCGATTAACCGTTATGTTGCCGATTTTATTGGTGAAAGTAATATCATTGATGCGAAAATGATTGAAGACTACCGTGTAGAATTTGTCGGTCATGTATTTGACTGTGAAGACGCGGGGATACCAAGCGGCGAAGCAGTAGAAGTTGTCATCCGACCAGAAGATATTTCACTGACGAAACCGGAAGACGGCCAACTACAAGCGAAAGTAGATACCATTCTTTTCCGCGGGGTCTTTAATGAAATTATTGCCTATGATGAAGATAATAATGAGTGGATGATCCACACGACTGCTAAAGTCGAAGAAGGTGCACAAATCGGACTTAAATTCGAACCGCACGAAATCCATGTTATGCGTTTTGGAGAATCTGAAGAAGACTTCGACGCCCGTCTTGAACAATACGAAGACTAGGAGGCGGCAGTAGAATGAATTCTAAAAGGAATAATCTATTAGCGGTTCCGTACTATTTATGGATCGTGCTCTTTGTATTTGCACCGCTAGTGCTATTACTGTATCAGTCATTTTTCGATATTCAGGGAAACTTTACGTTGAATAACTATGTGAATTTCTTTACGTCCCGTAATTATTTACAAATGACCGCAAGTTCTTTCTGGTATGCCTTTTTAGTAACCTTGGTGACCTTTGTGTTGGCTTATCCAATGGCTTACTTCTTAACTCAAACGAAAAATAAGCGTCTATGGTTGATGTTAATTATTCTACCAACCTGGATTAACTTATTACTGAAAACTTATGCATTTATCGGCCTCTTAGGCCAAACAGGTCCAATCAATGAGTGGTTAATGTCGATGGGGATTGGGCCAGTGCAACTTCTATTTACAGACGCGTCATTCTTATTGGTAGCGGCTTATATTGAATTGCCTTTTATGATGTTGCCAATCTTTAATTCAATTGATGAGATCCCGAGCTCTTTGATGGAAGCATCAAAAGATTTGGGTGCTACACAGTTGGAAACAGTCAGACGCGTGGTATTCCCATTATCAATGCGTGGCATCCGTAGTGGCGTTCAAGCTGTGTTTATTCCATCACTGTCTTTATTTATGTTAACGCGATTAATCGGTGGTAACCGTGTCATCACATTGGGAACTGCGGTTGAGCAACACTTTTTAGTGACGCAAAACTGGGGAATGGGTTCAACAATCGGGGTCATCTTGATGATTTCGATGGTACTCGTTATGTTCCTAACGCGTGATCGTAAAGATAAGGGGGCGCTGATCAATGAATAAATCTAATTTTAAATGGTCCAACGTGTACATTATCTTAATGTTTGTGATTCTGTATGCACCGATTTTTTACTTAATGTTCTACTCGTTCAATGAAGGTGGCGATATGACAGGCTTCACAGGTTTTACTTGGGAACATTACCAAACGTTATTTGAAGATACACGTTTGATTACCTTTATCGTGAATACCTTTATTGTGGCGTTATTATCCGCTTTATTAGCAACCATTATTGGGACATTTGGAGCAATTGCCATCTATTACACACGCCAGAAAGGTCGCAGACAAACAATCCTGAACTTGAATAACATTCTGATGGTAACACCAGATGTTATGATGGGGGCAAGCTTCCTTATTTTGTTCTCGGTATTAATACCGATTCAATTGGGCTTTGCGAGTGTATTGCTTGCACATGTGGCCTTCAGTATTCCAATTGTGGTGTTGATGGTATTGCCAAGATTATACGAAATGAATCCAACCATGATTACAGCCGCCCAAGACTTAGGCGCTAATCATAGCCAAATTTTAAGGCGCGTCATCCTACCTAGTATTTCGAGTGGAATTCTATCAGGATTTTTCATGGCCTTTACTTACTCACTCGATGATTTTGCGGTAACATTCTTTGTAACGGGGAATGGCTTCAGTACCTTATCGGTTGAGGTATACTCTCGTGCTAGAACAGGCGTGAGCTTGGAAATCAATGCATTAAGTACGCTGATGTTCTTACTCGCTTTATTACTCGTGAGTGGCTACTATAGCCTACAAGTGAGTGAACAAAGACGAAAAGCCAAATTGCAAAAACGTCATAAGGCGGTGTTAGACGTATGAAAACATTGATTAATATGACCATAACCATTCTTATTGTAGTTGCAGGTTTATTCGGTATTCGTTATCAACTTGAGAGTTCGCAAGGTTTAACCGGCGATAAAGTCATTAATTTTTATAACTGGGGGGACTACATTGATCCCGACCTATTGAAGCGTTTTGAAGAGGAAACAGGCTATAGTGTTATCTACGAAACCTTTGACTCAAACGAAGCAATGTTTACTAAAGTCAAACAAGGTGGGACACAGTACGATATCTTAGTGCCAAGTGAATATATGATTGAAAGTATGATTGATGCCTCTCTATTACAGCCAATCGATTATGCGCAATTACCTAATTTTCAATATTTAGATGAACGCTTCATCGATCAACCGTTTGACCCAGAGAATGAGTATTCAATTCCTTACTTCTGGGGTACACTGGGGATCTTATACGATACGAAATATATCGATGCGAGCCAAGTAGAAACTTGGGACGATTTATGGAATCCGGAATTTGCAGGCAGCATTATGATTTATGATGGGGCACGCGAAGTGCTAGGGATTGGCCTCCAATCATTAGGCTACTCGCTGAATGAAACGGACGACGATAAATTAGTCGAAGCAGCAGCTAAGATGAAAACCTTGATGCCGAACATTATCGCGCTAGTAGCAGATGAAATGAAAATGCATATCAACCAAGAAGAAGCCCCAATCGGGATTACCTTCTCGGGTGAGGCAGCTACCGCTATGTATGATAATGAAGACCTGGCTTACCATGTTCCGGATGAGGGCTCAAACCTTTGGTTCGATAACTTAGTAATCCCAGCCAATTCACGTAATCCAGAAGGAGCTCATGCTTTAATTAACTTCCTTCTCGATCCGGAAATTGCGGCAATCAATGCAGAATACGTCGGCTATGCCACACCAAATGCAGCCGCACTTGAACTAATGGATCCTGAGATTACCAGCGATGAAGCTTTCTATCCTAGCGATGAAGTTATCGAGCGTCTGGAAGTTTACCGAGACCTTGGTCAAGAGAAATTAATTCAATACAACGATTTATATTTACAAGTAAAAATTGAACCGCGTTAGTAAAAACAACCTGAGCTGTTTCCTCATAAGGAACAGCTCTTTTTTTTGACAAAATATTACCCTAACTACCCCTATCATCTAAACAAAAATACCCCGTCAGTCACCGGAGCGTAGGCATGCTCAAGGGACGAACGGGGTATTTAAGAGGTTTATGAATGGTAGTGTGCCCTCATCAGAAGGCTAGTTAAGTTTAAAATTAGTCAAATACTACTTCGTGAACACCCGTTTCTTCAGCATCCTGAATTTCAATCATGCTGACAACATTTTTAGTCGGGTTGTGATTTTCATCAAAAATAAATGAACCTGTAATACCTTCAAAGCTTCCCAAGTTTTCTAAAGCTTCATTTACTGCAATTGGATCTGTTGAACCAGCTTGTTCAATCGCTTGTTTTACCATGTAAACTGTATCGTAAGCAAGTGCCGCAAACATATCAGGATCGCTATTGAATTTTTCTTGGTATCTTTGAACAAATTCATCATCTTCTAGAATAGGGTAAAGTGATGCATAATAAACATCGTTCATGTTCTCAGGCAAGGCCAATTCATAAATAATATCATTACCAAATCCATTTGAACCAACGATTGGTTGTTCAAAGCCCATTTCGCGAATTTGTTTAACTAAAGGTCCAGCAGTTTGATAGAAAGCCAGAATCACAATTGAATCAAATTCTTGAGCCATTAAGTTTGTGACAATCGCACTGAAGTCACTATCAGAGGGTTGAACTGTTTCAACACTGACAATTTCACCTTCGTAGTTTTCTTGGAAGTTATCGTATAGACCAACACCGTAATCACTTGAGTTATCGTAAATAACAACTGTTTTAGCTGCGTTTAGATTTTCGTAAGCGAATTTACCGATACCTGCCCCTTGGAAAGAGTTAGGCCAAGAAGTACGATAAGCAAATGGATGAACATTGCCTGCATCATCAAACACGATATCAGTGTTCGTTACAGAAGGTGCAATTAAAGGCACTTCAAACTCATTGACGATTGGGATCGCTGCTTGCATTTGACTGGTAGTTGCAGGCCCGATAATAACAGAAACGTTTTCTTGAGAGGCTAAACGAGTCGCCAAGACTGCTGCTTCCGTATCATCAGATTTCGTATCGAACTCCACGATTTCCACTTGTTTGCCACTGATACCACCGGCTTCATTAATTTCTTCTACAGCCATTTTAATTGCATTAGATTGTGTTTGACCGTAAGCAGCTACCGCACCAGATAATTCAAATAATGAACCAATACGCACTGTGTCGCCTTCTTCTTGGGCGGCCACTGAAATTGGGGCAGTAGCCATTGCAGCACATGCAGTTGTTACAACAGTAGCGCCTGTAATCATACGAGATACGAATTTTTTAAACATAAGTAATTCCTCCTAAAGTTAATGGGTCATATAGTATTAATATTGATTGCAACTCACCTTTACTTACTGTTTTGTTATCCGCTTTTAGCTTCCGGATTGCTAAAAACAAACAAAAAAACAAGCCTGACGTTAATCAGGCTTGTTAGTAGACTATTACTAGTCAGGCCCGATTTCACGAGAAATAGGACCCTGACCGAATGGTTAGAATCCTAGATGACTAATAATAATAATAAGTATTGGTTCATAGAAGCGACAGGCGCAACATGAATGTTATTGAATTTAGATTGTTTAGACATGATGGCTGCCTCCTCTTAGTTGTTGAAATTATTATATAAAATATAAATTAGAATTACAAGTGTATTCTCATTGAAAGTTAACAAAACTTTTTGGATAAAGGAATATTTGGTCAGTTGAATTAGTTATGAAGTCTATCAAAACAATAAAGGAAGCCTTTACAAAATATTTACATAAAAGGTTGAGTAAAATTAATAATGACTTGTTAAACTATAGAAGAAAAGTTATAAGTAAGGATGTGAACAGATGCAACTAAGTGAAAAGGAAATCGAAATCGTCGCTCATGAAACAGTAGCGACCTCTTTTGTAATTGAACGTTTTGACGTACCAGAACAATTGTCTAGCTTAATGTTTCGATTGGATGTATCGGATCATCCTATCGATATTGCCCTTATTTATGATAGTCAGTATAACTTGCGAGCTGAATTAACGGGAATCAGTTCTAAGAAACGTTTTATTATTTCTGAAGATGAAATGATTGCCAGCAAAGGTACGAAAGTAGGGAATATACCAGAAGGTGAATGGTTGATGGCTCTTCAAATTGCCGGTAAGCCACAAGATAAGCATTGGGCCTGCCGTTATACGATTGAAGGATTTAGGTCAGATGACATTATTTAAACAATAACTAACGATTAGTAGGCGAGTCTATCCAGGCTCGTCTTTTTGATTGCATAAAGGATTAGAAATTTAGGATTGAACAGATAGTTCTCGAACGAATATTCCGTCGTATCATAATTATAATAGTGTGATAGTCGATCAAGGGGACACCGTTGATTATGTTGAAACAGGCAGTTTTTTAAACTTGCACCCACATATGGCTTCTTGGGCTGTCTACAATGAGAATGGCCCCTATACAACGACGCATTTAGTCGGAAGACTATCACCACAAGAGTTTGGTGGTTTATCGTTCAAGGTTCTAGGAAATCCAGTAAATGATATTTATTTAATTCAAACAGAAGATTTCGGAAAAGTTGGAATCTATGCTCCACGAGATGAGGATAGTTCTTTTACCTCTACTCCACAGTATCGTGATGGAAACTTTGGCAACCCAGTGCCTAGTGGTCCAGGCGGGCCCTCTACCTCACCAGTAGTAGGCAATTATTTGAATCTAAATCCACATATGACATCTTGGGGTGTTTACAATCCGAATGGACCGTATGTGTCGGCTCATGTTATTGGATACTTAGCCCCTTCTCAATATGGAGGTTTGAGTTACGCAATAATTGGTAAACCAGCAACAGACGTCTACCTTATTCAAACAGAATCATTTGGTCGTGTAGCCATCTATGCACCAGCGGATGAGGATAGTTCATTAACGAGTACACCACGATACGGTGAGGGATCAACATCAATTGATTCTGATATCTCATATATTTATGATGGAATTAATTTAGATGGTGAAGGAATTGTAGAAATCAAACCGAGAAGTTACTGGGGAGCGAGTGGAGTGGTTTCGTCAGGCATGTCAGGTACAAGAAGTCTTGATCAGCTATCGCATATTGTCGTGCATCATACAGCTGGCTATGGCAGTAGTGATGAGTCATATATGAAGGCGGTTCAAGATTACCACCAAAGTTTGGATTGGGGTGATATTGGTTATCATTTTGCAATTGGTAAGTCTGGAGTCATTATGCAAGGACGTTCTGTTAATTATGTGGGAGCACATGCAAAGCAACCGATGAATACCATTGCATTAGGAATTACCTTGCTTGGTAACTTTGAATATACAATGCCTACATCTGCTCAAGTTAACAGTTTGGTTCATTTACTATCATTCTTATGTAATAAGTATAATATCTCACCATCGAATATTATCGGGCACCGAGATGTCCCAGGACCAGCGGGCAGTACAACATGTCCAGGAAATCGCTTCTACAATGCGACGAATGCTTTATCAGCTATTCGAAGTAAGGTTAAGAGTAGTCAGACTTCTTCTTTAACAAAAAGTCAGAAGGATCAACAAGTAAAAACTTTCATTCAGAATAAATTGAATTATAGTAAATATGATAATATCATGCCCAAAATAATTGGGTACGGAGTTGAAACATGGAGCCCTTATGTACCTTTAAGTTTTAATATTCGTGCACGACATGGTTTATTCAATAGTTATAGTCCAGAAGTTGAGTTGCTTACAGATAATTATCGTACGACGCGCACGAAATATAGTACCGTTGCACGTCGAGAAACTGAATCAATCTTTGATCAATTATTACAAGACAAGCTAGGGAAAGTTTGTCTGGTGTTGAGATTTTTGATTTATTTAGTATACTAGAACCTGTGAAGAATAGTAGCAATACCGGTCTAGGTTCATCCATTGAGTATGATATAGATTTGCCAAAACGTGAGTTAACCTTACGATTTATCACGTCTTATTCAGTTACATTAACCGATGGATCATCTGTTGCGAGCGCTTTAGTAACCGAAATAGTTTTCTCAGGGATGGGACCATTGTATGCGCCGGTTGGATCAACAGAGCCTGTGAGTAGTGTGGAACCTATTCGCCAAGATGTTGAGGGTAATTTATCTCCAAATAACAATACAGGTCCTGCTGTTGCCTCAGCTGTATTGGCAGGTTTAGGAGTATTGGGCCTTTATGCGTTATCTGGAGTAAATCCAATGGGACTAGCTGCACTAGGGGTTGTTTTGCTTATCACTAAATAGAATAAATTAGGAGTACTGAGATGGAAATTAATTATTACACAATAAATTCATTTGCAGATATAAAGAAAGGGATGAGAAAAGAAAGTTTATGTATTGGGCTCAAAACAGTTGTTTTATTTTTAATGAGCCTTTTACTAATAGTAGCTTTTACAGTTATCTATCCAATTATCTCTAAAGAAACAATTGTTAACCCTATACCTTTTATATTGATATGGACATTAGTTTTATTTTTTGGCACATATATTTTTGTAAATGCATTTCTGTTACCACTATATCTTAAATTAATTGAAAGAAAAATTGTTAAGAAGAAATTATCATTGGTTAAGAATGATGAGTTTATGATCAATGAATTGCGATATCAATTGTTCAATAAGCGATTTAGTATCAATTATTTGGATATTAAACAAATAGTACTTTTTTCAGATGTGATAATGATTACTAAAAGAGGTAAAGTACTTATCTATTACAATAGACATTCCTTCACCAACGCTACAGAAGAAGAATGGCTAGCTTTTATGAAAGAACGAAACCCTAAGATAAAAGTGAAGTATTTGAAAAATGACTATATTCGATTTTAATAGGTAGAAGTTAAAAAAGTCCTTAAGTACTGACCTATTGTAGGCTTGCTTAAGGACTTAATTTGTTAATAAGGCTTTATTGTCAGAACAGTATGCAGTAGAATAAAGTGAAGAATAGCAATACCGGCCTAGGTTCATCCGTTGAGTATGATATAGATTTGCCAAAACGTGAGTTAACCTTGCGATTTACCACGTCTTATTCAGTTACATTAACCGATGGTTCATCTGTTGCGAGCGCTTTAGTAACCGAAGTGGTCTTCTCAGGCATGGGACCTTTGTATGCGCCGGTTGGATCAACAGAGCCTGTGAGTAGTGTGGAACCTATTAAGCAAGACTTTGAGGTTGTTAAAACAGTAGGGAAAGCTCTTGCTATTGGAGTTGCTGTACTAGTTGCTTGGGCGATTGGTCCGGTCGTTTTAGGAGCCGCTATTTCTAGCAAAGCAGTGCAAGCAACCGTTATTGGAACGGCACTACTTCTCGTAGAATAATTTATTTGAATGGATGTGTTACTTAATATGATCAAATATCGTTCCGAACAACCAAATGAAGTTTCGGGAATAGGTTATAGAAGAATATTTCTGAGCGTAAGTCCAGTTTCGTTATCACTATTTGGGTTATATTGCATTATAGGTACGTTAGTTTCGGATTTATTTGGTATACTCGATCGTGAGGCTCTTATGTGGATTTTAGTTTTTTCATTGTCTCTAACGATAGGACATATAACTTTACTTTATAGAACTAGAGTTTTACCATTCTTGGAAAAAGTCCGAGTTAATATTCCGAAGAATGGACGACCTAACCTTCAAGAAGATGTATATACTGAAGAGTGTATAAAACATAGTATTTATGGTGAATTGGATGAGTATAGTTACTCAGAAATTAAAGGTATTTATTTCTTCAGTGACGTTATCATAGTTTACAAAAAAAGAGAGGTTATCTTTTATTATGATAGAAATTCTTTCATCAACACGACTGAAGAGGAATGGGTACAATTTATGAAATCTAAGAATCCTAAGATTAAAGTTCTTCGTTTTAAATTTGATTATATATGGTACTTCTAGATAAAAAAATAGTTTGATGGGTTTGCGCCTAAGTATTTATCCTAAAATTGAGTAGAGTACTTGGGCGCACACTTTTATTTTAGAATAGATTAGATAAAGAATACAGCAGTACTAACACCGGCCTAGGTTCATCCATTGAGTATGATATAGATTTACCAAAACGTGAATTAACCTTGCGATTTATCACGTCTTATTCAGTTACATTAACCGATGGCTCATCTGTTGCGAGTGCTTTAGTAACCGAAATAGTTTTCTCAGGAATGGGACCATTGTATGCGCCAGTTGGATCAACAGAGCCTGTGAGTAGTGTGGAACCGATTCAGCAAGACTTTGAGGTTGTTAAAACAGTAGGGACAGTTGCAGTAATAGGTTTAGTTGCAGTAGCGTTTATCGCTTTAGGTCCAACACTATTAAGTGTTTTCACAGCTAAAGAAGTGGTTACTGCGACTTCAATGGGAGCAGCATTACTTATGGTAGAATAATTAGTATGGAACGGAAGTGTCACTTGAAATGATAAACTATCAATCAAATCAGCCAGTCAATAATCACGCAAAAGCATACAAAAGATTAATGTTTAGTTTGAGTCCTATTACTATAACTCTCACAATTTTAGCTTTTATTTTTTGTGCGGGAATTTCTGATATATTTGGTCAATTTGGTTCAGAGGATATAATATGGATTACAATTATGTCGATATTGTTAACTATAGGTTATATTAATTTGTTATATAGAAGCAAGCTTCTACCCGTTTTGGAAAAAGTTAAACATAATATTCAAAAAAATAATTTGCCTAATCTCCAAGAGGATACTTTTTCTGAAGAAGGAATCACGCAAACAATATATGGACAAATTTATAATTACCATTATAGTGACATTAGCAGTATTTACTTTTTTAGCGATGTAATCATTGTGCGTAAGAAAATGCAGTTTATTCTCTATTATGCAAGAGATTCCTTTGTTAACACGACAGAGGAAGAATGGGTTCAGTTTATGAAAAAACAGAATCCCAAAATTAAGGTTCGCCGTTTTAAATTGGAGTATATATGGTATTTATAACTTGCTGGGACCTGAAACGTTATTTATTACTTTATTTCTCTTTATTTATTGGGCTCTATTTATTAAATTAGAAGGTTTTTCCATAGCAGTAAATTTAAATTGGATTTTAAAAAAAACGCTACTAAGTTTTATCTTCTGTACCATAGCATCAATAATAATCATAGCTCCACTGTGTTATGCTATTGCTAAGAAAAAATATGAAAAGAAAAAATCACCGGTTCAAAAACATGAATTTCAGTTGGATGGAATTGCGATCACTAAATCAAGCGAACATACTAAGATATCATATCAAAAGATAGGTACTATTATTTTGTTTAGTGACATCATCGTAATTAATAAAAAAATTGGAAGTCTGATGGTGTATCAGAGACATTCTTTCATCAATGCTACGGAAGAAGAATGGATTGCCTTCATGAAAGAACGCAACCCTAAGATAAAAGTGAAGTATTTGAAGAATGATTATATTCGATTTTAATTGATGAAAATTAAGAGAGTCCTTAAATATTAAACCTGAACAGGGATTGATATTTAAGGACTTGTTTTATTATTGAAGTCTTTAATATCCATACTTCGAAAACTAGTCCTCATATTTAGCAATGCTTCATTCTTTATGAAATCATATTAGACAATGTATATTGGAATAATCATACGACACTTAAAAATTATGATATAATTTAGGTATGGAAGGTTGGTATTGACATATAATCAGCTAGTTTAACAGATTATGTACAAATTAGTTTGAATTATTCTTGTTATCGGAGAAAAAAAATTAGTTAAAATTTAAGCGTAACCTAACTGGTCAGACGGGAAACATTAACGAATGGAAGTTAATGTTGGCACAAATATTATTCTAGGAATAAGTAGAGGTACACAAATTAGACGTTGTATCTAAAGAAGAACATTAAAGAACGATAAGGAAAGGTGAAAAAAATTGAAAGAACACAGAATATCTCATCTTGTTACTAAACTATGGAAATATGTCTTAATGATTATTTTGATTCATATTAGCTTTCCAACTGCATCAGTGTTTGCAAACTCTTCATTATCATTTTATGAAATGACATCCGAACAAGAAGTAGTTTATAAACTTCTTTGGCCTCAATCTACCAAGATTTATCAAATGGAAATAAGTGATAATGAACCTAATGAAGAATACTTCAGTGTTAAATTAGAAAAGTTGACCGCAGATGGATGGGAAGCAGAAGATTTTGTTGATACCGTTGCGATGGGAGCATTAAATATCGCTTTCACTTTAGACCAACCAGTAAAGCTTTCGTATTCGTATGATAATGTGAATTTCACGAATTTTGAGATGGAAAGTTATCTGTTACCTAATCAGAAATCACTTAATGAACAAGGAAAATTTCTAAAAATTGACTGGTTAGATGATATTCGTTTAGAAGACGGAACTAATGTTATCGCTTTAATGAGTGTTATTAAGATTGAGAATATGTACGACGTTGAAGAGGAGCAAAACTTGGATTATGATTCTCTAAGGAATATAGAAGAGCTATTTGATAACACTTTTGCACTGACAATCGAAATTAATTAATTGGGCAACAACCGAGGCTAATTGATGTGATGCTAGAAAAAATAAAACTCTCTAAATGCTTATAATAAAGCAATTAGAGAGTTTTTAGGTAATATAAAGACAGTCTGGATAGTTTGTTCTGTATTAATTAGGGTTGGCTATCCTGTAGTAACGTATCAAACTCTGTTTGTAATATATTGGCAATATCCATCGCCCCAAAATGAGCCATCAATCGTATCGCTTCCTGACAAAGTTGTTTACCTTCTTCGATTTTCCCTATTTTAATTTTATAAACGCCTTTAAGATAGTTTAAACGATTTTTATCATAAAAGTAGTTCTGATTGATTAATACTTGATCAACATCTTTAATTAATGAACTAACTGGAGCCAAATGGTTAGCCTCTAAAAAATAATTTATTAAATTCATCATAACGGTCGCAAATGTTGACGAATTTAAGAGTAATTTTTAATACTTATTAATTGATGTAATGATTGTTAGCCGTAACTTAACAAATGTATTACATTATGCTAGACATTCATTCGCTAATGCAACTGAAGAAGAATGGGTGCAGTTTATGAAGGACAAAAATCCTAAAATAAAAGTAAGGCGATTTAACAGTGGCTTCTTCTGGTACTGATTGATATTGCGCTATCTTGGGCCATAGTTGTCGTAAGGTATGGATGGAGTATGTATAGTTAAGATAATTTTTGTCAATGGAAAGGTTTCAGTAATAGCACTAGAGGCTGTAAATTCAGAATAAAGTAAGTGTACGAAAGTGTGTTTCAAAAGATTAACTACCAACTAGATGGAGCCATTAAAGTTCACAAAACATTATGGGAAAAGAGTTTTAGTTGTTTTAAAAACAATTGCATTGAAAAGCTATAGTATTTATTGTTTTCTTAATTTTGTGAACGATCTATATAAAATTTGTTTTTTTAATACTACGACGATAGCGTAGTGTGGTTAGAGTGTATTTCCTGCCTTAGATTTAGTTTATACGTATTTATTAAAACTGAATCAAAACATTAAAAGAAAGAGTATCCTTTATGCTAACTTAAGTGTTTTTTATGGGTGAGATAAGACGCGAACTATCTGTAACTCTAGTTCAAAGTAGATTCAAATTGTTGACGGTATATGAAAGAAACTCCTTCACCAATGCCACAGAAGCAGAATGGGTTGCGTTTATGAAAGAGCGTAATCCGAAAATAAAAGTGAAGTATTTAAAGAATGATTATATTCGTTTTTAATAGGTAGAAATTAGAAAAGTCCTTAAGCATTGACCTATTGTAGGCTTGCTTGAGGACTTAGTTTGTTAATCAGGCTTTATTGTCAGCTTAATATGCAGTAGCATAAAATGAAGAATAATCGCAACACCGGTCTATTATTCCAGTTTACCAAGCATTTCATTTAACTCTGTCTGAAGAATATTCGCAATATCCTCTGCTCCGAAATGACTCATTAATCGAATGGCTTCATCACAAAGATCTTTACCTTCTTCTAACATCTCCATCTTGATTTTATAGATGCCTTTCAGATAATTTAGTTGATTTTTATCGTAAAAATATCGTTTATTGATTAGTACACGGTCTACCTCTTTAATTAATGAAGCCACTGGAGCTAAGTAATTAGCTTCTAGAAAATAGTCAATCACATTCATTATAACAAGCGCAAAAGTTGAGGAATTTAAGAGTAATTTTTCATATTTATGAGCTTTTTGAGATGCCGTTCGAGTCAGTTTTTCAACTTGAGCAAGGCTCATAAAGAAAATGCTATTACCAAAGAGGCATAGTTCATAGTAATGCCATTCTTCACAATTCAGTAAATAGTGATAAATTGAATTAGCGTCTGTTTGATTAAAAGGCAAATTAGTAAAATAATTGATAAGTTGTTTTAAAATAATGACATTATGTTCGAAACGAGGGAGTTTAGAATTCCTATATAGTTTGTTTTGAGAATCAATTAACTCGTTAAGTTTTACAACATTGCGAGAGCGATAAGCTTTCCCATATTGAGAGAGAAAATGTTGTTGAGTTTGTTCAGTTAGTTCATCTGAATGAATTTTAAACTCAGTTATTTGAACATTTATCTTATCGAGTAGTGAAAAAAAGTTCACAACAGAAATATTACTATGCCCTCGCTCAAACTCTGAAAGAAACTGTGAGGAGATTAAGCCATCTGCTGTTTCTTTGAGTGTCATACCTTTTGATTTTCTTAAGTGTCTAAACACAGGCCCTATATTTGACAAAATATTCACCTCTTTACCTTTAATAAAAGATAATATATATTGGAATAATTATAACATAATTTAGTTTACATGATAAAGTTTAAATATGGAGGTGGTACTATTAAGAAATATGCTTATTGGTTGCTTGGGCTTTGTGTATGCTTAATGCTAGGTGGTTTGACAGAACATGTAGACGCTAGTTTGAATTCTCCAGATTATAAGAATGTTATTGGAGAGGAGGAATAATACTAAATGAACTGTACTTTTGAATTGGAGTTAGAATAGTAATTGACTAGTTAAAATGTAAAAAATTACAAAAAATTGAGGTAATTGGAAAGGAATGAATTATTATGAAAAAGAAGTTGATTAAGGCGTTGATTGCTATACTGGGAATATTTTTATTAACTGTACCTTCTGCGGAAGCTGCAAAAGAAAGATTTAAGTTCGAAGTTTATTCCAACAGCTATCCTGCAACCTCTACGGTTGGTACAAAGACAGATTATGCTAATTATGGGGCAGTTACACCAACTTCGGGTTTAAACGGAAGTTTCTATGCTACTTTTCGAATCCGCGGAATAGCAGGTGATTATGCGACAAACTATGTAGATATATCGTATAATAATTCTACAAGAAATATGTATTATCTATCTGGTAAAGGGAGTTATGGCCATCAGTATGAAGCTGAATAAAAGTTTCTAAATAGTGCTGAACTGTTTAGAAACTTTTTTGTTAGATTATGATAGGGAGTGTAAATATGAAATATTTAAAATATATATTGCTAGTGAGCTTTTGTTTAATGTATTCATTAAATATTCATGCCGAGGAATTTGCTGGGACTTTTAGTGTAGATGAAGCAGTATTGTCTGAAGAATATCCAACAGAACTGTCGACATTTCCTATTGATCAATCATTTCCAGAGAAATTTATTCGACAAGCTTCTTTAATTTTTGAATACGATACAGGAATATATCAAACATCAGATTTTAGCTTACAAGGACCTCTTTTTAAAGCTTGGAATGCTCAAACAGATACAGAACATTTATGGATAGATAGCAGTCAAGGTGTTTTTTCATTTCAATATATTAAGCAATTACCGTTCAATCCTTTTGGTTTGTCTCTATCTTTTATTAATTACTTTGAATACCCAGACCAAAGGCACCCGGATGATAATTTAGACATTGATGATGCGGTCACGCAACAAGATTTATCATTTATGTCACGCGAGACTGCGTTGAACTTTATTGAAGAATTGTTGACAAACTTGGGAATTCATGCGGATTATACAATTCATTTGTATGCCTTACCTAAAGAATATTATTCAATTCTAGAAGAGTACAGCCACACTATGAAGGCGGAAGAATATGGTGATGAAAAGATTGAATCTAAAGATTTTTATGCTATTCGAATTAACTTTGCTCAAGATGGGATTGTATATAATACGCAAACAATGGGAAGTATTGAGAAAGGGTCGGTCGTAGTCGGCACGCAATTATTTCTTACCTTAACAGAAGATGGGGTAACATCCTTTACTATGAATGGCTATGAACAGGCTGATGTTACACAAGCAGAGACGCTTCAAGTCGATATTTCAAAGGTTATTGATTCAGTTCAGAAGAAATATGACAATCTTTTAATTGTGGGGGAGGTCTCTTTAATCGATATAGTCCCACAATATTATCTGTTTGTAAATACACAAGGTAATGAAAGCAAAGCATATATACGTCCTTTTTGGCAAGTGAAATTAGAGCATAAGATTCCAGAAGAAGAACAAACAATCACCTATTATCCAATGCTGTTAATTGATACTGAAACGAATCAAGAGGTTATACTACAATGATAAGGTATTTATTTTATGATTTACGACTGAAGCTATTGAGCGTAAAATTTTGGCTAATAATCATACTATATGTGATATTGGCTTTTATTCCCATTATTCCTGAATTAGAGTTTTTTTTAGGTTCAATCTCAGGAGAACAGACGTATCCGGTGACATACTTTTGGTTTATACCATATACTCAAACGCCGGTTATCTGGGTAGTTTTGATGACAGTAGCGGGATTTGTAACATCATCGTTGGTCTATGATGATTTGAAGCAAGGCTATATTCAATTTATGATTTATCGAACAGGATTGAAGCAATACCTATTATTAAGATTAGTAACAACAATTATTTTAGCAATGGTATTTTCATTAATAGCTAATCTTTTAATTTTAATGCTACTGGGCATTTGGTTTCCCTTTGGACTGGACGATCCCGATATGTTAAGCTATTTTGTTGCTGATTTTTCATTTGAAGAAGCCATATCATTAGCTTCACCGCTATGGTTTTATATTAGTCAATTGTTAGTGTTAAGTTTACATACTGCATGGTACGCAGTATTGGTAGTAGGAGTTAGTGTGCGAATTAAGCAATCCTTATTGTTAAAATTACTGCCTGTTTTTGTTTATTCCTTATTGAATAGTTTTGAAGTAATGAAGTGGCTACCAGTAGCGTTGAATCCATCAAAAGTTTTTAGTAATCGAGCATATCTTGAGCGGATATTAACGAATTATTCTAGCGGAATAGATATGCTGTTCAACTCTCTTTTGTATCGACTTTTATTCTTGTTGTTACTTGTTATTGGAGCTTATAGCGGGATGTTATTATATCTTGAGAAGAATTATCGAATTAGAAAAGGGGTATAAAGGTGAAGATAAGTTCTAAATTAGTTCAAATATTTTTGTTAGATTTATTGAAGAACCCGTTGCTTTATATGGGCTTGCTCTTAATATCCCTAAATCTAGTCTCTCTTTTAACGCCACTTAAAGCTGCGGCTACTTATTTTGATTTGGGAATTAGTATGGGAGTAATTGTATTTTTATTTAATGAAAAATTGATGTCGCTTGCTGTGATGACCTGTTTACTATTATTATATGCGAATTTGCCCTTTAAGAATGATTTGCAATTATCACTTATCGTTCGATCCTCAACAAGTACTTGGTTTGTTGCTCAAATTGGTTATGTTTTCCTTCTTTCAATAGGCTATCCGATAATTTTATTGTTATTGTCTGGGCTGGTTCTATGGCAGCAAGTTGAATTGACACACGAATGGGGTAAATTACTAGGGAGTATCGCTTACTATCCTAGTTTATTAGAGGAGTTTTCAATTTTTCTATATCCAAGTAATGGCGTCATGACTACCTATACTCCTTTAGAAGCAATTTTATTTACGCTGACTTTGTTAATGTTGGTGTCTCTGTTTGCTGGTGTTTTGATTTTAACGTTTAACTTGATATACTCGGGCTTAGGCTTTGCAATATATGCAGTGCTGATGTTCGTGGAATTTAGTTTAATGTTTTTCCCTGGTTACGCAATCAAATATTTTTCACCTCTATCTTGGTTATCCTTAGAAAGGATCTCGCTCTCATTCATGGATAATTTGCCCTCAATGACTTATGTCGTAACTTTTCTAGTTGTAAGTATTATTACATGTCTACTAGCGATATTTTTTCTTTTGAAGTCAAGCAGGTTTAGAGAAAGGGTGATCAACGAATGACTTATATCAAAATTAGTAATTTGGAAAAAGAAATAAAGGGCGCTAAGCTATTGAATGATATTTCATTAGATTTAGAAAGTGGTAATATTTATGGCTTGATAGGGGACAATGGGAGTGGTAAAACGATGTTGATGCGTGCTATGTCTGGTTTAGTGGTGCCTAACAAAGGCGAAGTGTATTATGAGAATCAGCAATTGGGGAAAGATTTTGAATTTCCAGATAGTTTAGGATTATTGATTGAAACTCCCGGATTTTTACTAGACTATACCCACTTTACTAACTTAAAGCTATTAGCCTCAATTAAAGGTAAAATTTCAGATGAAGCTATTCGACAAGCCCTAGAAAAAGTTGGTTTAGATTCAAAATTGAAATTGAAAGTTAGGCATTTTTCTTTAGGAATGAAGCAAAGATTAGGGATTGCTCAGGCTATAATGGAAAATCCTGAGGTGCTAATCTTGGATGAACCTTTTAACGGGTTGGATACAAAAGGAGTTGATGAAATTAGAGAATTGTTGTTAGCGTTGAAAAAAGACGGTAAACTGATTGTGATTTCTTCTCATCAACAAGATAATATCGATTATTTGTGTGACGAAGTTTTTGAAATTGCTCAAGGAAAATTGAAGCGACGCATAGGCTGATTGTAGAATGAACTTTATAATTCGAGTCAGCTTCTCAACTTGAGCAAGGCTCATAAAGAAAATACTCTTACCAAAGAGGTGTACCTCGTAGTAATGCCATTCTTCACAATTCAGGAAATAGTTATAAATTGAATTAGCGCCTAATTGATTGAAAAGCAAATTAGAACGACGATTTAATTTAGTGAATCGAACATCGAAATAAAGTGCTATAAGGTCAAAATGAGGAAGAGTTGAAAAGATATTCTATAAATAATATTAATCTTGCTCCAATCAGCGTATAATGAGAGTGTGCATAAATCATGCGCTATTAAGGAGCTGATTAAAATGGATGTATTATTTCATAAAGACGAGTTAGGTTACCATCAACGGATAACGGAGATTATTCATGCGGATTACGATCATGTGTATCGTTATTTAGCGACGAAGCAAATCTCAGATTGGTTCCCGCAGTTGTCTTTCCAGCAAATTGATGATGTAGAGATGTTGGTGTTTGATATGGGAGAGGATGAACCGGCAATCCAATTCGATATTCTTGTCAAACAATTGAATCAGGAAATCACCTTTCAATGGGATGAAGGTGTTGTGCGTATCGTATTGGAAGCAACCGAGAACGGTACATTATTGACGTTAGAAGAACAGATGCCGTTGAATCAGGCGTTAGAACAGACTGCTAATGATTTTGTTGGTTGGTATTTTCAAGTGTTGAATATTCGTACGATCAGTGAGACCGGAGAACCAGCTCCATTGGATATGGTTGATTTTATGGCGCTTGAAGCGGAAACGTTAGACGTTTTAGAAAATCTTTAAAAATGTCGAAAGCGTGTTCATCGTCTGAGGAAGGCTAAAGCGTGCTATAATAGAGTCAAATCGTTTTAGATGGTTGCCGACAGACGTAGGTCGGTAGTTTTTATCTGATGCCTATATAATCGATAAAGAGCCTTGGAGGTGCCTGATGTGGGACCTGTGGAGGCTAAAAAGATTGTTGTGAAGCTCAGAGTTTTTATAACAAAAAATCCACAAACAAAAAAAGCATCGACCACCATCATAAGATTGCAAAGTACGAGGAAATTCCTACGACCCGCAGTCTTTTTTGCGTTGTAGTGACTTTCCTTGTCAGTAATGATTAAGGAGTGGAAAAATGCTAAGCAAATCGCTAAGCAAATTATCGTTGCCTAAAAAAGAAATGTGTTTAATCGCTTTAGGTTGTCTTATTATGTCATTTGGTATTGTTAATGTGCATATGCCGTCTCAGATTACTGAGGGGGGTGTGCTAGGGTTGGTTCTATTCTCGCATAAAGTATTGGGCTTAGATCCGTCTGCTATGAGTATCATCCTAGATGTGGCATGTTATGCGTTAGCATTTACGATGTTGGGTTGGAAATTTCTAAAGAAAGCCATTATAGCTTCTAGTTTCTTTGCTGTGTTTTATAAGTTGTGTCTCTTTATTGGCCCAGTTCTACCGAACCTTTATGAATATCCAATTATCGCGGCTGTTGTCGGTGGTATCTTTATTGGGGTTGGTTGTGGGTTTGTGGTAACACAAGGCGGGGCGGCTGGTGGTGATGATGCGTTGGCGTTCGTGATTTCGAAACGTCTGAACTGCTCAATTGCTCGTGCTTATTTATTAACAGACGGCGTAGTGCTGTTATTATCGTTAATTTATATTTCACCAGGTCGTTTAGTTTATTCGTTTATCACGACTCTCGTGTCATCTTTTTTAATTGGTCAATTTGAATTGAGATTAGTTAAACCGAACTTTTCAGTTAAACAACCCGCTACCAAAATAGGCTAAAAAGATGCCCGTTATTTGCTTGCCATGCAAGTGAATAACGGGCTTTTTGATAATGTAAGGTTTTATAAGTTTTATGTTGATTTATCAAGCTTTGTACTTCGCTCAGCGTACTGTTTTCCAAGGCGGTGGTCGCTTTTTTAAAGCCTTCACTATCGTTCGGGCTTTTTCATCTCAATCGGCTAGGCTCTGTCTACTTCGCTATGCTCATAGACAGAGCAAGCTACGCCGATTGTCCATTATCTGTATCGGTACCACTATGGAAAATAAATCGCTGATCTACGTTAAGTATTCTAACAATAGTAAAATTATATGATCAACTTAAAACTGATAAACATAATTTAAAGTCCTCGGACTTGTCCGAGGTTTTCTGATGTGGGAAGGAATATGTGTTTGGATTTAATGGGCTAACTAGTGAAGAGTAATAGGGTAACACACTTGTTGGAAGGTAATAGCTTCCAATGTGTCGACTGGTGATTTGAGTTGTCACATTGGGCTATTTAATGTGTCGACTCAGTTTTTGAGTTAGCACAATAGAAAAAAATCTAGAAATATTGCCGTATTTTGACTGAGATTTTCAGATTTAACCGGGAAAAGTTGGAACTTAAGGGGAAAGTTGTACCTAAATAGTAGTAATTTGAACCTAATGTGTCGACTGGTGATTTGAGTTGTCACATTGGGCTATTCAATATGTCGACTCAGTTTTTGAGTTAGCACGATAGAAAAAAATCTAGAAATATTGGCATATTTTGACTGTGATTTTCGGATTTAAGCGAGAAAAGTTGGAGCTTAAGGGGGAAAGTTGTACCTAAATAGTGGTAATCTGAACCTAATGTGTCGACTGGCGATTTGAGTTGGCGCATTGGACTATTCAATGTGTCGACTCGGTTTTTGAGTTAGCACGATAGAATACCTCCTCATCAATATTATGATAAAAAACTAAAATATAATGATAGTTATGTTTTTCTGATAGTGTAAGTCACGATATATTGTATATGAAAAGAAACCAGATACAACTAAAAGGATCCGGGTTTATTTAAGATTATTTAGCGATGTTACATTGCCCCCCCAATGGGCCGTGGCGTCTTCTAAACCGCTGTTGTCGTTCACAATTTACTCTTGTTTGTTTCTTATATTATTCCTTGAATTCATTGGGTGGCAATGCTATTGTAAATTGAAAGTATAAATTAGAAGGAAGTTGCGGATGAAAGCTTTAGCAAGACAGATTTTTCGCTTTGCGATTGTAGGTGGCTTGTCGACGGTAATTGATTTTGTCGTATTATATGTGTTACATCACAGACTGCACATCAATTACTTAATCGCGACAGCGATCGCGTTTGCAGTGGCGACCATTTTTAATTATTGGGCTAGCATGACCTTTATTTTTGAAAGTAAGTTCGCGGCCAATCAAAAGAAACAAGAATTCATGCTCTTTCTTATTCTGAGTGTTTGCGGTTTAGGCTTGACGGAAGTCCTGATGTATATCAGTGTGGAATGGTTGGGCAGCGCAGTCATGTTAGGTAAATTGTTTGTGACAGCTTTTGTGATGGTCTTTAACTTTGTCACACGCAAGCTCTTTATCGAGCGCTAATGAATGAAACGATTGTTGGAGAAGGGGAGATAAGATGAAGAAGAACACGATTTCGATTGTTGTTCCTTGTTATAATGAGGCCAGAACTTTGCAAGCATTTGTTGCAGAGATACTCGCTGTACAAGCACAGTTGCCGAAGGTGTTTCTGGAATTAATCCTCGTCAATGATGGCTCTGCTGATGAAACATTAGGCGTTATGAGGGCGTTGGCCAGTGAACACCCGAACCGTATTTCGTATTTATCTTTTTCACGAAATTTCGGTAAGGAAGCTGCCATGTTGGCAGGCTTTGAGCATGCAGCTGGTGAATGGGTGGCGGTCATGGATGCCGATTTGCAGGATCCGCCCGAAATGTTGCTTGAAATGCATCAATTGATCACAACAACTGAATACGATGTAGTGGCGACTAGGCGTGTTAGTCGTGAAGGTGAACCGAAAGTGCGGTCACTCTTTGCGACCATGTATTATAAACTAAACAATTTAATTTCAGATGTGAAAATCGAGGAAGGTGCGCGCGACTATCGCTTAATGACGCGCCCAGTTATTGAGGCGATTCTTTCGCTACCAGAACGCAATCGCTTTTCGAAAGGTCTATTTAGTTGGGTAGGTTTTGAGGTCAAGTACCTAGAATATCCTAATATAGAACGTCAAGCAGGTGAAACATCTTGGTCGTTTACAAAATTATTTGATTATGCGATTGAAGGGTTGATTAGTTTTTCAGATGTCCCATTGACGTTAGCCAGTTATGTCGGCTTACTAACCTTTGTGATGGCCTTTGTTTACGGTGTCTACATTGTGATTCGCACCTTGATTTTTGGAGCAGCAACCCCCGGCTGGCCTTCACTGGCAGTGCTGGTCGTCGGAATGGGCGGCCTCCAACTACTGTGTTTAGGTATCGTCGGCAAATATATCGGCAAAATATTTATCGAAAACAAGCAGCGCCCAATGTACATCCTAAAAGAAGTACATCTCCATGAAGAAGATGATAAAGCATAACAAAAGAGGTGAAGCCATTCGGTTTCACCTCTTTTAATTATTATTGATTGTTATCGCTTGATTCGTCGGCTTTACTGCTATTTGTTTTTTTCTCAGCGATATTTAACGCCCAACCTTGGTTTACGACAATATATTGACCTAGGTATTGATTGCTTAAGGCCTTCGCAAATTTATCTTTAACGAAAGTCAATAAGCTTTCATGGAAGTCGACAAAAAGTTGTTCACTTTCAGTAATGTATAAGACTTTGCGTTCATCATTGTGTAAGTAGAAATAACGTGCTTCAACAAAAGCGTCGGGTTTCTCTTTTGCGAACAGGCCGTCGGTTAGTATTTTGACTAATTCGACTGCTTGGTCGTCGAGTTGTTCATCGAAAATTTGAATCTTTTCAATCAAATCTGCTTGTTGATTGACGATACGCAAATGGTAGTCGTCGAGCGAAACGGGCAGTTGGGCACGTATTGCTTCCAAACGTGTGATGATTTCTTCACGTTTTTCTTTAAAGTTTGGTGCGAGATAGAATAATAAATGCTTATCGGGATCGTGATAAAGCATCTCTGTTTCGAGGTGGCGTTTAGCGCCACAAGTGTCACATTCAAAGTTTAACAGTGAGCCAGCAAGCAATTGCCCCTTCAATTCTGGATGTAATCGCGTATTAACTGCAGTGTGAACTTCACGACTGGCTTTCGCTTGGCAAACAGGGCATGCGAGCGTTACGGTTTGAGTCATTCAATTTCCTCCTACATAGTGACATAGACTTTTAGTTATGGATAAAGTACACTAATTCGTTCCATAAAAAAAGTATAACAAAGATTGCACACAAAAACGATGATTATTCGTTCGGACTTGAACAAAGAGTGTGTTATAATTAGAAATGGTAGGGCTCTCAGTGATTGAATAAAAACTATTATTGCGTCGTAGTAGCGAGAGACCCTAAGTGACGCCTATCATAAGCATATTAACTTGAGCAATGGCTTGCTCGCGGACCTCAAAGGGGTGGAACATTGAAAAAAATAGTAATTTACGAAACAACCTATGGATCGACTGAAAGTTACGCTAAGCGTATTGCAGATAGAATTAATGCGGAATTTAAAAAGTATAATCAAGTATCAATTGAAGATCTGACAGATTATGACGTAATCATTATCGGGACCTGTTTATTAGGTGGAAAAATTTATGGGACAGAGAAAATTGATCAATGGATCGACGTGTATCCAGATAAACATTGGGCGCTCTTTACGGTAGGGTTAGCTAATCCGGAGTTAACAGATTTCCAACCGATTTTTGAATCTCATTTTAATGTTCATACTTTGGAACATTTAACGACTTTTCATTTTAGAGGAACAATTCGTTATAAGCGATTGAACTTAATGCACGATTTATTAAACGAAGCATATCTGAGCCGTCAAAGTTCAATCGATATGGTTCCGTTAGATGAAGAGAATATTAAACTGTTGAGTACTTACGGTACAACAGTTGATGCACGTGATGTGGATTCGATTAAGCCCTTATTACAATGGGTTGACGCTCAAGATAATACAACAAATTAAATTATATTAGTGATTAAGGAGTGGTGTAAGGTATGACAAATGTTAAGGAAACAGTCGGTCGTAAGGCGGCTGATTATGTGCAAAGTGGCATGGTTGTGGGCTTGGGTACAGGTTCAACCGCTTATTGGTTTGTGGATGAAATTGGCCGTCGTATAAAATCAGGCGAATTAACGGATATAAAAGGTGTGCCAACATCAAAACAAACAGAAGACCAGGCACGTAAATTGGGGATTCCTTTAGTAACCTTGGATGAAATTAACCAAATTGATGTCTTGGCGGATGGGGCGGATGAAACAACGACTGACTTTAATGGCATTAAAGGTGGCGGTGGTGCTTTACTGCATGAGAAAATTGTTGCGCAAAACAGCCGTAAGATTATTTGGATTGTTGGCGAAAACAAGGTGGTGGATTACCTCGGTAAATTCCCATTGCCAGTTGAAGTGATTCAATTTGGTAGTTGGAAATTATTCAAGAATTTCGACCGTGCAGGCATGAATCCTAGCTTTAGAAAGAGTGGTCGTGATTCTTTATTCATTACAGATTCAGGCAACTACATAATTGACTTACATTTAAATCATATCCAAAACCCTCAACAACTTGCGTTTGAATTAAAGAACATGGTGGGCGTGGTGGATCATGGTTTATTCTTAAACTATCCAGACGTGATTTTAGTCGGACAAGAAAACGGCGACATCCTAATCCACGAACGCTAATCAGCGAATTAAAACAATAGTGTAATAGAGCAGAAGGGGAAACTTTTTATGAGCATGAGAATGGTCGATTTAATTACGAAAAAACAAGCAGGCAATGCTTTAATAGAACAAGAAATTTACTTCATTATTAATGGTTTTACTGATGGTTCGATTCCGGATTATCAAATGAGCGCCTTCGCTATGGCGGTATATTTCGTCGGTATGACGGAAGAAGAAGCGGGCTTTTTAACGATGGCTATGGCTGAAAGTGGTGATCAAATTGATTTATCTGCCATTGACGGAATTAAGGTCGATAAACATTCTACGGGTGGTGTAGGCGATACCACAACTTTAGTGCTAGCACCGTTAGTTGCGAGTTGCGATGTGCCGGTTGCGAAAATGAGTGGGCGTGGATTAGGTCATACCGGTGGAACAGTCGATAAGTTTGAAGCCATCAAAGGCTTTCAATATGAGTTATCAACTGAAGACTTTATTGACACTGTCAACAAACATAAAGTGGCAGTTGTTGGTCAGTCCGGCAACTTAACACCGGCTGATAAAAAACTCTACGCTTTACGTGATGTAACAGGTACGGTTCAATCCATTCCGCTGATTGCCAGCTCAATTATGAGTAAGAAAATTGCGGCAGGTGCTGACGCGATTGTCCTTGACGTTAAAGTAGGCGACGGTGCCTTTATGAAGACGGTTGAAGAGGCTGAGCAATTAGCTCGCACAATGGTCCGTATCGGCAACCATGTCAACCGTAAAACACTCGCAGTTATTTCTAACATGAATCAACCTTTGGGTTGGGCTGTTGGGAATGCTTTAGAAGTCCAAGAAGCCGTCGAAACCTTGAGAGGTCAAGGTCCTGATGACTTAACTGAACTATGTTACGAATTAGGCGCACGTATGTTAGTAGCAGCTGAAAAGGTAGCGACGGTCGAAGAAGGAAAAGCCCTCCTTGCGGACAAAATAGCGAGCGGAGCCGCTTTGGAAAAATTCCGTGAATTCATCGAAAGTCAAGGCGGAGACGCAAGCTTCGTGGATGATACCAGTCTATTACCTCAAGCAGCTTATCAAATCCCCGTACCAGCAACAGCTGACGGCGTTATCAGTGATTGGGTAGCTAATGAAGTTGGAGAAGCAGCGATGTGGCTAGGGGCCGGTCGTGCAACGAAAGAAGACGAAATCGATCCAGCTGTCGGCTTAATGTTACATGCTAAAGTTGGTGACGCAGTCAATAAGGGCGACAATATCGTGACTATTTACAGTAACCGTGAAGACGTTGATGATGTGATTGCTAAAATCCAAGCAGCCGTTACTATAAGTGATTCAGCCCAAGCTCAACCACTTATTTACGAAACAATTGATCAAGCATAATTAATAGTGTCCCAAAGGCATTCCTGTGAAAATGGGGATGCTTTTTTCGTTAAGCGTACTAGGAATACTAGCTAGGGACGGCACGATTTTAAGTTGATGTGCTTAAATTTAATCGCCTCGAACCGAAAGGAAGCGATACTATTGAACTTTGAGGTTTGAAACGATGACACTTTATAGGATGACAAGGACTTTTAGAAAATAATTTTTTTCAAAACCTAATCTTCTCGAAAAACTGCAAGTGTCGCGAATGTAAAGGCTAGAAAATTGTAAGGAACAGTTTTCAATTCATTACCATCCAGAGGATAAGATTCGCCCTATTTGGTAATAAAACATTTATGTGGTTAACGCTTTCATTATTGTGTTAAAAAGCTTAAACTAGAGAGGTGATTATTATAAAAGTTAGTGAGAGGAAGATTTAATGTATTTAGCAAATGGACAGCGTTACGATAGAATGGTTTATAACCGTGTGGGTAAAAGTGGCTTAAAGTTACCTGCAATTTCATTGGGCTTGTGGCATAACTTTGGTGACGTGGATGCTTTAAGCAATCAGCGTGAAATTATTCATGGAGCTTTTAATATGGGGATTACGCATTTTGATTTAGCGAATAATTACGGCCCACCTGCTGGCAGTGCAGAAATTAACTTTGGACGGATTCTAAAAGAAGATTTAAAACCTTATCGTGACGAATTAATCATATCTTCAAAAGCAGGATATTATATGTGGCCTGGACCTTATGGTGAATGGGGTTCGAAGAAAAACTTGATTGCGAGTTGTGATCAAAGTTTAGAACGCTTAGGCTTGGACTACGTTGATATCTTCTACCACCACCGCCCAGATAGTGACACGCCTTTATCAGAAACGGCGCATGCATTAGATTTATTGGTGCGACAAGGAAAAGCTTTGTATGTAGGGATTTCGAATTATTCTGCAGAAGACACGAAAAAAATGTCCGAGATTCTAAAAGCTCAAGGAACGCCATTTATCATTCATCAACCAAGTTATAGTATGTTTAACCGTTGGGTAGAAGATGGTTTGAAAGATGTCTTAGTAGAGGAAGAATTAGGAGCGATTGCTTTCAGTCCTTTAGCGCAAGGCTTACTGACAAACCGTTACTTAAATGGTGTGCCAGAAGATTCACGTGCAAGTCGCAGTGACAGCCCGTTTCTTTCTGAAGAAAATGTGGTGCAAACAATCGATAAAGTAAAAAAATTGAATGACATTGCTGCACAGCGTGGTCAAACGTTAGCAGAAATGGCGATTGCTTGGATTTTACGTGATGGTATTATTACGAGTGTCCTAGTAGGAGCAAGTCGTTTAAGTCAATTACAAGATAACGTCAAAGCGCTTGACCATTTAGACTTCACCACAGAAGAATTAACGGCGATTGACGCAGTCATTCAGTAACGATAGATAGCAATAAACACTTAGCCTTGGAGTTCGCTCCGAGGTTTTTTTGAGTTGCTTTGAAGGCATGCAATCTTCTGGTGAGAATTAGATACCTGACAAAGTGTGGGAAGTTATTCGCATGAATAAAGAACAAAATTGTTAAATAAAGTCAAGAAATATATATAAATGAGACTTTATATTTAAAAAGTAGGCAAAACGTAACCTTTAAAATAAAAAAGGGCGTTATCTAACGATATGAAAGCGCATACTCTATTTGTATAATGAATATAATTCATAGGAAGGGAAGGAATTACATTGGAAAAAAAGAGTCTTAGAACTATCTTACGTCGTATGGTAATTGTTGCTACTTTATTAGTCACAGCTTTACAAGGAGGCGCCCTTAATAGTGTCAGTGCTCAAGAAGTTGTCTTAACATATGGTATTTGGGATTCAAGACAGGAACCAGGATTACGTGAAATTGCTGATGACTTTGAAGCGGAAAATCCAGGGATAAAAATTGAACTCCAAGTAACTGGCTGGGGAGAATATTGGACGATGTTAGAAGCAGCTGCAACAGGTGGCTCTCTACCGGATATTTTCTGGATGCACTCTAATGAGATCTATAAATATGGATCAAATGATATGTTGCTAAATTTAGATGAATATATTGGACGAGATAGCATTGACTTAACGAAATTTCCACAAGGACTTGTTGATATTTATAATGTCAACGAATCGCAGTATGCAATTCCAAAAGATTTTGACACTATCGGATTATGGTATAACAAAACAATGTTTGATGAAGCTGGCTTAGACTATCCTGATGAAACATGGACTTGGGAGACATTGCGAGAAGCAGCTGAAATTTTAACTGATGAAGAAAAAGGTCAATATGGAATGTCAGCCCAACTTTCAAACCAAGAAGGTTATTATAACTTTGTCTATCAAAATGGTGGAACAATTTTAACTGATGAACGTACATCTGGTTATGATTTACCTGAAACAATAGAAGCTTTAGAATATTATTTCAGCTTCGTTCATGATGGTCTTTCACCAGAAAGCTATACAGATACTGATAGTCGAGCATTCTTAGAAAATGGTATTGCAGCGATGGCGACTTTTGGATCATGGCAATTACCCGCTTTCCTTGATAATGAGTATTTAGTGGAAAACTTTGACGTTGCACCACTACCTAGTAAAGAAGGGAATTCAACAACTATTTATAACGGCTTAGGAAATGCGATTGACGCAAATACTGAAAATCCTGAAGAAGCATGGCTATTCTTGTCATACCTTTCAAGTGAACCAGTCCAAAGAAAAGCATCAGAACTTGGAATCGCAATATCTGCATATGAAGGAACAGCAGAAGCATGGATTGACTCTAATACAGAATTTAATCTTAAAGTTTATGTTGATATGGTAGAAAGTGGACAAATTAGACCCTACACAAACGAAACAACTGTATGGGAAGAGAAGGCTTATGAATTGTTAAATGCTGCCTATCGTGGGGAGCAGTCAGTTGAAGAAGGGGCGAAAGCTACAGCAGAAATGATGAATCAATTCATCAGTCAAGAATAATCGGATGAGTTAACAGAACACGAGTAGTCATTCTGCTGAGTGAGAATGGCTACTTTTTATTATAAGGTTAATTTTTGAGAAGGAGGAGTATCATGGGCGTCGGAAGTAAGAAGTCAACTTGGGCCTGGGGCTATGGAATGATCGCCCCTACAATTATTGGTTTAATCATTCTGAATATCATCCCTAGCTTTCAAACGGTTTATTATAGTTTCTTTAAAACAGGTGCTTTCGGTAAAGGTTCAGAATTTGTTGGATTAGAAAATTATTCAAGACTTATTAATGATTCTCAAGTGTGGCAAGCGACTTGGAATACAATTCGTTATACACTACTAGTCATTCCACCAGCTATAATTATTTCTTTAATATTAGCGGTTCTCGTGAACAATATAAAAGGAAAATCAATTTATCGAACAATTTACTTTTTACCAATGGTAGCCGCTCCGGCAGCGGTAACTATGGTTTGGCGGTGGTTGTACAATAATCAGTTCGGGTTAATCAACCAAATCTTAGGTTATGTTGGAATTGGACCAATTAATTGGATTGAGAATCCAAGCGTAGCTATTTATTCTGTAGCCATAATTGGTATCTGGAGTACGATCGGCTATAATATGGTGCTTTTATTGGCCGGATTACAAGAAATTCCTCAAGATTATTATGAAGCCGCTGATATTGATGGTGCCAGCATGTTTAGTAAAACTGTTAACATAACATTGCCACTTTTATCACCACAACTATTCTTCGTATCAGTTACTGGGATTATTCAAGGGATTCAAGTTTTCGATGTGATTTTCATGTTAATAAATCCATCGATGCCTTCTTACCCGACGACAGTTTCACTAGTATATTTATTCTATAACAATACTTTTAAATACAGTGATCGAGGTTATGGTTCAGCAATTGTTGCTCTTATATTAGTAATCATTCTGATTTTGACCTTTATTCAAGTGAAGTTACAGAATAAATGGGTTCATTATATGGGAGAGTGATAAAAATGAAATCGAAACCAATAATTTCCAAGATTGCGGTACATGTTGTGTTGATTCTGATTGCCGCTGTTATGATACTACCATTTATCTGGATGTTGTTAACAGCCTTCAAGACTCAAACAGAAGCAACTGCGTTAAATCCGTTTGTTATATTTCCATCTAGTTTAAAGTTTGATAACTTTAAAGCTGTATTGGCTAGATATGATTTTGTTATTTTATACTTTAATACTTTTGCTATGATTGGTATTAGAGTAGTTGCATCGACCTTGTTTAGTGCAATGGCTGCATATGCATTTGGGCGACTGGAATTTCCAGGAAGAGATTTCTTATTCAGCTTGGTTTTATTTCAAATGATGATTCCAGCACAAGTATTTATTATTCCACAATATTTGATGGTTGATGCGCTGGATATGCGAAATACAATTATGGCCTTAGTGTTTCCAGGAATTGTCAGTGCGTTTGGTACATTCCTCTTAAGACAGTTTTTCATGGGGTTGCCTAAATCCTTAGAAGAATCAGCAGTTTTGGATGGCGCTAATATAGGTCAGACGTTCTTCTCAATCATGTTACCTCTTGCAAAATCAGGCTTAGTTGCATTAGGTATATTCACGGCATTATTTGGATATAAAGAGCTAATGTGGCCAATGATTATTAATCCACAAGCTGACAAAGCGACTTTATCTTCAGCCTTATCATTAATACAAGGCGCTTATACAGTTAATTATCCCCAATTAATGGCTGCAGCAGTGATGGCCACTTGGCCAATGATTCTTATCTACGTAGTTTTCCAAAAACATTTCATTCAAGGTATTGCATCTACAGGAGGAAAACTATAATTATTCTAGTTTATGAATGTTTATTTCTCCAATCAAATGGAGAGAAGTTGTAATGTTTTTTAAAAGTAGCAGAAAAATTAAATTGATTTGAATAACCGATTTCTTCTGAAATACACTGTATTGAAAGATCTGTATTCATTAATAAATCTGCTGCTTTATTTAAACGATATTTAATCAAGAACTGGGAAGGGGTCAAGTTCAATTCTGCTTTAAACAAGCGAGTAAAATAGTTTCTGTTTAAGTTACAATGGTTAGCAATATCTGCTACAGAAATATCATTTTGATAATTATCTCTAATATAGTCGATAGCGCGTCTAATATAAACATTGGAAATTTCATTACGTGTGTCAGAAATTTGTTGGCTAGAATTTTGAATTAGAGCATGTAACAACTGATATAGATTACCTAATAATAAATATTCATTGTTAACATTTGTTTCTAACGTATCAGCAAAAATATGTGCAATCTCTTCAATTTTATTATCAGTGCGCGGTGTATAAATTAATTGAGTATCTGTAAAACCAGCAAGTTTCATAGATTGCTTCGCTTGAATGCCGTTGAATTCAATCCAATAATATTCCCATGGATCATCCGAATCAGCAGAATACGAACAAATTGTATCAGGTGGCATTAAGAAGCCTTGACCAGAAGTCAACTCTGTACCATCACTATTGTCTGGTTGGAAGAAACGACCTTTTCCCGAAACGATATAATGAAACAGATAATTATGCGTCAATATCGGACCGAAGCTATGTGAGAAATCACATTGTTCGTGTCCATGTTGAACAATATATAAATCAACAAATAAACTATTCGGATAAATATATATACGTTTTCTTTTTCTTTTCATGATGAAATCCTTTCGTCAATTCTGATGTGTGATAAGAACAGTATATCATATGACTGAGCAGTTTTATCTTTTGATATTCATGTAATTTATTTTGTATATATAAGAAAATTTTAAAAATATAATGACGATTTACTTTTATCACACTAAAAAAACAATAATACATTTATAAAGGAGTCTGTCTAATGGTTAAAATCACGTTTATTGGTGCAGGAAGTACAATATTTGCTAAGAATATTTTAGGTGATGCAATGCTGACACCCAGTCTTTATCATGCAGAAATCGCACTTTATGATATAGATGAGAATCGATTAAGAGAATCAGAAAGTATGCTTAATACAATTAATAAAAACTCAAACGAAGGGCGTGCATCAATTACAGCTTATCAAGATCGTAAAGAAGCATTAAGAGATGCCAATTTTGTTATCAATGCCATTCAAGTGGGGGGCTATAAACCGAGTACAGTAATCGATTTTGAAATCCCTCAAAAATATGGACTACAACAAACTATCGGTGATACGATGGGGATTGGTGGAATATTCAGAGCCTTACGTACGTTCCCGGTGATGTTAGAATTTGCTAAAGAAATGGAGGAAGTTTGCCCGGATGCTTGGTTACTTAACTACACCAACCCTATGTCTATGTTAACAATGGGAATCCTAAAAGCGACGAAAATAAAAACGGTAGGCCTTTGTCATAGTGTGCAAGTTTGTGTGCCAGAGTTATTTGAACATTTGGGAATTGCGGAAGAAGAGAATTTAGATGATTTTCAATGGAAAATTGCCGGAATTAACCATATGGCGTGGTTATTAGAAATCACTAAAAATGGTGAAGACTTCTATCCTACTATTAAAAAATTAGCAGCAGAGAAAGAAAACCCACACCGTGACTCAGTTCGATTCGAGTTAATGAAGCGATTCGATTATTATATTACTGAGTCAAGTGAACATAATGCAGAGTATCATCCTTACTTTATTAAGAGTAAATATCCAGAACTTATTGAGCGTTTTGGAATTCCGCTGAATGAGTACTTGCGTCGTTGTGAACAGCAAATTTCTGATTGGGAACATCAAAGAGATGATATCGTTGAAAATGGAGATCTAACTCATACTCGTAGCCGTGAGTATGCCTCATATATTATGGATGCTATTACGACAGGAAATCCAACTATGATCGCGGGTAACGTATTGAACAAAGGTTTAATTACTAATTTACCTGAAAACTCTTGTGTTGAGGTGCCATGCTTAGTTGATAAGAACGGAGTACAACCCACTTATGTCGGAGATTTACCTACTCAACTAGCTGCACTAAACCGTACAAACATTAATGTGCAAGAGTTAGTCGTTGAAGCAGCATTAACTCTAGATAAGAGTAAAATCTATCAAGCAGCTTTCTTAGATCCACATACGAATTCTGAATTATCAATGGATGATATTGTTGCAATGTGTGATGAGTTAATTGAAGCACATGGGGATTATTTACCAGCCTATCAATAATCATGCTTAGTAATAAATGCCTTGGAGGTCGCTCCAAGGTTTTTTATATTTATCTAAACAAAAAAAGGAAACGCCAAGCGTTTCCTAGTCATGTCTAATTTTAGAATAAAGTGTTGTAGCGGCCACGTGTGGCAAGTTTTGTGAAGTCTATTTGACGTGCTTGAGCCCAATCACGCAAGTCACCAGAAATCACTAAGTTCGTACGACGTAATTCTGCTAAGTTTGAACAACCTAACATTAACATCATATGACGCAACGACGTTTCCCAATCTCTAACGGTTTGGACTGTATCGGCCACGCCTTTTTCGTGTACTGAAGCCAAGAATTTACCAGATAAGCCGGTTGCTTTCGCACCAAATGCTAAAGCTTTGATGATATCGGTATAATGACGAATACCACCACTTGCTAGAACATCCAATGTGCGTTGAACACTTAAGGATTCTAGTAAGGATTCAGGGGTTGTTTGGCCCCAACCGTTTAAGTCGCTAAAGTCTAAGCGATCACGGCGGTCGTTTTCGATTTTAACAAAGTTTGTACCACCACGTCCGCTGACATCAATTGTTTGAACGCCTAAGCGTACAAGTTGTTCCATCGTTTCACGGCTCATACCGAAACCAACTTCTTTAACAATCACAGGCACGCCTAGATCGCTCACAATGTCGGCAATATTATCTGGCCAGCTACGGTAGTCGCGGTCGCCTTCAGGCATGACGACTTCTTGAGGGACATTTAAATGAATTTGTAAGGCATCGGCTTTTAATAAGTCGACGGCTCGTTTAGCGTTTTCTAAGTTATGATGCGCACCCAGGTTAGCCATGACGAAACCGTTCGGGTTTACTTCACGAATAATGGTGAAACTATCTGAAACGCTTGGGTCTTTCAAGGCAGCGCTGACTGAACCTGAAGCCATTGCCAGGCCAGTTTCGCGAGCAACTTCTGCAAGTTTTTGGTTAAATTGTTTGGTATAAGCTGACCCACCGGTCATACCGTTAATATAAAAAGGTAAGTTAAAGCTATGGCCTGCCCATTCAGTGGATAAATCGACTTGTTGCATCGATAAGTCACTGAATGAATGGTGAACGAAACGTACATCGTCAAAGGCCGAATGTTTCATGGCTGCTTGTTGTTCTAAAGCTAAGTTTACATGGTCATCTTTACGCTGTGAATCAAGCGTTTGGTTATTATTTGGTATCATACAGCACCTCATTCTCCAATAAATTTGTTAAGTAAATTTTAACATACTTAATAGTAAAAGCCGAATAATAAAATGCTAGCTGGTTTAAGTTAATATTTTGGACAGAAAAATAGCCCCTTACATTTGCAAGGGAGCTACTGAAATATTGAGGGCTTGGATGCCGTTTTCTTGCCATTGGTCGATTAAGAGTTGGCTTTTCTGATTCTTATGGCCAATCGCAATCCCACAATCTCCGCCGCCAGCTCCTGAGGATTTGGCTTCGAATTGATAGGCTTGTGATAGGTTGACAAGTTGGCTCAGTGCAGGGGTTTCAATGGTCAGATTGAAATGCTTGCTGAGTTTAAGTAATAAGTGACGGTAATTAGCTAATTCTTCTTGAATTGCCGGAATTTCTTGAGTTTTAAAGGCTTGATACATTCGTTCGACACTCGCCTGACTTTGATCAAGGAAGGCTTTATAAGGAGCGATTGTGTTTGCTTGGTCCATTTGTTGGTGTAAATAAGCAACTAAATCGTCCGTCGAAGCAGGGGATTGGGTCCAGCCAATCAAGACGCTTAAGTCCTCAACGGCCGGGACATGTTCCAACTTCAAGTAAGGCCATTCGACGAGTAATAAATCCAGAATCGATGTTTCTTTTGACAGGCGAGCCTTGAGCCATTCGCGGTCGAAGGATTGGTAATAGACCCAGTCACCTAACGTAATCGCAGCAATGTCACCGAAACTTCCGTTGGATTCAAGGCGCATTAAGGCAATTGTGGCCAACTTGAAAATTGTTACTGGTGAAACAGCAGCTAGGCCATAGAATTGTAATAAGGAACGTATAGCGGCTACGGTTACGGCACCGCTTGAGCCAAAGCCGTATTTCTTACCTTCTTGGGAAGCTAGGTCGCTTGAGAAATTCAAGCGGTAATCTTGAACGGGGCGTCCTATTTCATGAATTAGATCTTCAACGACTTCTATCGCAGATAAAACGTAACGCCAATCGGAAATTGAGCCGGCTGATTGTTCTTCTAAGTTTAGTTTTATTGCTTCTGTTTCACGATGGCGGCGGTAATTCAACGTCTGCATACCAGGTAAATCGGAAGAGATGCTGCCTTGATAAGGTTTTAAACTCATCGAGAGTTCACTGGTCAAATATTGATCAACTGCAATCAGAATAGCAGGGTGACCGGGTTCGAGGATGGCATACTCGCCTGAAATGTACAATTTACCTGGCACTTTAACGTGTTGTGTTTGGAAATTCAGTTCAGGTTTGATTTCAAATAGTTTTGACATCACAGATGAGACATTCATATGCTACTCCTTTTCTAGTGGGTGAGCAGCTGGACCTGGTTTGGCAATCACGACTTGATCAGCGCCAAAACGAGGAGCAAAGGCTGCTTTAATAGTTTCTGCTTGGCTAGCGCGACATAAAACTTTTACGTTCGGGCCAGCATCCATTGTAATATAGGCTGGAATACCTTGTTCACGCAATTCACGGACAATAGTCATTGCTTCAATTGAAGCGGGTTCCCAGTAAGTAAAACTAGGTTTAGCCGCAATCGTCATCGCATGCATTTTCATCGCGTTGTGTTCAGCGATCTGACCGACTGTATCCAGATCATGTGCTTTAATGGCGGGTTTAATCATTGCCAAGTCTTTCTCAACCTCTTTAGGCCATAGTGCATAGAAAGGAGACGTTTGATTTGTATGTTCCATTCCTAAACGACTATCGATTTTTTTAGCATTGCGGTTGATGATGACGAAAACCATTGCTAAATCCCAATCAGCATCGTCGAAAGCTTCAGCATAACTCGAAGCACTCTCATCGCCTTCGCCTTTATGCCATTCAACGAAACCACCTAATAAACTACGACTGGCACTGCCTGAACCTTGGCGTGCATAAGTTGATAACGTTTGAGCATCTAACTGAAGATCAAGCGCTAAGTTGCAAGCACCAGCTAAAGCCGCAAAAGCTGAAGCAGATGAAGCTAAGCCAGCAGCCGTTGGAACGTGATTAACACTGGTTACCTTTGCATAAAGATTAGGTTTCCCAGCTGTTTCACGGAATAAATCGAGAAAGCGACTTACTTTGGCCGTATTGGCTTCATTTTGTAACTCACCGCCTAAATAAAACACGTCACCCGTAAGTGACGTATCAAATTCGACGTGAGTGTCTGTATAAAAAGCATCTAACGTTAACGATAGACTGCTTGTAACGGGTAAGAAAAGCTCTTTATTGCGTTTCCCCCAATATTTAATCAATGCAATATTCGTGTGTGCACGATAACCTGCAGAATGTATTTCATTCATGACAGACAAACCCCTTTTCAAAATATGAATAACAATAATGGCTAACTCAAGCGGAAATACCAAGAATTGATGGCACCCGCATCTTGCATCACTTGTGCAATTTCTATGGCGCTGTTTTCGTCGCTTGCTAACGCAATGACGCAGCCGCCTAACCCACCTCCGGTTAATTTTGCGCCTAATGCGCCGCCTAACCAAGCAGCGTTGATAATATGATCCAGCGTGGGATTTGAAATCCCTAGTTGGTTCAAATAATAATGATTGTAAGTCATTAAGCGACCTAATTTTTGGACATCTTTTTCACTAATCGCATCATAAGCTTGTTGAACAAAGTTCCCGATCGCCGACATTAGTTCTTTCACTAACTCAGGTTTTCTATCTTTTAATTGCCCGACATGACTCACTGCTAATTTTGTTTGGCCAGCTTGACCACTGTCCGCAACGACTAAATAAGCATCAAGTGCTAATTCGAACGGACGAGGTGTTTGACTTTTACGGTAAATAACGGGATTGTTAGAACTTGTCATTAAAGTATCTAAGCCACTGGTCGATTCATGGGCAATGACCTCAGCTTGATTGACAATGAGTTGAAGTTGCTTATCGCTGATGTCAATATCATAGTAGTCACAAATTGCGCGTACAATTGCGACTGACACAGCAGCAGAAGAACCCATTCCTCTTTCTTGCGGGATGTTACTATTGATTGTAATCTGGATAGGTTGCGATAAAATCTTGAAACTATCGAGTGTTAAAGAAATGGCGCGATTTAAATTAGCTAACATTGAAGGAGCCTCATCAATCGGTCCAGCATAATATTGACAATCAATATGTGAAGTTGAATGTTGTGAAGCTTCTACCTGTACATGAACTTGCACAGCAGAAAATGGTAGCGCTATCGCTGGATAATCATAGACCACAGCATGCTCTCCCATCAGAATAATTTTAGCATGTGCGTAGCCATTCCCGATTTTAGATGAGCTGGCCGATCTCGCATCTGACGCGATCCCTGCTTGTGCTTGATTAATCTGTTCAATTGAAATATCTCTTAACTTGTCAAGTTTATTATTTTGATAACTTGAACCCATAAAAGAATTGCCCCCATTCAAACCTTGTAATTTAGTCCATTAAAAAAGCCCCGCGGGCCCCTCAAGTGTATTGTACCAGTAGTTTAGCAGATATTAGTATGATTAATTGTATTATTAAAATAAATTTAAGCTTTATCTTGAATTGTTTAAGATTTAATGAATACAATCCTACATGTTATATGATAAAATATATGGAAAAGCTCAGAGGATAAAGTAATTTATCTAACTAGCATTTACTATTATAGAGGAAGACCTATCTATCTAGCAAGTCTAAATCTATGAGGGTATTGATTAGCAACATTTAACAAGTGAGGAGTTCTAAAGTGAGCCAATTTAAATTATATACCCGCTACACTCGCCAAGAGTGGCAGCAATTCCAATATGATGGGCCGGAAATCGCGCCGGTTCAGCAACTATCTGATTTAGTATCACTTCATGACCGTCTATCACAAAGAGACGTACGTGAAGTTTACGCCCCTTTAGTTCATTATGTGGACATTGCGATTCGTAGCGCTAAAAAATTTCAAGATACAAAAGATCAATTTTTTACAGTATATCCAGAACAACCCGTGCAAACACCTGCGGTACCTTTTGTCATTGGTATTTCGGGGAGTGTTGCGGTGGGCAAGAGTACCACTGCGCGTGTATTGCATCAATTGTTGAAAGAAACGTATCCGAATCGTAAGGTTGAAATGTTAACAACGGATGGATTCCTCTATCCGAATGCTGTATTGGAGCAACAGGGACTCCTGAAACGTAAGGGCTTTCCCGAAAGTTACGACATGGTGGCTTTAGTAAACTTTATGAGTATGGTTAAAACATCCAGAGAGTCATTGAGATATCCTTTGTATTCTCATGAAATTTATGATGTGGTACCAAATGAATATGGCATAGTAAATCAACCAGACATCTTAATTGTTGAGGGTATCAATGTATTCCAATTGCCTCAAAACCAACAATTATATGTCAGCGACTTTTTTGATTTGTCGATTTATGTTGACGCCGAATCCCGTAATATTCGTAAATGGTACCGTGAACGCTTTGATTTACATATGGACCTAGCGCAGAATGATCCAAGCAATTATTACTATGAAATCAGTCAACAACCACGTGAAGAAGCGCATGAGTATGCGGATGAGATCTGGTATTCGATTAACCTTCCTAACCTGGTTCAATACATCGAACCGACCCGTAGTCGGGCGGATATTATCTTGCATAAAGCGGATAATCATGCAATAGATTCAGTTTATGTTCGCAAATACTAAAATTTCGTGTATTATAGAACAATACCAAAAGAAGAAAATGGAGGAATTAAGTTGACCGCGACATTAAAGACGATTGAGAAAATCATTGTTCTAGATTTTGGAAGTCAATACAATCAGTTAATCACACGCCGTATTCGTGAGTTTGGAGTATTCAGTGAGTTATTACCAAATGATACAAGTGCAGAAGCGATTAAAGCAGAAGGTAACGTAATTGGGGTAGTCCTTTCAGGAGGGCCTCACAGTGTTTACGCAGAAGACGCATTTACGGTTGACCCAGCAATTTTTGAATTAGGGGTACCCGTTTTAGGTATTTGTTATGGTATGCAATTAACGACACAACTATTTAACGGTAAGGTTGAAAAAGCGAATAAACGTGAGTACGGTCGTTCAACGATCAATATCACTGAAACAGCAGCAGGTTTATTCGATGGTTTAGCAACAGAAGAACAAGTATTGATGAGTCACGGTGACTTAATTACTGAATTACCTGAAGGTTTTGAAGTAACAGCAAGCAATGACCACTGTCCAATTGCAGCTTTCCAGAATACAGCTCGCAATATCTACGGTGTTCAATTCCACCCGGAAGTACGTCACAGTACACACGGTACTGAAATGTTACGTAACTTCGCTTTCGACATCTGTAAAGCTAAAGGTGACTGGACAATGGATAGCTTCATTGATTTCCAAATTGCCAAAATACGCGAACAAGTCGGTGACCGTAAAGTACTACTAGGACTATCTGGTGGGGTAGACTCAAGTGTCGTTGGTGTCCTTTTACAAAAAGCAATTGGTGACCAATTGACCTGTATCTTTGTTGACCACGGCTTATTACGTAAAGGCGAAGGCGATGCGGTAATGGAAGCATTATCGGGCAAGTTTGGCTTAAACATTATCCGTGTGGATGCTAAAGAACGTTTCTTCACTAAATTACACGGTGTAAGTGATCCAGAACAAAAACGTAAAATTATTGGTAACGAGTTTGTATACGTGTTTGACGATGAAGCATCTAAATTAGAAGGCGTTGACTTCTTAGCACAAGGTACTTTATATACAGATATCATTGAATCAGGTACAAAAACAGCTCAAACAATTAAGTCTCACCACAACGTAGGTGGCTTACCAGAAGATATGGAATTCGAATTAATCGAACCATTAAGCACTTTATTTAAAGATGAAGTTCGTTCATTAGGAACAACTTTAGGCATGCCAGATAGCATTGTTTGGCGTCAACCATTCCCAGGGCCAGGCTTAGGAATTCGTGTATTAGGTGAAATCACAGACGAGAAAGTTGAAATCGTTCGTGAATCAGATGCAATTCTACGCGAAGAAATCGCAAACCACGGCCTAGAACGCGAAGTATGGCAATACTTTACAGTATTACCAGGCATCCGTAGTGTTGGGGTAATGGGTGATGGTCGTACGTATGACTATACAATTGGTATCCGTGCCGTAACATCAATTGATGGTATGACAGGTGAATTTGCACGTATTGATTGGGATATTTTACAGAAAATTAGTACACGTATCGTCAATGAAGTAGCTCACGTTAACCGCGTAGTCTATGACATCACAGGAAAACCACCAGCAACAATTGAGTGGGAATAAAATGTCATGATATGACATTTTGTGTCTACCCTGAGATTGACGAGTCGAAGACGAAGTCAGAACAGCGGTAGCCCCTCTGCAATAGTACTCAAAAAGCCTTTCCGCGATCGGAAAGGCTTTTTGCTAAGTACGAACTGCTGAATGGGAGTAGAATTAATCACAAGTGATTAATTCTACGTCCGTCCAACGATTGCCGAGCTGATAAGCGAAAGCAGAGTTGTTGACGGCCCATCTGCGTATCAAGAACAGAAATGTGACGAATAGGAACATTTCGTGACTTGAGGAGAAGAGTGGGAATAACAACGAAATACCCTATAAAGCTTATTCTCATGGGCTTTATAGGGTATCTTTTTTTAGCTTTGGGCACGTTTTGGGCACATTTCATTTATCATGTCTGTTACTTCTTTGTCGGCCGTATCCCAAACGTGAGCATAAGTATTTAGTGTAGTTTGTATATCCTTATGTCGCATCCGACTTTGGACTACCCTAATGTTAACTTTGTTTCGTATCAAAAAAGTAGCGTGGCTATGTCTTAAATCGTGCACTCTAATTTTAGGGACATCAATTTTAGAGCTGATCGTGGTGATCAGTTTTGATATTTGGGATTTACCGGTTTAAACACATATAATAAGATAGGTTTCAACAATTATAATATGTTTTAAATATTCGCACTTAAGATTATAATGTAATCACAATTACAACATCGAGGGATAATACAAAGGAAGGAAACATTTATGATTCGATACCCAAAACTGCCAGAGAATTATTCTATTGGAATTACAGCTCCATCTTCAGGTATTGAGATACAGTTACACTATATCCTACAAGAAGTTAAAAGAAAGTTTGAGTCAAATCATCAATTAATAATAGGTGATTCTACTTATACTCAGAATAAGGCAAAGTCAGCACCATCTGAAATTAGGGCTAAGGAGTTAAATACGTTTTTACAGTCAGAAGAGATCGATATAGTTATTCCACCATGGGGCGGAGAGCTTGCGATTGAGATATTAGATAAAATTGATTTTGAAGGTATCCGTAATAAATGGATACTTGGATATTCAGATATAAGTGTGATATTGCTTCCTATTACATTAAAAACAGGGATAGCGACGGCTCATGGTACCAATTTAGTGGATATGCGTGGTAAGTATTCTGACGAAACAACAAAAAAAATGGGAGAATGTATTAAAAACATCGCACGGTGAATTTAATACTCAATATTCATCAAAACAGTATCAAAGTAAATGGGATCATAATAAAATTACCAATTATGTATTTAACTTTGACAAAAAAACGGAATGGAAATCTTTATCTGGTAATAATATGCGAATAGAAGGACGATGATTAGGAGGGTGTATAGATGTAATTTGCCATTTGGTAGGGACTCCCTTTGGGAATGTAAAAGGCTTCAGGGAAGAATACATCAATAATGAACCCATCATTTGGTATCTAGAAAATTGCGAATTATCGTCAGTGGATCTGAGAAGAAGTTTAGTACAAATGAAATTTGCGGGATGGTTTGATGGTTGTAATGGTATTCTATTTGGAAGAACACCTATCTCATATGATTCTCAAGGATATACAGTTGAAGATGTATATCAAGATATTGCTGATGATCTAAAAATACCAGTAATATACGATATCGACTGTGGACATCAACCACCACAACTTACTTTTATTAATGGAGCATTTGCAATAGTTGAATATTTTGATGTAAAAGGGATTGTCGAACAGAGGTTTATATAACTAGTAATGTTTGAGTTGGAGTAGGATTAAGCAAGAACTTTAAGAGAATACCTACTATTTTCAAAATCTAATATATAAATCTTAGATTTTGATTTTGCTGATAATTAGTAACTTTGATTAACATGATGTTAAAATATTGTTATAAATATTAAGTTGTCGAGGTGAGAATAATGTAAGGGAACATATTCAGCTTTAATCGAAACGAAAAATAAAATTACAGGAGATTAAAAGATGAATAATTATATAAAATTTAATGAAGATAGATGGAACAATGTAAAAAATGACTATACAGAAGCATTGTCAAATGAAGAATTTGAGAAAGTAATAAATAATCCACTATCTGTAGGATTGACAGTTGGTAAAAAAGTTCCAAAAGAGTGGTTTGACAAAACCAATGGAAAAAAGATATTAGGTTTGGCTTGTGGTGGTGGTCAACAAGGACCGGCTTTTGCATCTAAAGGTTATGATGTAACTATTATGGATTTTTCTAAATCACAATTAGAAAAAGATGAGATGGTTGCAAATAGAGAAGGATTAAAAATCAGTACTTTTCAAGGAGATATGACAAAACCATTTCCTTTTGAAAATGAGACCTTTGATATAGTATTTAATCCAGTTTCAAACGCATACATTGAAGATTTAGAAAATATGTATAAGGAAGCCTCTAGGGTGTTAAAAAAGGGTGGATTGTTAATGGTAGGTTTTATGAATCCTTGGATTTACATGTATGATGCTGACATTGTATGGGATAAACCAGATGAAAAATTACTCTTAAAATACTCATTACCATTTAATTCAAGAAAACTTGAGCAAGAAGGTAAAATACAAATAGATCCGGAATTTGGATATGAATTTAGTCATACTTTAGAAACACAGATTAGAGGACAACTTAAAAACGGTCTTGCTATGATAGATTTCTATGAATCCTGTGATAAAAGAAACAGGTTATCACAATATGGAAATGACTACATCGCGACACTTTGCATCAAACTATAGTCATCTATAATACGACCTTGAGAAGAAGAATGGAAATAACATTGAAATTAAAGGATATCAAAGGGCTTTATTATATTATTCTGAAAATTTAGACACATAATTGAATAATAATATGATATCGAGGTATTTTTACATGACAAGTATCATACGATGTCATGATACTTATGACTTATTTCTTTATAAATAATGGCATAAAATAAAAGTATAAGGAGGGATAAGAATGGGACAAGCAATTGTTGAAGTAAAGAATGTTGCCAAACATTATAAGAAAAAGCAAGTATTGAAGGATGTCACTTTTGAAGTGTATCCTGGCGAAATAATTGCGCTGTTGGGCGAAAATGGGGCTGGGAAATCAACACTAATCAATATTATTAATCAATTGATATCAGCAAATCAGGGGGAAGTCACTTTGTTTGGTGGGAAAATAAAACATCAATTAGTGAAAGAAAAAACGGGAATCATGTTACAGAATAATATCCTCCTAAAAAAACTCAATGTAAGCGAGGTCCTTGAACTTACGAGGTCATATTATGGATCGGCATTACCCTATAAAGAACTTGTTGAAATCGCTAACTTAAACGAATTAGAATACCAAGAGATGACCAAGTTATCGGGAGGACAACAACGTCGCTTAAGCTTTGCGACAGCTATCGCTGGAAATCCAGACCTCCTCTTTTTAGATGAACCTACCGCCAATATGGATGCAAGATCACGTCAGAACTTATGGCAAGAAGTAGGAAAATTAAAAGACCAAGGCAAGACAATTATTGTCACCAGTCACCATCTAGAAGAACTTGAAGATATCGCCAGTCGATTATTAATTTTACAAGATGGCGTCATTGCCTTTGATGGGAGTATTCAGGAATTAAGGGCTACTCAAGGACAGGGAACAATTGAGTTCGATTCTCAACGGACACAAGAAGATTTTTCAGGAATTCAACCCTTGATACAGTTGACCAAGCAAGGCAATCATTACACTTTAATTACTCAAGACGTGACCGAAATTATTAAGCAATTAGTTGATTATTTTGATGATATCACAAACCTATCTGTAAGGCAGACCACTCTTGAGACTCTATTCAGTCATTTTAGGAAGGAGAAAGGCCATGAATAAATTTTTATTCCAATCCAAGATGAACATGCTGCGTCAACTTATTCGGAAACCTTTATCGGTTATTTTTGCCTTAATTTTTCCAGTGTTTTTCTATATTTTATACACCAAAATTTTCACTTTTCCCTTACCAGAAGCAGCCTTAAAAATTTGGAATATCGACTATTTGCTAGCCATGATTATTTACGGAGTATTAATTACTGCGATTAGCAATACAGCAGGTGCGCTATTAGAAGACCATCTCAATCATTTTGATTTATTTGTGGACTTAAGTCCGGCGCCAAAGTGGCAATATTACCTTTCAATGATCTTAATATATTTTCCCTTCTATTTATTTTTAATGATTATGTTAGGAGGGGTAGCTTTCTTTATTAATAATGTGCAGTTAGGTATGGGGCAATGGTTGGGTTTGGTTGTCATCATCATCGGAAGTCTAATACCCTTTAGTTTATTCGGAATTATTATTTCCTTTGTTGGGAATACTACAGGAGTCAATATTTTGTCTAATCTGATTAGTTTTCCTTTAGCAATCCTTGGTGGCTTGTGGTGGCCCATTGAGACCATGCCAGAATGGTTGCAAGTTATTGGCCGAATGTTACCTTCATATTTTGCGGCAAATTTAGGTAGAAAATGGGTGCATGAAGGGCTTGTTGACGGATATTCAATTCTTGGACTAATTATTTGGTCGTTGTCCTTAATCTTGGTCCTCGTTATAATAAGATTAATTCTAAAACGGAGGGAGCCCCAATTGATATGATGAATTTTATTAGAAAGCATATTCTCATCCCTAATAACTCTGCCATCGCCTATATCTATTTGTTATATATGGTGCCGCTTTTGGTGAGTGCATTGCCGGTAGATTCCATAAGTGATGGGATAACACTGATGCTTTTAATAATTTTCTACGCTTTATATCGTCGAGGCTATATTGAGCAATACCAAAATGACCGGCTATTCTTATTGCAAATGTTGATATCGGCTGTTATTACTTTCTATACGGGCTATGCGAGTGTCTTTATTTTCTTTGCTTTTGCCTTTAATTTTTGGATTATTAATGATCAGACGCGGAGTAAGTACTTCCGATGGTATTACTTATCAGCAATTTTCTCTACGGTATTGTCTTTATGGTTATCATGGGAGGATGTGCCAAATGATACCTGGGAGTGGATAGGGATTGGCATGTTATTTGTCCTATTTTCACCGATCATTGCCAAAGTCATTGCTAAAGAAACCTTTCGGATTCAAGAATTATCTGCAAACCATACCCGACTTGAAATGATAGTGCGGCAGAGTGAACGTGATCGGATTGCCAGAGATTTACATGATAATCTCGGTCAAGCATACTCAACCATGACTATTAAGGCGGAATTAGCTGAAAAACTAATGTCCAAGGATATGACAGCCGCCCGTAAAGAACTGAAAGAAATTGCCAACATGTCACGTCAGAACTTAAACCTAGTTCGGCAAATTGTTAGTGATTTAAGAGAGCGGACGATTGCTCAAGCTATGGTTGAAGCCAGCGAAACGCTGAATGATCGCGGTATTTTTTTATTATCGTATGGGGAGGAAATTACCGAAGATTGGCCCATTGAACAGCAATATGTGATTTCAGCAGTGATCAAGGAAGCAACAACCAATATCTTAAGACATAGTCAGGCTAGTCGCGCAAAATTTAATTTCTCTCAGACAAAAAATACGCTAAACGTTGAGATTCATGACAATGGTATTGGCATTAGTGAGACAAACCTCAGCCAAGCAACTTTTGGTTTGCAGGGAATGAACCAACGGATTCAAGAAGTTCACGGGAAATTTACCATATCGAATGATTATGGGACAAAAATTTCTATAGAAATCCCGAAAGGAGGGTAAGTCATGATTCATCTCTATTTAGCGGAAGATCAAGAAATGCTTCAGACAGCTTTAATTACTATTCTTAATATGGAAGAAGACTTAGAAATTATCGGAGCCGCGACAAATGGTCAAACAGCCCTTTCAGAGATTACTTTGCGAAATCCTGACGTGGTCATTTTAGATATTGAGATGCCCAAAATGACGGGCTTGGAAGTAGCCAGCCAACTCAGAAAAAAACACTTTGAAGGAAAAATTATTATTTTAACCACCTTCGCCCGTCAAGACTTTTTTGAAAAAGCAGTTGTCTTAGAAGTTGATGGTTATCTTCTTAAGGATAATCCGACTGAAACATTAATAGAAGCAATCAAACAGATTAATGAAGGGGCTACTATTTATTCTCCTGAATTAGTTAAGAGTGTCTTACGGACAGCCAAGAATCCGCTGACCGACCGCGAACTTGAAATCTTAGACTATATTAACCAAGGATTAACGACTCAAATGATTGCAGAAACAGTCCACCTTTCTCAAGGAACGGTAAGAAATTATATCTCCTCGATCCTCAGTAAAACTGCCGCTCAATCACGAGTTGAGGCCGTCAATATAGCTAAGCAACATCAATGGTTACAGGAATATAAGGGATAGATTTTTGAAGGAAGCGTTTTTTATAGACATTCGACACTCTATTCAATCTCAATTTTGACAGGCATATTTTTTTCTATAAAATAAGTAAGTTTTTAGAAAATATTTTTTTAGGATAGCGCCTGACCTATGTATAGGTGACGAGGATTGAGTTTATCGAACTTTCGGCGGGTGAGTCAAGGCAGTGTAGTCTACAGAATAATATTAAAATTAAAGTGTAAGCTTTTCGACAGAGGATTATTCACGCACCTAAAAGCGAATTTATAAATGAAGGAGCGAGGATATGTGTGGAATTGTAGGAATTGTTGGGCAGGCAAATATTCAAGAGGGACTTCTTAATGGGTTAAATCGGTTAGAATATCGAGGTTATGATTCGGCTGGAATTTTCACAATGGATAATGAGAATAATAAAATCCTTTGTAAAGTTGAAGGGCGCGTTGATGAATTGGCATCTTCATTACAAAGAGATGATAAATGCATAGTTGGCATCGGACATACGCGTTGGGCAACTCATGGAGAACCAAGTATAGCTAACGCACATCCCCATCTATCGAATAGTGAGAGATTCTATTTAGTGCATAATGGTGTGATCACCCGCAACGATTGAATGGGAGTAGAATTAATCACAAGTGATTAATTCTACGTCCGTCCAACGATTGCCGAGCTGATAAGCGAAAGCAGAGTTGTTGACGGCCCATCTGCGTATCAAGAACAGAAATGTGACGAATAGGAACATTTCGTGACTTGAGGAGAAGAATGGGAATAATCGTCGGAGAGCTAAAAATCCTTATATATCAAGGGTTTATAGCTCTTTTGCTTTTTCCATTGCACTTTTTGTTATCCGTTCGTCTTAGGTAACTGACCGTAAATTGATTTCTAGGCAAATCATCATAGTTCTGTTTTGCTGGTTGAAAGTCAAGGATTCCATTCAAAATGTCCGTACGTGCCATGCCAAGTATGGTTTCAATATCTAATTATTTATTGGCACCATAATATCTAAAATGCTTTTAGATTTATACTGCTCAATCATTGGAAGTGCCCAATTTATTTTTTCTTCATATTGGCTGATGAGAAAGCCATAAGCAGGACCAATTTTTTCATAAAGTTCTGGTGGGTCGAATTTAAGCCTCAGCCTTATATAAGTTCCACCTTCAAAATCAAATGGTTCTAGTCCAAAGGTTTCTCCGTTGTCACTTTCAAGAACAAGGGAACAAACTCTGTATACTTTTTTCTCGTCGTAATCAAGTCCATACATTTTTCTGCCTGTTAAAGACGGAAACCGAGCTTCAAACTCTGACCACGCTTTCTGTTGACTCTCAGGATCATTAGGAACTTCCAAATAAAGAAAATTCATTTTCTCTACGGTAACCTTTTGGATTGTTCCTAACTCTGATTTTTGTATTTTATCCATAAACATCATTCTCCTCATTTATCAAGGGTTTCTAGCTCTTTTTCTTTTCCCAATGCACTTTCATTGCACGTTTTTCTATTTTTTAGTGTTTTATATGATTTTATCCTATTTAATAATCCTTAATTTTACCACATTCTACTTTATACTCTTTACACTGAAAAAAGAGTGGGAATAGATAACAACACCCCTGCAAAAAACTTTAGGAATGATGTGCCCCCAAAGGTTAGATTTTTAGTCTAACTTTTGGGGTGCAGCTTATTTAATAAAGTTAGGCTCAACTCTCGTAATATCGTAAAGGTAAGTTATAGAGATAGTTCAAAATAACTGCTTCCTAAGCTTTTTTGCTTGTTCTAGGTTTAATCAGAACGAAAGTTCGTTCGACACTGTTAATGAAAGGGATTATAGAAACGTCCTTGATTTAGTATAAAACAGTAAATCCCGACCAACGTAATAGCCAAAGTAATCAAAATGGCTAAAATATCATTGTAATGAAACGCTTTAGCGGAGTACCAGCTGCGCTTTTTACCTTTACCGAAACGACGAAGAGTCATAGCTTGGCTAATGACTTCAATTCGTTCCAAACTAGAGAAAATTAATGGCAAAATAATTTGGGCAGAAGACTTAATACGATCGATTAAGGATGCTTTTTCACTCATTTCAATGCCACGAGCTTGTTGGGCTTGGCGAATATTCAAATAAGATTGTTGGATATCTGGAATATACCGTAAAGTCAAAGAAACAGCATAAGAAATTCGATAAGATACGCCAATGTGATTTAAGCTAGAAGCAAATTCACTTGGATTAGTCGTTAACATAAAAATTAAAGCAAAAGGAATGGTAGCAAAATATTTAATAAATATATTTAATTCATAAAATAACTGCTCCAATGTCAGCGTATAACGCCCCACACCTTCCCAGATAACAGTCCGTGATTGATAAATTTCAACACCGTATTCAGGTTCGAAAAAATAAATCATAATCAAATTGATTAATGAGAAAACAGTTACTATATAAACAACTCCACGAATATCTCGCCAACGAATCTTTGAGAAATAAAGTAAAATAGCTGAGAAAATACTCGCACCCAATAAAAAGCGGGTATCATATGACATCATAGTGATAACAGATAAAATTAAAAAACAAATTAATTTAGATGCTCCACTTAAACGATGGATAAAAGTATTACGCGGAAGGTAACCTAAAACAGCCTGTTGATTTTGGCTCATACTTATATAGTCACCCTTCCTCTTTCTTGTTGTTCGTAATAAATAAATGCTTTAAGTAAGTCATTAATTGATAAGTTTGGGAGTATGTCCCCTACTTGATACAAACTAGTTGGATGTAAATCAGCTTGTTCAATTAAATCTTTTTGTGCAAAGAGTTCACTAGGAGGTAAGTCGGCTAATAATTGACCCTTACTAAAAACTAAACTTCGTTTAGTATATTCTTGAATTAAATGCATATCGTGGGAAATCATCAAGATAGTCATTTGATATTCTTGATTGATTAATTCTAGAAAAGCCATCATATCTGAGTAATGGGCATAATCTTGTCCAGCCGTCGGCTCATCTAAAATAATCACTGACGGTTGTAATACTAAGATACTTGCAATCGTCACTCGGCGCTTTTGTCCATAAGACAAGGCGTTAATGGGCCATTGACGGTAAGGATAGAGTCCACAAGTTTTTAAAGCATCGTAAACTCGATTTTCAATCTCTTTTTCGTCAATGCCACGGTTAACCAAACCTAAAGCAACTTCATCAAAAATTAGATTCTTTGAAATCATATGATTAGGATTTTGCATGACATAGCCAATCGAATCTGCAATTTCCTTAATCGATAGACTGTTAGTATCTCGCCCATTTAATAAAATTTGCCCATGAGTGGGACGGACGAAGCCACATAATAATTTAGCTAAGGTTGACTTGCCAGCGCCATTCGAGCCAACGATACTCACCATTTCACCTGTCTGAATTGAAAAATTAACGTTAGATAGGGTTGGTGACGAAGCCCGCTCATCATAAGCAAAGTTTACTTGATTTAACTCAAGTAAAGTCTGAGAAGTAGTTGTGTTGCTTGGGGGATCAATAGACTTTACCCAATTTTCAATTTTTTCAAGGTTTGAATCCTTTAGCATGTCGGAATGGAAAGCCCCTAGATTATGGATAGTATCTAATGAAATACCTGCATAGTCCATCAAGTCCAAATATAAGGGCTGGCGAATGCCTATCTTTTCGAGAATATCTGACCGCAACAATTCATCAGGGGTCATATTTGCCAACAAATGGCCTTCATGCATCACTAAAACGCGGTCAACATTTGTAGATAAAGCTTCTTCCAATCGGTGTTCGATAATGACCGTAGTGAGCCCTTGTTTGTGACTTAGTCGATCAATTAAGTGCATCGTTTCATAACCTGAGGCAGGATCTAAGTTGGCTAAAGGTTCATCGAATAGTAGAATAGGGACTTGATCAATTAATATGCCTGCAATAGATACTCGCTGTTTTTGCCCCCCAGATAATTGCTGAGGCGTGTGTTCATTTAAATGCTCAATATCTAGTTCTTCTGTCCATTTTTTTACTTGTTTTCTCATAAGACTTTGTTCTGCGGCGTCGTTCTCTAAAGAAAAAGCGATATCTTCAGCGACAGTTAAGCCAACGAATTGACCGTCTGTATCTTGCAACACCGTACCGATTGATAAAGATAAATCAAACAAAGATAAGTCTTTGGTCGATTTTCCTTCTATGAGAATATCTCCAGTTAACTCACCATCATAAGAATATGGAATTTGTCCATTAATACATTTCGCTAAAGTTGATTTGCCCGAACCACTAGGTCCAATGATTAGGACCGTTTCACCAGGATAAATAGTAAACGAAATATTCATTACATTAGGTTCAGCTTGGCTTTCGTATTTAAATGAGACATCTTTAAATTCAATAATTGCTTGTTTTTCGTTCATGGCTTAATCTTTTTTCAGCGAACCGGCTTTTGTGCGTGTGTTAGCATAGGCTTTAAGTAAAATTGTTCCTAAAATTCCAACAGCCAGACTGTTTAGTCCTGCAGAGACAACTCCTTGAGTAAATACTTTTGAAGCAGGTTCTGCATAAATGAGAATATCTAGAACTGGAGCAATTACAATCCAAGATATAGCATTAACGATGACTTGTGCCACATTGAAACGAATCATATCATTTTTATCAAATTGACCGCTATTCACTTTTAGTTGCTTACCGATTAAGCCGAAACCGAAGCCAACGACAGCTGACGTTAAGACCCAGCTCCACCATAAACCATAGGTTAATAAGTCTTTAACAGCATGTCCAATAAGACCAATCAAAGCAGCTGGAATAGGACCATAAATAACCCCCATTAAAGCTAAGAATGGATATGTTGTTTCGACGCTGGTATTTGGAACGGGAGTAGGGATACTTAAGAAGCGACCTAAAATAAAGAAAACTGCACTACCGATACCAATTGCAACTAATTGCGTTAAAGAAGAATTTTGTTTATTATTCATTATTATATCCTCCGAGATTAAACTTTTTTTATAGAAATTTTCCATTCATTACCTGTTCCAATTTTATAAGTATCTGAGAAACTTTGTTGGTTAATCGCAATACCTAAACGAATTAAGGAATTAACATAGCCGACTGTTTCGCCAATCTTCACATCCGCAAAACTATGACCAAACAACATTTGGTTTTGATATTGTTTCATATCATGATGATGAATCGTTACTAAAATCGTGTCACCGGTATTGATGTCAGCTTCTTTTAGTAAAGAAGAAGGAATATTGGTCCACAAAGAACCAAAACGAATATCCAGAATATCAATCACGCCATGAATCACTTCACCATCAAATACTGGGTCAAGAACTTCCAACTTAATAACTTCGTTGACGTCGTCTCCAACAGCTAAACTATCGAAGTAATTTGAATCATTAGCAATCATAGCACCATTGTAAACATATACATCACGTCCATGGAAAGTATGACTTTCTTCTGAATGTGGCAAACGATTGGTTGCTTCATCGATGATACGAGTACTTTCAATCCCAATAAATTTTTTAACATGAGTCAGAGTACCATTGTCGGGTGTCACAACATAATGACCAGATTTGGTTTTGACAGCAATACTTTGACGACTACTTCCCACACCCGGATCAACTACTGAAACAAAAACAGTTCCAGTTGGCCAATAATTAATAGTTTGCCACAAACGGTATGAGGCAGCGTTGATATCATAAGGTGGAATATCATGGGTTAAGTTATTGATGGTTAAATCTTGTGCCACCATATATGCTACGCCATGCATAGCCGCAACAGCTCCGTCAACTAGGCCAAAATCTGTTTGTAGAACTAATAATTTCTTCTTCAGTCTCACCACTCCTTAATGTTTTTTTAATAAAACTAGTTTACAATAAAACTAAAATTTAAACAATCAAATATAAAACTGCTATATTGCTGAATCCTAAATATGTCTGTCTAGTGATCGATTTCGACACCGTGATACCCTTCTTGCTTTAAGAGACCAAAGAAAATTTCTATCGGTGAGTTATCTAAGCAATTGCCTCTGCGAGACATGCTTTGAAAGACACCATGTTGTTTTAACGTACTCACTATGAATTATGTTGATAATGCCAACCTTGATTACTATGGATGGTCATTCGGTATACCGCCAGCGCCTCATTTAAAGGGCCTAAGGCAATATCTAATGTCGGGCGGTTGGATAGCTTAAACAAAATAACCTCACTGTTATATAAATCCAATATCGGACTTAAGTAAAGTTTTTGGTCGTCTAAATACTTGAACTATGTCACATCTGTCGCAAGTTTTTGTAAAGGAATCGGTTAATACCAATAGGCTCATCAAATAAATAAAATATTTTTGTAACAGACAATGATATAACTAAATTGAATAATTTATTTACTACAAATTATTTTGATTAATATTTTGTAATGGATTAGGTTTAAGGTATTTAAATACAGACCTTATAACAAAGCTATCAATTTAATGGACGGACATTATTTCAATATCTGGTCATGATAATAATTTTTATTTATTCTTCCATTATAAAAATGAGCACGTGTTAATAAAGTGATAACAATTCTAATCAAATTATAATAATAACCTTGACAAACGCTTTCGTTAATGTGAAATTAGGGTTATTAATCGATAAGGAGTGTTAAAAATATGAAGAAAAATTTTATTTATAAATTATCTACTTTCTTTATGGCATTAATTGTTTCACTTGGGGCTTTGTTACCGCAAATAGCAGTGAGTGCCCAAGAGAATATTCTGAATTTGGCAATTGGATCTGAACCACCAACGATTGATCCAGCTATCGCAACGGATACAACGTCAGGGGCAATCATTGATAACGTTTTTGAAGGTTTAACCGATACAACACCTGAAGGAGAAGTGATTCCAGCACTCGCAGAATCATGGGATATGAGTGAAGACGGCTTGGTTTATACATTCTATCTGCGTGAAGGCACTTTATGGTCGAATGGTGATGAAGTAGTTGCGGGCGATTTTGAGTATGGTTGGAAACGTGCTTTGAATCCAGAAACCTTATCACAACGTGCGGAATTTTTATATGTCATTGAAGGCGCACAAGCGTATAACCTTGGTGAAGGTAGTGCCGATGATGTTGCGGTTAAGGCATTGGATGACTACACTTTAGAAGTGACACTCGTTTCGCCAACAGCTTACTTTACTGAGTTACTGGGCATGTATACATTTTTACCGGTTCATCAATCGGTCGTGGAAAGTAATCCTGACTGGGCAGTTGGTTTAACAGATGACTACATCACAAACGGGCCTTTCTTATTAACTGAGTGGGTTCACCAAAGTCATTACGTTTTAACGAAGAATGAACAATATTGGGATAAAGATAATGTAGCTATAGACGAAGTTCATGTGCAAATTATTGAATCTCAAGCAACACAAAGTAATGAATACTTGTCAGGATCATTGGATTATTTAGGATCTCCGTATGGAGAGGTTGCTTTAGGGATGATCGATGAATTTGCTGATCAAGGTATCTTACAAACTCAACCTATTTCTGCGATTTACTGGTATGTCATTAACACAACAGATCCGACAATGGCAAATGTGAATATTCGTAAAGCACTTGCTTTAGCGGTTGACCGTCAGAATATTGTCGATAATATCACGAAGGGTGGACAAGTACCGGCTTTAGGTTATGTGCCAAATGTGATTCCTGGTTTTGAGGAAGACCGTGGCTACTTCGAAGATGCTGACTACGATACAGCTCGTGAATACTTGGCGATTGGTTTAGAAGAATTAGGTATGTCTGATCCAAGTGAATTGACAATTAATATTTCAATCAATACAAGTGAAGCTCACTCTGTTATCGCGCAAGATATTCAAGAGAAATGGGCGCGTGAATTAGGCATTAACGCGAACATTGATAACACGGAGTGGCAAGTTTATCTCGATAGACTCGATACTAAAGACTACCAAGTTGGACGTATTGGTTGGACGGGTAAATATAATGATGCGACGACTTACCTCGATAACTATAAGACAGCCGATGCGGGTAATAACGACACTGGCTGGGAATCAGAAGAATATAAAGCGTTACTAGATCAGGCAATGTTCGAATTAGATGTGGATGCGCGTCTTGACTTATTACGTCAAGCAGAGGCTGTCATGATTGAAGATATGCCGGTTATTCCACTTTACTACTATAGTAATGCTTATGTGCAGAATGAAAAACTACATGGTATGGACTATGATGGTGTAGGACGAATTAACCTGAAAAATGCCTATTTTGCAGAGTAATAATTTATTAAAATCCGACAAAATACTTTAAAATGAGAAACCGCCAAGAACACTGCTAAAAGTGTTTTTGGCGTTTTTTTGTCCTTGAATTGTAAAATTAAGCTAGAAAAAAAATAAACCATTTGTGTTACACTCAAATCAAATTTCCAACCACGAAAATTAGAGGAGTGAACACAAATGGCCTACACACATCTTACCATGAAAGAACTCGGCTAAATAGAAACTTATAATGACATTGGCTATAAAGCCTATGAAATTGCGAAAAAACTTGGACGTTCTAATCAACCTATCTATAACGTTGTCAACTTCCTTAAGCAAGGTGGTACGATTCATGAATACTTTGAACACTACAAGCAGAATAAATCGAAATGTGGTGCAAAGAAAAAAACTTTACGAGCGAACAGACGCAACACATTAAGGAGTGTGTGGCTAAAGGCTGGACACCTGATGTGATGATTGGTCGAGGAGAAAAAGATCTTGGTTGTTCGATGAGCACCCTCTAGCGTCGTTTTAAAGATAGCCCACTCTTCGAAGTGACGACTTTACCCATGCAAGGGAAACGAAAACCCAATGGGCATAAAGAAACACGCGGAAGGCAAGCGGATAAAAGAACGCTTGACGACCGTAAGAAAGCGTATCCCGCATACGAAAGTGAGTTCGGCCATTTAGAGGGCGATACCATCATTTGTAAAAACCACAAGAGTGCCGTCGTTACGTTTGCCGAAAGAGTTTCTAAATTGATTATTGCTTTAGAAACCCCGGGCCATAAAGCTAAAAATATCGAATGGACATTAAACAATTGGTTGAACCATTTGCCTAAAAATCTCTTCAAATCGATTACGTTTGATTGTGGTAAGGAATTTTCCAATTGGAAAAGCTTGAGGAATCAACAAGACATTTCAATCTTCTTTGCAGACCCAGGCTGCTTCCTTATAATGTTAGCATAGGCAAAATTCAAGTACCATAGTCTAGGTTGATAAATTTTGGCAAAATACTTCAAAAAGTCATACTGTCATATTTTGTCCGAGGGAATAGTGGTCTTGACTTAGGTCAAGGCGCTTTGTTTTTATGCCGGCTATAATAAGTTTATCAATCAACTATGAAAAGGGGTTTTAAAAATGTCAGATTACACACAATTATATGAAACTAGCGCAGTAAATACAGGTGGACGAGACGGTATCAGTTATTTAGCAGATGGCACGTATGAAGTTAAAATTTCAACACCCACAGCTATGGGTGGACCTGGTAATGGACAGAATCCTGAGCAATTATTTGCCTTAGGTTATGGGGCTTGCTTCCATGGCGCTTTGGAAATCGTTAAAGGCCAACATAAAGTGAAAAATGCGTCACAAGTCTTGAATACAGTTAGATTATTTAAAAAGCCAGATGCGGTTGATTTTAGACTTGAAGTTGAACTTCAAGTTGGGATTCAAGGGCTTGACCGTGAGGAAACACAAAAATTAGCTGATGAAGCTCATACAGTGTGTCCTTATTCTAAAGCAGTTGCTGGCAACATCGATGTGTATGTGAAAGCCGTTGACTATGATGCGAGCCAAGAAAAATAAATAGAGTCATTTCCCTGACTGAGCATACGACAGTATGTTTGGTCTTTTTTTATTTTGGTGGTAAAATCAAGAAAAGCTTTTAGGTTTTAGGAAAGTAGGTGCCAGAATGGATTTCTCGCAGTATCACCATTGCATTAGTACGATGCCTTTATTTCAGACACTGTCGGTTGACCAAGTCGAGTTGATCCAAGGACAGATTGTCGAGCGACAATTTTCTGTCGGCGACCTGATCCATCAAGTCGGGGATGTGGCAAATACATTATATTTAGTTCAAAAAGGTCAGATTCGTACGTATCGACTGGCGACATCGGGAAAAGAACAACATCTGCGGGTTTTGGAGCCGGGGGATTTCGTCGGTGTGCCGGCGCTATTTACGCAACGTCATTATGAATATTTCATTGAAGCGACTGAGGCGACAACTGTTTGTTGTATTCAACGCGAAACTTTTAAAGAGCTGTTGTTAAACAATCCGCAAATTGCCTTAGAGCTGTTGAGTGTTTTATCGGATCGTTTAGAAGATTCTGAACAACAAACGACTTGGATTACGTCTGAAAGTGTGCAGGGGCGTTTGGCCAATTACTTGTTGGAGGAGAGTCATAAGCAGGCAAATGCTTGTGTGACGCTGACATCAACGAAAAAGAATATCGCCTCTTATTTGGGGATGTCGCCGGAATCCTTTAGTCGTGGCTTGAGTAAATTAACGAAGGCTGCCTTGGTGAAACAGTCGCAACCGAATATGATTGAAATTTTAGATTTAGCGGGGCTTGAGCAGTTGGCTTATCAGGGCTAGCGGTTAGGATGGCTAGCTGATTTATAGGCAGTAATTGAGAGTTTTATACTATTTGTAGGGGTTTTACAACATGAGAATATCATAAAAACGCACGCGTTTTTATAGATGAAAGGCGGAAAGTTATGGAAAAATCTAAGCAGACCATGGAGTTATATGTCCAGTCTAATCAAGCGCTCGATTTGGCTCAGAAACATCAAGTTCAATTACTGATCGGTGAACGTAAGTTTACGTTACAATCTGATCTGGTAAATAAAGGGAATCAAGTCGCCGCCTTAAGACAATTTCTAATTCCTTCATTGCTTGTCACCGCAATCTTTTTCTTCTTCCTCATTAGAGGTCAACAAATGATTGCCTTGACCGGTGATTTTTCGATTTCAAGTACGGTCACTTCACTAGGTGTCATAAGTGGTGTTTTATCCTTTGCTTACTATTTTGTTCACTAGAAGAAAAAAGGCCACGCCAATTTAGAACAAATATTCTGGCGGAATTTCCCGACAATTCTTATTTCATTTACCATCATTCTTTTACTTACACTACTGTTTTCATTTTATTTACTTTCAAGCGTTTTCGTCAATCTTTCCTTGGATCTTTATTTATCTACCTTAAAATTTCTTATAATAAAAGCAAGAATTATCTATTTAGTATTTACGTAATGTTGTCGGGTCTCTTCTTTAGCTAATTTTGCTATAAACTTAATAAGTTACTGTGTCAGCTAATTCAATCGTTATGGCATAAACTTCTTCAACATATTCAAAAATCTGAGGTTCAACATCATAATAATTATATTCATATACAAATTCATTCATTGTATTCAACGCTCCACCTTCTGTCAAATAGAAAATACCCAGAACCGCTTTATCCTTTTCAAATTCAACTTTATCATAAAACTGACCTTTCAATACGAACTCCATCTTATGAGGACTATCCACTTCTGTTGGGTAGAACTTTGAATAAAGATTGTAAATAGAGTGGTCTTCTAGGGAAGCATTCGGTCTAAATATTATTTGCGGAGAATAAGTTAAATCAAAAGACATCAGAGTATCTTTCCCTTCGACTTTCTGGGACAGTATTTCATCCTCTTCCCATACGCCTTCAGGAGTTAATCTTTCAAAATTAACGTGTAATGTTTGAGGATAGCTGTTTAAAATTATGTTGTAAATTGTTGGTTTGTAACGCACCATATCCATGATGACTTGTTGCTCTTCTGTCAATTGTATTTTTTCAAAAGTATCACGATCACTAGCTAAAACTGGTTTATTCACAAAAAGACTGGAGACTACCATCAATAGAGTGATCATACGTTTCTTAGTAATCATACATCTCATCCCTTTTCTATAAATTCCTATAAAGGATATGCATCCTATATAGTTATATTATATAATATAACTACATATATGAAAGGGGTTTTACCATTACCCAAGATTATTTAGTCAGTTGATGGATTGGACCTCGCAGAAATAACTCAAGGAAAGGTAAGAAGAGTCATGGAACATAGAGTGTTAAGTTATGGGTCTTTAAATATTGACCGTGTCTATTCAGTTCCGCACATGGTACGTCCTGGTGAAACTATGTCATCCACGGCTTACAATGAATATGTCGGAGGTAAAGGACTGAACCAATCAATTGCGCTAGCGCGTTCAGGGATGAAAGTGTATCATGCCGGAGCGGTTGGGTCAGATGGTGAAGTTTTGCTCGAAACGTTGAAAGAAGATCAAATAAATATAGAATTCGTTAAACGAACACAAGAAAAGAGTGGTCATGCGATTATTCAAGTAGATGATAGTGGACAGAATAGTATTCTTCTTTTTTCGGGAGCGAATTTTTCAATACTTGAAGAGGATGTTGAAGGTGTCTTTGATCATTTTGAAAGTGGGGATATTCTTCTGATTCAAAATGAAATAAATTGTCTTAAGCAGATTATTGATTTAGCGGATAAAAAGGGCATGAGGATATTTTTTAATCCTTCGCCTTTTAATGAGGATATCTTTAATTTACCTTTAGAAAAAATTGATTGGTTTTTACTTAATGAAATTGAGGCGCAACAGATTACTCAAATGGAAGTAAGGGATGACGATTTATTGGTATCAATTCTGAAAGAACACTTTCCTCAAGCCAATTTTGTGATTACTTTGGGTGAACAAGGAAGTATGTGTTCAATGGGGGATAAACTATATCGTCAATCAATTTATCCAACAGAAGTAGTGGATACAACCGGTGCAGGTGATACTTTTACGGGCTATTTTATTTCCTCTTTATTGGAAACTGGTGCGTTGGATAAAGCGCTTGATGTCGCAAGTAAGGCCTCGTCTATCTCTGTATCAAGAAAGGGAGCTTCTTCTTCAATACCATACAAAGAAGAAGTTAAGAATGATTAATATCCAGAAGATTTTGGAAGTATCAATGCTTGATGCATTGGTACTTCTTATTTATGACGATAGTAAATCACTTGATTAAATGAGGGAGATTGAATGACTAAGCAAAATGATGAATCCTAAATTGATGCGATGATTATTGGGGAACCTACTAGTAATCAATTATGTCTATCACATAAAGGTGCGCTTTGGTTTAAAGTGACGACATCAGGCAAAATACGGTTCCATGCCAGAACTGGGATTAATGCAATAGAGCGAATGCTTGAGCTGATACCCAAATTGAAGAACTTGTTAAATGAAATGATCGAACACGTTGATATACTAGGTGAAACTACATGGTCCATAAATCGCATGGAAGGTGGAGAGTCTACTAACATTGTTCCCGATTTTTGTTCTGTGGAAGTTGATATGCGAATTCTTCCGAATCAGAATATAGAGCACTTAAGACAAAAAATTAAGAATACTATTGAAGAAGACTTTTCAAAAGAACTTGGCTTTGCTCGTAAATTTGAGGTGCTTAATGAAAAACCACCATTATCTACGAATAAATCCAATGATTTTGTTGAATTAACAAGTAATGTATTAACTGATTATACTGGGAAGGAAACAAAAGCAGGTGAAACGAAACTTGCACATACAACCAATGAAAGTGTCTTAATACAAGAATTTTACGATGCAATTGACATTTACTCACACCTTATTAATCGTTATTTCAGCTGAAAATAAATTATGAGAGATATACCATTATAATTTTCGTCAAATACAATGAGTTCGCAAGTCAGAGTTATGTTAGGGGTCTGACAAGATAGGAACTTAGTATGATGAAGTTTCGGATGTCTTGAAAGCAGCCAAAGCTATATTCAGAATAAATCAGTAAAATAATATCCAGGCTTCAACTACTTATTTAAAGTCGCCCATATTATCATTAAAGATAATAATTATCTAAATTAATAAAATCCTTAAAATGGGCAAAATGCTTTTACAAGTGTTTTTGCCCATTGATGTTATCGTCTTAATTTGCGCTACTTAAATGAGTCTTCAAGAACATAAAATAATAACACTAAATAAATTTGTAAGGATTCAAGTTAAGAGCGCGATAGATGAATCAGACAGACAATTAATTCAGTTACATGAAAATAACAAGAAATATTGTATCGTTAATTTAAGAATGTTGTATTTCTTACTTTCCATTGTTCTAACTTAATCCCAACCCAAAAACCATAGATACCTAAAGTAATGATCGTTAATAACAACCATTTAATCCATTGGGTAAATAAAGACACTGCCGTCCCATTAAATTTAAGTCTTCTTCCTTCAATGGTAGTGTGGTTGATTTTCCAACCGTAAACTAAGCATAAGGCCCAAGGGAAGCAAATACCGAAAGTAATTGCAGTGATGAAGTATCCTATAATCGATAGAACGATTAATTCAAATAAGCCGCCATCGAATTCGCTAGTGTTTAGATTCATTTATACACCTCTTTTTTTATCTTTACATAGTATACTATATTTGTATGATGGTATACTACGTTTGTGTGATGAATTGATAGAGAAGGAATCTCTTGAGTAATGAACAAGAGTGAAGGCTGGCGGATAATTATGAGTGTGAATAATGTGTTTTTTTCAATAAATGTATTGGCTCCATTTTTAAGCAGTAATTTTAGTTAGTTTACGCTCATAATCTTTACGAAATATTATATAATAATGGGTCATTTTTTATGCAAAGCTATGTTAATATATTGACTAGATATTTTGAAAATCAGGAGTCTATACAACTAGAAGGAGTGTATGTATCTTCTAAATAGATAGTAAAAGGAGTGTTAAAATGGAAATAACTAAAAAGCCAATGAGAATTGTCCCAATACTATCGTTCATCGTCGCTTTTGCGATGATATTATTCTCGTGGTGGTTCCTGGAATCGCCGATTATGGTTAGTTTAACAGAGTATGTGACGGCAGAACTAGATGCGATGAGGGAGATTGTCATTCAATTAACGGCTATATCGACGATTAGTTCAACGGCTTTAACATTATTACCTGGTGATGTAGCAACGCCTTTGGCAGAAAACTTGGCAGATATTTCAGACTATTTATTAATTGTCTTTGCGGCATTATGGTTACAGAAATATCTCTTTTCTTCGATGGGTATCATTGTATTGAAATACTTAATACCAGCTGGGATGTCGCTTATCATCGCTGCAGGTGTCCTGGATTTGTTCAACCTTAGTCCAAATCTATCCGACAAAATACGATATTTTGGAAAGAGAATTGCTTTCTTTGGGACAATTGTTTTCTTAGTCGTACCAACGACACTATTTATTACGAGCCAAATTGAGGATACGTATCAAACGACAATTAACCAAACGATTGAACAAGCGAACCAAGTGCAAACTGAACTATCAGATGAAGCGGTTGAACAAGACGCGAATCAAGAAGAAACAACCAATGATAACTTTCTCGGTCAAGTGTCTGATTTTGTTACAGACGGTGTTGATAGTGTTGTTGATTTCACGACAGGTGCGATTGAACACGTAACGTCAGTGGTGTCTGATTTACCAGATAAATTTATGATCACATTGAATAATTTGATTGATTCGGTTGCGGTTTTAATTGTTGTAAATTGTATTGCGCCGCTATTGGTATTCTCTTTCTTAATCTGGGTTGTTAAGATGATTTTCCAACTCGATTTAAGTCCAAGTTCGAATACTCTGCCTAAATTTAGACCTATTGTTTCGGCAGTTAGAAAGAGAACATTTTCATTAAAAAAGAAATAAATGAGTATCTAATGAAATCAAACTTAAGATAAATACGCACAGAGCACCAAAGCAGTAGTGACTTGCTTAGGGATTCTGTGCATTTTTTTATATAAGGGACTATAAGATTTGTGATGATATCTCAAGCTTGATGCTTCCTCAACTAATTAATTTCCAAGACGGTGGCCGCATGCGAATCGTTACACTTGTGAGGGCTTTTCTAGCCCAATCGGCTAGGCCTATCTAATTTGCTAAGTTGCATTTAATATTCCAATGAAAGTCACGTCGTAATAGTTAATTAAACTTGCTAAATAGAATTTAAGGGTCTCGTACAAGTCCAAGATTATTTTTTTTGATCTAACAGCTATAGAAAACGATAGTTAATGTTTTCAATGGCTTTATTAATCGTGAGCTTGGTGTTAGGGTTGATTGTAGTTGGGGATGGTCGTATTGGGAAAAAATCGGTAAAGGAAGAAGAAATAGAATTAGCCCGAAAACAATTAACGACCTATCAGTTATTTATCATAGATAATGGGGCATGTTTGGCAAAGTAAAATAAGGGGGGCTTTGTCTCTTTATGATTTAATCAGAAGCGTGAAGCTTAATCATAAACCCTTTCATCATGGAGTTAATTGTCTATTCAATAAAATAATACAGATTGAACAGTTAGGTGAAACAGTAAAAAAACAGAAGAAATAGCATAAAAGAGGTGTCAAGATAGGTTGGATATAAAACAGTTTCTGATATAATGATTTATGCAAAGCACAATAATGCCTATTTAACCTTGTTAAATCAATGTTTTTGGAATTGGTTTGAATTGGGGAAGGTTAACGATGGGGAAAATTATTTTGTTTATAATTTATTAGGGGGATTATTACAATGACAGTTGGTAAGACAAAAGTTAGTACAGCTTCTTTAAAAGTAATGGCAGATTGGGGTATTGAAACAATTTACGGTATTCCATCAGGTACTTTAGCTCCATTAATGGAAGCTTTAGGTGAACAAGAAGAAACAAACATTGAATTTCTTCAAGTTAAGCACGAAGAAGTTGCTGCAAAAGCAGCTGTAATGCAATGGAAATTTGGTGGTAAAATTGGTGTTTGTGTGGGATCTGGTGGACCTGGTGCGTCTCACTTAATCAACGGTCTTTACGATGCAGCTATGGATAACACGCCAGTATTAGCTATCTTAGGATCTCGTCCACTAAAAGAATTAAACATGGATGCATTCCAAGAATTAAACCAAAACCCAATGTTTGCGAACATTGCAGTTTACAACCGTCGTGTTGCTTACGCTGAACAATTACCTAAATTAGTTGACGAAGCAATCCGTACTGCTATCGCTAAACGTGGGGTTGCTGTATTAGAAGTTCCTGGAGACTTTGGTTTCCACGAAATGGATAACGATGCATTTTACTCTTCAGCTAAAAGCTTCCGTGATTATACATCTTCACCAATTAACGAAGCTGATATCGACGCAGCAGTTGAAGTGTTAAATAACTCTAAACGTCCTGTAATTTATGCAGGTGTTGGGACTATGGGACACGGTCCTGCAGTAACAGAATTATCTCGCTTAATCAAAGCACCAGTCATTGTAACTGGTAAAAACTACGAGACTTTCGAATATGATTTTGAAGCGCTAGCTGGTTCTACTTACCGTGTTGGTTGGAAACCTGCTAACGAGACAATCAAAGAAGCTGACACAGTTATCTTTATTGGATCAAACTTCCCGTTTGCTGAAGTAGATAAAACATTCGAAAACATTGAAAAATTCATCCAAATTGACAACAACCCAGTAATGCTAGGTAAACGTCACAATGCTGATGTTGCAATTCTTGGAGATGCTGGTGAAGCAGTTCATTCATTATTAGCTAAAGTTACTCCAGTTGAAGAATCAGCTTGGTGGAACGCTAACTTGAAAAACATTCAAAACTGGCGTGAGTACATGACGAAATTAGAAACAAAAGAAAGTGGCGCTTTACAACTTTATCAAGTGTACAATGCAATCAACAAGTATGCTGATGAAGATGCAATCTACTCAATTGACGTTGGTAACTCAACTCAAACATCTATTCGTCACTTACACATGACTCCTAAAAACATGTGGAGAACTTCTCCATTGTTTGCATCAATGGGTATTGCATTACCTGGTGGTATCGCAGCTAAGAAAGTTTACCCAGAACGTCAAGCATGGAACTTAGCTGGTGACGGTGCGTTCTCAATGAACTACCAAGATATCGTTACAAACGTACGTTACGATTTACCAGTTATCAACGTAGTATTCACAAACACTGAGTATGGTTTCATTAAGAATAAATACGAAGATACAAACGCAAACACGTTTGGTACTGAATTTACAGACGTTGACTACGCTAAGATTGCTGAAGCACAAGGTGCAGTTGGTTTCACAGTAAGTCGTATCGAAGACATGGACCAAGTAATGGCTGACGCTGTTAAAGCTTACAAAGAAGGTAAAACTGTTGTTATTGATGCTAAAATTACTAAAGATCGTCCAATTCCAGTTGAAACATTGAAATTAGACCCAACATTGTACTCTGCAGAAGAAATCGCAGCTTACAAAGAAAAATATGAAGCAGAAGAATTAGTACCATTCAGCGAATTCTTAAAAGCTGAAGGTTTAACTTCTAAAGTAGCTAAATAATTTTCTGGATTAACAGATTAATTAATAAAGACGAGTCGCTTATTATAGTGACTCGTCTTTTTATTTCATTATAAGTTTTATGTCGATTTAGCAAACGTTATACTTTGCTCAGCTACGTTGGGTATTCCAACAAAAGTAAAGCTATATATCAAGTTAAAACTGCTAAAAAGAATTTAGAGACCTTGGACTCGATGGAGGATATCGTTTATATGAAATTCACAATGTGCGTATTGTTTAGTATTTTGCTATGCTTAGGGTGTTTAGGGGGAGAGTTTGATGAAATTTTATATCGCATCGAGTTTCGGCAATGTTGAACAGGTACGAACGTTGTCGCGTCAATTGACATTAAAGGGCTGGACTCATACGTATGATTGGACTCAATATGGTAGGGCGGATAGTTTAGAAAAATTGGCAGAGTTGGGTTCGTTAGAGGTGAATGCAGTGAAGGCTGCAGATGTCTTGGTGATTTTATTGCCTGCGGGTAAGGGAAGTCATACTGAATTTGGAATTGCGTTAGGGCTTGGAAAGACGATTTATTTGTATTCACCAACTAATCACATTTATGACTGTGATCAGCCGAGTACTTTTTATCATGTAGAGGGTGTTCATAAATTTGCGGGTGAGTTTGAAGATTTTATAAAGTATTTATTAGAAGAATTATAAATTCAGGGCTCGCTGTTAATCGGTGAGCTTTTTTATAGTCGCAACAAGAGTGTATCATCAGTACGATTATTGATATAATCAGGATAAGAAAGCAAGGAAATTTGAGTGCCTACTTGTTGCGGCTTGCTTTTCGTCACAACATCAGACAGAATACAATAAACTACTTATAAATGAGGAAACTATTATGAATATTATCATGCGCTTTGCTTTAAAAATTCTTTCTTCTCCCAAAATTAATATGCGAGAATGGTATAAACGTATTCGTAGAGTTCAAGATATGTTTGCGGGCAGAGTTGAGAATAAGTATGAATTTCTAGATTGGCGTTACTACGCTAAGGATGGTACGCATAAAATTCCAATTCGAATTTTCCAGCCGGATAAGAAATCGAGTGACGAATTGTTGGTGTTTATACATGGTGGTGGCTGGGTACTTGGGAATGTCGATACTTATACGAAGGATTGCATAAAATTAGCGAATAGAACGGGACGGATTGTCTTGGCAGTTGATTATTCAAAGGCTCCGGAGTATCCTTTTCCAGCAGGTTTTAATGATGTCTATCAAGTCACGAATGATTTAATGACGGGCCTCAAGACCAAAGACCTTTTGGGAGCCAAAGAATTAGTTTTGATTGGTAATTCAGCGGGTGCTAACTTGGTGGCTGCAGTTTCATTAAGGTTACGAGATGAAGGTAAGGAAATTCCTAAGAAACAAATTTTAATTAATCCAGTGACTTATTGGGTGCATGATGAGAGTTCGCCTTTTAAAAGTGTGCATGAGAATGCGACGGGTTATGGGCTAACGGCTAAGAAAATGCAAGAATATATGGCGATGTATGAACCAGATGTTGAAGAACGAAAGTCGCCTTATGTTGCACCGGTTATGGCTGATAATTTTTCAGATCAACCGGAGACGTTGATTCTTGTTTCTGAATTTGATCCACTACGCGATGAAGGTGTTATGTATGGGCATCTCTTGCAAGAGGCGGGGAATTCGGTTGAGATATTCGAAGCAACTAATACGGTTCATGACTATATTTTTGGGCCGCTGAGTAATCAAATTGTTGAAGACTCCTATGAACTAATGAAGAGATTTTTAGAAAATCGCTTGAAAGGTAGTGAGGAATATGACGAAGTGGGAAGCAAGAAATCATAAAAAATGGGTTAAATTGGATTATGCTTCTAACATTTTTCTTGCAGCAATGACACATCGGGATACGAAAGTGTTCCGACTGAGTGCTGAGGTAACAGAAATGGTGGATCCCGAGCTGTTACAAGCTGCTTTAGAAAAAGTCTATGACCAATACAGGCTTTACCACAGTGTCTTGCGCCGAGGTTTCTTTTGGTATTATTTAGAAGAGGGGGATTTGAGACCTCAAGTAATGGCAGATACCTCTTCATCTTGTCGCACGATTTATCACTTTGACCGTAAGGAATTACTCTTTCGCGTGCTGTATTTGAACAAACGAATTAGTTTAGAGGTGTTTCATGTTCTATCTGATGGCACAGGTGCGATGTGGTTTTTCCAAGATTTAATGCGTGAATATTTATTGTTAAAGCACCCTGAAATTCAAAGTGATCAGCTTGAGTCTTCGACTTATATTCATGAAACTTCAAGTGAAGATAGCTTTGCCCGTCATTTCAGACGTAGTGAGCAACGAAGTTTTTCGAATGCGGCACAGTCGGCTTTACGTGGCTTTGGTGAAGTGGGGACCAGGGTGAAGAACGTGCTTTTCCCAATCGCTAAAAGAGGTAAAGAAAAAGTCTATCGCTATAAAGGGACTTACACACCAGATAATCGTCCCCGTGTCGTGGAATTAGAAATGCCAGTAAAAGCTATTATTAGTCAGGCGAAGCAATTAAATGTTTCGGTTACGGTTTATTTAACTGCTTTATTTATTAAATCTTTACGTGATAGCGTGACAGATTTTGAAGGAGATGAACGGATTGCGGTGTCAGTGCCGATAAATTTACGACAATTTTTCCCATCGACTTCAGCTCGGAATTTTTTTTCGGTCACTAATATTGGCTATACGTATAAAAAGGATCGAGAGAATAGTTTACAAGAAATTTGTCAGGAACTAAAAGCTGAAATTGATCCGCAACTTGAAAAAGAACATTTAGAGGGTTGGTTAAAACAGCTCGTTTATTTTGAGTATATGCCGATTAGTCGAATTATTTTGCGTCCGATTAAAGATTTCGGTTTGAAAATTATCAATTATTTCAGTAACCGCAAGATCACGATTGCGATTTCTAATTTAGGGCGTGTTAGTTTTTCTCACCAGATTGATCAATTAGTAAAAGAAGTGTTTTTCCATACAATTGCAGTGAGACCTCAATTTTGTACGATTAGTCATAATGATGTGATGACGATTACGTTCACATCTCCTTTTATAGAAACCGATATTTTTCAAATTTTTGCTCGTCATTTAACGAATCTCGATATTCCGGTTATCACAACGGTAAATAAAGTAACGGATGCGGAATTGGGGGTGGTTGCTAATGCGTCAGTGTGATCAGTGCCGTATCGCTATAAAAGGCGATTGGGCAACGTGTCCTTTGTGCCATCAACCCCTGGATCAAACAACTGAAGTGACATCAAGTTCATATCCAGATGTGCCACTTCAATTTAACAACCAAAGGATTATGAAGTGGTTGGTTTGGTTATCTATATTGATTATTGTCGTTATTTTTGCGATTGCGTTTATTTGGCGAGGCGAAATTCGCTTGTTTGAAGGCGCGGTTTTAGGCATTGGAACGATTTGGTTGATTGTTTTAATTATTCTGAGAAAAAGACGAAATCTATCAAAGAGTGTGTTGTATTTACTTGTAAGTCTATCCTTAATCAGCGTTTATTTGGATTATCTGTTAGGTTGGCAAGGTTGGTCGCTTACGTATACTATTCCGATTTTTTGTAGTTCTTCTCTATTAGGAATGTTTATATCAATCAAATTAGTCAGAATGAAGCCTGGTGATTACATTCTTTATTTGGCTGCTGCAGATTTACTAGGTTTGGTACCAGCTGTGTTTCTTATTTTTGGTTGGGTGACGGTAACGGCGCCTGCCTGGGCATCGGTTTTGTTAAGTACTTCAATGTTGTTTTTTATTATCGTCTTTCGTTGGCAGGTTATACGCCGAGAATTGAAAAAAAGAACCTTTATTTGATGGTTTGATAAGTAATGATAAGCCCCAACATTTACCTTTTGGTGTGTTGGGGTATTTTGGCAATAATGTGGTAAGCGTTTAAATTGACTGGTATATTATGATTTGCTAATATGATTCTAAGTTTCAATTTGTGGTTGTTAACTTGAAAGAAACTTATTACTAAGAACAAGCAGAGGGGGAAATTAAATGTTGATGTGTAACTGTATGGGCATGTGTATGTGTTGTCATCAGAATACTCGTGTGGACAGTTATCATCGAATGCGGTCTTTTTCTGTTAAATGGTCAATGTAATGGATGCCATAAATGATTCAGTTTTCCTGTAGGGAGCTGTAGCTTTTTCAGTAAAACCAAATAGAGTGTATAGCTGTGCATGAGAAATGATACTCATGTGCTTTTTTTATGCTTTTTAAAAGAAAGGGAGTTTTTGTATGGAAAAATTGAAGCAATTCAAGAAGCCGAATTTAATGACGCAAGTTTTAATCGGTGCAGTTCTAGGTATTATTGTGGGACGTTTTGTACCACAGCTTGGTTTAGAAGCTGAGTTTTTAGGTAGTCTGTTTATGAATATGATTCAGATGGTGATTGTGCCACTGATTTTCCCGTTAATCGTTTTGGCCATTGTTGAAATGAGTCAGGCGCAACGCTTTGGTGGATTAGCGATCAAATCCTTTATTTACTTTTTCGGCGTGACAACCGCTTTGATTGTGCTGACTTTAGCGATTGATGCTGTAAGTGGAGTCGGGAGTGTTTTCTACAACTGTATGAGCGCTTTATCTCATACAAGTGGCCATCGTTATGCACCTGAATTAACAGATGATTTATTACACAGGTTAGAGAGTAGCTGAGCAAAAGTAGCTAACGGGACGATGCCATCGGGATTGGAATGAGTAATTTAAAGCGGCTGGAAAAATGAATTGTTTCCTACGTCTGGTCTAGTTGTAGACCCGTCAAGCAAATTCAAGATTAGAGAGAATGGTTTACCTCAAGCACAAATCGTATTTTTAGAAGCTTTTTTGAAGAAGTAAAGAATTGACGTTGTAGCCATTGGGTTTATTGATACTCCTGACCTCATTGTTGCATTTATGATGTGAGTAAGAATACGAACTACAATTTTGATGCTGAACAAGCTGCAGTGAAGTTCGCAATGCTAGAATTGATATTTAAAAGCAGAACTTGATCAAATCTAAAATTTAATCTTATCCCTCGTTAACTGTGTGTTGAAGTTGATGAGGGAGTTTTCGTAATATAAGGGATTACAACTTTAGGGTGAATTAATAGCATCTGTGCTTCGTTTATCGCAGTAGTTTTCCAAGTAGGTGGTCGCTTTCAATGATTTATTGGAGTTCGTAATATTCATAGTTTTCTAGCTAAATCGGCTAGGCTTTGTCTAATTAGCTGTGCTCATAGTCAGAGCAGCTACGCCGATTGCCCAATATATATCGGTACCGCTTTGGTAAGCAACAATATAGCGCAACGCTTGGTATCCCAACAAGAGTATCGTTATATTATCAAGTTAAAATTGCTAAGCGGAATTTAAGGGACTTGGACAAAGTTCAGGATTTTCTTATTAATATTGTTGTGGGCTGATTGCTGTGGGAAAAGATGAAGTATCTATACTGGGATAACGGATTTATGATGAATTATAAAATCTTGTTGTAAACGTATTTTTTTTTTGATATGATGGGCATAGATATTTAAACAGATGGATTGTTACTGGTGAAGCAGGCTATACCACTTTTAAATAGTTAGACAACATTATTGTGTTTTCTTTACTATTAGAGAGGGGGAAGTATGCTTATTTTTTTTCTAATGAAATGAGTGATGTAGATGAAAGTAGAAAAAATCATTAATAACAACTTGGTTAAGTCGCGTAATCAGCAAAACCAAGAACTCATCATTATGGGTAAAGGGATCGGCTTCAAGAAAGAAATTGGTTCCGATATTGACGAGGCATTAATTAACCAAATATATGTTAGTGAAGACGGTCGCTCATCTAATCAATTAGCTGAGATACTCGCTTCAGTTCCACTAGAAATTATTCAGCTTACGAATGAAATTGTTGCCTTTGCCCGAGCTTCTTTAGGGAAGCGACTGAGTGATAATATTTACTTAACATTGACTGATCATGTTAGTTTTGCGATTGAGCGATATCGTGATGGAATCAATCTACAGAATGCGCTGTTGTGGGAAATTAAACGATTCTACAATCATGAATACTTGATTGGTAAAGAAGCTTTAGCCATCATCCAACAAAGATTGGGCGTGGAGCTGCCGGAAGACGAGGCAGGTTTTATTGCGCTTCACTTTGTTAATGCTACCATGGATTCTCCAGGCATTGAAAAGACAGCCGAGTTAGCCAAAACCGTTCAGAATATTTTGAATATTGTGAAGTATCACTTTAATATTGAACTCAATGAATACTCCCTGCATTATGAGCGCTTTGTCACACATTTGAAATTCTTCGTTCAACGGATTATTAGTGGAACGAAGATAAAAGATGATGATGACGGCTTTATGCTAGCTTTGAAAGAGCGTTACGCTGAAGAGTATAAATGTGCAATAAAAATTGAACAATTTATTTTAAAAGAATTTGGTCGCACCCTGACCGACAATGAAGTCATCTATTTGACGATTCATATTCGAAGAGTCATTAATTAAATAACCCTAAGGATTGTTACTATTCAATTAGGCTATACCCAAGTAAAAGCAGCAACTTAATCTAACAAGTTGAGCGTTTATTTGGGTATTTTTATATACAAAATAGGAAAAGAGGAATTATGATGGATTATAAAAATTTAGGTAAAACAATTTTAGATAATGTAGGTGGAGAGGAGAATGTGAATGAATTAATCCACTGTGCCACTCGTTTACGTTTCAAATTAGCTGATACGACTAAGGCGAATACAGAGACGTTAAAGAATACACCAGGAGTTGTAGGTGTTGTGAATAAAGGTGGACAGTACCAAGTTATCATTGGTAGCGATGTACCAAAAGTATATCGTAGTATCCACGACCAAAGTAATTTAGAAGGTAAAAGCGGTCCTTCTGAAGGAGATGAGAATCAGACGAAATTTGAGAAAGTAATTGCGATGATCTCAGGGATTTTCACTCCTATTTTGCCAGTTATTACGGCTGCGGGTTTAATTAAAGCTGTTTTATCAATCTTAACTGTGTTTAATATTGTTCAAAATACGGATATGAACTATCAAGTATTAAATTTCATTGGTGATGCAGGCTTCTATTTCTTGCCTGTATTTCTAGGGGGAACGGCTGCGAGACAATTTAAGGCCAATCCTTATCTTGGAATGTTAATTGGGGCAACTTTCCTCCATCCAACCTTTACAGGTATGGTCAATGTGGCTAAGGAAACAGGAGAAGCGATTAGTTTCTTTGGTCTGCCGATATCAGCAGTAAGTTACTCCTCTTCAGTAATTCCGGTGATTTTATCGGTCTGGTTATTGAGTTATGTTGAACGTTTTGCTGATAGAATCTCACCAAAATCGGTTAAGTTCTTTACAGTGCCATTAATTTCAACGTTATTTACAAGTATTGTTGCTTTGACGCTATTAGGACCAATTGGCTCAGTCGTAGGTAACTATTTAGCAGACTTTTTCCGTTGGTTAGAAACTTTTGGTAGTTGGGTTGTTCCAACGGTTGTAGGAACTTTTTCACCTTGGTTAGTTATGACTGGAACTCATTATGGATTGGTATCTATTGGTATTAATAACCGTGCTACACTTGGATATGATACTGTAGCATCAAACGGTATGTTGGCTTCTAATGTGGCACAAGGCGGGGCTGCTTTAGCAATCGCAGTTAAAACGAAAGACGTCAACAAGAAAGCAATGGCTTCTTCAGCAGGTGTTACGGCCATTATGGGTATTACTGAACCAGCATTATTTGGGATAACTTTACAGAATAAAGCGGCTATGATTGGTACAATGGTCGCTGGGGGTGTCGGTGGTTTCATAATGGGAATCTTTGGCGCAAGAAACTATGCTGGAGGTTCACCAGGTTTATTAAGTTTAGGTTCATATATTGGTGAAGATACGCTTCATTCTTTATATGTGGCGGCAGCCACTTTAGTTACCTCTGTTATATTATCATTTGTGATAACATTTATTTTATATAAAGAAGATGAAACCATCGAAACAACAACTGGTGAGCAAGATGTAGTGCCAGTTCAAACAACTGCTGACTCTGAAAATTTAACAGAAACAGTGGTGGCACCGATGACAGGTCAAATTGTAGCGCTAGAGGAAGTGGAAGACCCAACCTTTGCACAAGCTATTTTAGGGCAAGGCATCGCTATTAAACCTACAGATGGACTTGTGAAGTCACCAATCAAAGGTGAGATTGTAACTATCTTTGAAACGAAACATGCGATTGGCTTGAAAACAGACAGTGGTTTAGAGTTGCTGATTCATATTGGAATTGATACAGTGCAATTAAAAGGTGAACACTTCACCCAATTAGCCAAGAATGGTCAACGTGTTGAGATAGGTACGCCTCTTGTTCAAGTTGACTTAGCTGCAATTGAAGCAGCGGGGTATGATACAATCACGCCAATCGTCGTAACGAATACGATGGATTATGCTGGCGTGTTACCCACAGGAGAAGGTTTAGTTAATACGGGAGATGCGGTAATCAAGGTTATAAAATAAAAATTAGGAGGAAAACGAATGAGCAGATTAAAAGAAAATTTTTTGTGGGGCGGTGCAACTGCAGCTAACCAAGCAGAGGGTGGTTATTTATCAGGTGGCAAAGGATTAGGAACAGTTGATGTGATTCCACAGGGAAATTATCGATTTGACATCATGCAAGGTAAGTTAGATTATAGAGATTTACCAGAGGGGCTACATTATCCATCACATAAAGCAATTGATATGTACAGTCATATAAAAGAAGATGTTAAATTAATGGCAGAGATGGGCTTTAAAGCTTATCGATTCTCAGTGTCGTGGGCCCGCATCTTTCCAACTGGAGAAGAAGCGCAACCAAATGAAGAAGGTTTGGCTTTTTATGAAACGTTGATAGATGAATTACTTGCGCATAATATTGAACCTATTATTACGATTTGCCACTTTGATGTGCCATTGTATTTATATAATGAATATGGTTCGTGGAAAAATCGAAAAATGGTCGACTTCTACGCAAAATATGCCAAAACATTATTCGAACGTTTCAATGGTAAAGTTACTTATTGGATGACGTTCAATGAAATCAATATGTTATTACATTTACCATTTATGGGAGCTGGGATAGCCTTTGAAGAAGGTGAAAATGAACAGCAAGTATTATACCAAGCTGCTCACCATGAATTAGTAGCTTCAGCTTTAGTCACCAAAATAGCCAAAGAAATCAATCCGAATTTCCAAATCGGCTGTATGATTGCAGCGGGTCAATATTACGCCCAAACGAGTCATCCAGATGATGTGTTAGCTGCCGCTCAAAAGAATCAGGATAACTTCTTCTTTATTGATGTTCAATCACGTGGTGAATATCCAACATATGCAAAAAGTTTTATGGAACGCGAAGGAATTGTTCTAGCTATGGAAGAAGGCGACGAAGATTTATTAAGAGAAAACACAGTCGATTACATTGGTTTTAGCTACTATTCTTCTCGTATGGTAGGAACTCTAAATCAAGATACGAGCATGACGAGTGGCAATGTCTTTCCAACATTGCGTAACCCTTACTTGAAAGCAAGTGAATGGGGTTGGCAAATTGATCCAGTTGGCTTACGCATTACCATGAACGCTCTGTATGATCGTTATCAAAAACCACTGTTTATTGTAGAAAATGGTCTAGGTGCCAATGATGTCGTTGAAGCAGATGGCTCTATCCAAGATGATTACCGCATTGACTACTTATCGCAACATATTAATGAGATGATTAAAGCAGTAGAGTTAGATGGAGTTGATTTAATTGGTTATACTCCGTGGGGTTGGATTGATATCGTGAGCGCGTCATCAGGAGAAATGAAAAAACGTTATGGCTTTGTCTATGTTGACTTAGATAATGATGGTAACGGCACTTTAGCACGCAGCAAGAAAAAATCTTTCGATTGGTATAAGGAAGTCATCGCCTCTAATGGTGAAAGTGTAAGGAAGTAGTCGTTTTAGAGAAGCAAGACCAGTATATAGAGAAAAGCGCCGTGGAAGAAGTTAAAGCTTTCTCACGGCGTTTTTACTGATAAATATTTCTATTAGAAAAGGGACTGTAAAATTTTGAATGTTGGTAGCAGTAAAAAGTCAGAGTGAATTTTCACTTTGGCTTTTATCAGACTGCCTACCGATAAAAATTTTTAAACGCGCCTTCTTTATCAGGACTGTATGTTGGTGGAATGACCGACTGCTGACGAGTATATTCGTATCTGAGTCATAAATATACAAAGTTCTTAAAAGAATAAGTGATAGAATAGACAAATATTTACTGAGAAAGAATTAAATCATCAAAGAATCTTTATTTGAATAAGATTTTAATTCTTTGAAGTTTGTGGATAAAAGCGCAAAAAAGCAAAAAACTAAATTAAATTTAAGATAATAATTTAATTAAAATTTGATTAATTCATAATTCGGTGGTCTGGCTAAAAAATATATATTTAGAAACGTTCAAAACTAATTGTATGCAGTCAAAAGTAGACAACAGTAAATTCTAAGTCAGTTAATTGTGAAAAGAATAGCTGTCTTGACAGCAAAATGTTACACATTTAATTACACAATAATCGAGCTAATGAAAAAATGTTCATTTGATAAGAGGGAAGGTAGAAAGCTTATTTAATAAGGTTTATTCTCCCTTTTTTGTGTTTGTGATGGTATAATCTTAAGTAGCAAACGTAGTATTGCACAAGCGCAAGAGGGGGATTTTTTTATGAAAATTGTATTAGTCGGAAGCGATCATGCTGGTATTGCAGCAGCTAAAATGATCTTAACAAATCCAGAAAACGAATTAGTTGTGATGGATAAAAGCAGCCACATTTCTTATGTAGGTGCGGGTACAGCTTTATGGGTTGGACAAAAAGTTGAAAACTCAGATGATTTATTCTACACAAATCCAGATGCATTAGCGGCTTTGGGGGCTAAAATGTTAATGGAAACAACTGTAACTAGTGTTGATTACGCAAATAAAGTTGTTCACGCTGAAGGTAAAAATGGCGAAAAATTCGAAGAATCATATGATAAATTAGTGTTAGCAACGGGGTCTCTACCAATTGCACCAAACTTACCTGGTAAAGACTTAAAAGGCATTCACTTCTTAAAAGCTTTTGAAGAAGGCCGTGAAGTTGAAGCTGCAATGGCAGATCCAAAAGTAAAACGCGTTGGTATTATCGGAGCGGGTTACATCGGTGTTGAAATTGCTGAAGGTATCCGTTTACGTGGTAAAGAAGTTGTGATGTTCGATGCAGAACCACATTCATTAATGAACTACTATGATGAAGAATTCGCAACAGCAATGGACGAAAACTTAATCGAAAATGGTCTAGAATTACAATTCGGTCAATTAGCTGAAGGCTACATTGGTAACGAAGAAGGTCACGTAGCTGGAATTAAAACTTCAGGTGGCGAATATGCAGTTGACTTAGTGATTAACTGTATCGGTTTCCGTCCTAACGCTGATTTAGGTGGCGAACATATTGAAAAATTTGTGAACGGTGCTTACTTAGTAGACCGCAAACAAGTAACAAGCGATCCAGATGTTTACGCAATTGGTGACTGTGCGACAGTATTCTCGACAGCTCAAGGTAAAACAGGTTACATCGCATTAGCTTCAAACGCTGTTCGTTCAGGTTTAATCGCGGGTGCTAACTTAGCTGGTAAAGACATCGAGTCTCCAGGGGTACAAGGTTCAAACGGTATCTCAATCTTTGGCCTAAACATGGTTTCAACTGGTATCAGTGTTCGTGCTGCTAAACGTTTCGGCGTTGAGGTTGAATACGTTGATTACGAAGACACTCAAATCGAAGAATCTATCAAAGACCACGAAAATGGTTCAGTTAAATTACGTATCGTTTGGGAAAAAGAAAGCCGCCGTATCGTTGGTGCGCAATTCGTGTCTAAATTAAACATCTCAAGTGTAATTCACATGTTCTCATTAGCGGTAGAACAAAACTACACAATTGATCAATTAGCATTATTAGACATTTTCTACTTACCACACTTTAACAAAGTAACAAACTACATCACTCAAGCTGCTTTAAAAGCAATTAGCCAATAAATATTAATATAGCATAAACTGTTCGACCATCTCATAAATAGATGGTCGGCTTTTTTTTGAGGATTATTAGAGTCATGCTGACATTTAAAGGTCAAGTAGCTTGCATTTATTCCGCCATCTATAATTTGGGTGGGTATTTATTGAATTAGTGATGTCAAACAGTTGATTTCGCTTTCCAAAGCAATTTATAAAAGGGGCTCATATTCTGATATAAGCATCAAAAATGTGAATAGTCATTTTGGAATACCTTTTAGGTGTTCATCAACAAGGACAAACAAAACAGCGGTTTAATCTTGACTAAAAATATTCTCTTTCGGTTTTTTTCAGTAAAGAGGAAGTACCAGAATTACTCGATGCTAAGGTAGTACCATCTACCTTAGCATAAAGTTTAGGGTATTAATCTGAACTGATCAGATGAGATTCTTTGCATTTAACTGACAAAACACAGGCCTTTTCACTCTTTAACGACGAATAAATCGCTAACTGACAGTGTTATTGATTAAGCCTACCTCAGTTTTGTCAGATAATGATTTTCACCGAATAAATAAGAGCGATATCATAGTGAGTGTGAGATGATAAAAAGACGTTTTTGTATCCATACAAGAGTCATAATTCTTCTGTTTGTTAAAATGAGTTTTAGGTTAAAATAAAATAACTATTTAATTTTATTTTAATTCTGTTATAATTATTCATAAAAAGATAGAAGTAAAGATAGGAGTTTTCAATGAAACAAGTAGAAACTATAATCGTAAGAATTAATGAATGGTTGTGGGGACCACCGATGATGATTTCTCTAGTTGGCTTTGGGATTCTGGCAACTTTTTATATTGGCTTTCCGCAATTTCGTAAGCTGGGTTTAGGCTTTAAATTAACCTGGAAGCAAATTGTACAACGTGAAGAGGATGGAGAAGGATCAATGACCTCTTTTCAAGCGCTATCCACCGCTGTGGCTGCTCAAGTAGGTACGGGCAATATTGGTGGTGTGGCCTCTGCAATCGCAGCCGGTGGGGCCGGAGCTGTTTTCTGGATGTGGGTTACTGCAATCTTTGGTATGGCAACCATTTATGTGGAGGCTATTTTGGCTCAAAAATATCGTGAGCGAAAGGAGGGTGAGCTTGTGGGTGGTCCAGCTTATTATTTGAGTAGAGGTCTTTCTAATAAAGGTTTTGCGAAATTAGGAAAATGTTTGGCAAATATATTTGCTGTGTTGATTATTGTTGCATTAGGTTTCGTTGGGAATGCAGTACAAGCAAACTCAATTTCAGGTGTGATGTATGAGGCCTTTGGTATTAATTCATTACTTTTAGGTTTTATGATCGCTGCGTTAGCTGCATTGATTTTTATTGGTGGAGTGAACCGTATTGCACGTTTTACTGAAATGATTGTTCCTTTTATGGCATTGGTCTATATTATTGCTGCCATTGCAGTGCTTATTATGTTTAGAGATATGATTGTCCCAGTTTTACAGGCGATTTTTGTTAATGCTTTTTCAAGCAGAGCAGTCTTTGGTGGGGCAGTTGGTTACTCCTTTCAACAAGCCATTCGATATGGAGTGGCGCGCGGTCTCTTCTCGAATGAAGCAGGAATGGGATCAACACCTAATTCTCATGCGGTTGCAAACGTCAAGCACCCAGTTGAACAAGGAGCGGCTGCTATGGTTGGAGTGTTTATCGACACACTTATCGTATGTACGGCGACAGCCTTAATCGTCTTGGTAACGGGTTCAAATAATTCTGGCTATGTAGGGCCTGCGGTAACAATGGAAGGCTTTCGAATTGCTTTTGGTGATTTAGGTGCCAAATTTATAGCAGTTGCGCTATTGTTTTTTGCTTTTACGACTATTATGGCTTGGTATTATTTTGGTGAGAATAATGTAAAATATCTTTTCAAGCAGAGAGCTGCTCTGAAAGTATACCAAGTAATGGTGATGACCTCGATCATTGTCGGTGCCACTTCGAATGTATCACTTGTTTGGGAATTTGCGGATATGTTTAATGGACTGATGGTGATTCCGAATATTATTGGATTGGTCTTTATGATCAAAGAGGTCAAAGGCTTGACCAAGGATTTTGATCAACAAAATTTATCTAATGAGCCTCTTTATTTTGATTATCTGTATAGATAAACTTTCCGGAAAGAGTGAGAATCCCCTGGCCAAAAGGCTAGGGGATTCTTTAGCTTAATCAGTAAATTGTAGGTATTCAAGTGGATGATAGTTTTAAATTTTATGATGGGCATTATACGCCCTGCTTACTATTCCAGCGGGATAAACTTCACGTTTTTGATGAAACTCTTGTCGGTTAACCGAGTAGCTATTGGTGACATTTTTAATACTTGAGTCAGCTCTACAGATTAAACTTGTAGGTAAACAAATTGCTGGTCATTAGAATATTCAGTCGAGAATTGGAAATGAGGATGATCAAAAAGTTTGAGACTCTCAAGATCCTGTACGTTATGTTCAGCCATATAGCGTACCATTTGTCCGCGGGCAATTTTGGCTGGAGTGGCTTTGATTTTCAACTTGCCATCAACACCCCGAGTCGCAAAGACAATCTCAATCAATTGGTCGCCTGTTTGCAAAAAAGGTGCAATGGCTTTGGTATATTCCTTCGAGGCTAAGTTAATAACAGGACCTTTATCAAATTCAAGTGCTTGATAAAGCTTATCACCCCAGTAATCATAGAGATTTTTTGATCCGTCAACTGATAGGTTAGCTTGCATTTCGAGGCGGTAGGGCGAGATACCGTCGAAAGAGCGTAAAAGTCCATAAAAGCCCGACACAATACACAAATGCTTCTTTATATATTCAAGTGCTGGCTCAGTGAATAAATCGGGTGCCATATACTGAAATTGAAGCCCTTTATAGGACATGACCGCTGGTGATAATTGTTTGTCTAGCCGCATCGTTTTTAATCGTTCAAAATTCTCAGTCGCAATACTATCGTTACATTTCCATAATTGCTTGGCTGCTTCGTAAGACAAGACCTGGAGTTTATCTAGAATACATTGGGTTTCAACTAAGAATTGAGGTTCGCTCTCAGCCAAGAAGCTATCGGTTTCGATGGTCATTTTTTTTGTAGGTGAGATGATAATTTTCATACAGAAGTCCTTTCTTGTGGTTACTTCTTATTAGTGTACCACGGAATTTAATGTCTTTTGGTTTTTTTCGAAATAAACAATTAATTTACGAGAGAATCATCGTATATTCTTGTATACGACTTTGAAAAGAAAAGTAAAGATCCTACTAATGGTTTTCAAGAACCTAGACTCGATATAGACTCTTTCACAATGATAAAAATTTAGTAGTGATATTTGGAGCTGTTTTTCTCTCAAGGTTAAAAAGTAGATGACTAATAAAAGCAGTAAAAAATTACAACTCCGGCTGGATAAATTGTAAGTTCTGATAGCTTAATTAATAGAATTTTTGCAACGAAGAAAGAAAATGGACTCTTATTCGTCGCTTAAATTACTTTGGAATCACTCAATTTGGTTAACTTTCTCCTTTCATCAACTTCATTTATTATATTATTATTCTGGTAAGTATCGCATAGACCGGTCGAAGGCAATTTTTAGGCAAGTAAAGTTAATTTAATAGTAGACTTCATAAGACTCAATATTTGTTTGATGTTAGTCAATAAAAATTGATGCCATTAGCAAAAATAATCGTATCATTTCTTTGTTTAAACAGTGATGAAATCTTGGTAATATGGTAGGAAGAGAAACGAGAGAGGGCTTTGAAAAATGAAACCATTGAATATTGTGATTATTGGAGCATCTTTTGCGGGAATAACGAGTGCCTTAACGATTAAACGTTTGGCACCAGCGACGGTAGTGACCGTTATTGAACGAGAAGAAACAGTCGGCTTTATTCCAAGTAGTGTGAATCGTTTGTTGAAAGGACAGAATCGTACTTTGACGGAACAGACGTCAGTGAATTTGGAACAATTAGTGGCTGCAGGTATTGAATTGAAATTAGGCTGCGAAGTTGTTGCGATTGAATCAGCGCAACAATATGTACGTTTGGTTAAGGCGGGACAAACGAGTGATTTAAACTATGATAAATTAATCTTGGCCATGGGTTCACACCCACAAGCTGAACGTATTCGGGGGGCCAACTTGCCAGGCGTGTTAACGACAAAAACCTTATCAGCTAGTGAGCAGAGTCAAGCAGAGTTAACAAAAGCCAATAGAATCTTGATTGTCGGTGGCGGTCAAGTCGGCCTGGAGGCAGCTGATGCGTATGCAGCTGCGGGTAAGACCGTGACAATTGTGGAAGCATTTGATTCCTTGGTGTTCAAATATTTCGACGCAGAAATGGTATCAGAGCTGGAAGCGAGAATGGTGGCTCAAGGCGTGAAGCTGTACAAGAATCAACAAGTTGAAGCGATTGGAAAAGTGTCAGCAACGGAGACTGAACATTCAGCTTTGCGTGTAAGAACCAGTCAACATCTTGAACTGCTGGCCGATCGTGTTCTGTTGGCGGTGAATTTCCGCCCAAACAGTCAGTTGGTTGCGGAACATTTAGCGACGCATTTAGACCGTACCTTAGTCGTGAACGAATACTTACAAACGAGTCAAGCAAATATTTATGCGGCTGGAGATCTGATTCGAGTACCTTATTTAGGAACTGAGAATGATTATTACTTGCCGTTTGTCAACAATGCGATGATAACAGGAAGGCTGGCAGCAATGAATGCGCTGGGCCTATCAGAACCGTTGCAGCCTGTAGTACGTGTCATGGGGTCACACTTATTTGGTCTGTATATCGCGAGTGCTGGCTTGACCGAAGAAGAAGCTAAACTTTATCACCGTATCTTAACTCTGACACAAGTACACACTGATGAGTCTGATGGGCCAATTACTTTGAAATTGATTATCAAGCAAGAAACAGGGCAGGTGTTGGGTGGACAAGTTTATTCACAAGTTAATGTGTTAGGCTTAATAGATGTCCTAGCGCTTGCCATCAAATCTCAGCTAACTGACCGCGACCTTGCATTTCAGGATTACCATTATTACTCAATGAGATCAAACCGTATCCCTATTCTTAATAAGGTGGCTTTCGATCTTTATGAAAAGCGTTTGAAAGAGGTGGGCCACGATGCACCTTGAAGAACTGTTTGAAAAACGTGAAAAAGGCCAATTAGAGTTAATCGCCGCCTTGATGAATGCATCAGCTGAGGCAAGTTTAAAAGAAATTTTATTAGAAACGGACTTATCACGTTCTACTTTATTGAAGTATATTGAAGAATTAAATCTATTAGCAGAAGAAGAAAATTTCGCCCTTAACATTCACCTTAATAATGATCATGTATCCTTGCAGATGGGGCATCAAGTAACGAAAGAAGATTTGATTCAGTTACTACTGCCATTTTCTGTTAAAATCAAAATCCTTCATTACCTCTACCAGAAGGATGAGTTTACCGTTCAGAAATTGGCTCAAGTCTTAACGATTAGTGAAGCGACATTACACCGTCAATTAGCGGCGTTGAATACTTCTCTTGCAGAGTTTGGTTTGAGCATCAAGAATGGACGTTTGCGGGGGGAAGAACATCAAATTCGTTATTTCTATTATCAGTTATATTGGTTGACCATACCAAAAAAAGAAATGGCGCAGGAATTTAGCTTACAACAATTTCAAGGGATGATTGAGGCGATTAAACAATTCTGGGCGATGGATATGTCAACGACGAATCAGTATAAATTGGCACTGTGGTTCTCCATTACGAAACAAAGAATTGGCTTGAAACACAAAGAATTTAAGCGCATAAAACAGTTGATGCAACCTTACTCAAATCACCGTTTCTTCCAACAAGTTCGCCAACAAATGTTGCGTTATTTAAGTCGCTATGCTTTGGAGGTTGAAGAAGAAGAAACGATGTGTCAGTTTATCTTTATTACCACGATGTCAATTTTATCACCGCACGTAATGGAACGTAAGCTGGGCTACGGTGGACCGGTGAGTCATGCGACGACTAAGGGCTTGAAGTTTATTCGAGCGATTGTACCTTTGGGCGAGAATTTGAACGAACAAGCGCTCTATACTTTGAATCAAATGTTGGGTCAACTTTATTTCTTCAAGGGCGCTTTAATTGATCGCAGCTATAGTCTGGAAAGTGATTTGGCCTTGATTGGCAATGCCATGGCCTTGGAACATGCTGATTTAGCGCAAGAAATGATTGAAGAAGTCATGAAAGACATCTATCTGTCCAAAATAGGGCAGCTTGGAGACTTGTTGAATAAGAGCCGTTGGCGCATTATGGAAGTCTTGTCATTTGTCATTTATCAAAATCCACAACAGTTTCAAATTGGTGTAGCTTTGGCTGGTTCAGAAACAAAATGTTTACCAGTCTTAACGGTTTTACGTCAGCAGCTTGAAGTTAATCGCTTAGTTACACTTGAATGGTGGGATTCAAGTCAGTCCTTCGATTTTGTCATTTCAAATGTTTATAATGAAAGTTACCCTGTTCCTTATTATTACTTAAAGGGTGCCCCTAATGCTTTTGATATTCAGCAACTTGAGGAGATTATTAACGAACATCTCACGTTGCCTCAATAAGTACTGGGATATCCGTGAAGGTGTCGTGCTGAGCACGGCACCTTTAGTTTTATACTGCGCTCAGCTGGTTGTTTTTCCAAGTCGCTGAGGTCGTTAATCCGTCTAATCTTAGTTTTTTAAAGCAATCTCCTATTAGGTTGGGAGCGTTTTTAGGTTTTGTGATCAATTTTAGAAAAATATTTCTCCTAGAGGTTTGTGATTAAATCGGGCTTGCTTTGGGGTGGCTCTCATGATTTTTCGGAAATAAAAAAAAGTCGATAGTTACAAATTTAAAAAAGCAGTAAAGTATAGTTAAGTTACAAATGTAAGCATTAACATTTATTTGTAAACGCATTTATTGTATTAAATATAGGAGGCTCATTCAATGGAACAATTTATTCTATCCATCGATCAAGGAACAACAAGTTCACGTGCAATCATCTTTAATAAAAAAGGTGAGAAAGTTAGTAGTTACCAAAAGGAATTTACGCAAATCTTCCCGAAAGCGGGTTGGGTTGAGCATAATGCGAACGAGATTTGGACGTCTGTTCAGTCGGTTATAGCTGGAGCGTTTATCGAAAGTGGTATTAAGCCGTCACAAATTGCGGGGATTGGGATCACGAATCAGCGTGAGACGACTGTGGTTTGGGATAAGGAAACTGGTTTGCCGATTTACAATGCGATTGTGTGGCAATCTCGTCAGACTGCGGATATTGCGGATGAATTAAAAGCTGCGGGTCATTCTGAGATGATTCATGATAAAACGGGTTTAGTGATTGATGCCTATTTCTCAGCTACGAAAATTCGTTGGATTTTAGATAATGTTGAAGGTGCGCAAGAGCGTGCTGAAAAAGGTGAATTATTATTCGGAACAATTGATACATGGTTAGTTTGGAAATTGACAGATGGTGCTAAGCACGTTACGGATTACTCAAACGCGGCAAGAACAATGTTATATAACATTAAAGAATTGAAGTGGGACGAGGAAATCTTATCGCTATTAAACATTCCAGTAGTGATGTTACCGGAAGTTAAGTCTAACTCAGAAATTTATGGTGTAACGACGCCTTTCCATTTCTACGGCGGCGAAGTGCCAATTGGTGGTATGGCGGGTGACCAACAAGCAGCTTTATTCGGTCAGTTAGCTTTTGAGCCTGGAATGGTTAAGAATACTTACGGAACTGGGTCATTCATTATTATGAATACTGGTGAAGAAGTTCAAATGTCTAAAAATAATTTATTAACGACAATTGGTTATGGAATTAATGGTAAAGTTTACTATGCGCTAGAAGGGTCAATCTTTATTGCAGGTAGTTCAATTCAATGGCTGCGTGACGGTCTAAGAATGATCGAAGATTCAGCTGAATCAGAAGCATTGGCTCGTCGTTCTACTAATAATGATGAAGTGTATGTGGTACCGGCCTTTACTGGTTTAGGAGCACCTTATTGGGATTCTGATGCTCGTGGCTCAGTGTTTGGGGTAACGCGTGGTACGACTAAAGAAGATTTTGTTAAAGCAACATTGCAATCGATTGCGTACCAAGTGCGTGATGTCATTGATACGATGCAATTAGATACTGAGATCAAAATTCCTGTCTTAAAAGTTGACGGTGGAGCAGCCATGAACAACTACTTAATGCAATTCCAATCAGATATTATCGGAACAGAAATCGCACGTGCGAAAAACTTAGAGACAACGGCTTTAGGGGCTGCTTTCTTAGCTGGTTTAGCGGTTGGTTTCTGGAAAGACTTAGACGAGATTAAAACATTAAATGAAGCGGGAGAAGTATTTACACCTTCGATGAACAATGCGCGTAAAGAACAACTTTACCGTGGATGGAAGAAAGCCGTCAACGCAACACGTGTGTTTGCGCAAGATGATGCTGAAGCAGATTTCGAATAAGGAGAGAATTTAAATGATGAAATTTTCAAAAGAAACACGCCAACGTGCAATTGAGAAATTGCAAGAACGTGAATTGGACCTCTTAATTATTGGTGGGGGTATTACGGGTGCAGGTGTGGCGATTCAAGCTGCCGCTAGTGGCTTAGAGACAGGTTTAATTGAAATGCAAGACTTTGCGGAAGGTACAAGTAGCCGTTCAACTAAATTAGTTCACGGTGGTATCCGCTATTTAAAACAATTCGATGTGGAAGTTGTATCTGATACGGTAAAAGAGCGTGCAGTTGTTCAACAAATTGCACCGCATATTCCCAAAGCGGATCGTATGTTATTGCCGGTTTATGATGAGCCGAATTCAACCTTCAGCATGTTCCGTCTAAAAGTAGCGATGGACTTGTACGATTTATTGGCAGGTGTGACGGGGACGCCACTTGCGAATAAAGAATTAACTAAAGAAGAAGTATTAGAACGCGAACCACAAATTAAAGCAGAAGGCTTATTAGGTGGGGGAGAATACTTAGACTACATCAATAATGATGCGCGTCTGGTAATCGAGAACATTAAACGTGCCAACGAAGATGGTGCGTTAGTTGCTAGCCGTGTGAAAGCGGTCGGTTATTTAAAAGACGAAAACGGTAAAGTAACAGGTGTTAAAGCAGAAGATGTGTTAACAGGTAAAACGTTCGAGATTAAAGCCCGTATTGTGATTAACACAACTGGACCATGGAGTGACGTTGTGCGTAACATGGATAATGCGGATGCACCGATTTTACAAATGCGTCCTACAAAAGGGGTTCACTTAGTGGTGGACAGCAGCAAGATTAAAGTACCGAATGCGACTTATTTCGATACTGGCTTAGGTGATGGCCGTATGGTCTTTGTTATCCCGCGTGAAAATAAGACATATTTTGGAACGACGGATACGGATTATCATGAAGATTTAGCGCATCCGACGGTAACGAAAGAAGATGTTGATTACTTGCTGGAAGTGGTGAATAATCGTTTCCCTGAAGCGAAGATTACACTGGCTGATATTGAAAGTAGCTGGGCTGGTTTGCGTCCGTTAATTTCTGGTAATAATGCGTCGGATTACAATGGTGGTGACAATGGCGCGATTTCGGATGAAAGCTTCGATAATTTAATCGCAACAGTGAGCCGTTACTTGAACAAAGAAGCAAGCCGTGACGATGTGACAGAAGCAATTGTGTCAATCGAAAGTAATTCTTCAGAGAAGAGCCCATCAACTATTTCACGTGGTAGTGCTCTAGATATTGATGCGAACGGTTTAGTAACGCTAGCTGGTGGTAAAATTACCGACTACCGTAAGATGGCTGAGGGGGCAATGCAGGCAATTATCGAGATTCTTGCTGAAAACTATGGTCGTCGTTACACATTGGTCAACTCGAAAACTTATCCAGTTTCAGGTGGGGAATTAAACCCATCCAATGTTGAATCTGAGTTAGAGACAATTGCGAGCTTAGGTGTAAAACGTGGTTTAGAATTGGCAGATGCACGTTATATTGCGAACGTCTTTGGTTCAAATGCACCGCGTGTTTACAATTTAGCGAAAGATTTGGAAGCGGCCGAAGGCTTATCATTACGCGAAACGTTGGTATTACACTATACAATGCGTGAAGAAATGGTCTTAACACCGGTTGACTACTTCTTAAGAAGAACCAATCATTTATTATTCATGCGTGAAACTTTAGATGATTTAATTGCGCCAATTTCAAATGAAATGGCTAAGTTCTTAGGCTGGACTGACGAAGAAAAAGCCGCTCACTTAGCTGACTTAGACAATGTTTTAGCTGAAAGTGATTTAAGAGCAATGAAAGAAGCAAACTAATTACAAAATATGAACGACAGGGCTCAGCCTGAATTTGGCCGAGTCCCTGTATAATTGAGGAGAATAAATATGGGATCTGAATTTATTGGAGAATTAATTGGGACATTTATTTTAGTATTACTTGGAAACGGTATCGTAGCAGGAAACGTGCTAGACAAAACAAAAAGTAACAATGCTGGTTGGTTAACGATCACAATTGGTTGGGGGATTGCGGTAACAATGGGTGCCTTCGTATCAGGTTACATGAGTCCAGCTCACTTAAACCCAGCCGTAACCATTGCTTTTGCAGTAGCAGGTAGCTTACCATGGGCTTCTGTATTGCCTTATATAGCAGCACAAATGATTGGTGCTTTTTTAGGTTCAGTTGTTGTTTGGTTACAATACAAAGATCACTACGACATTACTGAAGATCAAGGTGCAATATTAGGTTCATTCGCAACTGGACCAGCCATTTACAATCCAGTAACAAACATGATCAGTGAAATTGTTGGAACATTCATGTTAATGTTTGGTATCCTTTCATTCTCTAACTACGATACCTTCCCTTGGGCAGGAAACTTAGTAACTGGTGCGTTAATTATCGGGATTGGTTTATCATTAGGTGGAACAACTGGTTACGCGATTAATCCTGCTCGTGACTTGGGACCACGTATCGCTCACGCTATCTTACCAATTGCGAACAAGGGTGATTCAGACTGGAAATACGCTTGGATTCCTGTAGTAGCACCAATTATTGGAGCTTTATTAGCTGTTGGAATTTACGGCCTAATTTAATCATACATCTAACGCGCAATGCCATGAACTTGGTGTTGCGCTTTAATTTTATAGAATTTGAAGTTTAATGATTAATCGTCATACACGACTCGCTTTCATGGTTGGGTACTACGTATTATGATAACGCAATCTGCATGATTTTTAATGGAATAAGATAATCGAAAGGCCCTTCGCCTCTAGCGTGTTCGGTCACTTTACTCTCTACTTTTGGCTAGGTTAATGTGCATTCTTTTTGATGGACAATAAAACATAATGTATGTTCGTTTCGACAACTTGCTAGCTGAGTTATAAGCGATTCGTAAGCTCGCTATTGTTACATACATACAAACCAAACTGGTATTACTCCAATTACTACAAGTTTTTCAGCATCTTCACCCAATATAATTCCACTCGTCACACGGTTAAAATGTTTACGATTAGTATCACTTCCTCAGTCTGCATATTTTCATTAAATTATCCCCTTCACAATATTGCTGCAAATTCATTCCAATTAGCCCAATTACTATTTTGAATAAGTTATCAGAATGTTTTGTGCACAAAGCACATTATTTGTTCGTTTTGAACAAATCCGGCGCAAATTTTAGTCAAAAACAATATGTGAAACGTTGAGCAAACTAGTTATGATTAAGTTACAAATAAGAGATAGGGGGAAGCGATATGTCACTAGAAATGATTGCACGTGAAGATTTAAAGGAAAGAATTTTTCATTGGCCACAGCTAGAACAATTTAGAGATGAAGCTGCAACGAAGACAATTTTATATGAAACATCTAATACAGTTGGTGCAGTTTGGTGCATGAAGCCAGGACAAACTTTGCCTATTCATTCGCATAGTTGTGCAGATGACATTTGGGTAGTAATTGAAGGAATAGCAGAATTTTATCCTGAATGTGGTAAGAAAGTAACGATTAAAGCAGGAGACATCGTGTTAGCACGCGCAGGTGAAAAGCACGGAATGACGAATACATCGGATGCAAACTTTGTTATGTTAGGTATTGCTGGACCAACTCCCATAGGTTTTATTTCTCATGAAGCACAACACTTTATAGCATGAATAACCAAAAAAGATAAGGAGAATTTATATGCGTATTAAACTATTGGAACCATTAAATGTACCACACGAGTTGATTGAGGAATTAGCTGCACCTATAAGAGCAAAAGGGCATGAATTTATCTATTATAAAGAAAAAACAACAGACCTAACTGAATTAGCTGAACGCAGTAAAGATGCGGATGTGGTAATGATTGCGAATAATCCTTACCCAACAGAAGTTATTGAGCAAGCAAAGAACTTACAATATATTAACGTTGCCTTTACAGGTGTTGATCATGTCGGTCTAACGTCGATTCAGAACCAAGAAATTCTATTATCGAATGCGGCAGGTTATGCGAACCAAGCAGTTGCGGAACTGTGTGTTGGCCTGACACTCGACCTATACCGTAAAATTACACAAGGAAACGCAGAAATCCGTGACGAAAACTTTCCTGGACCTTTTCAAGGTGGCGAAATCAACGGCAAAATTGTAGGAGTGATCGGAACAGGTAAAATCGGCTTAGTCACAGCACAATTATACAAAGCTTTCGGTGCTAGATTAGTTGCCTACGATCCGTTTCCGAATCCAAACGCAGTAGCATTAGGGATTCAATACCTAACGCTAGATGAGGTGTTAGCACAAGCTGATATCGTGACCCTTCACCTACCTTTATTACCATCTACCAAAGGATTGATATCGGCTGATAAATTCCAATTAATGAAGAAATCCGCAATTCTGATTAACTGTGCACGTGGACCGATTGTCGATAACGCAGCACTTGCTGAAGCGCTGAATACTGGACAAATTGCAGGAGCGGGTATTGATGTCTTTGATATGGAACCACCAATTCCAGCAGACTATCCATTATTAAATGCTAAGAATGCGATATTAACACCACACATTGGCTTCTTAACAAATGAAGCAATGGTTAAGAGAGCTCGTATTGCTTTTGATAATATCTTAGCCTTCTTGGATGGCACACCTCAAAACTTAATAGCTAAATAAATAATACTTACTACGCAATATCATTTAATTGGTGTTGCGTTTTTTGACAAAATAGGAACGATTATTGCTTCAATTCCATGCGAATTCTAATTAAAGTCAAGCTTACTTTAAAGTCTTTCTATAATATTGACACACATTTAAAGTATTAACTATAAGCAGAAGGTAATGAAATGTAATCAATTAAAACAATGAGGATTAATTAAACGGATCATGAGATTGTGCATCAATTAGAAGTGTTTACGCTAGAGTAGCTAGATGTAGATTTAGTAATTATCAAGGTTTCTTATTCTTTAATGAACTATAAGGACATGCACGCTTTCAAAAAACGAGAGTTATCATTATAGATTGCTATATGGGAGTGAATCGCATAGGTAGTTTGTCAGAATATGTTTGCGTAACAGCAGAATGGCTAGTTGCTTTTCCAGAAGGTCTAATTATATTAATACTTTTATTTTCAAAACAATAAATCGCACTAAAAAGGACGAACTCAACAGCTCGTCCTCTAAAGTTATTCAATCATTTATTTCTTAATACATCCCACGACTCTGACCACTCAAATCAATGTAAATATTCTTAGACTGTGAATAAGCGTCTAGAATCATCTTATGCGTTTCACGTCCAATACCCGAGTTCTTGTAGCCACCAAATGGAGCTCCAGCCTCGAAGCCAGCATAAGTATTGACCCACATACGACCAGTACGTACACCACGAGCCACTTTAAAGGCTGTGTTTAAATTGCTTGTCCAAACGCCACCACCAAGACCGTATTCATTATCGTTAGCCATTGCGATGACTTCATCGGCATCTTTAAATTTAATCACAACACCCACTGGGCCGAAGATTTCTTCTTGAGCAATGCGTAAATCGTTAGTTGCCTCAAATAGAGTTGGTTGATAGAAAGCACCATTTGATAATTCGCCCTCTGTATAGCGACTACCACCCGTTAATAATTTAGCGCCTTCCTCTTTACCAATTTGAACGTATTTCTCAATTGTCTTCACTTGATTTTCGTTTACTTGAGAACCCATTTGAGTAGCTGCATCTAAAGGACTGCCCACTTTGACTTTCTTGAATTCTTCTACTAAGCGACCAACGAATTCGTCATAAACGGATTCCTGTACAAAAATTCTTGATCCAGCTGAACACACTTGACCTTGGTTAAACAGAATACCTAGAGAGACACCTTCTAAGGCTAAATCCATATCCATGTCTTCGAAGAAAATATTCGCTGATTTACCACCCAATTCTAGAGTAGAAGGAATTAAGTTTTCAGCAGCTGAAATTCCAATTCGGCGGCCAATTTCAGTTGAACCAGTAAAGGCGATTTTATCGATTCCTTTGTGGTGTTGTAAATATTCGCCTGATTTAGAGCCGCGTCCTGTTACTAAGTTAAAGACACCTTTAGGCAGAACGTCGTTTAGTATTTTGGCTAATTCTAAGACACTTAATGAAGTACTTGAAGAAGGGCTGAATACAATTGTGTTACCAGCTGCTAGCGCAGGCGCAATTTTCCAAGCGGCCATTAAGAATGGGAAATTCCAAGGCACAATTTGCGCAACGACACCAATTGGCTCGCGTAAAATCATAGACATTGTTTGATCGCTTAGCATTTTCACTGTATCTTCTTCAGAACGAATTACGCCGGCGAAATATCTAAAGTGATCGACTGCTAATGGGATATCGGCTCCCGAAGTCTCACGAATTGGCTTTCCGTTATCTAAAGATTCGACCTCAGCAAAGAAGTCTAACTTCGCTTCAATGCGGTCAGCAATTTCTAGGAGGATGGCAGAACGCTCTTTGACGTCCGAACTTCCCCAAGATTTAAAGGCTGCTTGAGCCGCCGCCACTGCTTGGTCAACATCTTCGTTAGTCGCATCGACAATGGTAGCGAGTGCTTCGCCGTTCGCTGGGTTATAAGAGGTAATCGTATCAGTACCAGACCCTTGCGTCCAAACACCATCAATGAGCAACATGTAATCTTTTTCTAATTCAATCGACATTCTCTCACTCCTATTTCATTTAATGGTTAAAGCATAGCGTAAAAATAAAACGGTTTCAACTCAGTGTTTCGCTAGACGCAACATGAATAAAACTTAATCATTGCTTAAGCCTTTAGGCACAAGCTTACTAAATGTCTATGAAATATTTTCATATTGAGTATGAAAATAGGTTATATTTGTCGGATTTTATCTCGGAAAGTTCCGATAAAAGCTTGATCAAATTGACTTAATTGGCGATTACTTTGATGGGCAATAAAGAAATCTACGGATATTAAATCAGCATTAATAGGGTAAAGATTGAAGGACAAGTGTTGATCGGTATAGCCAATAATACTCTCGGGGATAAATGTAACACCCGCATTGTGCTGAGATAATTGGGAAACGGTATAAATATTCTCACTCTCTAAAATAACTTGAGCGGTTACTCCATAACGTTGACACAAGCGATCAATTTGTCGCCGAATCGCTGAACCGCTTTTGGTTAAAACGAGTGGTTCAGCTAATAGTTCGTTCATCGCAATCGTGTTAGCAGGCAAATAAGTTTGGCCTTCTTGATAAAAACGTGATTGTGTTGGAATGATGGCATAATAGAGATGACTTCCGACCGCTTCAACATTCAAACTGGGTGAGACGGTCTCGGGATTTTGCCCGATATAAAAATCAATTTCTCCGGATAAAGCTTTCATTTCATTATTTCTTGGAATGTCTTCTGTGATGTTGATGGACACACTTGGATAGCGTTCGAGAAACTTTGGTAAAGTTAGTGGTAATAAATAAGTGGCTAAACTCGATAGAATACCGATTTTTAATTTCACAGCATCCGTCGTGCGGGCTTCCGTAATCGTTTGGAATAACTGTTGCTTATCCTTTTCTGCAGCGACTAAATAGTCGTAGTACAATTTACCAGTTTCTGTCAGCTGCAATTGCGGACTTTGACGATTAATGATTTCAGCACCTAATTCTTCCTCTAATTTCTTAATAAATTGGGTCAAATAAGGCTGAGAAATATATAAATCCTTAGCGGCTTTTGTAAATGACTGATGCTTCAACAAGGCTTCTATAAACGGTAAAGCGTGAATAGAGTATAGGCTGGACATACAGCACCTCTTTCGCATTATAACTTTTTACTTATAATACCATAATAATATAAATATTTCACAAAATACTTTAAAAATTCTATTATGTAGGTAAGAAGTAAACGTATTAGGAGTAATTTTTTTAATGTTTAATGCTCAAAAAATCACAATAAAGGATGGTAATTATGAAATTAATCGCAATAGTCGGTACAAACTCTGCGCGTTCAACTAATCGCAAGTTACTAAAATTTATCCAAACACATTTCGCTGAACAAGCTTCAATTGAATTAGTAGAAATTGATGATATTCCTGCCTTCAATGAACCGAGTGATCGCCAAGCGCCTACGCAAGTCCAAATTTTATCAGACAAAATATTGTCAGCAGATGGGGTGATTATCAGTACACCAGAGTATGATCATTCGATACCCGCAGTCTTAAAAAGTGTACTAGAGTGGCTATCTTATACGACTCAGCCTCTAATTGATAAACCAGTCTTAATTACGGGTGCATCATTGGGCTCATTGGGGTCGTCGAGAGCTCAAGCGCATTTGAAACAAATATTAGATGCGCCTGAAATTAAAGCACGTATAATGCCGAGTGCTGAATTTCTATTAGGTCATTCAGGTCAAGCGTTTGATGATGAGGGACAACTAACCAATTCGGAAAAAGTCGCAGAACTGGAAATTATTTTTGCGGAATTTATCCAATTTGTTGAGATAACAAATCAGTTATTAGCTGCTCAAACAAAGACTAAACAAGCATTTTCTTGGAAATAAAAGGAGGAAGTAAGATGAAATTTGTAGGTATTGTTGGAACGAATGCAGAATTTTCTTATAACCGTTTATTGCTCAAATTTATGGCGGAACATTTCGACCAAGAAGCGGAAATTGAAGTTTTAGAAATTAAAGATGTACCCATGTTTAACGAAACGGAGGATCAAAGTGCCAATGAAGCTATTCAGCACTTGAATGATAAGATTGAAGCAGCTGACGGTGTCATTATTGCGACGCCTGAACATAATCACTCAGTTCCTTCGGCTTTAAAAAGTGTTTTAGAATGGTTGTCATTTAACTTACATCCATTTGACGGTAAACCAGTTATGATTGTTGGAGCCTCTTACGATGTCCAGGGTTCATCACGTTCGCAATTACATTTGCGTCAAATTTTAGATGCGCCAGGAGTCAATGCGATTGTGATGCCAGGAAATGAATTCTTACTAGGGCGCGCCCATGAAGCCTTTGATGAGGCGGACCAGCTGAAAGATAGTCGAACAGTGAATTTCTTAGAAAGTTGCTTTAAGAAATTTATGCGCTTCACACAAGTTGTTAATTTATTGGCTATACCTGAAGAAATTGAATTTGTACCAGGGAATTATACTGTGACGACACCGGGACATAATGGGGATTTATCGATGGTGGTGAAGTTTTCAGAAGACCGCATTGAAGCCATTGATATTGATACAGCAGGTGAGTCAGCAGGGATTGCGGATGTTGTCTTTACGCGTATCCCTCAGGAAATTTTAGAGGGGCAAACCTTGAATGTCGATGCGATTTCGGGAGCAACGGTTACAAGCCAAGGTGTGATTGATGGTGTTGCAGCAGCGGTTCGATTAGCGGGTGCAGATCCAGAAGTATTAAGAAAACGTCCTAAAGATAATCCACAAGCTAAAGTTGAAGAAGTTGAATTGGAGACAGACGTCGTAGTTGTAGGTGGCGGGGGTGCTGGTTTAAGTGCCGCTGCGAGTGCTTTACAAGCAGGCAAACGTGTCTTATTACTTGAAAAATTCCCATCAATTGGTGGAAACACTGTCAGAACGGGTGGGCCAATGAATGCTGCTAATCCTGATTGGCAACGCACAATTGCTGCTTTACCTGGAGAGGATGCAACACTAAAAGCAATTTTAGAGATGCCCCTTAGTGACATTCATGCAGAATATCAAGAAGATTTCAAAGTTTTACAAAAGCAAATTGAGGCATATTTAAACGAAGCGGATGGCAAAGATGCTTATTTATTTGATTCATCGTTGTGGCATCGAATTCAAACTTACTTAGGTGGTAAGCGTCACGACTTAGCTGGCAATGAAGTTTACGGTAATTATGAATTGGTGAAAACTTTGACGGACAATGTGTTAGCTTCTGTTCATTGGTTAGAGGACATTGGTGTTGAATTTGATAAAGAAACCGTTCAAATGCCGGTTGGTGCTAACTGGCGCCGTGGTCACAAACCGTTGAAAAATGAAGGTTATGCCTATGTATCCGCTTTGCAAGCCTATGTAGAAGCAAATGGTGGCGAGATTATGACGGATACTTCTGTTAAAGAATTATTGGTAGAAGATGGCCAAGTGGTTGGTTTAATTGCGCGTGGACCGGGACGTCGGAAAGTAACCGTTCATGCGAAAGCTGTGGTACTTGCTTCAGGTGGTTTCGGTTCGAACACTAAGATGTTGCAACAATATAATACGTATTGGGATGAAATTGCTGACGACATCAAGACATCTAATTCACCTGCTATTACGGGTGACGGTATTGAGTTAGGTGCAGCAGTTGGAGCAGATTTAGTCGACATGGGCTTCATCCAAATGTTACCGACAACTGATCCAAATACAGGAGCACTCTTTACTGGATTGCAAGTTCCGCCAGCAAACTTTGTAATGGTGAACCAAGAAGGTCGCCGTTTTGTGAATGAGTTCGGAAGCCGTGATGAATTATCACAAGCTGCTATTCGTAATGGTGGACTATTCTACTTAATTGCCGATGAAAATATCAAGGCGACTGCCATGAATACGAGTGACGAGAAGATTGAAAAAGAAGTGGAACAAGGTATCTTATTCCGTGCGGACTCACTGGAAGAATTAGCTACACAAATTGGTATGGAACCTGCTGTATTAATCGAAACAGTTGAGAAATACAATACTTATGTAGAGGCAGGGTTTGATCCTGAGTTCCATAAAGGTGCCTTTGAGTATAAAGTAGAGAAAGCACCTTTCTATGCAACACCAAGAAAACCAGCTGTTCACCACACAATGGGTGGTCTGCGTATCGATGCTGAGACGCACGTCTTAACTAAAGAAGGCGATATTATCTCAGGACTTTATGCAGCTGGAGAAGTTGCAGGCGGAATTCACGCAGGAAACCGTTTAGGTGGGAATGCTTTAGCTGACATCTTTACGTTCGGACGAATTGCCGGTACAAACGCTGCTAATCAACAATAATCAGGCCGAATATTAACCAACAAGCACCTTGCGAAAAACAAGGTGCTTGTTTTTTACTATGTGAAGCTATAAGTTAAGCGTTGATCTAATTGCCTTTGTGCTTCGCTTAGCTTTTTGTCTGTTAGGATGTATTCGCGGCTAACACACTATTTGAGTTTGAACGAATAGAACTATAATTTATACAAATCGTTACAAGCATAGGTCAGGTTCGTATTTTGTTATAATAGGCGTAACAGTACGAAAGGAGAAGTCTTATGAAAGCAATGATTATTTCGGTTGGTTCTGCTTTGTTAAAAGGTTCAGCTACCAACACTAATGCAGCCTTTCTGTCGCGTGAACTCACTGCTTTAGGTTTTGATATTACGGAAAGTATAATGATTCATGACGACGAAGAAAAGTTGCTTGAAGTTCTAAAGAAAGCGGAAGCCCAAGTGGAATTTATTGTGTTAGTGGGTGGTCTGGGGCCTGATGATAATGATATTGTTAAAACAACTTTAGCGAAACATTTGGATCTAGATTTAGTTTTGGATGAGGAAACACAAAATCGTATTATGACTTATCATAAGAATTCGAGTTTGGTGATGCCGAAAAACAATCAACTTCAAGCTTTAACTTTACTTGGATCTACGCCTTTAGTGAATGTGACCGGCTTAGCGTTGGGGATGTTTCATCAAACAGATACGCATCATTATTTACTATTACCAGGACTAGCTGATGAGTTAGTACCAATGTTTATTGAGAATACGAGACCACTTTTACTTGAGAAATTAACGGATAAACCTTGTGTTTCTAATCGCATTATTCGGCTATATGGTCTCACGATGGCACAGGCTCATCAAGAACTAGGTGAAATTGCGACGACAGTCGAGAATCCGATTATTCAGATTTATCCAGCTGATATTGAAATTGAAGTTCAGTTGACAGCGCGAGCAGATACAGAAGAAGATTGCCACCAACTGATTGCGAAAGCTGAAAAACAGATTGAAGAGCGATTGGGTGAATACATTATTGGTTATGGGACAGAAAATTTGCCTAACATAGTTCGCCAGCTGCTTAAAGAAAACAAGTTGAAATTAACAGCTGCAGAAAGTCTAACGGGTGGTGCTTTTCTGAGTGAAGTATCTAGTTTGTTTGAGGCAGGCTTAATTTTAGATGGTGGGATTGTGACCTATAGTGAGGTGACGAAGCACGATGCACTTGGAGTGACGAAGAAAACGATTGAAACACATGGCGTAGTCAGTGCAGAATGTGCTTTTGAAATGGCAGAGAAGTCTTTGAAAATGTTTGATGCGGACATTGCAGTTTCGCTTTCTGGGGTTGCTGGACCGAGTTTACTTGAGAATGAAATCCCAGGTACAGTTTGGGTTGGAATCGCAGTTAAGGATCAAAAGACATTTGCTCGCAAATTTCATTTTGGATATAAGCGTAACTTGAATCGACGTCATTCGGTTTGGAGTGCGTTCAATATGGTGCGGAAGCATATTTTGGAAGAGGAAATTGAAGAGGTTGTTTATAAAAAATAGTCTAATGGTCAGAAGAGTTTCGGTAATAAATGTTATATTATGAAATTCGGATGATTTGCAACTGGAGAGCGTGAACCGTAAAGTTATCATAGAAACTTTAGTTAGTGTGATTGTGCAAGTATTGAAGCAAACGAGATGATGGTCAAACAAGCAAGTTTATCTGAGGAGGTAATCAAATGAGTGAAGAAAAAGAATTAACACGTGAAGCGCATGTTGAGAAAGTTCGTCAATTGATTAAAGATAGTGAGATTGCATTGTTAACAACCGTGACACCAGATGGTTTAGAGACACGTCCGATGGTAACCCAAGAAATTGAGTTTGATGGAGATTTATGGTTTTTCACATTGAAAGATACAGCCAAAGTTACCGAAATTCAAGAAAATCCGGCTGTGAATGTGGGTTATGTACATAAGAGTAAGTCTTTCGTTTCAATTCGTGGTGTAGCTGAAGTGGTAGAAGATACCGATAAGAAAGAGGAACTTTGGAATAAGGCTTACGAGGCAATTTTCGATGTTGATGCGAATGATCCGACGTTAATCTTGCTCAAAGTTCTTGTGCAATCCGTTGAGTATTGGGAAGCGGGCAGTATTGTGAAGAGTGCCTTTAATATCGCGCGCAAACTGTTAATCAATGATGCTGAAACGGAATTTGGTACTAATGCGACAGTTGAATTAGACGTTTAATCGCGATACCTATTATTATAGAGCAGCCCGTGTTGGGTTGCTCTATTTAGGTATAAAGGAATGATAAAACATTAACGTAGACCACTCATCCGAATTAGCTTAAGAAGTCGCGGCCGATTGTAACGTTGAATGATGATAAAAGGCAGGTTCGCGATGAGTGCATATAGAATCATTAGCCATCCTGCCCAAACTGGATTCCAAATAAAAAATAAAGGCGCAGGTAACATCGAAACCCAATGGGTCCACTCAGCGCGCTGTGTTTCAATCACGAATTTTTCCAGCGTTGCTTTATCCGAGCGAGCAACTTTTTTCTTATTAAAAGCTTTTTTGAAGATGGACGAACTATCGGGTAAAGCGTCTTTCCATTGACGAATATGGAGAGAAACCTCCCAAAACTGCCCGTCTTTTTCCCATTTAAAGCTGTTAAACCAAGCATTTTTGCGTGAGAAGTAGTGGTCGGGTATCTGGAGCGCTAATAGAGAAACACCTAAATGAATCGCCAACCATGCGATGATATTGAATATAATAATCAAGCTATTGGGTAACTCAAACACCATTATTTATCACCTCTCAAAAAAGTTATAATGAAATATCGCGGCCTTTCCAAGACACGCGGCGTAGTATAAACGTTTTAAACCCTGACCATGCAAACAGCCCAACAAAGAATCCAAACAAAATAGGATAACATATCAGTGCTAGCCAATGGAAATTACCTGCTAAACGAGCCATTCGACAGAAGTGGCTACCCAAAATAACGTAGCCCACAAGCGCTATTAATGCTGAAACCCATTGTTGAGTGAACACAAAATAGATGGGAAAACTAAACGCTATAAACGCCCCAGCAATGAAGAGGCTGATACCAAGCGTAATCAGCGGATGAGTTGCCAGAGCGGCTGTCGCAAAGCTTTTAGACCAGCCTTGAGAGAGTTCTGAAAGACCTTCAGGGTACATTCTAAAATTCAATGTATCCTTGCCTCCATAAAGCTTCACTGGTAAATCTTGTTTGATAAGTTCTTTACCAAGTTCAACGTGGTCCATCATGGCTTCACGACTTTTAGCATGCCCACCCACTTTAAAATAAGTATCGCGACACACGAGTAATGAAGGACCAAAGGCTCCGGCTGTTTGAAACTTATGTTGAAAAAAAGAGAACTGATTCATGCCGACAAGCACAATTATATTAAAAACCGTCGAGAAATTCTCGTATGTTTTTTCAACTATATGATAAGGTTGAATCGACAATGCTCCTTGCGCATCTTGTATTTGAAAGGCTGCAATGATGTTGGATAAGCTATTTACCTGCGTAAATGATACATCTGCGTCCAGAAATAGTAAGTAATCACCTTGGGAGGCTTTGGCACCAGCCCAACAAGCGGCTGATTTTCCTAGCCACTTTTGGTCATCGCGTTGGAAAGTCACGACTTGAGCTCCATTTTCTGTAGCCACACTTGCCGTATCATCATTTGAATCATCATCGATGACTAGTAACTCAAAAGGCTGAAACTTTTGCTGGTGGATGGATTGTAACAAAATGGGTAAATTATTCGATTCATTTCGAGCGGGTATAATAATGGATAGTTTTTTATTCGCTGTATTTGATACTGGTCTCTCTTGAATAAAGGGGACTCTCCAGAGAATCAGCCAACTACTGATCAAGGCTAAACCTAAACTTACGCAGTAGATGATTAGCATCTAAATCGCCTCCTTAAAAAATAATGCGTCTAAAACGCTTCAAGGCAGCCAAGGCGCCTTCGCTGTAAGGTGGAAATTGTTGCGGAAGTAGTAAAGGCGTCTTTTTCTGATAAAGAGTGCGTTGATAAGTGAAGGTTTTAATGCTAGCTTCGCCGTGATAATTTCCTAAGCCACTTTGTCCTTTACCACCAAAAGGAGCATTTGGACTCGTGACGTGGACCATTAATTGGTTAACGCTTAAGGCCCCACTTTCTAATTCCTCCTGGATATACTGAATGTGTTGTTTGTCTTTGGTAAATAGGTAAACAACTAAGGGGACGGGAAGTTGTTGATATTGCGATACGATTTCTTCGATTGAATCATAAGGAATAATCGGTAAAATCGGACCGAAAATCTCATCTTTAGCCAGGGCACTTCCAGCTACAACATGTGTCATGAGTGTTGGGGCCATAAAACAAGTTGCTTGATCAACTTCTCCGCCGTAAAAAATTTCACCATCCTTTAAAAAATCTTCTACATGTGCCAAATGTTTTAGGCTAATCAGTCTACCGTAATCTTTGGACTCGATAGGTCTTTCGCCATAAAACTCAATAATTTGTTGCTTGGCTTGTTCTAGAAATTGAGTAAAGTAGGCACGAGGTACGAAAACAGTATCTGGTGCGATGCAGGTTTGACCAGCATTTAAAAATTTACTCCAAACAATCTGCTTAACGGTATCTGGATTAAGCTTAGTATCATCAACGATACAAGGATTTTTACCACCTAATTCTAAAGCAACCGGTGTTAAATGCTTGGCAGCCGCTTGGTAAACTTTAGTACCTGTTTGTGGACTTCCAGTAAAGAAAACGAAATCCCACCTCATATTTGTCAACATTTGTGCCACTTCACCGTCACCTTCGACAACGAAGAATAAATCAGGTGCGAAATATTGTGGAATAAGTTCGGCTAATAATTGGCTCACGGCGGGTGCGTACTCTGAGGGTTTCAAAACGACACTGTTACCAGCCGCAATGGCGCCTAAAGCAGGCCCCAAAGCTAACTGTAGCGGATAATTCCAAGGAGATAGGATCAGAATACTGCCGAAAGGCTCTGCCATCACGCAAGTTTTTTCTAAGCCGCTCAGCAATAAACGACGTTTGACTGTTGGTTTGACCCATTTAGCCAAATGCTTCATCGTGTGGTCCAATTCATTTAATAGGAAGGCTACTTCTGTGGCATAGGCTTCTAGAGCTGGTTTGCCTAAATCCTCATTTAATGCGAATAGCCAACGCTCTTCGTTTTCGATTAAAAGACGCTTAAATTGTTTCAAGGCATCGAGACGCAAATTTAAATTGCGACGACCTATTTTTTGACAATGCAATCTTTGACGTTTTTGAATTATTTCTAAGGCCTCAACCGTAACATTTGTAGTCATTTTAACTTGCTCCTTTATCTAGTCTTTAAAAGTACGTATTCTTTGTTGTGTTGCCACAATTTTATCATGAACTTGCTGACCGCTAAGGGTCACCATCGGCATACCAGGGCCAGGATTAACCGTCCCCCCGACAAAATATAAATTATCATAATCACTACTAGTTTTAGGATGCTTGAAACCACGATTTTTCTTGCGATTTGACACCGTGCCATAGATAGCTCCGCGATGAGAATAATAAGTCTTCTCGATATCTTCAGGTAACCAAACATCTTTTGTGACGATACGCTCACGTAAATCCGTTAACCCATTCTTTCCAATTTATCGAAGACTCTTTCTTCCAAAGCTTTATAATCTTCTGGGGTGAAGGGTTTATCAGGAATATAAGGAATGTGTGGTAAAATTTTAAGGTTCTCATGCCCTGGAACGGTTTGACTAGGATCTGTTTTATTGACGTTCACTAAATAAATTGTTGGATCAACCGGTAAGTCATGATCATGAAAAATCGTTTGGAAATTTTGTTTAGCGTCTTGTGAGAAAAAGAAATTATGATGACGCAGTTGCGGATATTCACCTCTAACCCCGAGATGAATCACTAAACCAGAGCTAGCCGGTTCAAATTCTTTTTCGAGTTGTTGGAGTTTCTTAGGTGTTTCTCCGAGCAGTTTCTCAGAAAATGGGATAACTTCCATATTCGAAACAAAATAATCAGCTTTGATACTTGTGCCGTCTGCTAGTACTGCCGAAACAATTCGATTTTCTTCTTTCTTGATGCCAGTTACTTCTGAATTTACATGAAAATTGACACCTAATTCTTTACCTAAGCGCACAATCCCATCCGCGATTCGGTGCATTCCGCCCGGTACGTACCATATCCCTTCAGAATGCTGCATGTAAATCATCATATTTAAAATAGCAGGTGCATCATAAGCAGAAGAGCCGACATATTTAATAAAATACGCTAACATATCTTTAAAGTTAGGATTAGTTATACGTTTGTCAATCGCTTCAAACATAGTTGAATTTAGATCAAAGCCTTTTAGACTATTGAGTAGCCCATGGTGTTGAATCACTTCTGAAACCGTATCTAAACCTTCACCGAAATAACCAGATAGGGTCAAATCATATAATTCTTTAGCGTAAGCGAGAAAATCACTGTATTCCTGCATATCCTGCTCAGTTAAAGAAGAGTTGCTTTCTAACATTAAGTTTAAGTCGCTAAATAAATCAATGACAGTATTATCGGAAAAAAATGATCGCCATTGATGCTTAACCTCTACGGTTTCAATATAATCGTCCATTTTAACGCCACTGCGAATAAACATTTTTTCAAAAATAGGCTTCATCGTTAAGATAGAAGGTCCTAAATCAAAACCAAAACCATCTTGTTCGAGCCGATTTAACTTGCCGCCTAAATGAGCATTTTTTTCATACAGTGAGACTTTAAAGCCACTTTGAGCGAGGGAAATCGCAGCTGAAAGGCCTCCGAGTCCGCCACCGATAATTGCTATTTTTTTGAGAGAATTATCTTGTTTCATATTTATTACCTCCTGTAATCATGCGAAATATTAATTTATCACTTGATAAATTATGTCTATTTAATATTACTTGGCTAATTATTAGATGTAAAGAATTTTAGATTTTAAACAAGGAATTTCTTTAAATGAACACAATATAAAAATAGCTTAAAAGTATGAGCGGTTATAATTTACATCGCACAAGATTTATCGTATGATAAGTATACGGAAATTAAATAAAGAGAGAACTAAGATTGAAAGAGACGGTGTAAGATGAATAAAGATAAAAAAGTAATCGTAGTTGGAGCTGGAGTTGCTGGCTTAGCGAGTGCAGTACGCCTTCAAAAAGAAGGTTATCAAGTTGAGATTTACGAGAAGGAAAGCTTACCTGGTGGTAAAATGCATACGATTGAAAAAGATGGTTTTCGCTTTGATTTAGGCCCTACAATCGTGATGATGCCGGAACTTTACCGTGAAGTGTTTGAGTTTGCCGGTAAAGACCCAGATAATTATATTCCGATGAAGCGCCTTGATCCGATGTACCGTTCGTATTTCAATCAAGGTTCAGAACATATTGATATATCATCGGATTTAGTACAACTAATGAAGACATTCGAAACGATTGACCCTAAAGATGCAGCTGGATTTTTAAAGTACTTAGCAAGTATTTATGAACGTTACAGTGTTGCGCGTGATTATTTTATTCAGCGTCCATTTCGTCATAAGAAAGATTTCTATAATCCCTTTATGATTACGCAGGCTTTGAAATTAAAAACGTTTGATAGTGCGACAAGTTCAATTGCAAAATTTGTGAACGATGAAAAAATCAGACAAATGTTATCTTTTCAAACGCTATACATTGGCGTTAGCCCGAATAATGGGCCTTCTCTTTATACAATCATTCCCATGATTGAATTGTTGTACGGCATTTGGTATATCGATGGTGGAATGCATAAGATGGCGGAAGGTATGGCGAGTGTGTTTGAAGAACTAGGAGGAAAAATACATTATGACGCACCGGTAGAACAAGTTTTGATTGAAGACGGAACAGCTAGAGGCATACAAGTAGCAGGTCAAGAACAAACATCAGACTATGTTGTGGTCAATGCAGATTTCCCATACGCGATGAAGCATTTAATCCAAGATAAAACAGCTAAAGGCAAGTACACGGATGAGAAAATCGATAGTATGAAATATTCTTGCTCGTGTTTCATTCTTTATTTGGGAATGGATCGTAAATATGACGAGTTAGAACAAGTGCATACATTCGTCTTCTCCGAAAATCTAGATCAAAACTTAGACCAAGTCTTTTCGGGTGAATTTATTGAAGATCCTTCAATTTATGTGGTCGCAGCATCCAAAGTAGATCCAACTGTTGCACCTGAAGGAAAAGAAGGCTTATTTGTCTTAGTACCTGTGTCTGACTTAGAAACAGCTCAATACGATTGGCATGATGAAGCAACGTTAAACTATTATCGTAAAAAGGCGTTAGATAGCTTAAGTAATTTACCAGGAATGAGTAATGTCGAAAATGAAATTATTTCAGAAAGTGTGATTACACCACTTGATTTCCAAGAGAAGTTCAATGCATATAATGGTGCTTGTTTTGGCTTACAACCAACTTTATTGCAAAGTAATCACTTCCGTCCTCAAGCGAAAGCTGAAGCTTGCGAAGCGTTGTATTTCACGGGTAGTAGTACGCATCCTGGAGCAGGAGTACCGATCGTTTTAATGTCAGGTAAAATTGCTGCAGAAGAATTAATGTTGGATGATCGATCTTAAGCAAAGTGGGGGAAAGAATATGAATTCAACTCAACTAAATAAGGATTATGCTTATTGTGAGGGGGTTATTAAAGCCTCTTCGAAAAGTTTCTATACAGCCTTTTCCCAATTACCAAAGGAAAAAGCTCAGGCAGTATACGCGATTTATGCATTTTGTCGCTTAGCAGATGATACGGTGGATTCTAATGAAATTTTGACGATTAAACAGAATAATTTATTAACACTTAAGGAAGAATTGACTGTTTTTTCTCAGGGGCGTACACCTGACAATCCAATGTGGAGAGCGCTAAGAGATGTTTTTGATCGTTATCAAATGGATATCCAACCCTTTTATGATCAAATAGAAGGTCAGGAACGAGATTTAATTTTTAATGGTATTGCAACTGTAGATGCCTTACAGGACTATAGCTATTACGTGGCAGGTTCGGTAGGTTTAATGCTATTGCCGATATTAGCTGCTAAGCAAGGTGTGACTCGCGAACTCAACGAGAGTGCAATTGCGTTAGGGATTGGCATGCAATTTACCAATATACTACGCGATGTGGGAGAAGACTATCGCGAGAATAATCGTATCTATTTACCTGAGGACCTGTTGCAGAAATATCAGGTTAATTTGCCATCTGTTATGAGTGAAGGACCCAATGAAGCCTTTATCAGCTTATGGGAAGAGTTGGCTCAATATTCGCATGACTACTATCAAAAGTTTTGGCATAACATTGAACAATTTGATGAGGATTGTCGTTTACCAGTCTTGGCAGCAGCGAGATTATATCATGCGATTATGGATAGTGTCAGATTGAATCATTATGATTGTTTGAGTAAGCGGAATTTCGTCCCGAACCTCAAAATGCTTCAATTAGTAAAAGAGGCCAAACAAGACCTGAAGAGAAGGTGAACAGATGAATGAATCGCATTTTGAAAGACGATTAGATCAGCAACTGTGTTTCCGTTTATATAGAGCGTCAAATGGTATTAGTAAATTGTACGCTCATGCCTTATTGCCAGTAGAACTAACTTTTCCGCAATACTTAGTTTTATTAGCACTATGGGACCATGATGGAGTCGCGATTTCTGATATAGGACAACGTACGGGCATGGGAATTGGAACGTTAAATCCAATATTAAAACGTTTGACTGATAATGGTTGGGTGAAACGTCAAACTCATGAGAGCGATAAGCGTACGATGCTCATTTTTTTAACGGCGAAAGCATTGGAACAAAAAACAGTGATTAATCAGTTGATTTTAAAAGAACTAGCAACGGTTAATTTTGAAAAAATGGATTTACTTGAATTGATGAAACAACTAGGATTACTACAGACGCAATTGGATGCAATGAATCTTTAAACAGACAGCTTGACTAAGAAAGGAATGAAATACAATGAAAACTAAAACAAAGGCATGGGTAAATTTGGTTCTCTTGTTGATGACGTTGGCCGTCAACTTTCTAGGTGCTACTGGCAAAATAAATGGAACTTCTCAAGCGGAAGTATCCGACACTTATCACACACTTATTACACCAGCGGGTTTCACGTTTAGTATTTGGAGCGTCATCTATACTCTTTTAGTAATTAGCATGATCACACTATTAGTAAAAGCGAAAGACTCATACTATCATCAAGTAATTGAACGAATTAGTCCCTTGTTATGGTTATCTTACTTGTCTAATATGATATGGATTGTGTTATTTTCCTATCGCTTAGTCGGCTTATCAACAGTATTTATCTTCGCTTATTTATTTTCTTTAAGTGGTATTCTGATATTGTTGAAAGAGCTAAGTCAAAAGCGTCAGTGGCTTTTAGGGTTAACATTTGGTTTGAATACCGGTTGGTTGTTTATTGCATCTGTAGTTAATGTTGCCGCTTATCTCGTACAAATTGAATGGAATGGTTGGGGTGTAGCGGATAGTCATTGGGCGATCGTGATTATGTTTGTGTCGCTTTTACTCGCTTTCTTGGTGCTATCCAGAGTCAAAAATGCGGCATTCCCGTTACCAATTGCCTGGGCATTCTTCGGTATCTTCATGGAGCTGAAAGCCACCGAAGGTAATGAATTATTAGGGATTGTTGCGATTGTGTGCATGGTTTTATTAGTTTTACTGTCAGTCACAAGCTTTCGACGTAATCAAAATAGTATTCTCCCCGTCGCTTAACTTGTCATAATGATGACGCATGGCAATAAATTATGTAATGTATGGATAGAACCCTGTTTGAATGGCTGATTGAATGTTCAGCTGTCAAACAGGGTTATTTATTTTCAATATAATGTTAATAAAAAGACGCAAAATCCCTCACTCGAGCAACGAGTTTCCAAAAGTTAACTTCTTATAAGGTGCACGAAATTCTTCTCTTCTTTGACTCCTCTTAATATCAGCCCCAAGTTGGAGGAGTTACGATCTGCATTTTGTTAAGCTATAGTCAAAGGAAAGGAGAATGATGATGAGATTAAAAACATTAAGTGTACCCAAAGTGACCTTAGGTGTATGGGTGCGTGCACTATTTCGCAAAGAAACGCCTCTATATGTTAAAGCACCGATCAGTTTGGCTCTGATTTATACAATTTTTCCAATTGATTTATTACCGGATCTGTTAGGATCATTAGGATTTTCCGATGACGCAGCCGTTTTAGGCTTACTGACAACCATCAGCATGTCTCTTTTAAAACACTATACTACGCAACAAAGCTTAAAACTCTAATCCAGAATATGACTCCCAACGCTTAGCGCTGGGAGATTTTTATAATTTAGAATAAATCCAACTGTCTAGGCGCCAAACCTTCATATGTAATGCTTAATAGTGATTGAAGGTGTTTAGCGTTACCCGCAGCATGTCCACCAGAATTATTATTAAAAATAACTGCCACGTTTTTTGCTTGTTTGGCTAAAGAGAGTGTTGTAGCTTTCAAAGTCAACAGTTCTGTTTCTGAATAATTGTAGAGTGTGCGGTATTCGCGCCAATCCTTGCTTTCATCCTGTCCTAACCAACCTTCGTAATTTCGACCATGTAAACGAAGGAAGGCTTGTTTCGGATTGGTGACAGATGGTACAAAAGGCACCGAATTGTGAGGTGTTTGAGGTTGATCGACCACTACATGGATGAAACCATATTTCTGTAAGAATTTTAAAGTTTCAGGTTGATAGTCTGGACTAAACCAACTTGTATGTCGGAATTCAACCGCAATCGGTACATCTCCCATTAAGGAACGGATGTTGCGTAAATATGTCACGTTTTCTTTTACACAGGTGAAGTAAGGAGGAAATTGAAATAAGTATGAATTTAACTTGCCACTTTTAAGTAAAGGTAAAAAATTCGTGCGGAAGATATGAAAAAGTTGCTTCAATGGTGTTGTTTCATCAGGACGTCTAGCGTGCTGTGTCAAAGGTCCATATGCTTTTACGATAAATTGGAAAGTTTCAGGTGTGTTCTTTAACCAGTGTTGAATTCTCTCTTGAGAGGGGATGGCATAGAAACTTGAATCGAGCTCAACAATAGGGAAATGAGCCGCATAATCGCCAAGTTTATTTTGGGGATTTGTTGTGATAGATGGATGGTCAGACCAACCGGTTAAGCCAATTTGAATCATGATACGCCTCCTGACATTGCGTTTGTTCATTATGTTAGCATAACCTAAAACGATGTGCCAGATATTGAGAAATTAACCAACGCAACCCTAACTTATTCGCCGTATTACTGAGGAAGGGGTGATGAAATAAAAAACACAAATTTTCAGTTCTTCTATTTTGTAATGACGTTTTGAAATTGCTATACTTCGATAAGAGAATGCACGTTCAAATGAGTGCCATCAACAATATATGGCTGAGAAAGAGACGCTCAGTCGTGAGGAGGAAAAGTATGACAATCGGTAAAGATAGGATGAAGCTTTATTTGCCGTCAAATCAAGCGCTTGATTTAGCACAGAAAGATCAAATTCAACTAGTGATTGAGGGGCACCTTTATAATGTAGCCTCCGCATCACAACATAAAGGGGACCAAGTAGCAGCTTTAAGGCAATTTTTAATCCCCTCGTCAATTGTGACAGTTATTTTCTTTTTATTTTTTTTAATTAGAGGACAAGGAATGATTGCTTTAACAGGGGATTTCTCAATTTCAAGCATGGTGACCTTATTAGGTGTCAGCAGTGGCGTCATTTCTTTTGCCTATTATTTTGTGACTTGGAAAAAGCAAGGAAAAGCGAATTTAGAAAAGGTTTATTGGCGCAATTTTCCAACACTCTTATTTTCGTTTACAATCATCATCTTATTAGGTCTAATGCTGTCTTTCTATGTTATTTCGACACTGTTTGTTAATTTATCTTTAGATCTTTACTTATCGACCTTATTGGCGTTTATTTTCTTTGCGGTTGTTCACTATTTAATGATTCATTTCGTGCTGATTTTATCTCCATCTGTGATGACGAAGCTATTAGTCTTTGTGATTGTGGGCGGCGTTTTATTTGCGATGATCACGAACAATCAAGAAGAATGGTGGCAAGTTCACTTGAGTTTCCTTGGATCCAATCAAGCTGCCAGTTCTTGGCAGTTTAATATAACCTTGATTTTATCGGCTTTACTGATGATTGCATTAATTGATTATATTTTTGTTAGTTTAAAAGAAACATTCCCGAAGCATGTTGGGGCGTCGTTGTTACGCATTTTGTTAACAGTGACGGCAGTCAGTCTAGGGTTGGTAGGTTATTTTCCGGCAGATGGGCCTGGCAATATGCCTTTGTATCATAATAAGGCGGCGGAGATGTTGGTCATCATGATTATTGTGATGATTGTTGGTGTGAAATGGTTACTACCTAAAGTGACTCGTGAATTCCAATTAATATCTTATGCGATTGGAACGATCCTCGTGGTGATTACGGCTTTATTCATGATGGGGAATTATATCACATTGACTGGTTTTGAATTAGTCGCGTTCTGCTTGGCATTCAGTTGGTTGATGTTACTGTTACAAAACTTAGAGAAGTCCGTGATGCCACCAGTACCTGTTTATGAAGTGAACATTCACTATGCGGATTAAATAGAAAAACGAGTACAATTGATTAAATTTGCTTAAATAATAACGGGGTATTCCTTGAGAATCGTCTCGAGGGTAAGCAGTTTTTGCATTCTACATCAATCGAGTTGTTGAAAGAACATATAAGATAATAATAGGAGTTTAATAAAGAATGTAGAAGAACTCTGTGTCTTTAAGATCTTCATTACCGCTTTAAAGTATGAGTGGAATTGCTGAAAAAATCATTAACCATTGGATGCCAGTCAGGTTCGTCAAATAAGAAATGAGAACGTCGCTTGCAATAATCAGCACTTGTAACCAACGTTTTCTACGCGCAATATATAAGCCTGAATTATTCATACCTCTAAATGTGGATAACTATTTCTATTAAACTCACTGCTTTTTTAGACATTTTTAAGTATTAACTGTCTATCATGCCACTTTATATGCTTCTCGATTAGATCGAAAACAAAAAGATGGAAAAAAGAGTATAAAGACCCCTTGGTCTTACAATCGTCAAAAAATTAATATGATCTTCTGGAGTAGCTAATGCAACAGAACCAGCTGTTGAATATTCTCCAATATTGTCCAGAACAGTGAAGAGAAAACGTAACCTGTGGACAAGCGGACTTTTATTTTACGCGCATGTCGTGTCAGCCTTCCAGCAATGTGGAAAACTTTAAACCGAATAGTCGCCACCGTTGATTTTTTCTCTTTATCTGGGAATGTTAGCTCTTTCATCAAATGAATGACTGTATAGGCAATACAACTCATCATCATGCGAGCCTGATTCGCAAGAAACGTTGAACTATCGGTCTTGTCGAAGGAAAAACCATGTTTGATTTCTTTGATATAATTTTCTATTGTCCCTCTCTTTTGGTAGAGCTTGTACACTGTTTGGGCAGGTATATCAACGAAATTTGATACGATAAACTCAAACGTCGTAAATAAGAGTTCGCCAGCTTCTCGAGTGGCCTTTACAGCTACTTTACGAACCGTTTCCCAAGATTTAGCTTGATAATCAATCTTGAAATACTGTGATTCTTTATGTGTAAAGTCTGTATCTGGTCCGTAAAGGACCTTTTGTTGAGCCATGTTCTTCAGTCGTGCATTGACTTTTAAACGAATAATATACTTCACTTTTTCTTGCTCGCATAACTCATAGATCTCAGGTTTGGCAAAGCCACTGTCCCCTCGGACAGTTAAAAACATATCACATGAGTGCTGTTTGTGTTGAGAGATGATGTCTGCTAAAAAGACTTCTGCATTGTTAGACGTGTACACATTGCCCGGACGAAGTTCGGCACCCAGAAACAGACCAGTCAGTCCATCAAAAGCCACTAAGGGATGATAACCCGTTGTTCCGTAGTGAGTATTGAAATCAGTCTGTTCTTGTTTTCCGAAGGTGTCTGAGTGAGTAGAATCCACGTCAATGATCATATGCTGTGTATTTTTTTTGCCGATATAGATAGTGGTCAATGCCTTGGCAATTGATTGAAGTTGAACGACATTCTCCTCCGACAGTTGATGAATAAAACGAGAAACCATCGACTGTGAACCTAAGGTCGTTTTATTTAGCACCTGCTGAAAAACTGGATCGTGACGTAGCCAATTGGCTGAAGAATCCGTTGAGTAACCGGCTATTAACTGCACAAGAACCTGCATAAATAAATCAATATAGTCATGTGTACAATAGTTTCTTGAATCGTCAATATGCAATAACTCGTTAACCAGCTCTTTGAACTTGATCTTATGAAAAAATTCAAAGAGTAAAAGGAGACCGGAATCATTGGATAATTGACCGCCATCGTTTGACATAACCAAATGGGGATTGAATTGTAGTTGCTTTTCTTGTAAAGTTGATATTGAGCACACCTCTTGTTTTTGTTGTTTTGGTCGACTTTACAATAACATAGAGTGTGCTCTTTTTGTATATTTTTTTCTTCACCCAACGGGTGAAGAAGGAATAGAGTGATAAACCTTATCAAAGCGGGATAAATGCCTGTTCTGACAAGGTACTATGAATTATTCAGGATTTAATAAGAATTTGAATATTTATAACAAATAAATACAAAAACATTGCTCACTGAAAAAGTATCGTGTATACTACGAATAGATAAATTATTAATAAAAATAAAACTTAAATTAGCTTGAGTTACAAAAAGGAGGCGTACCCTATGTTGATATCATTTAAATATTTCACGAATTGGAACGTCTCCTCAAAAGAATAGGTTGATAGAATAGATTGCTGAGTACTCAAATGGGTATAAAATGAAGTTTTTTTGATTTTCATTTTATATCCTAAACTATCACTAAGCCTTTTTTCCAATGCACTTTAATGTGTAAAGGGGAAAAGGCTTTTTTTGTTTTACAGGGGAGTTCCTTATAAGAAAGGAATTTCAATGACAGTTAAACATATAAAGGAACCATATAGTGCAGATAATATTAGCTTAGGAAAGGTATTAAGACAACTGAGAGAAGAAAAAAATTACACTCTTACTGAAGTTGAACGGATGGGTTTAGTTTCTTCGTCAACATTAAGTAATATAGAGAATGGAAAAAGCGATGTCACATTAACGATGCTTTTTAACATATTAGAAAGTTTAAATGTCCCTCTAGAAGTAGCCCTACCTTATTTTGGTTCGGTTCCTGGAAATTATAAAGAATATTTCAGTCTAATAAGCAATGCATATAACGATGGTAAGAAAGAGGCATTAAACTATTATTGTTCGTTTTTTAGAACATATGAAAAGACAAGTCAGGCATTTTATCTTATTAGATGTCTGTCCCAGCTATACCTCAATGCATTAGATAACAAGTCTAATGAAAAAGTAAGGTACAGACAAAAAATCAACACTTATTTTAGTACAGATTTTAAATTAGATTATTTTAGCATGATACTTTTTATAGAGTCACTCATACTTTTTGAGTCGGATTTTGCAGAAACTAAACTACACTTAGTTGAGAAGAAGTTAAACAAACTGAGTGATATGGGGATCATGAAACAAGAGTATATCACTTTTTTATTAAATGTTATTGAGTTTAACATCATCCACTGTAACAGTGACGCATTAGAATACTGGATAAGAAAAGCTGAAGAAGAATTAAAAGGGTCTTTTCTAGCTTTTGAACAGGAAAAACTAAATTATTTCAAAGGAATTGTTTTATCCTCAATCTCTCAATCAGACGTGGGCGCAGAACTGATAGATAAGGTAATGGATAATTTTGACTATTATGGCTGGAGTAAAAACAATTTACGTATAAGGAGAGAATTAAGTGTGAAGGATTAGAAAATTTCCAGCATACTAAATAAATCATCACTAATCATAACGTGATGATACTATTAAATTACTTCACAAATAGATTATCTGAAAACTAGTTTTAAAAAATCAACAAAATATAAAATGATGAACGGAGAATGATTATGTCACTAAAAAAATATTTAAAGCAACATTGGCAAAAAAATGGCATCGTGCTTTTTTGGATAATAGTAGGGTCAGCGGTGACAGTTGGGTGGGGATGGGTTTCAGCAAATGCACTGACAGCTTTAGTCGAGTTGGATTTTCAATTCTTCATTCAGTGGATGCTAATCATGCTTGGTGTTTTTCTGGTCTGGTGTCTTCAAATATATATGCAGACTGTCTCTTACTCTAAAGCTCTTGAGGCTATGAATATATCTATGAGAGAGGATATCACTAATCGGATTGCTCATTATACCTATTCAGATTATGAAAAGCATTCAGAAGGCACGTACGTTTCCTGGTTAACTAACGACATTACAACGATTAATTACTATGGATTCGGTACGTTATCTATGATTGTTACCCAACTGTTTACAGTGTTATTTAGTATTGTAGCGATCATTAATTTCCATTACTCGTTGCTAATCACGATAAGTATCTTAGCTCTGATAGTGTTAAATACACCAAAGCTATTCTCAAAACGAATGAATGAGCGTATGACTGAGATGACTCAAGGTGATGAACAAATGACGACGAAAATGGGGGATGTTATGAACGGGTATTCCTCCTTATTCATGATGAATCTTCGCCAGTTTATCGTCTCAAAAGCTAGAGGCGCTTCTGAGGAACTAGCATCAAAAAAAACAGCTTATGCAAAAGTATCAGGCTTGATGTCAGCTAGTACAAATGGTGCTAGTTTGTTTAGTCAAATCATAGTTATCGCGCAAACTGGTTTTCTATATATCCAAGGTTTAGTGCCAGTTGGTGCGATGAATGGAACGCAATATTTCGCAGCTAATATTTTTGCAAGTTTAACGGGGTTAAGTGCGAATCTCATAGAATTGAAGACCGTTCAACCTATATTTGATAAATTTGAAAAGATAGACATTTATGAAAAGGATAAACCAAATGCAGAATCCCTCTCTAGAGAAATCAGAATGGAGGATGTTTCTTACCGCTATACCAAGATGAAAGAACCAGTCATTCAAAGCAAAACATTTTCTTTTAAAAAAGGAGAAAAGATTGGGGTGTTCGGAGCTTCAGGTACAGGAAAGTCTACTCTTTTGAATCTATTAACAGGGAAGCTAGAAGATTACTCAGGAACTATTTTTATAGATGATTTGAATTACAGGGACTTAAATATGGATAGTATTCGAGACCAAATAATCTATCTGGAACAGTCACCTCATTTATTTAATATTTCTTTAAAAGAAAACATAACTTTAAGCCAGTCTATTGCTCCTGAAATAATTCAGAATGCTATTGATAAAGCGGGATTAACTCCTTTTGTTCATACCTTAACTGAAGGCCTTGAAACATTAGTGGAGACGAATGGAAAAAACTTTTCTGGGGGTCAAAAACAACGCATTGCTTTAGCAAGAGGATTAGCCAGTCGGAAAGAGGTTGTGTTGTTTGATGAAGCAACGGCTTCACTAGATGAACAGTCGGCTAAAGAAATAGAGGATTATTTAATGGAATCTAATCTTACAGTGATTATAGTGAGTCATCATGTAAGTGAGGAATTAAGAGGGAAGTTTGACACAATTTATCAATTATAAAAAGGCGGTTTTCAATGAAAATATTAAATGATTTTGGGGTTGCTGAATTTAAAAACAAAATGGAGCTAGAAGATGACTTAATTGGGCGTATCGTGAAACAAACGCATCATACCTATTCCGTTGCAACAACGGACTGCATTTACGACCAAGTAAAACAAAAACTTTCCAAAAGCGATAAAAAGAAAGGGGCACTAACGTCAACGTATGTTGTAGGAGATTTTGTGTCTTTAGAAAAAACAGAGGAACATATGTGGATAAAGGAATGTTTCAAGAGAAAAAACGTTTTATCCAAAGCAAAAAGTCAGGCAAAAAAGACAAGGAAAATGCAAGAGAAAGAACAGCTCGTCGCATCAAATGTTGATCATGTATTTTTAACACTTTCGACAGATCAGCGATTTACATTATCTAAGTTGGAGCGTTATCTTGTGACTTTCACTGAGTATAATATAAAACAGACAGTACTTATTACGAAGTCTGATTTTTCTGAACAGGCTGATTATTTAGTCAGTCAAATTGCAGCTGTTTACCCAGAGTTAGACATTCTAAGGGTGAGTGCATTAAAAGAAAGTGGCATTGACGAAATAAAGGAGAAACTAAAACCAGGAACGACTACTATTTTAATTGGAGCGTCTGGTGCAGGCAAATCGACAATCATTAACAAACTAGTCGGTGCTCACAGAGAAAAAACGAATGATGTACGAGTGGATGGTAAAGGGAAACATACAACGACCTATTCGACCATTATCCCTATTCCAGATACGGGAAGTTACATTATTGATACACCAGGAATAAAAAGCATAGCGACTACGAAGAAAACAAAAGAAGACAATCTTTTTCCAGACATTATAGAACTTGCGAAAGACTGTAAATTCCGTGACTGTCAACATCTGTCAGAACCTAAGTGTGCAGTTAAAAAGGCGGTAGAGTTGGGCGAGCTGGATGAGCAGCGCTTAGCTCGTTATAGAAAAGTGAACGGCATTTAAAACGTAGAACATTTGGAAAAATGGAGTCCCAAATACTATAGTATCAGTAAGAAGAATGTATAATAAAAAAGTGTGGTTCAGTGTTTTTAAAAAACGTGAACGACACTTTTTTTGTTTTATATCCTATTATGAACTGTAAAAGATTGAAGTGAAGTGTGGATGTTGTTTTTGTTATACTATGAGTGTATAAGTTTATGGTGCTGACAATTAAATGCCCGTCTTCATTAAAGAACTGAAACCTAAAAAGTATGAGAGTGGAGTTGAAGTCATGAAGCTATCAAAAGGAAAATTGTAAAGTGAAGTGAGAGGTCAAAAAAAGTCCATAAAGAATTCCTGTATAATTAAAGTAACCAAACCAAACAATACAGGGGGGATTCTTTATGAACCAACATAAGTTTACCAATATCACGCGCAAAAAGAAAGAGAAGCATCTGAAATTTGAAGATCGAATAAAGATTGAGAATCTAGAAAAAGCGAAGCGATTACTGCCAAAAAAGAAACAAATGACTAGAAAAGAAATGGCTGAAATTATCGGTTGTGGCGTATCTAGTCTTTATCGAGAGCTGAGTAGAGGGAAAGTGATTTTAAAAGACTCTGAATGGAAAGATTATGTGTCATATTCAGCGGTCGTTGCTCAAGAAGACTATGATCGTCAGGCGACGAATAAGGGCCCAGAGATAAAACTTCAAGATGACTATAAGTTTGTTAATCATGTTGAAGCTAAGATATTAAAAGATAAATGGTCTCCTGATGCGATTATAATGGATTTAGAGAAGAACGGAAACCCTTTTGAAACGGAGATAAGTACGCGTACCCTTTACTATTATATTGAAAATGAATTCTTTTTAAATGTGACAATAACCGATTTACCACGACGTGGTGAGCTGAAAAAACGTAAGAAGAGAAACGTTCAACCTAGACAAAAAGTACCGTTTGGTAAAGATATCACCCACCGTCCTGAAGAAGTGGATAGTCGAATGAAATTTGGTCACTGGGAGATGGACACCGTTGAATCAGGTAAGAAGACAGGAACAGCTTGCCTATTGACTTTAATCGAGCGGAAATATAGGTTGACGCTTATTTTTAAATTGAGAGCTCAAACGCAGAAAGAAGTTAAAAGAGTACTGGATTCCTTGGAAAAAGAGCTAGGTACTGACGATTTCTCTCAAACGTTCAAAACAATCACCGTCGACAATGGGTCTGAATTTCTCAATTCAGAAGCACTAGAAAAATCCATCGAAGAAAGTGATGACCCTCGTACGAATATTTACTATTGTCATCCATATGCTTCTTATGAAAGAGGAAGTAACGAACAGATGCATACATTGATTCGTCGTTTCATTCCGAAAGGAAGTGCCATTAGTAAATACACCAAAGGACGTGTATATGAAATTCAGAACTGGATAAATAACTACCCTAGAAGAATATTAAAGTCACATACTTCGATGCAACTGTTAATTAGAGAATATATTCCAAATATTCAACAGATTTTTCAAGAATGTGCCTAAAGATGTTGTACAGGAAAAAGACTATCACTTTAACTTGCAATCAAACTTGCTTTTCTTGTAAAGTTGACATTGAGCACACCTCTTGTTTTTGTTGTTTTGGTCGACTTTACAATAACATAGAGTGTGCTCTTTTTGTATATTTTTTTCTTCACCCAACGGGTGAAGAAGGAATAGAGTGATAAACCTTATCAAAGCGGGATAAATGCCTGTTCTGACAAGGTACTATGAATTATTCAGGATAAGAATAGCGCCATTAAAATAAAGATGATACCACCTTCAACTGTGAAAGGGGAAGGAATGAAAAGGATTAAGCGCAGTAACCAAGGATTAAGTGTAGCGCCAGTCATTGCAAGGTTAATCAACATTAAGGGTAGAGCGGATAGGATGACAAAAGCTACGGTACCTAAGATACCTTTGACTATTTTTCGTTCTTTAAAATTGTCGTAAATCCACATCAATAAAGTTCCTAGGAATAATGTACCGAAAATTGAATTCATTAAGGTGACATGTTCATTCGGGAATAAATACGTCAGGCCTTGGAACAAAATTTGGCATAGCCAGAAACCAACTAATAAAGTGATCATATAACGTTTACGATTGCGAGTATAATGGAAACCTTCTGCGGACAAGAAAATAAAGATTGGCGCGACAATACGACCTAACATGGTAAACCACATCGAAATCCCTGCAAAATAGAACATTTGATGCACATGGTCAAAGACCATCAAAGTAATCCCTAATATTTTTAAATGAAACGCGGTTAAACCTATTTTATGATTAAACATCTAAGTGCCTCCTAAAGCATTTGTTTGTATAAATGACTATCACTTGTCTTATAAAGGAGGTATGAGGCTCAAGTCCTATTCTGAGTCAAAATATGACTTAACGATTCTTCAGTTTTTGCTCTCGACGTTGAAATTCTTCTTTAAGAACGCGACTTAACAAAGCAGGATTATCAGACATGATGCCGTCGACATCTCGGCGAATTAATTGGCGCATGGTTGCTTCATCATTAATCGTCCAATAATAGACATCGATGCCAAGACGCTGAGAACCTTTTATGATATTTCGTTGAGTCAGGTCAATATTATGTTGCTCTAAAGGTAATTGAAATGCCTGCGCATCAGTGCGGATAATGCCATTCAAGCGTAAGAGCAGCTTAATGATATAACGTTGTGCTTCACTTTCACCGCCACCAATTGCAACTTGACCTTTAGAAATTTCTTGGAAACGTTGATTAATCGCATGGTCAAAGCTCGCAATAATCACTTTATCTTGCATATTGTATTGCTGAATTAAACGCCACATTTCTTGAACCATCGCTTCGTAATAAACGGGATTGTTGGTATCTTTTAATTCAATGACGGCTGGCATATAAGGGAAGTGTTGGAATATTTCTTCAACCGTTGCTAATGTTACACCTTTATCTTTGTAAGGTTGACCGCCTTCTAGGTCAACAAACTTTTCACCCGCATCGAATTGTTTGATTTCAGTCAAAGTTAACTCATTGATGCGTCCACTCCCAGTCGTTATTCGATCAACAGTCGGATCGTGACTCGCAATGAGATGACCATCTTTTGTGATGTGGACGTCGTATTCAAACATATTGGCACCGACTTTTTCAGCATTCGTAAAAGCCACTAAAGTTTCTTCAGGAGCTAATGCGGCTCCACCCCGATGGGCAATATTATAGGGCTTCTGCCAATCGTCAAAGAAAAATGGTAACTTTTGACGTCGATTAGGCCATAGGAAAGCCATTAACCAAAGGGGAACGCCTAATTTCAAGAAATTCTTTATATGCTTATTCATTTGGACCTCCTTTTATTGGGTGAGACTTTATGCTAAGTATAGTTTTATTAATATGTTAACGCAAATTAAAAGCAATAAAAACTAAAATAAATTATGGGAAAATTAAAAGTTTATAGATGCTTATTAGTTGTATTTCACATTTGTTTTTGTTAAATGAAAACTTAAGTCGTATTGTTTGAGATTTCAATCCGTGTGCATTATGGTAATTTATAGAAGTTAATAAAATTAAAAATATATCAATATTTTATTAATGGATGTCGGATGTTGTCAAAGAAAATGTATGAATGTAACATAAATTAAGAGGAGTGAAGAACATGGCAAAAGAAACTTTTATCAGCAAGTACGTATATGATGTACCGTCTAGAGAAGCGGGGATGAACCTATCCTGGGCAAGTATTCTGGCTGGTTTAGTCACTTTTATCGCAACAAGTTTGATGTTTTCATTAATTGGTGCGGCCATCGGATTAGGTGTATCGGATTTAGCTTCAAACAACCCGCTAGAAGGCGTTGGAATGGGCTTAGTCATTTGGACAATTGTAGCCCTGATTATTTCACTAGGTTTAGCTGGTTATGTGGCTGGTTTAACCGCAAGTCGTGCAGGATTTGTTCATGGCTTCTTAACTTGGGCGTTGAATTTGATTGCGATGTTTGTCTTAATGACATCAGTCGCAACATCAGCCTTTAGTGCTGTTGGGACATTACTAGGAGTTACCGGTGATGCGGTTGGTACAACCATTGGCACTGTAGGTGAAACGGTTGGAAACTTATCAGAAGATGCCTTTAATGCGATTTCTGAAAATTTAGATGTTGATTTATCTCAGATGGATTTAGATCAAGAAGTGGTAGAGGCATTAGAAAATTCTGAAATTGAACAATTACAACCAGAATATTTACAAGGCCAACTTGATGCGACCATTGATGAAGTGACGGCAGCGGGTCAAAGAATTGTGATTGATGGTGAAGATCCAGGACAAGTATTCGATGAGGTAACGACTAATATCCAAGACCGCGTTGAAGGAATTACAGCTGAAATTAATGAAGAAGATTTAACAGAAGCTATTGCAGCTAATTCTGATTTAACTGAGCAAGAAGTTGAAGCAGCGGTTCAGAATATTCAAGAAGCATATGCGACCGCAACTGAAGAAGCGAATCAGATGTTGTCTGAAGCTGAACAAGCTGTAGCTGATTTACAAGCTGAGGCAGAGCAAGCAATTGAAGAAGCACGTGTTAAAGCTGAAGAAGTAACAAACGCGACAGCGCGTTACTCGCTTTACATCTTTATCGGCCTATTAATTGCTTTAGTGATTAGTTCGTTTGCAGGTTTTGCGGGTGCGAAAACTTTCCAAGCACAACATGACACGGCTAAATAATTCACGACTAATTTCATAAATGCTTCATAAACTAAAGAACTCCTCCAGAGTCTAACATGACTTAGGAGGAGTTCTTTATTGTTTTATTGCCGATCTACCATTGCTCTTCCCAGTATTGAAAGTACTCAGTATACTGTTTAATCATAGACGCCTTGCGTTGCCGAAGCATACCTAAACCGGCAATTGCCTGACTCGAATTTTCTAAGAAATCCAAATCCTCTTTCTGACGTTCGATTTCCTCAGCCACCGGTTCAAACGGTACAGCTGCTTTTATTTCATCCAATTCTAAATGTAATTGATGTTTTACTCTTTCCAAACGTTGCGGCTCATATGCTTTAATTTTAGGTAGCTCCTGTAACATCCAACGGAAATTCAGAAAACGCGTCATTTCGCCATGTTCGACTTTGACGTACTCTTTTTGAAACGGTTCTAAGCCCGGAACTAAACCTTGAATTTGATACCACCCTGGGTAAATGTCCCAAATCCCAGACTCCTGTTCAGGTAAAAAGTCGCGCTTTAATTTAAATGTTTCATCTTCATCTGTAATTTCAGCAATCCAGACCTTTTCATCCGGTCCTGCCGCCACTAATTGAATATGCTTTGCTTCCATTCACCTACCGACCTCATTTCTACAACATTATACCAGAATATTATACAAGATACTCTGCGAATCTCAATCATGTGACGGTTGATATTTGAAGTTACTGTAATTTTAAATTAAAATAGAGATAATAAGGAGGCGTTAAATATGAGTTTTGATTTTACAGACAATGGTCAATTACCTAGATTTGATAGTTTAGCGGATATGGCACTGGAGAACACTAATTTTAGAACGACACTTTGGTCAGGTGTTAATTTACAAGTAACACTTATGACAATTCCTGTTGGAACTGAAATGGGCTTAGAAACGCATGCCGGTATTGATCAGTTGTATCAAATTGTTCAAGGTGAAGCCAGAGCACAAGTTGGTAAAATGGAAGATAATTTAGAGGAACATACGGTGAAGGCAGGCGATAGTGTCTTAGTCCCAGCAAGTATGTGGCACAATATCATTAATGAAGGTTCTGAAGATGTGAAAATGATTACGGTATACGGTGCAATTGAACACAAACCAGGTACTGTCCATGAAACACTTCAAGACGATTTAGATGATCCAAACGAACATTAAACAATAAGAAAGTCTTTGAGTCAGTATATTATGACTCAGAGGCTTTTTTTTGTTAGCTTGTGCTTCGTTCACCGTTTTAGTTTACCAAGGCGGTGGTCGCCTCCGAAGCCTTCACTGTCATTCAGGCTTTTTCGGCTCAATCGGCTAGGCTCTGACTAATTCGCTACGCTCAAAATCAGAGCAAGCTGCGCCGATTGCCCTTTGTACCGCTTTAGGTAAACTAAAACGGTGAGCTACGCTTAGGTGGTTAAAAGATGATGCGTAATAATATTTTGGATGGATTTTTAAGGTATTCAATGTATTGAGTCTTTTAATTTTTAATACTTAGGTAAAACTATTTTTTAACTATTTATTTTATTTATACAAAAACTTGAAATTTTATTTCAGACGAGTATAATGAGTATGAAGAAACCGGATACAGGAGGGGTAAGATGTTTGGTTTTTCTATATTCTTAAACGAAGAGTTATCTGAAGCTACTTTTGACTATATGGAAGCAATGAAAAATGCAGGATTCACTGGAATATTCACTTCGATTCATATTCCAGAAGATGATGAACGTCACACCTTAACTCGATTAAAGACGTTAGCAAATTTTGCTAAACGACATTCTATGGAGTTAATGGTTGATATTTCAGGGAACGCCTTAAACAAGGTGGGGTTAGATTTCAAAGATGTAACTCCTCTATTAGAATGGGGTGTTACAGGACTACGCATGGACTACGGAATTGACAATGAAACGATTGCTAATTTAAGCCATGCTTTAACTATTGCATTAAATGCTAGTACAATTTCTGAAAAAGATTTAGGAGAGCTCAGAACTGCTCGCGCTAATTTCTCGAATATGGAAGCGTGGCATAATTATTATCCTCGACCTGAAACTGGTTTAGGAACACGTGACTTTAAACAGCAAAATCAATGGTTAAAAGCAAATGATTTCACAGTAATGACATTTGTTCCAGGTAACAAAACATTTAGAGGACCTCTCTGTGAAGGCTTACCAACCTTAGAAAAGCATCGTGGAATGAATCCTTTTGTTGCAGCGTTAGAAATGGAAAAACTAGGAAATATTGATAAAATTTTTATTGGTGATCCTGAAATTTCAGAAGAAGTGAGGCAACAATTTGGGGCTTATCAATTAGACAACACATTGATATTACGAGCTAATTCCATCAATAAGCAGAGTGAATTTTTAAAAGGCCAGCATTCAAATAGAATGGATGCAGCACGTGATGCGATTCGAAGTGCAGAAGCGCGTTTGCGTAAGCCTAATAAAATTTTACCTATGACTGTAAAAGAGCGTCCAATGGGTAGTATAACAATTGATAATGATTTATATGAGCGTTATGCCGGAGAGGTCCAAATTACTAAACGTGATTTGCCTGCTGATGAAAAAGTAAATGTAGTTGGCCATGTATTAGCGGAATATCAACCGTTGATTGCGTATTGTGGACCTGGACAAAAGTTTGAAATTATATGGGAGGATTAAAATGAATTTAGATAAATTAACAACAGAAAGACGCAACCCTCATACCATGAATTTGGATGGCATGAGCGTGACTGAAATGTTAACTCAAATGAATCTGGAAGATCGTAAAGTTCCAGAAGCTATTGAGAGTGCATTATCAGAGATTTCCAAAGTTGTGGAAGCAGCAATTGAATCATTTAATCAAGGTGGCCGTTTAATTTATATGGGCGCGGGTACAAGTGGTCGTTTAGGCGTTTTAGATGCGGCTGAATGTGTACCAACATTTGGCGTATCACCAGATATGGTGATTGGTTTAATTGCTGGTGGTGAAAAAGCGATGACTGTTGCGGTTGAAGGAGCAGAAGATTCAAAAGAATTAGGTAAAACTGATTTAGTTAATTTAGGGCTGACGGATAAGGACACTGTAGTAGGTATTGCAGCAAGTGGACGTACCCCTTATGTAATCGGAGCGTTAGAATATGCAACTGAAATTGGTGCAACAACAGCAACGATTGCTTGTAACTTTGATAGTGCGATTAGTAAGTATAGCATGTACCCAATTGAAGTAGATTGTGGACCTGAAGTTTTAACTGGCTCAACTCGTCTAAAGGCAGGGACTGCTCAGAAATTAATCTTAAATATGATATCAACAACCTCAATGGTAGGTATTGGAAAAGCGTATCAGAACTTAATGGTTGATGTACAACCAACTAATGAGAAGTTGGAAGAGCGCTCAAAACGCATCATTATGCAAGCGACAGAGTGTGATTATGAGCAAGCAAGTATTACCTTTGAAGCTGCAGATAAAAAAGTTAAATTGGCAATTGTCATGATTCTGACAAGCTCTACTAAAGAGGAGGCGACAATTAAATTAGAGCAAGCAAATGGTTTTATTCATCAAACATTATAAGTCGATTTTAAAATAGGAGGAATTAAAATGGCATTATCTAAAGAAGAAAGAATTGCACAAGGGATTTATAACAACATTGGCGGTAAAGGTAACACAAATAAAGTTTATAATTGTATGACACGTGTAAGAATTGATTTGAAAAATTCAGACAATGTGAATGTAGACATGCTAAAAAAAATTGAGGGTGTATTAGGTGTAGTTCAAGATGGTGATAACTTACAAGTAATTGTTGGACCAGGAACTGCACAAAAAGTAGCAACTCAAATGGCCAATATGTCAGGACAAATAGGCGTTGAATCAATTAATGAAAATTTAGACGGTAATTTAGTTGATGGACGTGCCGAAGGCGAACGCATCGCAAAAGAAGTTAAGAGTCAATACAAAAAGAAAAATGATACACCATTTAAGCGTGCTTTAGGTGTAATTGCGAGCATTTTCGTTCCATTAATTCCAGCGTTTGTTGGAGCGGGGATTATTGGTGGTATCGCATCAATTATTCAAAACTTAATGACAGCTGGGACGATTGATCCAGATACTTGGACACAAATTTTCTCAGTAATGAAAATATTACAAAATGGATTATTTGCTTACTTGAACATCTACATTGGTATTAATGCAGCTAAAGTCTTTGGCGCAACTGAAGGTTTAGGTGGAGTAATTGCAGGGGTTGTTTATTTAAATGGTATGAACGCAGATCAACCTTTAATCAACCTATTTACTGGTGATCCATTAAGTGCTGGACAAGGCGGGGTTATTGGTGTTATCTTCGCAGTATTTATTTTAGCAATTGTTGAAAAACAACTACGTAAAGTTGTTCCGGATTCATTAGATATTATTGTAACACCAACTGTAGCGTTGATTGTTGTAGGATTATTAACTATTTTCTTAATCATGCCAATTGCGGGTGTAATCTCATCTAGCTTAGTGGGTGGAATTAACTGGGTACTAGAAGTTGGCGGTGCGTTCGCTGGATTCATTCTAGGAGCAACTTTCTTACCATTAGTAATGTTTGGACTTCACCAAGTTTTAACACCAATCCATATTGAAATGATTGCCGATACTGGTTCAACATTATTATTACCAATTTTAGCAATGGCTGGAGCAGGTCAAGTTGGAGCTTCATTCGCACTTTGGGTGAAATGTCGTAAAAATAAACAATTAACAAACATTATAAAAGGTTCATTACCAGTAGGTATTTTAGGAATTGGTGAGCCGTTAATTTATGCAGTTACTTTACCGTTAGGACGTCCATTTATCACAGCGTGTATTGGTGGTGGTATCGGTGGTGCTGTTATTGGAGCTATTGGTCTAATTGGTGCAACAGCAGTAGGTCCAAGTGGCGTTGCCTTGATACCATTGATTGCTAATGGCAGATGGTGGGGTTATGCTTTAGGTTTAATTGCTGCTTATGTTGGCGGTTTTGTAGCAACTTATTTATTCGGTGTTCCAGCTGAAGCGATGGAAGCAACAGAAATTGAAACTTCACTTTAATCGCTGACATACCGTATAATAAGATGAGTAAGGCATAAAAGAAAGAGGTGAAGCGGATGGCTCAAACGCTTTTAATGACGATTAAAAATATCTTGTCTAATTTGCCAGAATCAGAAAGAAAAATCGGTCAATTGATTCTTGAAAAACCCACTGAAATTATTCAGATGAGTGCAACTAAATTGGCAGCTGAGGCTGGATCAAGTTCGGCAGCTGTTATCCGCTTCTGTAATTCAATAGGGTTAAAAAGTTTTACAGAGTTTAAGATACAACTATCGGGTGAGACAGCACAAATTGATATGGGGCTTTTGACAGATATCGCACCTGGTGAAGCGATTGATGATATAAAGCGTAAACTGTTATTTAATACTAATTTTTTCTTTGAAAAAACGACCGAAGTATTGAAAAATGAAGTGATTGATCAAGTGGTTGATGCTATTGCAGCAGCTCCAGCTGTATTTATTCATGGATTAGGTGCCTCTTTTTTAGTTGCTTCAGACATGAAACAGAAATTTAGCCGTATTGGTAAACAAGTATTTTGTACTCAAGATACTCATGAGTTATCTGCCCTAATGGCGATAGCTGTAGAAGGTTCAACTTATGTGGGAATCTCGAACAGTGGAGAGAAAATTGAAGGATTAGTCCTAATGAAACTTGCTAAACAGCTTGGATTAACAACAATTTCCTTAACGAAAGATAGCAATAATCCATTACGTAATACAGCTGACATCGCTCTAGCGATGGCTGACACGCAAGAAGCACCGTTACGAAGTGGCGCGACGATTTCTTTACTGAGTCAAATGTTTGCTGTAGATATTATTTTTTATCATTATATGGCGAAAAATTACAATCAGAATATATCTGGTCTAAATAAGACTCGTAATGCGACTGCTACTTATGAAAAATTACTAGATAGTGTATAAGTATTAACTTGTGTTAATAAATAGAGAACTGGCTTCACACATTTATGTGAAGCCAGTTTTTTGCATTTATAGTTGTGTGTAAAGTATCAAAATCTTCAATAAAGTGAGAATAGATACCAATTTAACACTATCTACTCCATCTACATGCTCATTTGATGTCCGATGTATTCATAAGTACGAGTCATTTTAACGCCTTCTACCATCTTCACTTTAAATATAAAATAATGATCACGTTGATCAAGAGCGTTATGCCTGTTTAGAATAAAGTAGTTTTTCTGAGAACCAGCCATGCTCATTAAGAGATCATCTGTAATAAAAGTTAGCGGTAAACCAATGGTGGAATACTCATAAAAATCTTCTTCAAATCTACGATAGTTTTCGCTGAAATAATCAAATTGTAAGTCGTTTTGTCTAACTCTCGGTTTAACCATTGTCTTCCACCTCCCCGTGTAAATTAATGGAAAGAATATCTTTGATTGCGACGAAATGATAAGCGTGTTTTCCTGAGATGCCAACGCTCACATCTTAAAATTGCGTGATTTTACCTGTTAATTGAAGCAATTTTTGATCGTGCACAATTTCAAAATCGGCTAGTAATTGTTGCGTGAACAGTTGACGGAGAGCGCGTAATTTATCGTTGAATGGCATGGCACGACTATAATCGATAACAGGATCATCCTGACTGAGCGCACTAGAATGTTCAGAAAGAAAGAAGCCTAACCATTTAGCCATCTTGCGATCTTGGTAATCACGGGCTGATTTGAAAGGTAAATAGCTGCGATCAATCATGCTAATCCGTCCAATCCACCGGCGCCACCAGCTGCATGCCCACCGATTAACTTGCTACGTGCAATCACGCGTGAATTTTCCTTCGACGGTATTAGTCTACTTAATGATAGGAGAATTTACTGGCCTTTTTAGATTTCTTTGCAAAAATCGTGTAGCTGAGTAAGGGGATTAGAACTGACCAACACGCTATAATAGTTAACCTAGAAACGTAGCCGGCACTTTGAGTGTTTGCTACGTATTTTATTCAAAAAAACATTAAAATAATTATGTTGTGTAAGCGCTTCACAAATCATTCCATTTATATTACAAAAAACAAATGATTATGAATGTGAGAAAGTCACATAACTATCACGAAATGGAAATCAATAAATAAATAGCATTAGAAAGGGGCTATTTCACTTATTGTATTATAACAAAACGTGTGATACTATTCTTTTAGTTGGTTGTTGTATAACAGGAAGGGGTGTTTTTATTGATTTCATTTATTGGTGGTATTGTATTACTTGTGCTAGGTTACGTCTTATATTCTCAGCTTATTGTCAAAAATTTTGGTGTAGAAACTGAGCGAGAGACGCCAGCCTATGTATTGGAAGATGGTAGTGATTTTATTCCGATGGCAGAAAGTAAAAACTGGCTCATTCAATTATTAAATATTGCTGGAACAGGTCCTATTTTTGGCCCGATAATGGGTGCCTTGTATGGTCCGGTAGCTTTTATTTGGATTGTTATTGGGAATATCTTTGCTGGTGCTGTGCACGATTATTATTTAGGCATGATCTCATTAAGAAACAACGGCGCACATTTACCAGCTTTAGCGGGTAAATATTTAGGTAAGCCAATGAAACATGTGGTGAATATTTTTGCATCATTATTGCTATTATTAGTAGGTACAGTATTTGTAACTTCACCAGCATCTTTACTGGCTAATCTAACACCAGCTTTTATGAATAATTGGTTCTGGGTTGTCATTATTTTTATGTATTATTTTTTATCAACGATTTTACCAATTGATAAGATTATTGGCCGCATCTATCCAATTTTTGGCGCAATTCTTTTATTATCATGTGTGGGCGTTTTGATTATCTTATTTACAAGCGGTAATATCGCCAATGTACCAGAATTAAATCTTCAGAATATGCATCCAGATGGCGTATCAATTATTCCTGGTATTTTCTTTACGATCTCATGTGGCGCAATGTCTGGTTTTCACGCTACTCAAAGCCCAATTATTTCACGCACGATTCAAAAAGAAGGTCAAGGCCGTTGGGTATTTTATGGTGCTATGATTACTGAAGGCGTAATTGCAATGATTTGGGCAGCTGCAGCAATGGCATTATTTGACCGTGTTGATTTAAGCGCTCTTATTAAAGCTGGTACTGCTTCTGCGGCAGTCAGTGAAATTGCTTTAACACTCTTAGGTTCAGTTGGTGGTACAATTGCCATTCTTGGAGTAATCGTTTTGCCGATTACATCAGGTGATACGGCCTTTAGAAGTTTACGTATGATTATTGCGGATTACATCAAGCTTAATCAAAAACCATTTAAAAATCGTTTTGCTATCTCTTTTCCGATTTTTGCAATGAGTACCGCTTTAATGTTTATTGATTTTAATATTCTATGGCGTTACTTCAACTGGGCGAATCAAACAACAGCAGTAATTGCTTTATTCGTCTCAACTGCTTACTTAATCTACAAATCAGCGAATTATTGGGTAACTTTGATTCCAGGTGTGTTCATGTTATACATGGTTATCTTATATCTGCTGACTGAGAAAATTGGTTTTGGTCTCGAAATGCAACTTTCTTATTATTTATCAGCAGCAATAACAGCCGTTATTCTAGTTGTCTTTATTATCTATGTGCGTAAAACGAAAGAAGCCTTAACGAAAGATAGCCTATTGATCAATGATCACTTACCAATCAAAGCTATTTATCCAGAATTATTAGGCAATAACTAGACTAATCTTATAAGCTTTAAACATTTCCCCTCTTGATGAAAGAGGGGTTTTTCAGTCTGAAGTCGGTTTTAAATTCGTGGGAATCGTTTATAGTGCAAGTAACTGGGGGCTAACTATATGAAAACAAGCATAAAATTAAGACAAAAGAAATTAGGAATAAGCTTTGCTGGTTGAGGCGTTAAAAGCTTTGCAGAACTAGCATACATCCGTGAATTACAAGCTAAACACATAAAGATATCAGCAGTCACAGGGACTTCGATGGGGTCATTTCTTGCGGCAGGTGTCGCTTACGGTTTAACTGCAGATGAATTACTAGCATTAATTATTGAAACGGATCAAATACTCGCTAATAGTGAATTGTTTAGAAAACGTTCAATCTTAGTCAATTTATTGGCGGTTGGACAAGGGAATGGTTTGGTTGTGTTGGATAAACTGGCTGAAGTAGTGGTGCCCTTGCATCCTTTGTACCAAGGGGTAAAATTGTCAGATTTGTCCTTACCAATCGCAATTCCAACTGTTGACTTAATTAGTGGACGTATTGTTGTATTTAGTAATCAACCTGAATTTTTTAAAGCGCAATCTTAACAAACCTGGAACTTTGCTCCCTCAGGTTCTATGCAGCGGTTCAGCCGTTGGGCAGAATTGCATCACTTGCCTAAAGCAGCGCAGAATTTAACCTCACAACGGATTAGCGAATTATTTCAACGCTTTACTGAGAAGGAAAAACAAGTATTCTTCAAAGCACAAGTAGCGAGATAATCAGAAGATGCTTATTGGTTTTACGATACGACCTCTATTTCAAGTTATTCTAAAAAGTTACGTCAAGTACAATACGGTTACAATAAAGAGGAAGATTCACTCGCACAATTTAATCTGGCTTTATTATATGGCAGCACGTCTCGATTACCTGTTATGTACCGCCCCTTGTCAGGCAACATCCCAGACGCCAAAACATTACCGTGGTTAATGAGTTTATTTGATGATTTAACCGATCACCCCATACAATTAGTGCTTGATTGCGGTCTTTATAAAGCGGAAAATGTGTTATTGATGTGTCAAGAAAACATCACGTTTATTCAAGGCGCCAAATGCTCAGTGAAGTATGTCAAGGAGGCATTAAGTCAGTTAGCTCCCACGATGGAACGCCATACTCATTACGACGCTGCGACTAATTTGTATGCCCAGAAGTTATCCATCAATCAGGTGTTCAAAGCATCGGCGTCTTCCGGTTATTCCGTGACACTCCATGCTTATTTAGATAGTAAGCGGGCAGCAGAAGAACGCATTCGTTTCCATCAACAACTTCAAAGATGGGAAGAGGAATTAAAGACGAATCAATTGAAAGAAGCCAATCAGACGGCTTATAAACGCTACTTTAAGGTCTCGAAAGATCGTTTAGTTGAAGTCAAAGAAGAAGCAGTCGAAGAAAAGTTAGCGTATATGGGGTATTTCGTTCTATTATCCAATAGCCGCATGACAAGTGCTCAAGTGTTGAGTCATTATCGTGATAAGGATCAAGTAGAGAAAGCCTTCATGAATCTAAAAGACCGGTTAAATATGCGTCGCTTGAGAATGTCATCGGAACGAGGCTTAGAAGGTAAACTCTTTGTCCAATATCTCGCCTTGATTTTGGTTTCAGAACTAAAGCACCGAATGGAACAAGCAAATCTGTTTAAAGACTATACATTGGATGAAGTTTTGGAAGCATTTAATCGTGTTGAATATTTTATCCATCCATCCTTTGGCATGACAATTGGTGAAATCCTCCAAAAACAAGAAAAATTATATGAACAACTCAACTTAAAAATCCCGCCTCGTTAGGAGTGCGGGATTTTAGGTGAGAACGGGCAACAAACTCAGATATCAAATAACCTCCACCCACACAGAATGCAAATGTGTGAGTAGAGGTTATTTTTTTAGCGAACCGAACAGATACCAATTTAACACTATCTACTCCATCTATATGCTCATTTGATGTCCGATGTATTCATAAGTACGAGTCATTTTAGCACCTTCTACCATCTTCACTTTAAATATAAAATAATGATCGCGTTGATCAAGAGCGTTATGCCTGTTTAGAATAAAGTAGTTTTTCTGAGAACCAGCCATGCTCATTAAGAGATCATCTGTAATAAAAGTTAGCGGTAAACTGATGGTAGAGTACTCATAAAAATCTTCTTCAAATCTACGATAGTTTTCGCTGAAATAATCAAATTGTAAGTCATTTTGTCTAACTCTCGGTTTAACCATTGTCTTCCACCTCCCCGTGTAAATTAATGGAAAGAATATCTTTGATTGCGACGAAATGATAAGCGTGTTTTCCTGAGATGCCAACGCTCACATCTTGAAATTGCGTGATTTTACCTGTTAATTGAAGCAATTTTTGATCGTGCACAATTTCAAAATCGGCTAGTAATTGTTGCGTGAACAGTTGACGGAGAGCGCGTAATTTATCGTTGAATGGCATGGCACGACTATAATCGATAACAGGATCATCCTGACTGAGCGCACTAGAATGTTCAGAAAGAAAGAAGCCTAACCATTTAGCCATCTTGCGATCTTGGTAATCACGGGCTGATTTGAAAGGTAAATAGCTGCGATCAATCATGCTAATCCGTCCAATCCACCGGCGCCACCAGCTGCATGCCCACCGATTAACTTGCTACGTGCAATCACGCGTGAATTTTCATAAAGGGCTGTGGCACTTTGAATTGATAAATAACCAAATTTGCGACGGATATCATCGACAGTATGTTCCATTTTCTCTAGTTTTTCTTCTTCGACAGGATCATCGAATAAAGAATACACAGTATAAGCTTCATCAACCAAACCATCGTAGCGAACGCCGATATTGCGTATGGCCCCTCCTTTATACTTCTTGCGAAATAATTCAATGACATGCGCAGTCAATTGCCGTGTGCTTTGTGTAGGGTCAACTTTCATTTGTGCCGCAATCGATTGTTGCTCAACATACCGAGAAAAACCTGCATAAATTGCCACAACGGTGGCTTTCTTATGCCTTTTTCTTAAGCGGATAGCCACTTGTTCGGCCATTTCTGAAAAGACGAGTTCAATGTCTTTTTGCAGGTGATAATCTTTAGGCAAAACTTGTGAGTTACCTAAACCAGTCGCTTTAGGACGGTAAGGTTCCAATACATTGCTTTCATCGACGCCATTCGCATGAAACCATAGCTGTACTCCGATAACACCAAATTCCTGTTTCAGCATATCTGGATTACAATTCGCTAACTCTCGAATTGTATAAATACCAAGTCGGTTCAGACGCTTAGCCGTACGACTACCAATGCCCCAAAAATCAGTCATCTCTTGAATCGCCCAAACTTTACTTTCGACATCTTCATAAGACCAATTGGCGCGCATACTCATTGTGTTTTTGGCTTCGTTATCTAGTGCTAATTTAGCCAATAATGGATTAGCGTTACTAAGACCAATCGTTGAATAAACGCCGGTTTCAGCTTGGATATCATGTTGAATCCTAGCGGATACTTCATCTAATTTAATACGCCGACTAACCTTGGGATTTTGATCGAAATAGGCTAAAGACCTGGTTAAATCAATAAAACCTTCATCAATAGAATAAGGATAAATTTCTTCTTCAGGCGCATAATCCTGTAAAATCTTCTGGATTTTTAAATTAACATCAATATACAAACCCATTCTTGGGCTAGCGAATATTGTCCGTACAGCCCAATATTCAATAAATTCAATAAATTGTGGTGTAATCGTTAAACCTTGGCGCCGCGCATTGCCGTAATTAAATTTGCGAGTTTCTATATGAAAAGGCAAATCATAAGCTCGACCTACATTAGATTTCCCGAAAACTTTTTTAAAAGTTGGCGAACTTGCAAGAATCAGGCCCTTTGTATTATCACTATGACTCATCACGCACAAAGATGCTTTCAGCGGATTAAGATGACGTTCTACGCATTCGACACTCGCATAGAAAGACTTCATATCAATAAACGCGATATCTGACCGTGGTTCGCGCGAATAATCAATAAAACCCATAAGGTCACCTCCATACAAATATTATACGAACAAACGTTCGCTTTTGCAATAGCCAAAATATTTTCTCATAAGCAATTTTCTTTAAACGAAAGATTGTTGCTGTATAATAAAGTTATACAAGATGTTGCTAGACGATTAGAAAGGCGGTTTTGATAAAAATGAATTATCTACGTTTGGGTCAAAAAATCGTAATGAAGTTAGCAATCGGTGAGGGGATAAAAGAAAATTTGATTTCCTTAGCAGAAAATGAAGATATCCGTGCCGCAGAAGTGACTGGACTCGGTGCAGTGGACCGAGTAGATTTAGCTTTTTACCATTTAAACACTCAAAATTATGAGAATCATCAGATTGAAGAAGAGTTTGAAGTGCTGTCTTTAATGGGGAATTTGACGATGAACCAAGGAAAGTATCATCCTCATTTGCACATTGTGTTAGGGCGCAAAGATTTATCTACCATCGGTGGGCATTTGAATGAAGCTTATACGAGTGTGACGATGGAAATTACCGTGACGATTTTAGAGGGTGCAATTGAACGGAGTTTAGATGAAACCGTTGGTTTAGACTTGATGAATCTGGACTAATACGAGAAGCATTATAAACGTTAAAGGGGCGTTTTCTTTGGCAAATAGTTTGCTAAGGAAGACGCTTTTGTTATAATCAAGGGACAAACATTCAAGGAGCGTGAAAGTTATCGGGAATACAGAGCAATTTGATAAAATGGCCTTACGTTATGATAGTCCAGAAAGAATTCAAATCGCAAATATTATCGCTGAAGCAATGCGTGATAAAATAACTGTTGGTGAGCGAGTGAAGGCAATGGATTTCGGTTGCGGCACAGGTTTAATTGGTTTGAATTTGCATGATGAATTTGATGAATGGGTCTTTGTAGATGCATCGAAAGAGATGTTGAAACAAGTTGATGAGAAGCTAGCTGTATTACCGATTAATGCACGTACTTTACAAATTGATTTAGAGAATACAACAGCGGAACAAGAGCGCTTTAGTTGTATCGTGATGTCTCAGGTGTTGTTGCATATTCAAGATTATCAGAGTGTGCTGAAAAAATTGCTGGATTTATTAGCACCAGGTGGACAGTTACTTATTGCAGATTTTGATGAGAATCCGAATGTACAGTCTGATTTGGTTCACCCAGGTTTTGATCGTTCTAAATTAGCATCAGGATTAGAAGATTTGGGCCTTGAAGAGGTAGCAGCTGAGATTATTTACCAAGCGGACAATTTGTTTATGAAACAAAGAGCGGCCTTATTTTTAATGTCGGGTTTTAAGCAAGCATGATTACTTAAAAATTCTCTAAAATAAGCTCAGACTTACAATTAATACTGTCTTTTTGAGTAAAATTTGTTACAATAGTATTTCTTGGAAGACTGACTAAACAACAACTGAAAGCAAGTTTATCAAGCAGATTTATTCTGCTTTTTCTTTGCTTATAAACGGGAGAGAGACTGGTCTTTTGCTGTGATTCATTGAATTAAGTGAAGGACAAGTGTGAATGAAAGGAAATTGTGTAAGATGAAAGAGAATTTTTGGCAAGAGTTACCGCGTCCCTTCTTTATTTTAGCGCCAATGGAAGACGTAACAGATGTGGTATTCCGCCATGTTGTAGCGGATGCAGCGGCACCGGATGTATACTTTACAGAATTTACGAATAGTGAGAGTTATTGTCACCCAGACGGGAAAGAAAGCGTGCGTGGACGTTTAACCTTTACGCCAGATGAACAACCCATTGTGGCCCATATTTGGGGTGACAAGCCAGAATACTTTAAGGAAATGAGTATTGGTATGGCAGAAATGGGCTATAAAGGAATTGACTTGAACATGGGCTGTCCTGCACCTAATGTATTTAAACACGGCCGTGGTGCTGGTTTGATTTTACGTCCTGAGGTGGCAGCTGATTTAATTCAAGCAGCTAAAGCAGGGGGCTTACCTGTTAGTGTAAAAACACGTTTAGGACATGCAAAAATTGAAGAGTGGCGTGCTTGGTTAAGACATTTATTAGAACAAGATATTGCGAACTTATCGATTCATTTACGTACAAAAGTTGAGATGAGTAAGGTAGATGCGCACTGGGAATTAATTCCAGAAATTAAACAATTACGTGATGAAATTGCGCCGAATACATTATTAACCATTAACGGCGATATTCCAAACCGTCAAGTTGGTTTAGAATTAGTAGAGAAGTATGGAGTAGATGGTGTGATGATCGGTCGCGGTATTTTCCATAATCCTTATGCTTTTGAAGTTGAACCAAAAGAACATGATAGTAAAGATTTATTAAATTTGTTACGTCTGCATTTAGATTTATTTGATAAATATTCTGCAGAAGAACCACGTTCGTTTAGACCTTTATTACGTTTCTTCAAAATTTATGTGCGTGAATTCCGTGGAGCTAGCGATTTGCGTGTTGCTTTGATGGATACAAAATCAACCGATGAAGTTCGTGCGATGTTAGATGAATTTGAAGTGAAACAAGCAGCAGAAGAACTCGCATTTAAACAACGTGAAGAAGCGATGACTGAAATTTAATCAATGAGTAATTTGAGAGCCCTCTAAATGATTTAGAGGGTATTTTTTGAGAGAAGGGGTTAGAGCATGTCTCAACAAGCAATAATGTTAATGAGCATAATATTAGTAATCATCCTATTAAATATTCATAGTTTTTATTTGTTTTATAAAGACAAGCAATTATCAAAAACTGGCGCATATCGTATTTCAGAGAAGCGTTTGTTAAGTTCGAGTCTATTATTAGGTGGTATTGGGGCTTTGTGGGCGATGCGAAGTTTTCGTCATAAAACAAAACACGCCAAATTTATTTGGTTGGTACCTTTGAGCGCAGTGATTACAACCGTAGTAGTCGTCTGCTTATTATTTCCTATTTTGCAGGAATTGAAGTGGTAGGTTTTAGTGTAGTAAACATTAATTTTTTCTAAATGTTTGCTTGGAGATTAAAGCGTTTATGGTCATAAGGCTTACCAAGAATTGCTTACATCGCGTTAAGAAAAACTTTAGTATTTTGTGATTAATTTCTGAAGGATGTGTATTGTTAGAGCTTTCTTTGGATGAGCGGTATACTTAATTTATCCAAAGAAAGGGAGGGCAATATTGTAATGAATGATAAGTTGAAAGATCCTAGGAAACAGTATTATACAGAAGGTTTTTCTGAAGAAAATGAAAAAATTGCTAAGTCGCCAGCTTTACAACAAGATATGATGCCAGTACCAGATTGTGGAGAAGAGAGTTACCAAGGGAATCAGCGTTTGACAGGACGTCGGGCTTTAATTACCGGTGGAGATTCGGGGATTGGGCGTGCAGTTGCGATTGCCTATGCGCGTGAAGGTGCTGATGTCGCTTTTCAATATTTACCCGGTGAAGAGGCGGACGCTGAGGCAGTTCAACAGTTGATTGAAGCTGAAGGTCGTAAGGCTGTAGCAATTGCGGGGGATTTACGTGAATTAGGTGTAGCGAGTCGTTTGGTGAATGAAACAGTCGAAGCTTTGGGCGGACTGGATTTACTTGTATTGAATGCGGCTCAACAATTTGCGACAGAAAATTTAGCTGATTTAACGATGAAGCAAGTGAATGACACGTTCCAAGTGAATATTATTAGTATGTATGAAGCGCTGAAGGCAGCCGAATCACATTTAGAAGCAGGCAGTGCTGTGATTACCACCACTTCTGTTCAAGCGACAGATCCATCTGCTTCTTTATTGGATTATGCGGCGACTAAAGGGGCAATTTCTAATTTTACTGTTGGGATGGCGAAGTATTTCGCTAAAAAGGGTGTGCGTGTGAATGCTGTCGCACCAGGACCAATCTGGACACCTCTGCAGTTAGATGATGGAAAATTACCAGGAGATTTAGAGACATTTGGACAGGATGAATTATTAGAACGAGCGGGTCAGCCAGTAGAATTAGCGCCTGTTTATGTTTTCTTAGCTTCTGAGGAAGCAAGTTATGTGACGGGGCAAATTTATGGTGTGACAGGCGGTTCAGAGACTGATTTATAAAAGTGAGTTTGATTGAGAACAATTCTTTTGTGTGATAGGGAAGGTGGCGCATGTGTGCATGCGGCTCTCTATTAGATGGAGGGATTGTTTTTTTTGAATAAGGGAAGATTAGTTTTTGGTGGATTTAATAGCTTTTATGTTTCGCTCAGCTTGTTGTTTTCTAAGGCCGTGGTCGCTTTCAAAGCCTCACAATTGTGAGGCCTTTTCCAGATCAATCGGCTAGGCTCTGTCTAATTCGCTGTGCTCATAGACAGAGCAAGCGATTCTATTAGTAGCGAAGGGGTGCCTTTTTACTACTTGGGATATCTCCCACAGTGGGCTATGTGTGGTAGTTCAACACAAAGCCACCATCTGCTTCTAATGTGTCGACTGGCGAATTGAGTTGGCACATTAACCTACTCAATGTGTCGACTCAGATTTTGAGTTAGCACATTAGAAAAAATATTGGAAATATTGGCGACTTTTAACTGGGAATTAAGGCGTTTATTTGGGAAAAGGTGAAGTATGAGCAAGAATTGCCCCCACAAAGCCACCATCTGCTTCTAATGTGTCGACTGGCGAATTGAGTTGGCACATTAACCTACTCAATGTGTCGACTCGGATTTTGAGTTAGCACATTAGAAGACACCTAAATCAACATAATCATAAAATTTACAAATAAAACGATAGTCTTAGCAATACGTGTTCCAGTCAATTTAGTAAAACCAACTGAATTTTGTCTGAGCCCCTCCAAATAGGACAAAAGAAAAGCAGCTAAGCAATTCAGCGCAGATATAAAGTCCGAGGTTATTATAAGGGGTTCATCACGTATTTTGTGATTTGGAATAATTGACTTCAATGTGTCGAGCGGAATTTTGAATTGGTACGCAAAGCATGCAATGGAAAATCCTACTAGATTGACGTTGTGTTCCATAATTAATTAGCGTTTACATCGTTGAGTATACAAAGTATTTACTGTAGAAAAAAATTGGCGAAATTCTGCTTCTCGACTTTTAGTTTGGCTTGGGCTGTGCTATTCTTAGACTAGAAAACTTATGGGAAACGATAACATCCATGCTTGCTAAATAAGCCTATAAGTAGAGTTGTAGTTAAATAAAATGATGAGGTGTTCAAATGATCAAATGGGGAATTATCGGAGCGGGTAATATTGCGAACCGTTTTGCAACAGCTTTAGCTCAAGTGGAGAATGCAAGTTTATATGCGGTCGCTTGTCGGACTGTCGAGAAAGCGGAACGATTTCAAGCGAATCATCCAAGTGAGAAAGCTTATGGCGACTATCAAGCGCTATTAGATGATCCAGAAATTGATGCGGTGTATGTTGCGGTGCCACATAAATACCATCAAGAATGGGTAAGCAAAGCTTTACAGGCAAAAGTAGCGGTTTTATGTGAGAAGCCAGCAGCCATGACGCAAGCTGAAGTTGATGGCATGATTGAGTTATCGCATAAGGAAGGTGTCTTCTTTATGGAAGCTCAGAAAAGTCGTTTTGTCCCAGCTTATTTAGATTTAAAAGCACGTATTGAACAAGGGCTAATCGGTGAGATCAAGCATATTACAACCTCTTTATGTCATGTGTTTAATGAAGCAACGTCTACTTATCATTTTGAGCCTGGACAAGGCGGAACGTTATTAGATATGGGGGTATATAACTTATCGGTATTAGAAGATTTTATGCCATCACCAATGGAAGTGACAGCCATCGATTATGCGTTACATGCGAACGGGATTGAGTTATATGTTAATGCGACGCTTGAAGCAGGTGGGATTTCAGGTGTAATCGAATCAGCTTTTGACCGTGAGACGGAAACGGTGGCCGTGATTGAAGGATCGCAAGGGAGCATTCGTATCCCTAATTTCCACCGTGCCAGTGAATATACAATGATCACGCGAGATGGGACACATGAGCAAGTTGAAGTTGGGTATGATCATGATGATTTCTATAGTGAAATCCAACATGTTGTGACTTGTTTAGCAGAAGGTCGTATCGAAAGTCCGATTATGACGCATCAAGCATCGAGCAATATCGCGCGTTTAGTCGATCAATTAAAAGCAGCAATTAAGTAGTCCAAACGATAAACTTTCTCCAAGCAGTTGGGGGAGGTTTATTTTGTTAGGGTTAAAAGGCTTGTTTATATAGGCGAAATATAATACTCTGAAAGGGTAGCAATTGAAGGGAGAAGATAAGGTGAAAGTATTAAATCCGGAACATATTAGAAAGTTAATGATTTTTTCGAACTCTAGTCCATATGCCGCTTTGTTAGGGATGAAGGTTGTTGAGGTTGATTTAGGTTCGTGTAAAGTCGAGATGGAAGTGAAAGAAAAGCATTTGAATCCTTATGGCGGGATTCATGGTGGCGTTTATGAATCCTTGCTAGATACCGCAACGTTCTGGGCAATTTATGGCCAATTGGACGAAGGTGATGGTTTAACAACGGTTGATTTGAAAGCTGATTTACTAAGCACAGTTTCGGAAGGAACGTTGACTGTTGAAGCGCGTGCGATTAAAGTTGGACGCACAATTTGTATGGCTGAAGGTACGATTAAAGATCAAAATGGTAAATTATTGACGCACGGGACATCGAAATTAATGGTCATTAAAAACCGTGATATCGATATGGGTAAAAAGCTCGAAGCATTAGGCATAAAAGAACTACCGCCTAAATTCTTAGAAGTTTAAGCAAAGTTGCATTCAAATCTCAATATGTTATGGTAGAAAGACTACAAGACAGGATGTGAAGAGATGGCAGGACATTCGAAATGGAAAAACATACAAGGGCGTAAAAATGCTCAAGACGCCAAACGTGGCAAAATATTTCAAAAAATCGCGCGCGAAATTTATGTAGCGGCAAAAAATGGTGCAGATCCAGAATTAAACCCGGCTTTGCGTCAAGTATTAGATAAAGCGCGTTCAGCTAACGTTCCGAACGAAAACGTGAAACGCGCCATTAAGCGTGCAACAGAATCAGGTGCAGGCGAAAACTATGATGAAATTACATATGAAGGTTATGGTCCCAATGGTGTAGCGGTATTGGTCTACGCCTTGACGGACAACCGTAATCGTACAGGTAGCTCAGTGCGAACCGCCTTTACACATAATGGTGGGGCTTTAGGCGAAAGAGGCTCAGTGGCGTTTCAATTTGAACGTAAAGGTTACATCGCGATTGAACGAGCTGATTTAGCGGTTGATGAGGATACAATGTTAATGGCTGTTTTAGAAGCGGGCGCAGATGAATTAATGACATCAGAAGAAGTATTTGAAATTTATACGGATGCTGCCGATTTTGAAGAAGTGCGCGCTGCTTTGGAAGCCGATTACACGTTGGCTCAAGCCGAATTAGCAATGGTGCCTAACTTGACGATTGACTTACCGCAAGAGCATGTAGCACAATTTGAGAAAATGATTGATGCATTAGAAGACGACGATGATGTGACGGAAGTCATTCATAATGCAGAATATTAATGAAATTCTGGACGCTCCTTCTGTAGTGAGCGTCTTTTGTTTTTCAGTAGAAGGGAGTTTTTAGATGAAAGATGGTAGAAAACGTGCCGATATCACAATTGGTGCAACCGTACGTGTGGTTCAAAAGCAAGATCAAAGAACGGGGAAGCTGACGGAAGGTGTTGTCGCAAAGTTATTGACTAATTCAGCCCAACATCCGCATGGTATCAAGGTAATGTTAACCTCGAAGATTGTCGGGCGTGTGAAAGAAATAATCGATTAAAGCAATGAGTAGGTGTCTTTTTCAGTTATAAACTGAGGAAGATGCTTTTTTTATCATAAGTTTTATGTTGATTAATTGCGCTTTATGCTTCGTTCAACTTATTGTTTTTCAAGGCACTGGTCGTTTTCAAAGTTTCTATCAGCTTTTGTTGGAAAATTCTGCTAACTCCAATTCAATGTTCAAACTCGCGATTTGAGTTTAAACATTGAGTGCTTCAATCATCAAACTCAAACTCCGAGTTGGCACATTGAACGGAAAGTATCACCTCACACGTGATGCTCAGCTCGTTTTATGATCCAGGATTTTCAATTTTCATCTGATTTAGTTGAAAATCATCCAAATTCCAATTCAATGTTTAAACTCGCGATTTGAGTTTAAACATTGAGTGCTTCAATCATCAAACTCAGACTCTGAGTTAACACATTGAACGGGAAACATCACCCGCAAGGGTGATGCCCAACAGTAGTTAGGAGGATTTTCTGAGAACAGCTTCATTCAACATACTCAATAGCCTAAGAGTAATTTATTTCAACTTATTTGATTATTCTGCTAGAGGTCTTAGTGTTTAAAACGAAAGGTTTTGTTGTCGTATTTTGGCTTGAGTTAACGCGTGAAATTTGATTAGAAAAAACAATTAAGTAGTCCGTAAAATTTAATTAATCTCTAAATTAAAGCGTCATAAAGGGTTTTTATTCGTATTTTGGTTAGTTTGATTAGAATAAGATTAAAAAATAGATTGACATTTAGAATAGAGTTAGATAAAATTTAATCAATATTTCTAATGGATTTGGACGAAGAGATGGGATACTCGATGAAAGAGAATTTGCGGTAGCTGAGAAGCAAAGCATTGAGCCCTATGAAGACACAGCCAGATAAGAGTCATTACGGTAGTTCCGTTATCGCTAGAGTATATACTCACTGAGGTTGCGTTTGTGAGAACGCGACGAATGAAGGTGGAACCACGTCCCGACGTCCTTTAATCCAGATGGATTAGAGGGCTTTTTTTATAGGGATGGGAGAAGGGAAGTAAGCATGGATAATCAAATGATTTTGAAACAAATACAATTAGTGGTGCAATATATGCAACGATTGTCAGAAGCCGGTTATCAATTAATCGATTTAAATATGGTGGAGCCTTTTCAACTTGAGACTAAGAATTTTCATCCGGATAGTATTGTCTTTGAACGCAATCAACAATTGTATGCGTTGAGGAGCGATTGGACGCGGAGTATTCTGAATTACAATCAGTCTTTCCAAATGTCACAACAGAAATTTGGCTATTTCGGGCCGGTATTGAGGGAATTTCAAACACAATATCAAGCAGGGGTAGAATTATTTCAGCCAAGTTTAGATGAAACGTTGGAGAGTATTGAGTTGCATCTAAACTTTGTGTCGCAATTAAGCGCATCTGAATTAACGATTTTAGTCGTTAACAATGATGAGTTGTTAGATCGTTATTTAGAAGAAGATAATTTGGACAAGCGCATCAAACAATTAGTGGTGGATAAAGATTTATCTGCTTTACGTGAACAACTCGGTGAATCGCATCCTCTATATCGTTTGATGAGTGTGCCGGTGAGCCAGCAATTTGAACTCGTTAATGAACGTTTCGGCGATAGTGAAGCTATGAAAATCATTCACCGTTTGAAAGAACGGATGGATCAAACAGGCACACGTTTCATTCTTGATTTATCTTTCCGCTCACCACAGAGTTATTATAATGGCTTTTATTTCCAAGCCTTTTTAAGTGAAAGTACGCCGATATTATCTGGCGGTCAATATGCAGAAGGAGCATTTGGCATCGGAATTAACTTATCGAGAGGAGGGCTCATATGATTACGGTAGCTTTATCAAAAGGGCGACTATTTAAAGACTTTATCAAATTTTTGCAGGCTAAGGGCCTTGATTATTACGCAGCCCCCTTGCAAGAGGAGGGGCGTTACTTATTTCGTGAGATTAACCAAGTGAAGTTTATTTTTGCTAAAGGAGCGGATGTCCCGACTTATGTCGAACAAGGTATTGCCGATTTAGGGATTGTGGGTTTAGATACCATTACTGAGAATCGGTTCAATGTCCTAAATGTCTCCCAATTACCTTTCGGTGAATGTCGCTTAGCAATTGCTGGACCTCCAGGCTTAACGGAAAAAGAATTGAAGGTGGTCGCGACAAGTTTTACAAATATTAGTCAACAATATTTCAACCAACAACGCCAAGACGTTCGATTGATTCATCTTAAAGGGTCGGTAGAATTAGCGCCGATATTAGGATTAGCGGATGCGATTGTAGATGTGGTCCAGACAGGGACGACTTTAAAAGAAAATAATTTACAAGAATATCGGACAATCATGGATATTCAAGCACGCTTAATTGCCAACAAACAAGCCTTTTATTTGAAAGAACACGATGTGTATCAATTTATGCAAGAGATTGGAGTGGTTTAATGAAGGGGATTCTAAACGCAGAAGCATTTATTGCCCAGTTTAAACAACAAGCAAGTGCACCTAATATTGAACAAATGTTGGCAGTACAAGCCATCATAGATGATGTAAAAGCAAATGGTGACCAGGCTTTAGCTCAGTATACAGAACAATTTGACGGTCAAACACTCGACAAGGTCAAAGTGACGCCTGAGCAATTAAAAGCGAGTTGGGATGCTTTGGATACGGATTTACAAGATGCGCTTAAGTTAACGAAAGCCCGCATTGAACAGTATGAACAGAGAATCTTGTACCAAGATAATTTAGATGAAGAATTGAGTTACGTTTACCGTCCACTAGCCCGTGTCGGCTTATATGTGCCAGGTGGCACTGCTTTGTATCCTTCAAGCGTCTTGATGACGCTTGTGCCTGCCTTAGTTGCCGGCGTCAAAGAAATTGTTGTGACGACACCGGTCTTTACGGACACAAGTATTACCTTTGCAGCACTCTATCTATGTGGCGTAACCGATCACGTTTACCGTATTGGAGGCGCACAAGCCATTGCAGCACTCGCTTACGGTACAGAAACCATTCCCGCAGTGGACAAAATATGCGGACCAGGCAACGCGTTCGTTGCGATGGCGAAACGCTTAGTCTTTGGCGATGTCGGGATTGATAGCATTGCAGGGCCAAGTGAAATTTTATTATATGTCGACGAGACAGCACCGCTAGATGCGATCGTTTATGATGTGTTTGCGCAGGCGGAGCATGATGCCAATGCGCGTACATTCGTTTTAAGTGAATCAGCGGATTTATTAGAACGCTTGAGCGTACGTATTCAAGAATTATTACCTGAACAAGTGCGTTCAGAAATTATTGCAGCGTCCGTTGCCAATAATCATTATCAAGTTGTGGATACACGTGAGAACCTACTAAATGCGGTCAATTTTATTGCTGCGGAACATGTGTCCGTGCAACATGCCGAGCAAGATGATATTGTGTTGAACATTAATTATGCGGGAGCCGTCTTTAAGGGCGTGTACTCAATGGAAGCCATCGGGGATTATATTGCTGGACCATCGCATGTTCTTCCAACCAATCGAAATGCGCGTTACAGTCACGGTTTGAACTCGAATGATTTTAGAACGAGTCATGCGATTATTAATTTATCACCTAAAACGTTTAAAGAAGTAGCGGTTGCGGCAGAGAGAATTGCGGCTGCAGAAGGCTTATATTGCCATGAATGTTCGATTGCGATTAGAAGGGAAGAACCGTAATGACTTATTTAATTAATCGAAATGTTAGTCCTAAGCGACCTTTAACTGACCAACAGCTTCTAGAAATCATTTTACAAACGGATATCCATTTGTATCCGGAGGATGAGTTAACACGCTTTAAGACCTTGTATGCGAACTATTATCAATTAGATCCACAACAAATTGAACTAGCTAATGGTTCTGATGACTGGTTACAAAAGATTATGATTCAATTTGGTGCGGGCGGCGTCTTAACAATTGATCCAGACTTCTTCATGTATCAAGCTTACGCCGAACAATTCAATCGCCCATTCTGGCAAGTGCCTTGTGAAAAGGATTTTGAATTTTCCTTAGAAAAGATTGTGGCAGCAATCAAAGAGAAACAGCCATCGGTATTATTAGTATCCAATCCACAAAATCCAACGGGTGAACAATTCACGGCTGAGTTTTTACAAACATTGGCAGATGAAATGGCAGCAATCAAGGGTCATTTCGTGATTGATGAAGCCTACATTGAATTCGGTCAAGAGTATGTGAGACCACAGAATGAGAATGTAATTTACGTACGTACTTTAAGTAAGATTTATGGTTTAGCTGGCTTGAGATTAGGGATTGCGATTGCTAAAGGTAAGACCTTTGAACGTTTGACGCGCATTAATCATCCTTACCCAGTAAATAATTTAGCACTGAATATTGCGAGTGCCTTGTTTGAAAATCGAGATCAGTTAGCAGAATGGCTGAGCTACCAAAAAGCGTGTCAGGCCCAATTGGTTGAAGCCTTTCAACAAGTATCGGACCTGATTCAAGTCAAATCGACGCGTACGAATTTCGTCTTTACTTATGGTGAGAAGGCGCGCGATTTAGGTGCCTTCTTGGCTAAGCATGGCTTTGTCGCGCGAACATATGAGTTGCCTATTCTGGCAGAGGCAGTCCGTTATTCGATTATGGACTTGGCGCAGTATCCAGAGTTTGAACGCTTAATAAAAGAGTGGAGGGAATTAAATGTTTAAGAAAGAACGATTAACGTTAGAAACACAATTACGTTGTGCCTTAGCTTTAGCATCTGAAGTGGAGGAAGCAGCGCAGATTCAAACAGGGGTAGGTTTTCTGGATCATATGTTAACCTTATTCAATTTCCACTCAGGTCTTTACTTTAATGTGGAGGCTCAAGGAGATACCTATGTGGACGACCATCATACGGTTGAAGACATTGGCATTGTCTTAGGTGAATTAATTCGCGAACTTTACCGTAGTTTACCAAGTTATCAACGTTATGGCAGTTTTTATTTGCCGATGGATGAGTCTTTAGCGCGAGTCGTCTTGGATTTATCTGGACGTCCACATTTAAGCTTTAATGCCAATTTCAGTAAAGAAAAAGTGGGCAGCTTTGATACGGAGCTAGTCGAGGAATTTTTCAATGCGGTCGCAATGAATGCACGCATGACCTTGCATATCGATTTACTAAAGACTGGCAACACACACCATGAAATCGAAGCGATTTTTAAAGGCTTTGCCCGTGCATTGAAGATTGCCTTACAGGCGTCCGATGGCGGTGTGCCATCATCTAAAGGACTCATTGCTTAAAACTGCCAGAAGAAAGAGGAAAATGAAATGAAAATTATACCAGCAATCGACTTGATTGACGGTCAGAGCGTCCGCTTAACCCAAGGCGATTATGATGACAGAATCTTAATGCCTAAAACACCGGCTGAAGCGATTCAATATTACAGTCAGTTTCCACAAGTTGCTCGCATTCATGTGGTTGATTTAATGGGTGCCCTGCAACAAGAAGCGCTTGAAACGAACGTGATTCAACAATTGAAACAATTAACCGACTTGCCGTTGGAAATCGGAGGTGGCTTGAGAAATCACCAAACCATCGATAAATATGCTAAAATAGGAATAGATTATTTCATATTAGGATCACGTGCAATATTGGATGTTGAGTGGCTAAAAGAAGTGGTGGAACGCTATCCTAAACGTATATTTGTAGGCTTAGATGCTCGTGATGAAGATATTTACGTGAATGGTTGGAAGGAGAATAGTGGACGTCAATTAAATGAATATATGGCGGAAATTGAAGCGCTAGATATTGCGGGGATTATCTATACAGATATCGATCGCGATGGAATGGAAGCTGGCCCTAATGTTGAACGAACTGCTGCCTTACAACGTCAAACACGTCACTTAGTTGTGGCAAGTGGCGGGGTTCGCGGTCAAATCGATTTAACAGCCTTGAAGGCAGCCGGTGTTACAGAAGCAATTGTCGGTAAAGCAGCTCAAAATGATGAATTCTGGAAAGGACTTGAATAATATGAAAAAAATTATCCCATGTTTAGACACAAAGCACGGTCACTTAGTTAAAGGAGTTAACTTCCTTAATATGCAACATTTAGGCGATCCAGTCGAGTATGCGAAGAAATACTCAGACGCAGGTGCCGATGAACTCGTTGTATTAGATATTGCGAAAACTTTAGAACAGTTGAACATGCGTGTTGAAATGGTTGAAGAGATTCTGAAAGTAGTTGATATTCCTGTAACAGTTGGGGGCGGTTTAGCTTCAATAGAAGAAATTGACCGCGCCTTAGCGACTGGTATCAGTGGGATTGCAATCAACTCTGCAGCCGTACTTAACCCTGATTTAATTAATCAAACCGTTGCAAAATATGGCTCTGAACGCTTAACGCTAGCGGTTGACGTCTCATACGATGAAGCCAAAGGTGACTACTATGTATACACACACGGTGGCCAAAAACAAGTAGATTTAAAAGCCTTTGATTGGTTGAAAGAGTGTGAAGCGCGTGGTGCCGGTCGATTGCTAATTACAAGTATTGACCACGATGGCGTCAAAACTGGTTTCGATATTAAGTTCTTAAAAGCAGCCAGCGAATTGGTAGACTTGCCAATTATTGCGAGTGGTGGTGCAGGAAACGTCCAACATTTCGTTGATTTATTCGAAGAGACAGGCGTTGAAGGTGGTTTAGCAGCGTCAATTTTCCACCACGATGAAATTACCATTCAAGACGTTAAAGATGCCCTTGCTACGACTGTTGAAGGGGTTGAATAGTTCTTGTTTTCTCCGCAAAAAGTAGATTTTCAGAAAGGCGACGGACTTGTCCCCGCAATTCTACAAGATGCTCGCACAGGGCAAGTGTTAATGTTAGGTTACATGAATCAGGAAGCCTATGAGAAAACTTGTGCTGAAGGCGTGGCTTGGTTTTATTCTCGCTCGAAAGAACGCCTTTGGATGAAGGGGGAAACGAGCGGGCATACGCAAAAAGTAATCGCGATTGACTTGGATTGCGACCAAGATACGATTCTTTTAAGCGTTGAACCTCAAGGACCTACATGTCATTTAGGTAATCAAAGCTGTTTCGGTGATGATTATTTCAATTTGGCGGTTCTTGAAAGAACCATTACCAAGAAAATTGCGTACCCTGAAGAAGGTTCTTATACGAAATATTTAATGGAGCAAGGTTTGGATAAAATCTTGAAAAAATGTGGCGAAGAAATGACAGAAGTCGTCATTGCGGCTAAAAATCGTGATGCCAATGAGTTGCTAGATGAGAGTAGTGACCTGTTCTATCATTACCTTGTTTTATTACAAGAACAAGGACTTCAATTGAAAGATGTAGAAGCGCGATTAGCAGAACGCCACGGTGTGAAGCATACGTATTCAGTGCGAGATGACATCCAACAATGGTAAGAAAGGGGTGCTTGAATGCTTTTCTATGATCAACATTGCCATACGCAATTATCCTTTGATAGTGAAGCGAGTCCTTGGGATTATGCAGCTTTGAATTTAAGCGTTCTAACTTTTACAGAACACTTAGATTTAGATAATCCAGTGACGGGTGGTCAAGATGATATTCCAAATTTCAATCAAACAATCACTTGGCAAGAAACGTTTGTTAAAGATTATAACAGTCGTTTGTTATTAGGTGTTGAGATGGGTTATGCACCTGGACAAGCTGATCGTCTACGTGAAGTCATGGCACCTTACGACTTTGACTTAAAGTTACTAAGTTGTCACCATAACTTACGCTATGACTATATGGATACAGCTGCTGATTCCAACCAACTCGATGAGCCAACCGTTATGATGGATCAATACGTTGCGCAATTATTGGAAGCCGTTGAGGCATTTCCAGATGTGCAAATATTGGCGCATTTCGATTATGGTTTCCGTGTTCATGCACTTAGTGACGAAGATGTGATTGAACGTTATGGTCAACAATTAACCGAAGTGTTCAAACGTTGTATTGCCAATGAGATTGCCTTTGAACTCAACAGTAAAAGTATTATTAACTATGGTAAGTTGAACCTATACCGTTGGGCGATTCCATTGTATAAATCGTTAGGTGGGCATTTGTTTACTTTAGGCTCTGATGCTCATAAAGTAGAAGATTATCAAATGGCATTTGCACAAATGAAAGACTTACTATTAGAGTTTGGGATTGAAGAAGTCGTCCTATATGAGGCTCAACAGGCTCATAAAGTCGCTTTAAAAGAATTACAATTTGAAAGCTAATTTCACATAAAAGTACTTGGTCTATAAGTAGACCAAGTACTTTTTAATAAATAATTAACGCTAATAAAAATAACAATCGGTGGTGACACGCAATATGACAAAAAAATCTACAATGACGCTGATTATTTTTGCTTGCCTTGTTTACGCCATTAGTGCGGGCATTCGTTCGAACTATGGTATTTTGATGGATGGCTTATTAACACGCACAGACTTAACCTATGAACAAATTAGTTTTGTAATGGGGATTGGTCAATTATCTTACGGTTTCGCGCAACCCATTTTTGGTTATATTGCGATGAAAAAATCCAACCGTTTTGTGTTAACCATTGGGATGATCCTGATGATTGCGGGTCTTATTCTGACACCGGTAAGCTCGTCTCAATTGAGTTTATTAATTTCTCTGGGGATCCTTCTATCGGCTGGGACAGGGATTTTATGTTTCGGTATTATCATGGGCTTGATCTCACCTTACGTCAGCCACAAACGTGCTGCCACCATTTCTGGTTTCTTGAATGCTAGTAGTGGGGTAGGTAGCTCGATTCTTTCGCCGGTAATCGAGGTAGCAATCCGTTCAATCGGTGTGGCTTATACAATGTGGAGTTTAGCGGGGATGACTTTCTTGCTGTTGCCTTTTGCGGCCTTTATTTTTACCCATATACTGAAACCGATTGTGAGCGATTTGGAGCCAGAAGGCTCAGAAATGTCGGTCGATTTGTCAGCTGGTCAAAAGCATTCCTTAAAAGAAGTGTTCAGTGATCGTAATTATATTTATTTAATGCTAGGTTTTGCGACCTGTGGTTTTCATATGGCAATTATTCAAACGCATTTCTTTTCGCAAATGGTTTCTTATGGCATCTTAGAAAGTACGGCAGCTTTAGCTTATACAACCTTTGGGATTGCTTCAATGGTCGGCTCAATATTATGCGGTTATTTGTGTAGCCGTTTTGCATTGAAGAATGTATTAGCAGGACTTTATGGAATGCGCGCTTTAATTGTCGCGATTTTTATTTACCTGTTACCTAAAAATGTTTTTGCAGTTTATTTGTTTGCAATTGTTCTGGGGATGACGGGTGATGCGACGGTTACGCCTACCTCTGAAATAATTAATCGTCGCTACGGTGCTGCGCAATTAGGCTTCCTATTTGGATTGACCTATGTGTCTCATCAGATTGGCAGTTTCTTTAGTGCTTGGCTCGGCGGAATCTTCGTAACCGGATCAGGTGATTACCATACTGTCTGGTTACTCGATATCGGCTTCTGTCTGTTTGCCTTCGTAGTAAGTGCGCTCATTCGTAAAGAGAAAAGTACTGCACTCAACCCAGTGACAACTTAATGATTAAACAGCCCGTGAACTCTTTGTTCGCGGGCTGTTGTGCATTTAGTGTGTGATGAACAATGACGGTGGACGATTTATCAGTGATGGCCAGTAAGAAAGTAACAATAGTGACTAGTTTTAGCATTATATTGAAAATAGTCATTCTAACGTGTCAACTGGCAGAATGACTCGACATATTAGAGCTGTCAATGTGCCAACTTAAAATTCGAGTAGACACTCAAGGCCGATAATCCTCCTTAAATTTTATGAAGACATCTGCAGTCTATTTAGGCTGATTAAGCATTTGATGATCGGTTAATTTTTCGCGCGTCAACTCAATTACGTGATCGTTAAATTCTTGTTGAGCTAAAGAATTTTCACGTTGATTATTAATAATCAAACTAATGTAAAACTTAGGCGCATTTTTAAGACGTACTTTAACAAGTGGGGTAACGGGCCCCACTAAAATTTCAGACATGAAAGCGATAAAGTCAGTAGATTGAGCAATCGTCTGTAAGGTTTTGATTTCCTTCGCTGAAATAATATTAGTCTCGGGAATTTTATTTTTGCGTGTCCATTGTTCAAATATTCTTCGATGAGTGTAACCCTCTGATAACGAGATGAAGACACTATTGAGGACTTCTTCCGCACAAACTTCTTCTCGACCAGCTAATGGATGGGTAGGAGATACCCATAGTGAAAAGTCATGGACGGTTATAGGAATTTGGTCAATTACAGGATCATTGAAAAACTCAGTATCATGTCCGATAATCGCTAAAGGCACTTTTTCTTCTTGAACCATTTTATACATCGCATCAGAACTTTCTTCCTCTATCAAACGTAACGACTTTGCTTTATCGCCCACTCCTTCTAACAATTCAGGTAGAAAACGACTCCCTATAGTCGGCAAGTAACCATAATACAAAGTTTCTAAACGTGCATCTTTTATGTTAAGCTGAGTTGTCTCTAGAATATTTAAGACTTCTGTCGTTCCTTTGTAGAGAACTTCTCCAGCTGGAGTCAATCTCATACGACGCAGAGATTTACGACGATCCAATAATTTAGCTTCTAATTCGTCTTCTAACCGTTTGAGCGCCATAGAGATTGATGGTTGAGAGACATAAAAATATTCGGCAGTTGCCGTAAAACTTAAGCTTTCGGCTAAATATTTAAAATAAGTTAAATCCTGTAAATTCATGAGAGGTGCACTCCTTTGTGAATAATTGTTCATAAGCTAAGTGAGTCTAGCGTTTGAGTGTCAAGACACAAGTTGCATATTGATGATGTTAAACTTCTTTGAAAACGTTCTTTTTGTCATGACAGCAATGATTGGGCCCAAAATATGACATTTGTGATTCTGATAACATAAATAAAATATATAACAACTCGTCAGGTTATAAATAATACTTATGATACCATAAATACTCAATATTAAACAGTGTTGAGAATCTGTGCTATTATGCATTTATTGAGAAGCGCTTCAATATTTATTTATCAAACTAAATTTAGATTACTAGGAGAGATATGCGTGAAAATAATCATGCAATTATTTTGGATAATCCTCTTTTCACTATTAGGTGAAATTGTTTCAGTGGCGATTGCGTCATTTTTAGCAATTCCCGGAAGTGTGATTGGGATGGTTCTGTTATTCTTGGCTTTACACTTTAATGTATTGAAATTAAGTCAAGTGGATGAAGTAGGTAGTTGGTTAACGGATAATATGGCTATTTTATTCGTACCAGCAGGTGTTGGTTTAATGACAAACTTTGATGTCTTAGCTGAATCATGGCTGCAATTGATTGTGATTATGTTTGTGACAACCATTTTAATGATGATTTTTGTGGGGAAAATTGTCCAAGCAATTATGAATAAAGATCAAAAGTCAGAAAAGGACGGTGAGTAGTGTGCTAGAAATTTTAATGAGCAGTGCTTACTTGTGGCTGACTTTAACGATTGGACTATATATTTTAGCAGCACAAATTCATAAAAAAATACCAATTCCAATTTTCAATCCACTTTTATTTTCTATTGTTATGGTCATTATCATATTGTTAGTCTCTAACATACCTTATGAAACTTATCAACAAGGCGGTCAGTTAATTGCGATATTCGTGACCCCAGCTACAGTAAGTTTAGCGATTAAGTTAGAGAAGAACTTTATTTATCTACAAAAGAATGTAAAGGCTATTTTAACAGGGATATTCTCAGGTGTGGTATTACATACGATTATGATCACAATCTTTGGATTCCTATTTAACTTTGATACACAAATGGCAGGAACACTGTTTCCTAAATCCATTACAACAGCGATTGCGGTTGGTGTGTCTGAATCATTAGGTGGTTTAGTTTCATTAACAGTAGCTGTTGTAGTATTTACAGGAATTATTGGGGCAGTAGTTGGACCAACTGTTATGAAGTTAACGGGTATTAATGATCCGGTAGCCCAAGGGGTAGCGATGGGATCATCTGCTCACGCGATGGGAACATCTAAAGCAATCGAAATGGGTGAGGTACAAGGTGCCATGGCTAGTTTATCGATCGTTGTGACAGGAATAACAGTGGTTGTTTTAGCACCGGTGGCTCAACCAATCATTCAGATTTTATTTGGTTAATAACACTTATTAATTTATGAAAGGTAGATTTTTAAAATGACAGAAAATAATATATATGCAGCACCAACGACCATTCAAGATATTGAAGTAATTAACACATATGAACTAGAGGATCGTGCACGAGAAGTAATGCCTAAAGGCGGCTTTGGTTATATTTCAGGCGGAGCTGGTGACGAATATACATTACGCCAGAATACAAAAGCTTGGGATGCTAAAGGGATTTTACCACGCGTTTTAGCAGATGTTGAGTTCCCAGATACATCGACTAAAATTTTCGAACATGACATTAAAGTACCTTTTATCATGGCACCAATCGCAGCTCACGGTTTAGCGCATGAAACAAAAGAAGCTGGAACAGCTAAAGGTGTTTCTGAGTTTGGAACAATTATGTCAATTAGTGCTTACTCAGGTGCTAAATTTGAAGAAATTGAAGCGGGCTTAAACGGAAGCCCACGTTGGTTCCAAATTTACATGAGTAAGGATGAAGACTTTAACAAGAACATTATCGATGAAGCTAAAGCTGACGGTGCAACAGCCATCATTTTAACTGCTGATGCGACATTAAGTGGTAACCGTGAAACAGACATACGTAACAAATTTGTATACCCATTCGGTATGCCAATTGTTTCACGTTATTTAACAGGTTCAGGCGAGAACATGTCATTAAACAACATTTACGCACAATCTAAACAAAAAATTGCACCAGAAGATGTTAAATTCTTGAAAGAATACTCTGGTTTACCAGTATTTGTTAAAGGGATTCAATCACCAGATGATGCTTTGTTAGCGATTGGTGCAGGTGCTGATGGTGTTTGGGTATCTAACCACGGTGGACGTCAATTAGACGGTGCTCCTGGTTCATTCGAAACTTTAGAAATGATTTCTAAAGCAGTAGCCGGTCGCGTGCCGATTGTCTTTGACTCAGGTGTACGTCGTGGAGAACATATCTTTAAAGCCTTAGCTAGCGGTGCGGATATTATCGCTTTAGGACGTCCAGTCTTATATGGTTTAGCATTGGGTGGTTGGAAAGGTGTTCGATCAGTATTAGAATACTTCGAAAACGACTTGAAACGTGTCATGCAATTAGCTGGAACACAAACAATTGAAGACGTTAAGAATACAACGCTTTTTGATAACCACAACTAATTAATTTAAAACCACTTGTCAGTGAATGCAAAGCAATTCTGACAAGTGGTTTTTTATAAGATGAATTATAAGTTTAATGGTTTAATGCTGATTTAATAACCTATTTGCTTTGCGTGCAGTGCTGATTTACTAGGCTGAGTTTGCTCTCTAGCCTCGGTAGGGTTGTGAGCGAAACTTGTAGGTAATCGTGCTTGAGTTTTTCAAACTGGCACATGATTCGATGGTAATCATGCTCGAGTTTTTCAAACTGAAACATGATTCGATGGTAATCATGCTCGAGTTTTTTAAACTGAAACATGATTCGATGGTAATCGTGCTCGATTTTTTCAAACTGAAACATGATTCGGAGGTAATCGTGCTCGATTTTTTCAAACTGAAACATGATTCGGAGGTAATCGTGCTCGATTTTTTCAAACTGAAACATGATTCGGTGATAATCGTGCTTGAATTTTTCAAACTGGAACATGATTCGGAGGTAATCGTGCTCGAGTTTTTCAAACTGAAACATGATTCGGAGGTAATCGTGCTCGAGTTTTTCAATCTGAAACATGATTCGGAGGTAATCGTGCTCGAGTTTTTCAAACTGGAACATGATTCGGAGGTAATCGTGCTCGAGTTTTTCAAACTGAAACATGATTCGGAGGTAATCGTGCTCGAGTTTTTCAAACTGGAACATGATTCAGTAGTAATCGTGCGTGAGTTTTTCAAATTGAAACAAGTTTCAGTAGTAATCGTGCGTGAGTTTTTCAAATTGAAACATGATTCGGTGATAATCGTGCTTGAGTTTTTCAAACTGGAACATGATTCGGTGGCATTTGAGACAAAAGTTATGAGTTATGAACTGCATTCATAGCTAGTCGGTATTGCACTTCAATTGTGGCTTGATTGAGAGCAGTTAATTGCGCTATATAAAGCTTTATGTAAAACAATACGGCAGATTAATTTTGGAGAGTTCAAACCAATGTCTCGGAATATATGTCAGAAGAAATTGAACTCCAGAAATTTAAGCATCATATGAAGGTTTATTAAGCCATCCTGTATGCGAAAATCATATTGTTTGTAGATAATTTTTATGAGTACTATAATAAACTTATTAACAATTATATGAATCAAGAAAGAGGCGAAAGTGATGTCAGAAGAAAAATTCGATGCAAAAGTAGATCAAGCGTCAGGTAAAGTTAAAGAAACTGTAGGTAAAGTCACTGGAGACAAGCAAACTGAAGCAGAAGGTAAATCCGAAAATGCTGCAGGCAAAGCTAAAGAAATCTTCGCAGATGCTAAAGAATCTGTAGGGGATGCTTTCAATGATGCGAAAGACAGCGTTGAAGGTGCAGTCGAAGGCCTTAAGAACGCATTCAGTAAAGATGACAAATAATAATTAATAATTTAAACACGCAAGCTCTCTTAAATGGGAGTTTGTTTTTTTACTCTAATATATTATAAGTTTAGCGTTGATTTACCGCGCATTGTACTTCACTCAGCTTATTTTCCAATAAGAGCTAATCTAGCCGAAGGTTTAAGAGAATCGGGTAGAAAAAGAGCTAATCTAGCCGAAGGTTTGATAGAATCGGCTAGAAAAGGAGCTAATCTAGTCGAAGGTTCAAACCCTTCGGCTATAAATCTGTAGTAGCGAGTTTTTTCGTATTATAAAATTTATGTTGGTTTAGCGAGCCTTGTACTTCTCTCAGCTTATTGTTTTTCCCAGGTGGAGGTCGCTTTCAAAGCCTCGTGCTTTTCCAGCTCAATCGGCTAAGTTATAATGCTGAGCTACGTGTAGTATTCCAACAAAAATATCGCTACATTATCTATTTAAAATTTGCTGAATGGAATTTAAAGCCCTCGGACTCGTCCAAGGTTTGCTCATAAAATACGAAGACCTATTTTCAAAATCAGCCTTAAGTTGGTTTTTAGTTAATTTATTTAAGGTAAAATTTAAGAGAATGAGGTGATAAGATGGAAACAGTAGTCAAATTAAGGCAGAAAAGTGTGGGAATTAGTTTTGCTGGAGGCGGAGCTAAAAGCTTCGCTGAATTAGCAACGTATGAAGTGTTACTTGCAAAAAAGATTAAAGTATCTGCTGTAACTGGGACGTCGATGGGGTCCTTTTTAGCTGCGGGCGTGGCATATGGCATGAAGCCAGAAGAGCTTGAAACATTAATATTAGCAACCGACAAAGCACTTGCAGAGAGTGAATTATTTAAAAAACGTCCTGTATGGTTAACTTTATTGGCAGCTAATCAATCTAACGGCTTAGTGATGCCGAATCGATTAGCAGAAACAGTGGCCTCTTTACATCCATTATATCAGGGCATGATGTTATCTGAGCTTTCAATGCCCATAGCCATTCCGACGGTAGATATTATTAGTGGCAAGATTGTCGTTTTTACCAATAATCGGTCATATTTTGCACAGGGGTTAAATGAGCAAGCTTGGGAATTTTACGACGGCGATATTACAGTTTTAGAAGCTTGTTTGGCTTCGAGTGCTTATCCATTGATGATTCAGCCGATGTTAATTGGGGATTACCAACTAGTTGATGGAGGCGTATTAATGAATTCTCCGGTTGATTTATTTGATCGCCAACAAACAGAATATGTCATATCGCTGGGGATTAAGCGTAAGTCGTATGAAGAGCCTGCGCTTAAGTCTAATGAAGTTGCTATGCGGGCTATGAATTTTCTGATGTCACAACAAATTGACCGTTCAATAAGTTCAGCAGATGTGGTTGTACAATTTGAAGTCGATGCGACAACCTTTGAATTTGGTAATGCGAAAGAAATTATTATGGCAGGTCGTCAGTATATGTTAGGCCGAACCATTGATTGGGGCGACTTGTACGAACGTGAAGTCATTGAATCTGCTCGTCAAGAAGTTAAATCAGATGAATGGACTGCGATTAAAAATCGATTTAAGCAATGGTTTGTCGGCAAGCAAACGAAATCAACTAAGAAATAATGAAAAAGCATTCGAATCACTTGTTAAATAAGACAAGTCTACGAATGCTTTTTTGAATTAGTTAATACTTCTATATACTTGAGACGAACGATGAATGGTTGCTCCAAAGGGGAATAGAGCCAATTGAGCAAACTTAAAAAACTGACGACCGAATGGAATACCGATAATGGTTACACAGAGTATAACACCAATGATAAAGTGAAAAATTGCTAATTCAATTCCACCTAAGAGTAACCAAAGGATATTCAGTAGAAGTGATCCGGTACTCCCACCACTGTCTACGATTTTTCCAAATGGAGACAGACTTAAACGTGCCATTTTGAAACATTGTAAACCTACAGGTAAACCGATAATTGTAATGGACCATAATAGACCGATAAAGAACCATGCAGCAGCACTGAATAAACCACCACAAATTAACCAAATTAAGTTACCTAATAAACTCATTGTGTTTACCCCTCCTTTTCACTTAATACTATCATTATAGATAATATCATTGCTCAAGATAACGGTCTTAAGGAGTAGATAAACATTTTAGTTGTAATATTAGACCATGAAAGTGCTAAAACGAGATAATTTAAAGCAGTATTTTGGAAGGGGAAATACTTGAAATGATAGACTGTGAATGTTATATTGACTTATCGAATGATAAGGAAGGTGGAATGATGGAACGGAAAAAGTGTGAACAATTATGGGCGGCGAATAAGTACTTAGTGTTGAGCAAATCTCAAAAAATTTACTTAGCCATTCGGCAATATTTGAAAAGTGAGTCAGTCGAATTGATCGTTTTGGAGCAGTGGATTCAAGAAGCGATGTCCTTAGAGGAACGCCCCGAAGAAGTAGTGAACGCTTATCAACACATCTGGAGTTATTTCAGAAAAGTGGCTCAACCGAATGAGAAAAATGAGTTCCTATCTTTGCTTGAACGTTACCAACAGTCCAAGGTAACTAAAGAGAAGGTATTGATGTATTTAAACGATTTGCTAGAGAAGTATCCTAATCGTTACTTGGAGCAATCAACTATATTTAAATTAATGAATGATGGAGATGAGTAAATATGAGATTGTGGCATGAAGATATGATTCAATTTTTGCCAACACCACAATTATTGGGGCAGCACCGTGAGTGCTGTGCTCTAAGAGGAAATGGCTGGGGTCGTAAGCATTCGACTGTAAATTATGTGTTTGATTATTCACCTTATAAATTATTTCAATATCATCAATTGATTATGGATGAAATGAAACGTCGCAATTATAAAGTGACAACGGATTGGTTAGATGGGCATTATCGTGGTATGAAATGCGAACCTTACGAAAAGCTTGACACTGTACCGCCTTCTTCGCCAATTTATCCGGAGCATGATGATAGATACTTGCAGGAATGTGTGGATAATCTGGCGGAAAAAGGAATATACTTCGATGGATTGCTGTAAACGAAGATAAAAAGTCTATTTTTGTGCATTTATGCAATGAATAATATAATAGCCGTCATAATGTATTATGATAAGAGTGAATCTTCGGATTCGACTATCGGAAATGTTTCATTGAGATAAACGTGTAAAGTTGGATACTTGAATAAGTAGACATGTTTAGTTGTTCATTTCTTTTTAATTGAAATTTTGCATAGAATTTCAATTAGAAAACAAACCCCTTAATTTGTCGATAGAAAATTTTGCTCTCTGACCCCGCTCATGCCAACTTGAGTGGGGTCTATTTGGGTTGTTTTTTTAAAATTAAAGCTCAATGAATTTATTTCACAAGGAAAACAATGAAAGAAGTAATTTCAATATCGTTTTATAACACTGACAAAATAAGGTTTCAAACGCATTTAACCAAAACTTTGCCAATCTGGTTATCGAAAATAGACATAAAATGAATTATACAAAAACAAGTTTGTGATTAATAATACACATAGAGATTGTTCAGTGATGAGCAATTAAAAGTGGAAATAAGAAAGGGAGTTTTATTATGTCAATTTGTCAATTATTAGGAATCGAATATCCAATTTTTCAAGGAGCAATGGCTCGTATAGCAACGCATAAAATTGCTGGTCCAGTTTCAGAAGCAGGTGGCTTAGGAATTATCGGTGGCGGCGGAATGTCTGGAGATGACTTACGTGAAGAAATTCGTTTAGTTCGTGAATTTACAGACAAGCCATTCGGCGTAAACTTAATGTTGCAAATGCCAAACTGTGACGAATTAGTAGACGTTATTATAGAAGAGAAAGTACCCGTTGTGACAACTGGAGCAGGAAGTCCAGCTCGTTATATTCCAGCTTTGAAAGCAGCCGGCGTTAAAATAATTCCTGTTGTTGCTTCTGTTCGTCACGCAGTTAAAATGGAAAGTTTAGGCGTAGATGCAGTCGTTGCCGAAGGACAAGAAGCCGGTGGACATATTGGTTCAACTTCTACAATGGCTTTATTACCACAAGTTGTGGATGCAGTAAAAATTCCAGTACTTGGTGCAGGTGGTGTAGGTGACGGACGTTCAGTCGCAGCAATGTACGCTTTAGGTGCACAAGGTATTCAAGTAGGAACATTATTCTTAATGGCTGGAGAATGTCCAATTCCAGCTTCTTACCAACAAAGAATTATGGATGCAAATGATACAGATACAATTGTTACAGGACGCAAAGCTAAAGATCCTGTCCGTTCTTTATCAAATACAATGTTAAGAAAACTTGCTGAATTAGAAGAAGCAAATGCACCGCATGAAGAATTAGAAAAATTAACAGTTGGTTCATTATCTAGAGCTGTTTATGATGGTAACATGGAAACTGGTTCAGCGATGGCTGGTGAAATTGCTGGCTTATTAAAAGAAGTTCTTCCAGCAAAAGTATTAATTGAACGCCTATTTTCAGAGGCAGAAGCAGTTGCTAAGCAATTAACAATTAAATATTAAGTTTAAGTCAGTAAATGCTGAGCAATCATTTCGATATCAGCGGACATGTACATTTCTAACGATTCTAATCGTTTTAAATAAACATAGTAACGTTCGCCAGCCATCGTAATGCGCATTTCTCTGGGTAGTCTTTCGAACAATGGAGTGCCCACTTCATCTTCGGTTTGTTTGAGTAATTTACTTAGATAAGGCTGTGAAACATATAATTTTTCAGCAGCGGCGGTCATATTGCCTTCATCAAGGATTGCTTGAAACATATCTAAACGGTTCAATAGGCTCATATAGATAGACTCCTTTTAAATTTAATTATAACTCTAAAGTTATCGATAGTTGTTATTTTAATTATAGGTCGATAAGTTAAACCAGTTAAGAAAGCGCTAACGTTTAATGATATAAGCGAAAGGTTATATAAAAATACTTAATACAGAATTTTTAATTCGCTTTCTTTATTAATAGTCAGCGTAGCTCCGCCGATTGCCTTTTGTACCGCTTGGGTAAAACAAGTTACTGAGTTACGCATAGTATCGCTGTATTATCGAGCAAAAACGGCTAAAAGTAAATTAAATGGACTCGGATTCGTCCAAGGATTTCTGGTTGAAATTGGCTTGTGTCTGTTGATTGACCTATAATATATAAGTAGATGCGTTGGTAAAGAAAGGGTGGTAAGAATGGACTTATTAACAGTTAGTCATGAGTTAGAAACTCTAAGCAAAGAGCGCTTGAAGAAAATGTATATCGCTAATGGTGCGCATGAACCGGTTTTTGGTTGTGCGACGGGTGCTATGAAACCATTGTCTAAGCAAATCAAGAAAAATCAGCCCTTAGCGGAGGAATTATATGCGACTGGTAATTATGACTTAATGTATTTTGCGGGGGTGATAGCAGATGCAGAAGCGATGACTGAGGCGGATTTTGATCGTTGGATGGATCAAGCCTACTTCTATATGCTATCTGATTTTGTTGTGGCAGTGACTTTGTCTGAATCACCGATTGCGCAATCTGTCGCTGATAAATGGATTGCTTCTGGGGAAGAGCTGCGAGTTTCAGCTGGCTATAGTTGTTATTGTTGGTTATTGGGACGTTTAAAAGATGACCAATTTGATACGGAAAAATTATCACTCATGTTAGATGAAGTAGCGAAGGGGATTCATGCAGCTCCGGAACGTGCAAAAGCTTCAATGAATAATTTTGTCTATACGGTAGGGCTATCTTATAAGCCATTACATGATAGAGCGTTAAAAATTGCGAATGAAATTGGGGAAGTGACTGTTCTGAGAGGTAAGAAAAAGCCGCAGATTTTAGATGCTTATGCGAGTATTCAAAAGGAAGTTGAACGTGGAAGAGTAGGGTTTAAACGACGTTATGTAAGGTGTTAATCGATAGAAAAGTTCGCAACTCCAACAAAAACACGAATGATGTTTAGGTTTGAGTTGTTTTAAATTATTAAATTAAATACATACAGCTGTTCACACAGGAGAAAAATGTGTGATCTGTGTCATAAAAACTAACATTCGATGGGAATGTTGGTTTGACGATACCGCGGTTAACCGATAAACTTTTTATATACAAATATTATATAAAAAGGTAGTGGCATAATTTGATAGCATTTATGGGTTATAGTTTAATTATTGTTTTTATGATGTTGATTATGATGAAAAAGACATCCCCATTTGCCGGTTTAGCATTTCTACCAGTGATATGGGCGGTAGTCGGTCAGTTAGTTGGTTTATGGGAGTTTGACATTGGTCAAGCAGCATTGGATGGCCTGATGACCACCGCTAAAACGGGAATTATGTTATTCTTTGCGATTTACATGTTCTCTCTCATGATTGATGCTGGTTTATTTGATCCCTTATCTAACTTAATGATTCGTTATGCGAAAGGTGATCCCTTAAAAGTTATGCTGGCGACGGTCGCTTTGTCTGCAGGAGTCTCTTTAAACGGCGATGGCACAACGACCATGATTATTGTGTGTACGGCTTTCATTCCGATTTATAAGCACTTAAATATGAAAATGTTGGATTTAGCCGTCTTAACCATGACCTCTCATTCAATCATTAATTTACTGCCTTGGGGTGGACCTACTGCAAGAGCGATTGCGGTAATGGGGGTGAATGAATCAGATGTGATGCGTGGTTTAGTTCCGATGATGGTTGTTGCTTTGATTTATCTGTTTGTTGTGGCTTATATAATGGGACGAAAAGAACGACAACGTTTAGGTGTGATTAAGTTAAGTAGTCAAGAATTAGACAGCATTATGGAGATTACAGATCCAGAAGTATTAGAAATTCGTCGTCCGCAAAATGTTTGGATTAATGCGCTAATTGCGTTAACGGCCATTGGATTATTGGTTTGGGGCGGCATTCCATCAGCCATCATCTTTATGATTGGAACGGTTTTAACATTATTAATTAATTATCCTAGTGTTAAAGAACAGAAAGCACGTATTGATGGCAATGCAGCTGAAGCCAATCAAGTTGTGATGACTGTTTTTGCGGCAGGTGTATTTATGGGGATTTTACAAGCATCAGGTATGAGTGATGCGATTGCACATAGTTTATTAAATATTATTCCAGCTAGTTGGAGTCATTTCTATGGTTTAATTGTGGCGCTTTTATCCGTTCCAGGTACCTATTTTTTAAACAACGACGCTTTCTATTATGGCGTAATGCCCGTATTGGCTGAAGCTGGGGTTACGTCTGGTTTCACACCGCTACAATTAACATTTGCTTCCTTAATGGGACAAGCTTTCCATTTATTAAGCCCATTAGTGCCTTTTGTGTACGTCTTGCTTGGGATGACTGACGTTGAAATGGGACCATGGCAAAAGAAAGCGGGTTTAATTTCAATCGGCATCTTCTTGATGTACGTAATTGTAGGAGCAGTGTTAGGCTTAATGCCGATATACTTAAGTTAACGGTGATCAATGGAGGAGAGTGAAAAATGCGAGTAACAATGATTCCAGGAGATGGAATAGGTAGAGAAATAGCTCAAGCGATGATGCAAGTTGTTGATGCTAGTGGCGCAAAAATCGAGTGGGAAATTGTGCATGCCGGTGAAACGGTGCTGCAAGAAACAGGGGAATTAGTACCGCAAGCTGTCTATGATAGTCTTGAACGCAATCAAATTGCGATAAAAGGCCCGATCACCACACCCATCGGTCAAGGTTATCGTAGTGTAAACGTAGCACTAAGAAAGAAATATGATCTATATGCGAATGTGCGACCAATCCGTTCGGTTGGTCAAACACCATCTTTATTCGAAGGCTTAGATTTAGTGTTGTTCCGAGAGAATACGGAAGATTTATATGCTGGTCTTGAAAAGAAAATTTCAGATGATGAAATGCATAGTATTAAAGTGATTACTCGTTCAGCATCTGAGCGAATTGTTAAACAAGCGTTTGATTTTGCGGTGAGTCATCAGCGTCGTAGAGTGACGGTGGTGACAAAGGCCAATATAATGAAGCTAACTGACGGGCTATTTCTAGAAGTGGCCAGAGAAGTTGCTAAAGCATACCCAACGATTGAATTTACTGAAATTTTGGTCGACAATATGGCCATGCAATTAGTCATTAACCCTCAACAGTTTGATGTCATCGTAACGGAGAATTTATATGGCGATATTTTGTCAGATTTAATGGCGGGTTTAGTCGGCGGCTTAGGCATTATTCCAGGCGCTAATTTAGGACGGAATATGGCTATATTTGAAGCGGTGCATGGCTCGGCGCCTGATATTGCTGGTAAAGACTTAGCCAATCCAACAGCCTTAATTTTAAGTGCCTGCCTCATGTTAGAGCATTTGAATGAGTCCGAAGCTGCTAGTCGTATTCGACAAGCGCTCGATCAAGTCTTGAGTCATCCGGATAATTTTACGCGCGATTTAGGCGGCCACATCGGTACCACAGCCTTTACAAACTTAATCTTAGCTGCCATGCAGTAAAAATCCATCAAATGAAATACCACGAGCTCTCTTGAACAAACTGTTTGGGGGAGCTTTTTGAGCATGCTGTATGTTGAAGCATATTTTGGCCAAATGATGATTAGGCTATTATTTAGGTTGTGCCAAGTCGCTTAATAAATCATGGTTCAGAATATGGTAGCCATTGGTTTGCTTTTCTAGAACCTCTTGGGTGCATAGTTTATTGAGAATTCTAAAGACATGACGGTAACTAATACCAATTGAAGCCGCAACGTCTGTTAGCACATCACGAAATAGGTTATTGTGGGCAGAGCTTAGAATATAGGCACATAATCTTTGCTCGCCGCTATTCAAAGAAAGCGCAACAAGATTATCTGCATTGTCTTTAACTTTATCCGCTAAACTACTTGCGACTTTTTGTAAGAAGATTACATTACGGTGAAGTTCTTTAGCGCATAAAGCGTAACGGATGCCAATACAGTTGACTTCTGATATCGCGATAGCCGTTGAATGCGCATTGGCCTGCATCTGCACTAATTCGATTTCTCCAATAATGCCTTCTGAAGCATAATAACCTAGAATATGTTGTTCACCATTTGTGCCCGTTCGATAAATTTTAGCACGACCTTCCACCACTAAGAAAAACCAATTAAGTGCTTGTCCTTCTTCAGAGAGTAACTCTCCAGGTTTAAAATGAACTGCTTGAATGGAATCACCGCCAAGATGTTGAAGATTATAGCTAGCTAATGCTTCAATATGTTGGCTAGTAATGGGGATTTTATTCATGAACGTCACCTCCTATCTACTATTATAATATGAAGCGTTGAAAAGACCATGACATATGTCCTATTAATAATCGTAAACACTTGTTATGATCGTGTTAAGGAGGTGCTGTATGTACCAATCGCTCGCATTTGTAACAGGTATTATTCTGGCTGTCATGATTTCAGTCAACGGAGGATTATCTGGCTATTATGGCGTATTTCCAGCGACAGTAATCATTCATTTAGTGGGGACAATATTTTCATTATTCTTCACACTTAAGCAATACGGCTGGATTAAATTAACAGGTTTTAAACCAGTTTGGATCTATTTAGGAGGCGCCATCGGTGTCTTTACGGTAGTCTTTAACAACTTGGCTTTTAGCAAACTAAGTGTCACGAACATTATTGCTTTGGCTTTATTCGGACAAACAATTACTGCGCTTATTTTTGATCATTTTGGGCTACTAGGTATGAAGAAAATTCCGTTTAAGAAAACGTCTCTATTAGGTTTAAGTTTTTCACTCTTTGGTATTTGGCAATTGTTAGATACTTCCGTCTCAGGTGCAATTTTAGCTGTTTTATATGCGGTTACATCGGGAGTAACAGTTGTCCTGTCGCGATCCGTAAATACTCAATTATCTGAAAAAATAGGAGCAATGCATGGAGCCTTAGTGAATCATGTCGTTGGTTTAATTGTATCTATCCTAATTTTATTCTTTGTAAACATTGAAACAGTTCCTTTTAAATTAAATAATCCATTAATGTATTTCGGCGGGGTGCTAGGTGTAGTGGTCGTTTATCTTTCAAATATCGTTGTGCCCAAAGTTTCATCATTCAACCTCACCATCTTAAGTTTCGTTGGTCAAGTTCTAATGGGGCTTGCTTTGGATTTAATATTAACACAGACATACTCTGTTCCCGCTCTAAAAGCCGCGCTCATCATTGCAACAGGTATCTTGCTAACAATGCTGACAGAGAAAGTGTCGATCAAAAGAACTAACAAAATTTAGCCAAAATACTAACTAAAAACCTGTGAAGGAAGTGTGATACATCAAGCAAAATCCCACTGTTTCCCATCATATTCTTACTTTTTAGCCCTGTGATTAAAATGATAGAAGTGTATAATGAAGAGAAAGTGTGGAAAGGGTGAGTCGTTTGAGATTTCTAAAAAGCAAAGATACATGGATATCCATTCTTATGGTAATAATTGGAACCTTTTTATATGCCTTAACCGTTAATGCGGTAGTCATTCCCAATACATTGGGTGAAGGCGGGGCGACAGGTATGACCTTGATGATTTTTTATTGGCTAGGCTGGAATCCAGCGATAGTCAGTTTTGTCTTGAATGCGATATTGCTCGTGATTGGCTGGCGACATTTAGAGAAACGTCAAATTATGTACACAATTGTGTCAATGTTCGTGATGTCGGTGGCGTTAGAATATACGACTGGTTTTAGTTTTGTTTCCGACAATACAGTAGTTGCGGCAGTCGCGGGTGGTGTGCTAAGTGGATTAGCTATCGGGATTGTATCACTAGGTGGTGGGACAACCGGCGGAACGGAAATCATTGCTTGGATTATGAAAAAGTATCTCGGCATCGGTGTTTCAGCTGGGTTGTTGTTAATCGATTTCTTGGTAGTCGCGCCGTTAACCGTTCAAATTGGGCTAGAAAAAGCGATTCTGACTTTGATTATGTTATATGTCATGTCTAAAGTTTTGAACTTTATAATCGAAGGCTTTAATCCTAAAAAATCTATCACAATCATCTCGAAACAACATGAAGCAATTGCGGCAGCTATTCAAGAAAAAGTTGACCGTGGGATTACGATACTGGATGGAAAAGGCTATTATTCGAGAGAGGCCCACCAAATTTTGTATATTGTGATTAATCGACACCAGCTTATTAACGTTCAGAATATTATTTATGAGCTCGATCCAAAGGCTTTTGTGATTATTACGGATGTGCAACAGGTCATTGGTGAGGGGTTTACCTTCTATTTAAGCGATGAAGATGTAGTTCAAAGACCATAGAAATTAATGAGCTCCTGCATGCCGAAAGGTGTGGAGGGCTTTTTTTGTCCTCTGCTCAGTGTGTCAGTTTGCCAAGGCGGTGGTCGATTTCAAAGCCATCACTAGCGTTCTGTCTTTTCCAGCTCAATCGGCTAGGCTCTAACTAATTCGCTGCGCTCAAAATCAGAGCAAGCTACGCCGATTGCCCTTTCTACCGCTTTAGGCAACTGACACACTGAGCTACGTCTTTGGTGATTGGTGTTGGTAGTTGAGCAAATTGTCGGTAGTTTTTACTCCGCTCATTGTATCGGTTTTCCAAGACGGTGGTCGCTTCGTTAATAGTTTACTCAATTGGATCAATTTACTACTTTGTATACAACAAAGACAAATTTATATGGGCGAACTTTTGGAAAATTGGAATAAAATAAGATTCTTAATAAAAATTTAACAAATTAATTTTATGGTTAAAAATCAAAAAGGCCACATTACATAAAATAATCAAAATATTCCTTAAAATTCAAAAAGATGACTCAACATTAAAAATGAATGAAATTTGTAATAATGACTTATTATGATGAAATAAGCGTTTTGAAGCCACTGAAAAAAAGTATGGTGCTTTAAAGTATTCAAAACATGTTAGATAATGTAACAAAACAGGTTAAGAAGACAAAGGAGTCAAAAATGAGTTTTTTATAAATTATATAAGATAACATTAAATAAAAATGAAAAATAAACTAGATTTTACTCATTAACTCTGATAATCTTCAATCAAGGAAATAAATTCCTTTTGGAAGGATGTGAATAAATGATTCATATGGAAAACGTCAATAAATATTTTGGCGATCACCATGTATTGCAGAATGTCTCGTTGGATATTGAAGAAGGAGAAAAAGTTGTAATTATCGGCCCCTCGGGTTCTGGTAAAAGTACATTAATTCGCTGTATGAACCGCTTAGAAGATATTTCGAGTGGGACAGCGCGTGTGAATGGTTTTGATTTAACGGACAAGAAAGTCCCCATTCTGAAGGTGCGACAGAAGGTTGCGATGGTTTTTCAGAATTTCAATTTATACTCACATAAGACAATTTTAGAAAATGTCATACTTGCTCCTATCAATGTTTTGAAGGTTAAAAAGGAAGATGCCATTAAAACTGGAATGGAATATTTGAAAAAAGTAGGGATTGAAGACAAAGCGAATGCTTACCCATCACAATTGTCGGGTGGTCAGCAACAAAGAGTTGCGATTGCACGTGCCTTAAATATGCACCCAGAAGTGATACTGTTTGACGAACCTACGTCAGCATTGGATCCAGAAACAATTCAGGAAGTGTTAGATGTTATGACAAAACTATCTGAGTTGAATATTACCATGGTGGTTGTCACTCACGAAATGGGCTTCGCTCGAAGAGTGGCTGACCGAGTGATTTTTATGGATCAGGGGACAATTGTTGAACAAGGCCCACCTGAAGAATTTTTCACCCAAACACAAAATCAACGAGCAAAAGATTTCTTAAGTAAAATCATTGCTCATTAATAAAACAAACTAAAATGCTAACGTTAAAGGAGAAATATTATATGAAAACATGGAAAAAATTACTAACAGTTTTATCTGCTACTGCCTTAACAAGTCTAGTTGCCTTGGCACCTGCAACAGCCTTAGCTGAAGATGCTTTGCCAGCACAAGTACAAGCGATTAAAGATGCTGGTGTGTTAAAAGTTGGTGTTAAAGAAGATGTACCAGGTTTTGGTTATTTTAGTCCAGATACGAATGAACACGAAGGATTTGAAATTGATTTAGCACGTAAAATTGCGGAAGAAATTACAGGAAGCGCGGATAATATTGAATTTACAGGTGTTACAGCTAAGACTCGTGGACCATTATTAGATAACGGAGAAGTTGACATGATTATTGCTACGTTCACGATAACTGAAGAACGAAAAGAAACGTATAACTTTACAGATCCATACTATACTGATGAAGTTGGCTTCTTAGTTAAATCTGATGCTGGTTATTCAGATTTAGCAAGTTTAGCAGGTAAAAATATTGGGGTTTCTCAAACATCTACAACACAAGCTAAAATTGAAGAAGAAGGTGCTAAAGATGACTTAACATTCAACTTCAGTGAATATGCTACTTATCCAGAATTAAAAGCAGCTTTAACAGCTAATCGTATTGATGCGTTTGCAGTTGATAAGTCTATCTTGGCTGGTTATGTTGACGATCAAACATCAATCTTAGAGTTTGGTTTTGCGCCACAAGAATACGGTGTTACAACTAAATTAGATAATACAGAGTTGAATGACTATTTAAATGATTTATTAGATAAATGGGAAGAAGACGGTACATTAGCTGATATGAAAGCTACACACGGTTTAGAATAACCCATTATCACAATATTAAGACCCGAGGAGGAAAAACACATGTCATTTGTGGCAACTATCTCGTGGTTAGAAGAAGGACCTTTTGCATTAAGAAGATGGGCAGCACTTATGGAAGATCTGCCCCTTTTCTTTGAATCGTTTCTTTATACTATTGGGCTCGCAATTGGAGCCCTCATTTTAGCGTTTACGTTAGGAACATTTTTAGGTATTCTTTCTAGTTCACGTCATGTATTAATTAGAATTATTACACGCATTTATGTAGAATTTTTCCAGAATACGCCATTGTTAATCCAAGTATTCTTTGTTTATTATGGCTTACCTATGGTAGGGATAATCTGGGATACTTATACAATCGGTATACTCTGTGTGGGAGTTTATACGAGTGCTTATATTGCAGAAGTTATTCGCTCAGGAATTCAATCAATTCCTAAAGGGCAGTTAGAAGCAGGTTATTCACAAGGCTTTACATATTGGGGAGCAATGCGTCATATTATCTTGCCTCAGACTTTCCGAATTATTCTGCCGCCACTGACGAATCAGGTAGTGAACCTAATCAAGAACACTTCAACTGTAGCGATTATTTCGGGTGCAGATATTATGTTCCGAGCCAACAGCTGGTCATCGCAAAATCTTCATTACGTGCCAGCTTTTGCATTTGCGGCTCTTTTATACTTTATTCTCTGCTTCCCATTGACGTTTTTGGCGAACCATTTGGAAGAAAAGAATAGTAAAGCTTATGCACGTTAGAAAGGGGGAGTCAGTATGACATTTCAAGAACAAACGGCACAAATATTTACCTATAACAACATGAAGTTTCTGATGGATGGACTCGGCTTAACCCTTTATATATCGTTAATATCGATTGGTTTAAGCACACTATTTGGCACGGTATTAGCAATTTGGCGCGCTAGATCGAAGAGTATTCTACGATGGATTGCGATTATTTACATTGAGTTTGTCAGAAACGTTCCAAATATATTGTGGATTTTCGTTATTTTTTTAATTTTTAAATTGAAGTCGGTGGAAGCGGGAATAGTTAGTTTTACCGTTTTTACGACTGCAGCAATGGCTGAAATTATAAGAGGTGGTTTAATCAGTGTGAATGCCGGAGAAATTGAGGCAGCAGAATCACAAGGATTAACTAACTTACAAATCTTGTGGCACATTATTCTGCCTCAAGCTTTCCGAAACATGTTACCATCGATTATTTCACAATTTGTGACCGTAATTAAAGATACGAGTTTCCTTTATTCGGTCCTAGCGCTACAAGAATTACTAGGTAAAGCGAACATTTTAATGGGGCGTTACTCAACAACCGAGCAAGTCTTTTTATTATATGGCCTGTTAGCGATGATCTATTTCGTCGTTAACTTCTCGATTTCATCTTTCTCACGTCATTTAGAGAAATCATGGATATATACAAAGTAAAGATAGTAATCCTTCCAGTAAAGTGGGAGGTTTTTTTGCAGCCAAAATATAACAAAAAACCTCAGCACGAATGCTGAGGTGTTAAAGTTTAGTTAAAATTAAGCTTTGTTAACGTTAACTGCTTGAGGTCCACGGTTACCTTGTTCTACTTCGAAAGTAACTGCTTGGCCTTCTTCTAAAGTTTTGAAACCATCTGTTTGGATAGCTGAGAAGTGTACGAATACATCGTCAGCGCCTTCGCGTTCGATAAATCCAAAACCTTTGTCTGCGTTAAACCATTTAACTGTACCGTTATTCATAATGAAATTCCTCCATGTGCTTTTGCACGTAATATTTGTAATACATCGTTCCAAAACTGTAAGAGGGAATTTTATCATGATATGAATAAAAGCCAATTTAATTTTGTTAACAAATTTACTACAATGTATACTATACACTTTTTTAGATATTAAGTAAAGTGATTAAGTGAACTTAATGGAAACTTACGTTCTTTCATTCATGGATAAAACTATTTGTCGTCAATCGGAGTAATATCTTTTCCAACATTGAAATAGTTATTTATACTATCGATGACATAAGTTTCTAAAGTGGTATAACTGTTCTTTTTAGGAAACGCTGCAACCACGTCCCAGTTGATTGTATTCTCAATCGGTCGTTCAACAATGACTTCACCCCTAATAAAATCCATGACTGGGCGAGGGAGAATGGTAACAAAATCATTGGTCTTAACGGCTTCGATGAAGAAATCCCAAGATTTTGAATGAATAACATGGCGTTGGTGGCTATTATGCATATTAAATTTTGTATTAAGTAGATGATGAATCATAAAAGACTCGTCAAACATAATAATTTTGTGGGGTCTAAAATCTTGCCAAGATATTTTATCTTTTTCGGCTAAAGGATGATTTTGATGCATATAAGCCCTCAATTGATCATGATGTAAGTGGACTTCATTAAACACACTTTTATTGAGTGAGTTAGGTTTTAACAGAATGGCAATATCGACTTGTCCCAACAATAGTTGTTTTTCCAGTTCAAAGGCCCCTGCCTCAACCATTATAAATCTAACATTAGGATTTTTAGTCATTAGTTGTAACATCACGTCTGAGAATAAAAGGCTTAAAATAAGTGGAGGTACACCAATGCGAATGGTTCCACCATAAAAAGACGAAAGCTCACGTATGCTACTCATCATATTCTCGTGTTGTTCAACTAATTCGGCACCTTTTGCGTATAGCAGTTCTCCAACAGGAGTTAAGCTTTTCAAGCGTCCGTTTTGTCTTACAAACAGATCGACTCTTTCAACATTTTCAAAATTTAATACAAAGCGACTTAAAGCTGGTTGCGAAATGTGCAATTTTTGGGCAGTAGTCGACAAATTGAAGTCATTTTCGACAATTGCGACAAAGTATCTAAGTTGGGAAATTTCCAAAGAACTCACTCCTAATTTTTATATGAATGAAAACGTATAGCTAATCGGGACTAATTATAACACATGGTTATAAGCGGGTATAATTTTTTTATTGTGGTATCTATAAAATCTATGATTTAAACTGATAATATCAGTCCTTAGTTTGAAAGGTTTAAATTATTATAGGAACTAAGGTATAATGATGTGAGTTTTTATAAATAAAATTTGTAAAGAGGGGGGGGCACTATGACAGAAGTAGTAATTGTTGCGGCTAAAAGAACGCCAATAGGTGTTTATGGAGGCGCTCTAAAAGATGTCAGTGCAGTAGAATTGGGGAAAATTGCTGTAAAAGGTGCCATGGACAGTATCAATTTGGATCCAAGTTTAGTTGATGAATTAGTGTTCGGTAATGTACTGAGTGCAGGATTAGGACAAAACGTAGCGAGACAAGTTGCGATTGCAGCGGGTATTCCGAATACACAACCTTCTTACTCAGTAAACAAATTATGTGGTTCTGGTTTAAAAACAGTAGCATTAGCCGCTCAAAGTATTCTGGCTGGAGACAACGAAGTGGTCATTGCGGGCGGAACTGAGAATATGAGTTCTGCAGCATATGTAATGCCAGGCGCGCGTTGGGGCTTGCGTATGGGAAATGGCGAAGTAGTTGATACGTTATTGCGCGATGGTTTGTGGGATGCATTTAGTAACGACCACATGGGAGTTACTGCAGAAAACATTGTTGAAAAGTATAACTTAACGCGTGAAGCTCAAGATGAGTTAGCCGTTTCTAGTCAAAATAAAGCAGAAGCAGCCGTAACAAGTGCCCGTTTTAAAGATGAAATCATTCCAGTTGAAGTGCCGCAACGTCGTGGAGATGCATTGGTAGTTGATACAGATGAAGGTCCAAGATTTGGTGCAACAATGGAATCAATGGGTAAATTGAGAGCTGTCTTTAAAAATGACGGTGGTTCAGTGACTGCGGGGAATGCTTCAGGAATTAACGATGGCGCGGCTGCGGTTATCTTAATGTCTAAAGAAAAAGCAGAAGCATTAGGTTTAACGCCATTAGCAACCATTAAAGCATATGCAACGGCAGGTGTTGACCCTCAAATCATGGGGACTGGACCAATACCAGCTACTCAAAAAGTTTTAGCTAAAGCAGGTTTAAGCATTGATGATATTGACTTGATTGAAGCTAACGAAGCATTTGCGGCACAAGCTTTATGTGTACTACAAGACTTAGAAGTTGATATGGAAAAAGTCAATGTTAACGGTGGCGCAATTGCGTTAGGACATCCAATCGGTGCTTCTGGTGCACGTGTTTTAGTTACCTTATTACACGAAATGCAAAAACGAGATTCTAAACGCGGGTTAGCAACTCTATGTATTGGTGGCGGTCAAGGTATCTCTATGGTAGTGGAAAGATAATAAGTTATTAATAATTGTTTCTAATTAAGCTACCGATAATAAAAATATTACACACAAAACAACTTTAAATAATAATTACACAATATACGATTTAATAATTTTCCCAATTAGAACAAGCAAAGTACCTCCATACGCTTTGCTTGGAAACCAGTTGGGATTTTTTTATATAAGGGTTAATAATTTTTATGTTGATTTACCTAGCTTTATGCTACGCTCAACTTATTGTTTTCTAAGGCGTGGCCGTTTTCAAAGCCTCACTGACATTCATGCTTTTCCAGCTCAATTGGCTAGGCTCTATCTATGAGCCTAGCGAAGTAGATAGAGCAAGCTACACCGATTTCACTTTGTACCGCTAAGGAAAACAAATCGCTGAACTACGTTAAGTATTCCAACAAAAGTAAAGCGATATAATCTAGTTAAAACTGCTAAATGAGATTTAAAGCCCGAGGCTTTCTTAACGGAAATGTTAAATATAATATATGACCTTCTAAAAACTATTGATAAAGATTTAGATTATTAATATAATAGTAGATAAGGTAGGTGAATGACGGTTCACCTCTGGTGAGAGTTTGCTTAAGAATTGAGTTACAATATGTTGGGTTTTATATTTAGTATTGCTAGGTATTTTTTTACAAAACAAAGAAAACGCTATCATTAAACGGTAGGTTATTATCAATTAGAAAATGAAGCAGGAGGAATATAATGAAAGAAGTAGTCATTGTTGCAGCACAAAGAACGCCCATCGGAGCATTCGGTGGGGTGTTTAAAGATGTTAATGCGATTGAATTAGGTAAAGTAGCGGTAAAAGGTGCACTTGAAAGTATTGGACTAAATCCTAAAGAAGTGGATGAACTTGTTTTTGGGAATGTACTGGGAGCTGGGTTAGGTCAGAATGTAGCGAGACAAGTAGCTGTTGGAGCAGGTATACCAATTGAGAAGCCATCGTTTACGATTAATAAGGTATGCGGGTCAGGTTTGAAAACAGTTGCGCTAGCGGCTCAAAGTATTCGTGCCGGTGATGCAGAGGTTGTAGTTGCAGGTGGAACTGAGAATATGTCTGATGCTGCATTTGTAATGCCGGGTGCACGTTGGGGCTTGCGTATGGGAAATGGTCAAGTAATTGACACAATGTTGAAGGATGGTTTAACAGATGCATTTGCTAACTATCATATGGGGGTAACAGCTGAAAATATTGTGGAGAAGTACGGTTTAACGCGAGAAGAACAAGATGAATTAGCAACAGCTTCTCAGAATAAAGCAGAAGCGGCAGTCACAAGTGGGCGTTTCAAAGAAGAAATTGTTGCGGTGCCTGTTCCTCAAAGAAGAGGTGAACCAATTTTAGTTGATACGGATGAATATCCACGTTTCGGTGCGACACAAGAGAGTTTAGCTAAGCTAAGACCTGCATTTAAACGAGACGGAGGTTCAGTAACAGCAGCGAATTCTTCAGGAATTAACGACGGTGCTGCAGCCTTGGTTTTAATGTCAAAAGAAAAAGCAGAATCATTAGGCTTAACTCCGCTGGCTAAAATCAAGTCATATGCAAGTGCTGGTGTAGACCCAGCGATCATGGGGACGGGTCCAATTCCAGCAACGCGTATCGCATTGGAAAAAGCTGGCTTAACTGTTAATGATATCGATTTAGTTGAGGCAAACGAAGCTTTTGCAGCTCAGGCATTGTGTGTATTAAAAGATTTAGAAATTGAAATGGATAAAGTGAATGTTAACGGTGGAGCCATCGCCTTAGGTCACCCAATTGGTGCTTCTGGTGCAAGAATTCTCGTAACTTTATTACATGAAATGAAGAAACGTGATGCTCGACACGGATTAGCTACACTATGTATCGGTGGTGGGCAAGGAATTTCAATGATTGTAGAAAGATAATAGAGTCCAACTTATTTTGTTGACGAAATTTGAATTCTGCACGTGAATCGAATTATTTTTGACCGTAAAAAATTCAGCACCATAGCTAATTGTTATCGCTTACAAAGTTAATCACTATAGCTTTATGTGTCGAAATCTATTTGCTTTGGAATATTTTATGGTATACTATATATATCGTGAGAGCTTTCTCATGGGAAATTAATTAAAAAATATTTAAATTAATGGTTGGGCAGTATGCTTCAAGGATCAGTTCTTCAAGGGGTGAGGAGAACATATGTTGAAGTGTAGTGCTAGGCGCACTTCATGGATGGAGTGTGCCTTTTTTTTATAATTTAAATTAGCTAACTGCTATCTAGCCATTAAAACATGCATTAACTGGAGGGGTGTAGAGAAAATGAGTGTTCAGCGATATCAATAGGTATCATTTGATATTCGCGAGATGAATACACTTACAATATACTTAAGTTAACGATTTGGATTATTTTTCTAAGTAATAAAAGTAGTATTGAAACTTTCGAAATATAAATCATTAGTTAAAAAGCATGAACAAATTCAATACGAAAGTTCAAGTAGATAACAAATAAAAAAGAAAGAGAGGGAAAGTATGTCGATAAAAGTCATTGATTATATACGGGATATTGAAGTTCAAATTGAATATATTAGGCGTGAATTTGCTGAGGAAATTCAGCTAATTGAGAATAAGCATCATAAAGAAGTAGAAGAACTACAACGTAGCTATCAATCCCAGTTGAAAGAGTATTCGCTTTTAAAGGAATCAGAACTGGAAAATCAGCTAGCCGCTGAACAACAAAACTTAGTGGTTAGTTTGGGCGAAAAGAAAGCGACGTTAAAGATGAAGTTCGTGCAACAGAAAGAAGAGCTTGTGAACACAATACTGAAGGAGGTTCTGAATCAATATGGGAATCGCCAAAATGAAGAAGCTGACACTGTTAGCTGAACAAAAGGAAAAAGATAGTGTATTAGTTGCCATGCAAGCGATGCATAATATAGAAGTAATTTCTCTAAAAGAGGCTTTTTCTGAAGGTGAAGAACCCGAATTGATTGCTTTACATTTTGAAGAGCGTAAAGAAACCGTTGGACAATTAACTCAAACATTACAAGATATTCGCTATGCGATTGCATACTTAGATCAGTTTGTACCAAGTGTTGGGATGTTCAAGAGCTTAAAAAAGAAACGTCCTATCTATTCTTTGGCTGATTTAGAAAGTCGTGTTAAAGAAATCGATTATAAAAAGCTACTTCATCGAGTTGATTATATGGAACAAACCTTAACTCGTTTAAACGAAAAATTGAAAGAACTTCAAAAAGAAGAAGCGTTTTTTAGACAATGGCAAAATTTAACATTTATGCCAAGTGATACGAAAGCTTTCAAGCATTTCGAGATCCTTGTAGGAACCGTTGAAACCGAGAAAGCACAAGTCTTTGAAGCGGCTGTAAATGACTTAGATACTGCGTATGCTGAGGACATTTATCAATCACGTGATACTTGGGGCTATCTTTTAGTTACACCGGTAGACGAACTTGAAGCTTGTCGTGAAATCCAGCAAATTTATGGATTTCAACCACTGAGTTATCAAGAGAAAGGTCTTCCTAAAGATGAGCTGCAAGCAAACTTATCAGAACAAAAACAAATCATCCATAAAATCACAGAAGAGAAAGAAAGTTTGAAGAAATACCATGAGACACGCGAACATCTGCACTTAGCAGAAGAATATTTTTATAATATGCGTGAACGTGAAAAAGCTAAAGAGCTGATGATTCATAGTGAATTCGTTTTTGTCATTAGCGGTTGGACGGAAGCAGATAAGCTACCAGGTCACATTGAGCATATCCAAGCTATGTGTGACAATCAGTCGATTGCTTTCTTTGAAACAGATGTACAAGAAGAAGAAATTGACGATGTGCCCACTGTTTTTGATAATCCTGAATTTGTTAAACCGTTCGAATCAATCACTGCTCAATTTGGAATGCCGAAGTATAATGGATTTGATCCAACTCCTTGGTATTATCCGTTCCATATCGCATTTTTCGGCATGATGAGTGCAGACTTGGGCTATGGCTTACTTTTATGGTTGGCTACTTGGTATGCTCTAAGAACGTTTGAGTTGTCGAAAGGGATGCGTTTATCTTTAAAAATGTTTAATCAACTCTCTTATGGGACGATGCTATTTGGTTTGATTTTTGGAAGTTTCCTCGGTTTTGACTTACCATTTAGACTATTGAACCTAACGGACAATGTTATTCTGGTTATGGGGATATCGGTTGCGTTGGGAATTATCCATATGATTTTAGGTTACGGCATTAAAATTTATTTAGCAATTAAGGTTAAAGATTATGTGTCAGCATATTTAGATGGTGCTCAGTGGGCGCTTATCTTGCTAGGTGTTGCGGTGATTGCAATAAACATGGTTTTCTTTAATATTGCTTGGTTAACGACCGCTGGTTTAGTATTAATACTCGGCAATATATTGGGAATGTTCATCGTCAAAATATTCTCTAACGAAAATAAGCTAGCTGGAGTTGGACAGGCAGCTTTTGGGATTATGGATGTAGCGAGTGTTATAGGCGATTTAGTGAGTTATACACGCCTAACGGCCCTAGCTGTAGCAGGTGCAAATATTGGAATGGCGTTTAACTTAATATTGAGTCTGCTACCACCAATTGCACGCTTTACTATCGGTGTCATTCTATTTGTTTTATTACATGCGTTAAATATTTTTATAACTTATTTAGGAGCTTACGTACATACAATGCGTTTACAATATGTTGAGTTCTTTGGTAAATTTTTCGAGAGTGATGGTAGACGCTTTAATCCACTAAAAACTTTAGAAAAATATATTTGGACAAAAAAATCATAAAATAATTATTTAAAATAATGGAGGAATAACATAATGTCATTTAATATTGAGTATCTTTTCGGGCCGGAAACAGGCATGTTCTTAGCAGGTTTGGGCGTTGCGATTGCAATTTTTCTTGCTGGTACAGGTTCCGCTCGTGCAGTAGGTATGGCCGGTGAGGCAGCAGCAGCATTAACAAGAGAGAAGCCTGAATTATTCGGACAAGCTTTAGTTCTACAATTACTACCAGCAACACAAGGTTTATATGGATTCGTTATCGGATTAATCATTCTTTTAAACATCGAATCAGGTATGGACGCTTCTCAAGGTTGGTATTTATTAGCAGCTAGTTTACCAGTTGCAATTACTGGCTTTACATCTGCACCTTCACAAGCAAAAGCATCAATTGCTGGTATGCAAATTTTAGCTCAACGTCCTGAGAATGTTACACAAGGGATTGTTTACTCAGCGATGGTTGAAACGTACGCAATTTTAGGATTTGTTGCTTCTTTATTAATGATTGTATTATAAGCGATTTTCCTTATAGATATAAACATATGATAAAGGAGGCATGAAATGGCTAATATTAACGAGTTAGTAGAACGAGTTGTGAGTAAAGAGACAAACTTGTTAGAAGAAAAAGTAGCGAATCGTCGAATTGAAACTCATAAAGCACTTGAAAAGAAAAAAAATGAGTATCGAGAAAAGCTGAACGTAGAAAAAGAGAAAATTGATTCGAAAATCAAAGAACGTTATCAAATTTCGCGCCAATCTCAGAACATTGCGCATCGCGATCAATTATTAACTGAAAAACAAAGCCTGTTACAGGAAGTGTTTGCTGCAGCTCAAACAGCGTTGGATCAAATTTCAACTGAAGAACTACAAGCATTCTTTCTAGATGTTGTACAACAATTTAAACATCAAGGTCAGTTAATGATTTTACTTGGAGAAGTATCACAAGAAAAAATTACACAAGCATGGTTAGACACGCTTAATATAGAGGGTGTTCAGTTACAGCTATCACCTAATATAATCACTCAAGAAGGTGGTTTTATTATTGAACGTGGAGGCATTCAATATAACTTCTTAAATGAAACGTTAATTCAAGATGCTAAAACTAAAATGACGGTTGAAATAGCACGTCTATTTAATCAGTAAGGGGGGATTAGATGTACGATAACGAATTTGGTTCACTGAACGTAACGATTCGTGTCCTAGAAAATGACCTTCTCAACCAGGCGATTTATGATCGAATGTTAGCAGCAGATTCGTTTAGAGATGCAGTAAGTATTTTGCGTGAAACGACTTACCGTGATAAGGTAGAAAAAGTTTTAGAAAATCATAATTATGACGATATGATTACCGAAGAATTAGTGGAAACATATCAAAAGTTATTTAGTATAACACCTGATCCTAAACTAGTCGAATTGGCAAGCTTGCGTTATACCTATCAGAATCTCAAAGTCATGATTAAAGAATGGATTGCCGAAACAAACTTTAGTGAAATGTATTTCGACATTGGACGTTTTGATTTAACGGAGCTACGTCAAGCTGTGCAATTAGGTAAATCAGAAGTATTATCTCAAGCTTATTTAAATACGATTAATGATGCGAAAACAGATTATAGTGAATTTAAAAATGTTCACCAAGTTGAAGTTTTAATTGACCGTCATTATTTTCAACATTTTAAACAGCTGGCTACAGAAATTGGTCATCCGTCTATAATTGAAATGATTGATATGCAAATTGACTTTAAGAATATTTCCACACTTATTAGAGCCAAATATCAGAATCGAACCAAAAACTTCTTGCGTTCAGTTCTATCTGATGCGGGATCTTTTGAAATTGAAAAACTCATTCAATTAGGTGTTGGGGATGCTCGCAACTTGATTCAATCATTGGCAGAAACTAAATATAAAGATGTTTTAAATGAATCGCTGATTACGGCGGGGATCGGTATTTCGTCAATAAAATTTGACTATTATACAGATAATGCTTTGATGCGTAAGATGCAAGATGCAAAATTACAAGCGTTTGGTCCGTTGCCAATGTTAGCTTACATTTACGCGAAAGAAACTGAAGTGCGTAATTTACGCTTGGTTTTATCTGCTAAAGAAAACCAAATTAATATAGAAGAAACTAAAGGAAGGATGCGAATGAACTATGTCTCATAAAATTGCTGTTGTTGGGGACAAAGATTCGGTTTTAGCCTTCAAAATGATTGGCTTTGAGGTGTTCTTTGCATCTGATGAGAATGAAGCGCGACGTGTTGTTGACGGCTTAGCACGAGAAGAGTACGGCATTATCTTCTTGACAGAACAATTAGGCGCACAAATACCAGAAACTCTCGAACGCTATGATGAACTTGTGACACCGGCTGTCATTTTGATTCCTAATCATACAGGAACGAATAATTTCGGCAAAGAACGATTTGCGGGAAATGTAGAACGAGCAGTTGGTATTAAGATAATGTAGGAGGTAAACGATTGAAAAATGGAACAATAATAAGTGTGGCTGGACCGCTTGTCGTTGCTAAAGGGATGGAAGACGCGGCTGTTCGTGATATTTGTCGTGTTGGCGATCTTGGCTTAATCGGAGAAATTATTCAAATTCGAGGCGATGAAGCCAGCCTCCAAGTATATGAAGAGACGTCAATGGTAGGACCAGGCGAACCGGTAGTGATTACGGGAGAACCTTTATCAGTAGAATTAGGACCAGGTATGGTCGCGAATATGTTTGATGGCATACAACGTCCATTAGATAGCTTCTTGGAAAAAACAGGCGGTAATTATCTAGAACGAGGTGTTGTAGTAGAACCATTAGATCGCGAAAAAGAGTGGGAATTTACGGCCGTAGCTCAAATTGGTGATACAGTTGAAGCAGGCGATATCATTGGGACTGTTCAAGAAACACCCGTTATTGAACATCGTATAATGGTAGCGCCGGGCGTTAAGGGCGTTATAAAACATATTGCCAGTGGAGTATATAAAGTGACGGATACGTTATATACGTTGGAAACTGCTAGTGGGGAGCAAAACTTTGATATGATTCAACGTTGGCCGGTACGAAAAGGGCGTCCTTATAAACGTAAACTAGGGACCGAAGAAGTCTTGTTAACGGGTCAGCGTGTCATTGATACGATGTTTCCGGTTGCTAAAGGCGGAACGGCATCGGTACCTGGACCGTTTGGAGCGGGGAAAACAGTAGTTCAACACCAAATTGCTAAGTGGGCCAACGTTGACTTAGTGGTATATGTAGGATGTGGTGAACGCGGTAATGAAATGACGGAAGTTATTGATGAATTTCCTCAATTGATTGATCCGAATACAGGGAAATCAATTATGGATCGTACAATTTTAATTGCGAATACATCAAATATGCCAGTTGCAGCTCGTGAAGCGTCAATTTATACGGGGATAGCGATTGCGGAATATTTCCGTGACATGGGTTACTCTGTTGCGATTATGGCAGATTCTACATCTCGTTGGGCAGAAGCTTTACGTGAAATCTCTGGTCGATTAGAAGAAATGCCAGGGGACGAGGGATATCCTGCTTATTTAGGAAGCCGTTTGGCTGACTACTATGAGCGTGCTGGTCGTGTCATTACTTTAGGTAATGATGGTGAGGAGCGTGAAGGCTCAGTCACAGCGATTGGTGCAGTATCACCTCCAGGGGGCGATACCTCTGAACCAGTGACACAGAATACGTTAAGTGTTGTTAAAGTTTTCTGGGGCTTGGATAGTGCTTTGTCTCAACGTCGTCATTTCCCAGCGATTAATTGGTTAAATTCTTATTCCTTAGATTCAGAGTCATTGAACAATTATGTTGGACAGCAGCTGAATGTTGATTGGGAACAAATGGTCAATCATACTAGAAATCTTTTACAACAAGAAGCTGAGTTACAAGAAATCGTTCGTTTAGTTGGGGTAGAATCGTTACCTGAAACTGATCGATTAACACTGTTGATTAGCAGTATGATTCGTGAAAGTTACTTACAGCAGAATGCATATGATGATGTTGATACCTATACGTCACTTAAGAAACAGTACGATATGTTAGATATCATTCTATCATTCGAAGCAAAAGCATTGGATGCTTTGAATCTTGGTGCGTATTTTGACGATATTGTTAAAGATACTGCAGTTTTACGCGAGAAGATTGGTCGAATGAAATACATTCCAGAAGATAAGCCAGAAGCGTTTGATGAGATTCGTCAAGAGACTGAAAAATCAATACAACATGTTTTAGAAAAGGAGGTCTATAAATAATGCGTAAAGAATATACAACAGTGACAGAAATTGTAGATCCTCTGATGACCGTTACGGGTGTTGAAGGTGTGAAGTTTGATGAATTGGTGGATATTGAATTACAAACTGGCGAACATCGCCGTGGTCAAGTACTAGAAGTGACGGGTGATACCGCAGTGGTCCAATTGTTTGAAGGATCTAGCGGAATTGTTACGCGTGACACAAAGGCTCGCTTTGTCGGGCATCCATTAACTTTAGATGTGTCTGAGGATATGATTGGTCGTCGTTTTGATGGGATGGGACGTGTTAATGATGGCGGGCCTGACTTGATTCCTGAAGCTTCATTAGATATCAACGGTAAAGCCATTAATCCGATTGCCCGAGAGTATCCAGATGAGTTTATTCAAACAGGTATTTCATCCATTGACCATTTGAATACGTTAGTGCGTGGACAAAAATTGCCAGTATTCTCAAGTTCAGGTTTACCTCATCAACAATTGGCAGCGCAAATTGCGCGTCAGGCAGCGGTGCTAAATTCTGATGATAATTTCGCGGTAGTTTTTGCGGCGATTGGGATCACTTTTGATGATGCGCAATACTTTATTAAAGACTTTACAGAAACAGGAGCTATTGATCGCTCGGTTGTGTTTATTAACTTAGCGAATGATCCTGCAATTGAGCGTATTGCGACACCGAAGATTGCTTTAACAGCAGCGGAATATTTAGCCTTTGAGAAAGGTATGCATGTTTTGGTTATTATGACGGATATGACTAATTATGCGAACGCCTTACGTGAAGTGTCAGCTGCGCGTCGTGAAATTCCAGGCCGTCGTGGTTATCCAGGTTATTTATATACTAACTTATCAACCATTTATGAACGTGCTGGACGTATGCGTGGCATCAAAGGTTCAATTACGCAAATTCCAATTCTAACAATGCCGGAAGATGATATTACGCATCCAATTCCTGACTTAACAGGTTATATTACAGAGGGGCAGATTCTCTTATCGCGTGAATTGCATAATCAAGGCGTGCAACCACCGATTGATGTTATGCCATCATTATCTCGTTTAAAAGATAATGGAATTGGTGAAGGTAAGACACGTGAAGACCATGCTGCGACAATGAACCAAATGTTCTATGCTTATGCCCAAGGAAAAGAAGCCAAGGAATTGTCAGCGGTGTTAGGGGATGCTGCCTTAACTGAAATTGATAAACTTTACTTAGAGTTTACGACCCAATTTGAAAAGCGATATGTGAATCAAGGCTTTAGAACTAACCGCTCAATTAATGAAACGATAGAGTTAGGTTGGGAGTTACTTAAAATTTTACCAAGAACGGAGTTAACTCGTATTCGTACAGAAATGCTTGATAAATACTATCCTGAATCGGGTGATGCTTAATGGCTATTCTGAATGTTAAACCAACTCGTATGGAGTTAGCGCGTTTGAAAGAACGTTTGAAGCTTTCGACACGCGGTCATAAGCTATTGAAAGATAAGCAAGATGGTTTAATGAAGGAGTTTGTTTTGAAAGTGAAGCAAACGAATGCTTTAAGAGATGAAGTGATTGGGCAATTGGGGCATGCGATGCAGCAATTTTCAATTGCGAAGTCACTCGTCGATGAGAAGTTTATTGAGGAAATTATGGCGATTCCTGCTCAAAGTGTCTCGTTAGATATCGACCGCAAGAATATATTAAGTGTGCGTGTACCTAAGATGCATTTCAATTACAATGAAGCCTCTCAGGGGAAAGTCGAACTTGCTTATGGTTACCTTAATTCTAATGCAGAATTAGATATTGCGTTTGAAGAGCTGATAGAAATAATGCCAAAGTTGTTAGAATTTGCAGAATTAGAGAAAACTTGTCAACTAATGGCAGTTGAAATTGAGCGCACGCGCCGTCGAGTGAATGCGTTAGAATATCGAACAATTCCTGATTTACAAGAAACCATCTACTTTATCCGAATGAAACTTGAGGAAAGTGCGCGAGCAACGACTTCTCGTTTGATGAAAATTAAAGATATGGGTTAATCTTAGATATAAAAATCCCATCGCAATTCATTTAGAAAGTGCGATGGGATTTTTCGATGTCTTTAGGCTGATCTATCGTGTTAAACTAAAGATTACCAACTTGCTTTATGAACACCTGGAATTTGACCAAGGTGGGCAAGGCGTCTAAAATTAACACGCGATAAACCAAATTTACGTAGGTAGCCACGGGGACGACCATCAACTTGATCGCGGTGACGCAATCGATTTGGGTTAGAATCTAAGGGTAATTTTCTAAGTGCTTCGTAGTTACCTTGAGCTTTTAGTTCAGCGCGCAATTCGGCATATTGTTCAACGAGGGCTGCTTGTCGTTCGTATTTTGCAATTTTTGATTTTTTTGCCATGTGTGAATCCTTTCAGGTTAATGTATATAAGTTAAACGTGCATGTGAGACATAATCATTATAGTATTCGTTTGAATGATAGTCAAGTGATTGTTTGAAGGAGGTAGTAATCAATGAGAGAAAATAATTGGAAACAAAAGGTAGCGCAGATGGAGAATTACTTGCCGTACCAGGGGAAGAAGTATATCGCACCAAGTAAAGCCGGTGAGCAGGCCGTCGAAATGGAAGAGTTTAAATTAGCAGGGCAGGAAGCTCGGAAAGCATTCCAGACCTTGGTAGCGAGTTTATTGGGTGTCACCAATGATTTTCGTGCAGATCGCGTCAGTGCATGGATGAATCAAGCGCAAGTAGGTCGGCCACATTTCTGGTGTTATTTCTTTTTAGAAGGAGGGACACGCTTGGATTCTACATTTGCTGTGCGATTGAAAACAATTGAGGGACGGCTAGGAATTTCTTGTGAATTGAGCTTTATAGAGCGTGGCAGTACACCCGAAACTTTAGCGCGCCAGAATCGTGTATTAGAGGTGCTGCTGGATGAAAGTTTGGACTTAGATGGCGTTTATTATTGGGCTCAAATCGCTGGAGAAAGTTATTTTTATAATGCGGATGAAAGATCACGCCAAACATTAAAAGAATTAGTTGAAGTTGAGAATGTCCGTAAAGTTCTGATGAAATATGATATTCCAACTCTAGCAGATTTTGTTTCGGTTGAAGAAGTGTGCGCAGAAATTCAAAAGGGTTTTGATAAATTAATTCCGTTTTTTGAAGTAACGCGTTAAGACATTAGAAATTTTAGAAGTGATATAAGGAATTATAAGTTTTATGTTGATTTGCCAATCTTTGTATTTCGCTCAGCTTATTGTTTTTCCAAGGTGGTGGTCGTTTTCCAACTCAAGCGCTTCTAATAGTAGCGAGTGATTGCCCTATTTACTAGTAGGCCCCATAGTTATCTAAGTTTGGTAGTTCAACTAAAAGTCACTAACTGCTTCCAATGTGTCGACTGGTGAATTGAGTTGGCGCATTAACCTACCCAATGTGTCAACTCAGAATTTGAGTTGACGCATTAGAAAAAAATATTGGAAGTATTGGCGGTTTTTAGCTGGAAATTAAGGAGTTTGTTTGGCAAAAGTATAAATATGAGCAGGAATTTCACTCAAAAAGTCATTAATTGCTTCCAATGTGTCGACTGGCGAATTGAGTTGGCACATTAACTTAGCCAATGTGTCGACTCAGAATTTGAGTTAGCACATTAGAATACATCGAAGTCAATATGATGATAAAATTTTCAAATAAAATGATAGTCCTAGCGATATGTGTTCAATTCAATTTAGTAAAGCCAACCGAATATTGTCCGAGACCATCTAAAGGGCGACTTGTTTTGTAAAAAAGAAGTCACACTAATTTCAAGAACCCTAATGTGTTTCATTAATCTTATCACAGTGCAGTATCAGGTGAGTTTATCCAATTTCTTGAAAGCTTAATCAACTAGCTTTTTTTCTTGCAGCTTTCAGCGACAAACGATACACAACTACTAAAACTATCGTCATGTAAATTTAACAGATTAAGAGAGAATTCATCCACGACTATATTCAATCAGCACAAACAAGCCCCGCTCGTTTATTAATAAGCGAGCGGGGTCGTGATGAGTATTTTGCCTAAGGATTGCGCTTAAATATTCTGCATAAATTTGTCGATGTTGACAATGGCACGTTTATGGTCGGCCTCTCCGATTAGTTTGTTATCGTCGAAAGCTCTAAGTTTAAAGGTCAGGATCTTTTTATGGCGTTCAACTAGTTCGGCTTGGACACGCACTTTACGGCCGATAGCGGTAGGCGCTAGGTGGCGTACGTTCAATTCAATGCCAACTGTCGTATCGCCAATTTCACACTCTGGTTCTGATGCGGTCAAGGCAACATTTTCCATGAAAGCAATCATAGAGGGTGTGCCAAAGACATTTAAGCCACCTGATCCAACTGCAGCAGCACTGTGTGCATCTAAAACCACAAATTCTTTTTCAACCAATTTTTCCACTCGCAACACTCCTATTATTTATTCAAATTCTTCATACTCGTCGGGGTCTTGGCCAGCAATACGGCCGGCTTCACCGCGATCAAGTGCATTAATTTTCTCCATATCTGCGACTTGTAATTCAAAGTCCAAGACATCTAAGTTAGCAAGTTGATGTTTGGCTGACGCGGCTTTTACAATGGGTTGAACGTTTTGTTGTAAATTCCATCGAATAACGATTTGTGAAGGCTCTTTATCATATTTCAGTGCTAATTCTTTAATGACTGGATCTTCAAGAACATTCAGCTTATCACGGCCAAAAGGACTCCAAGCTTGTGTGAGAATACCGAGTTCATTATTCGCACGCACTGTTTCTAGGTTGTTAAAGTAGGGGTGACGCTCAATCTGATTAATCGCAGGTGTCACACCCGTTTCAGCTATTATTCGATTCAAATGCTCGCGCGTAAAGTTCGAAACGCCAATCGAACGAATCAGACCAAACTTTTGGGCATCAATTAACGCTTGCCAAGCTTCTACATATAAATCACGCTTAGGCAAAGGCCAGTGAATCAAATAAATATCGAAATAATCTAACCCAGTACGGTAAAGAGACTCTTGAATCAATTTAATGGCCATGTCATATTGATGCGCTAACCCCGGTAATTTCGAAGTAACGAGAATCTCATGTCGACTAATTGGCGTGCGTCGAATCGCAGCCCCAACCATGCCTTCATTATGATAATTCGTTGACGTATCGATTAAACGGTAGCCTGTATCTAAAGCGGTTAGAATACTTTCTAGACCAGTTGCGCCTTGAATATGCACAGTTCCAAGCCCGATAACGGGTAGTTGCTTTCCATCATTTAAAGTAAAATAAGACATTCAATCACCCTTTTCTTGTTAGTGTGTTTATTATAACTCAAATAGTGTGAGAACACATTTGAAAGGGCTTTAAAATGTGTGGGGAATTTAGAGAAATACTTGCGCCTAAATGCTTGTTCAATAATTAAGCGTCCCATTCAACCTCGAAATAATCTTTATCTTCTTGGCGAAAGAGGGGATAATTGGTGCGATATAAACTCCCGTTAGCATCCTGTTCTAAATACATCACGAAATTATTAGGGTAAATCGATAACATCTTTGTAAACACATGACTTTGATCAATGATAATCGTCTGAATTTCTTGATCGCTCTCAAACCAATCCGTTTTTAAATGAAAATAAGCGCCCGGCGAAATAACCGTATCATAACGGCAAATCGTCAAAATTGACTGTACCACACGCAACATCCTTTCTATTCTTTAGGCCGATGTAAAAACTTCAGTAATTCTTGGAAACTCGCTTCATCCTCAATGACATGGAATTCCGTCTGACAACAACCAACGTAATGCTCATCCGTCATATCATCGTGAGCTAAACGGTCGTCGCTCAATTCAATATCGTCGACTTCAGTCCAGCCAATTCCGTTTTCTCTGTCCATCATCATCCTCCTAAACTGTCTTGACACCATAATTATATCAAAAACAGCTCGATTGTGAAACCACTAACAAAATACAATTTTAAGTATCTAGTGTAAATAGATGGGGAGTGGCTTTGATGAATTTTGATATTTTGTTAAAAACTTATGAGAAAGATTAAGGATCGTGTCTAGTAATCTTCAGATTGTGCGGTATAATGGAGGTATCAATGGATTAGGAGAGCATTATGGAAAGAGACTTTATAAAAGACTATCAGCGTATTGTCATTAAAATTGGGACCAACTCAATTATGCAATCGCAAAAGAAAGTCAATTATCAGAAAATCGATCGTTTAGCTTATGTATGTTCGAGCTTACAGCAGGCAGGTAAGGAAGTTATTTTAGTAACTTCAGGCGCAATTGGTGTTGGGGCCAGCACGTTAAACTATGATGTATACCCCAGTACGATTGCTGAGCAACAAGCATTAGCAGCGTTTGGGCAGAGTATTCTGATGGGGCATTATAGTCGCTTTTTCCAAAACTATAACCAACATGTTGGACAAATTTTACTGACTCGCGATGTAATTGATTTCCCCGAGTCACTGCATAATGTCCGCACAGCGCTAGATACGTTATTAGCGAAGAATATTATTCCAATTATTAATGAAAATGATGCAATTGCGGTGGATGAATTAGATCATCAAACAAAATTTGGTGACAACGATACCTTATCAGCTATTGTGGCACGTGTAGTCGATGCAGAGTTGCTGATTATTCTCAGTGATGTAGAAGGCCTATTCACCGATAACCCAATGCGTAATCCGGAGGCTGTGATGTTAGATCACGTGCCGGCTATTACAGAAGAAGTTGAAATTATGGCGAGTGGTAAGGGCTCAGAATTTTCTAAAGGCGGAATGTTAACGAAAATTCGTGCTGCTGAACATATGTTAGCGGCGGGCAAGGCAATGATTGTCACAAGTAGCGATGAACCAGCGAGGTTATTTAATATTCTGGCTGGGGAAAAAATTGGAACTTTATTTAAGGCCGAATAATATTGAATGTGATGACGATTGAAATTTAGAAAGGAAACGTGGGAAATGACTTATATTGAAGATTTAGGACGCCAAGCTAAGGCTGCAGCAAGAGTAGTTCGTTTATTATCAGCTCAGGCTAAAAATGATGCCTTAGAAGCAATCGCGGTGGCTTTATTAGAACAACAAACAGAAATCTTGGCAGCGAACGAGCGTGATTTAGAAAATGGCCGTCAAAATGGCTTGACGACTGCTCTATTAGAACGTTTAACGTTAACAGAAGCAAGAATTCAAGGCATGGTGGATGGCTTACGCCAAATTGCGGCTTTACCAGATCCGATTTTAAAAACCGATTCACAATGGGTCAATAAAGATGGTTTGAGAATAAGTCGTCGTCGTGTGCCGTTAGGAGTGGTTGGGATTATTTATGAGTCACGTCCTAACGTTACCGTAGATGCGTCAGCTTTATGTTTGAAAGCTGGTAATGCGGTGATTTTACGTGGCGGTAAAGAAGCCTTGGAGAGTAATCAGGCGATTGTAGCAGCGGTGCAAGCTGGCTTAGCGAAAAGTAAAGTACCTTCTACAGCGGTGCAATTGATTACCGATCCATCACGCGAATTAGCAACAGAATTTATGCAGTTAAATCAATATGTGGACTGTCTGGTACCAAGAGGTGGTGCTGGTTTGATTCAGGCTGTGCTTCGTCAAGCAACTGTGCCGGTTATTGAAACAGGTGTGGGTAACTGTCATCTGTATGTGCATGCTGAGGCTGATTTCGAACAAGCTTATAACATTTTATTAAATGGAAAATTACAGCGTCCATCCGTTTGTAATGCGTTAGAAAACTTACTGATTGATGCGGAATTTGCAGAGAAGTTCTTACCGGAAGCGACTGCTGCCTTGATTGATGCTGGGGTAGAAATACTTGGCGATGAAAAGGTTGTGGAATTGGTACCACAAGCAACATTGGCAACTGACGAAGATTATGCGACAGAATTTCTAGACTACCGTATCGCTGTCAAAATAGTTGACAACTACGATGAGGCGGTCGCACACATCGAGCGTTTCTCAACTGGACACTCAGATGCGATTGTGACCAAAGACTATTCAACTGCTCAGCATTTCTTGAATGATATTGATTCAGCTTGTGTCTATGTCAATGCTTCAACCCGCTTTTCTGACGGTGAGGTATTCGGTTTTGGTGGAGAATTAGGAATCAGCACGCAAAAATTACACGCGCGTGGACCAATGGGACTAGAAGCTTTAACAAGTTACAAATATGTCATTGAAGGCGACGGACAAGTCAGAGCTTAAATTTAATATACAACTATTTGAGACACTACCTAATTTGGGTGGTGTCTCTTGCTTTGTGTAAACACTAATTGGTGAGGGGATTGAGATTTTAATTGGGAGAAAATCAGTGGAGCATAAAAAATGTTGGGTGGAGATAGGGCTAGATTTTTCTTTAAAGAATGTAAAACGCATGTTGTGTAACCTTGGATTAAAAGCAACTCGGAAGATCAAAGGTGTCTCTTGCTACGCGTCGCGACGATTAATGTAAAGGCGGATGGTGATCGAGATTGTTTGTCCGTGGTTACTTTACTGACGTGTTTGAACTAAATTAAATATTTAGTTCAAGCAGAATGGTATGCAGTCTATAACTTTGAATAATGCGTCTTATTAAAGATATTTCTAGCTAATGAAAGCCTTTTAAATCAACGGGTTTCAACGAATTTTAATCATTAAGCCAATAAATACATGTTGCAATTGAATAATGCGCACTATATAATAGCTTTAATGATTCAATGATACGCACTATAAAGGAGCGGCGAAATGACCAAATATGTTTATAATTTTGATGAAGGTAACGCAAGTATGCGAGCCCTATTGGGCGGCAAAGGTGCTAACTTAGCTGAAATGACAAGCATGGGCTTACCGGTACCAAGTGGTTTTACTATTTCGACAGAAGCATGTATGGAATACTTGGCAACGGAAAAACAATTGTCAGATGATATGATGCAGCAAATTGAACGTAATTTAGATGAGCTACAAGTGAGAACCGGTAAGTCATTTTCGGATGATGCCAATCTCTTATTAGTGTCGGTTCGAAGTGGAGCCGCTCAATCAATGCCAGGTATGATGGATACCATCCTAAACTTAGGCTTGAATGATGTGAATGTTGAAAGATTTGCGAAATTAACCAATAACCCAGCATTTGCTTATGACTGTTATCGTCGTTTGTTACAAATGTTCGGGAATGTTGTTTATGAAATTAGTGGAAGTTACTTTGAACGTCATCTGGCGAAATACAAAGAAACTCATAATATTAAAACAGACCAAGATTTGCAGGTTGATGATTTGAAACAAGTCATTGAAAAGTATAAAGAAATTTATCAGCAAGTCGCGGGGAAAGTGTTCCCACAAGATCCTAAGCAACAATTATTGGAGGCGATCGAAGCCGTATTTTCTTCTTGGAATAATGAGCGAGCTTTCGTCTATCGTAATCTAAATGACATTCCGCACCATGGTGGAACAGCGGTGAATGTGCAGGAGATGGTCTTTGGAAACAGTGGTAATCAATCAGGAACAGGTGTAGCGTTTACGCGTAACCCAGCGACTGGTGAGAACATTCTATTCGGAGAATATTTATTGAATGCTCAAGGTGAAGACGTGGTAGCAGGTATTCGTACCCCTCAAACAATCGCTAGCCTTGAAGCAGCGATGCCAGACGTCTATGCGGAATTTATTCGTGTAGCAAATTTATTAGAGAATCATTATGGTGATATGCAAGACATTGAATTTACCATTGAAAATGGAAAACTTTTCCTACTTCAAACACGTAATGGGAAACGCACTACTAAAGCAGCTTTCCAAATTGCGGTTGATTTAGTAAAAGAAGGCAAAATAAGCAAAGAAGACGCGGTGCTAAAAATCGATACGAAATCGATTGATCAATTATTACATCCAAGTTTTCAGGTAGAAGCCTTAAAAGAAGCTGAACTTATCACAGAGGTAGGCTTACCAGCGAGTCCTGGAGCAGCTACTGGTCGTATTTACTTTGATGCAGCGGCTGCAGCTCGAGCGGTTGAGGCGGGTGAGAAGGTCATTCTAGTTCGTCAAGAAACTTCGCCAGAAGATATTACTGGAATGAGCATTAGTGAAGCGATTGTCACGAGTCGTGGTGGTATGACGTCGCATGCGGCAGTTGTGGCACGTGGTATGGGAGTATGTTGTGTGGTTGGATGTGAACAATTAAGTATTGATGAACACCAAAAACTTGTGACTTACCCCGGAGGCGAGCTTACAGAAGGAACCCTAATTTCTGTTGATGGTACTAACGGTGCCATCTATCTAGGTAAAATCGAAACTGTCCCATCTGAAGCAGAGGAAGCCTTCCAAACTATCATGCAATGGTCGCGTGAAATATCTGATTTAAAGATTCGCATGAATGCTGAAACTGTAGCGGATATTGAAACAGGCTTGTCTTTCGAAGCAGCTGGAATTGGTTTAGTTAGAACGGAGCACATGTTCTTTAAAGAAGAACGATTACGTGAAATGCGTCGCTTTATCATTACCAACCGTAAGACCGAACAAGACCGTGCGCTAAGTCAAATACTCAATTATCAAATTGATGATTTTGTTGAGATTTTCTCACTCACTCAAGATAAGCCGGTAGTAGTTCGCTTGTTAGATCCACCATTACATGAATTTTTACCTCATCAACATAATGAGCAAGAAATGACAAAAGTTGCTGAACAATTAGGCATCTCAAGTAATTACTTAGCTCAAAGGGTAATGGATTTAACAGAAGTCAATCCTATGTTAGGTCATCGTGGTGTGCGTTTAGCAGTGACATATCCTAAGTTGTATCTGATGCAAGCTGAAGCAATTATTCGAGCAGCTGCACAGGTAAATGCAACAGGAGCGACAGTTAAACCAGAAATCATGATTCCGTTAGTGGGAATGACTGAAGAATTGAGCTTATTAAAAACTCAAATCGAAGAACATCTAAAGAGCTTACTTGAAGAGTTAGACACGCAAGTGGCTTATACAATTGGAACGATGATTGAATTACCAAGGGCTTGCCTAATTGCAGACCAACTTGTTGACTATGCAGATTTCTTTAGCTTTGGAACGAACGACTTGACTCAAATGACCTTTGGCTTCTCGCGTGATGATGCAGCTAAATTTATTAATCAATACATTGGTGACGGCCTAATGCCAATCGACCCATTCCAGACACTCGATGTGGAAGGAGTAGGGAGTTTAGTACAAACTGCCACCAACTTAGCGCGTCAGAAACAAGCAGACTTCAAACTTGGTGTTTGTGGTGAGTTAGGAGGTGATCCGAAATCAATTGAATTTTTCCATCAAATTGGCTTGGATTATGTTTCGTGTTCACCTTATAGAATTCCAATTGCGCAAATTGCAGCCGCACAAAGTGCGATAAAATATGCTACAATAAAAGAAAAACTCGAGGTTTAAACAATGAAACTAACAGAGCGACAACAACAAATAATTGAAATAGTAAAAGAGAATGAGCCGATTAGTGGAGATAATATTGCCCATAGTTTAGGTTTGACCAAATCAACTTTAAGAAGTGATTTGGCAGTTTTGACCATGACAGGTATATTAGATGCACGCCCCAAAGTTGGTTACATTTATTCAGGATTAGGTTTTAAACCATTGGTCCAAGACCGTTTGTCCCAAATGACTGTTCAGGATATTATGTTACCGCCTGTTAGTGTTGATCAAGAGACAACTGTCCAAGATGCCATTACATCTTTGTTTATGTATGATATTGGTACATTGTATATTGTCGATGAAGCTAAAAATTTAATCGGAGTGGTGTCACGTAAAGATTTACTGCGTAGCGTATCAATGGGCAACATGCAGACTTCCCCCGTCGCTGTTGTCATGACGCGCATGCCGAATATCTTTGTCGCTTATCCAGAAATGCCAGTGGTTCAAGCCGCTAAAAGTATTTCGAGACACCAAGTGGATTCTTTGCCGGTCATGAAAGAACAAGGTTCTAGACAGATTATCGGTAAAGTATCGAAAACAGCATTGGTCAATTTATTAATTGACCTGACAGATGAGGAGTAAGAAGAATGAGCCTATTAAAAGCAAATTTTCATTACAACAATAAAGCCTCCAGGATATTTGTGATTTCGGATTCGGTAGGAGAAACGGCTAACCGTCTCATCCAAGCCGCTTTGGCGCAGTACCCCAATCTTGCGCCAGCAGAAATCAAGAATTTTCCTTTTATTGATAATGAATCGGATTTGAAAGGTATTCTTCAAGATGCTTTAACTGAAAATGCAATCGTTGCTTCGACATTAGTTAACCCCCAACTAAATCGAATCATTGAAGAATTTGCTACAACTAAACACTTACGTCATATTGATTTTTTATCGCAGATGATTAAATTGATTCAAGACCAAACCGGCGTTGAGCCAATATTGAGGAGCGGTGCTTTACATGCCTTGGACGAAGGTTACTTTGACCGAGTTGCAGCCATTGAATTCGCTGTGAAATACGACGACGGTAAAAATCCAAAAGGATTCTTGAAATCAGATCTTGTGTTGTTAGGTATTTCCCGTACATCGAAGACGCCTTTAAGTATGTATTTGGCCAATAAATCATACAAGGTATCCAACCTCCCCTTAATTCCAGAGGTAAATCTCCCCCAAGAAATTTACCAAGTGCCTGCTGGAAAAATCGTTGGACTAACCGCTAGCCCGAATTATATTATGAAAATTCGAGCAGAGCGCGTCAAATTGATGGGTGTTAATTCTACAACCACTTATAATGATCTCGAAAGAATTCGAGCAGAACTTTCTTATGCAGAAGAATTATATGCTCGTTTAGGTGCACTGGTAGTCAGTGTCGAGAATAAATCAATTGAAGAAGTTGCTCAAATTATTGAACAACAATTAATTTAATAATACTTACACAAAATTTAGTCAAAAAGAGTAGCGTTAACAAGTCCCCCAAACTTGTTGGCGTTATTTTTATGTGCTTAATTAATATTTGTCAAATTTTGAAAAGTAATTAGATGGATTTGTAAAAAACTATATCAGATAAATAAAAAAAGCTCTCACACCAATTAATTATGGATGTGAGAGGTAATATAATTTATTAATCTTGATAAATGGTTTTGGTGTTGTTGAGGTAGGCGTAACATAAACCAATACAAATCCCACCACCTAAGTAGTTTCCGATAAAAGCCATTGTCCATTGGCGAAGAATATTCAAGAGTTCAAAGCCGTTAATCATGTGTGAATTGTTATACATTACAAGAGAGAAGGAACCGAAATTCGCAATCACGTGATCATAACCGAGATAGACAAACATGAAGACCGCTATAATAATCACGGATACCCTAGCTGAACTACTTTTAATAAATAGAAAACCAAGAATCGCAATGTTCACAAAGATATTCGCAAGAATTCCTTCGATGATAATCTGACTACTACCTTTCGATAGCTTAGCTCCAACAACGGTTACGAGGTAACTCGTATCCGACAAATTTAAGAAGGGCGCACTAAAACTACATAGCCAACCGATAAACAAAGCGCCAACTAAATTGAATAATGTACAGAATAATAAAATTTTCACAGCTTTTGATAAATTAATTGCTTTATAATAGACGCCAGCTGTCAAATACATCATATTCGAGGTAGCTAATTCCGTGTTGAGAAACAAGACGAAAACCAAGCCCCAAGCAAATAAAAAAGAAAAGACAAACTTTCCAAGGTCGTGATTCATCTGCATGCTATTATCTGCAGCAATCCCACCAACCGCAGTTGTTAACGTTAAAAACGCCCCCGCTAAAGTAGCTCGCAAACCATAACGTATTTTGCTCTCATCGAACAAAGCTACTTTCTTCTGACAAGCCTTTCCAATATTACCAGAAAAACTAGAAACTTCCATTGCCAAACCATCCCTTCATAATCACTTAATCATTGTACATTATATCACAAATTTAATTGAATTCAATATTGTCATACAATTAAAAGATCTAATATTAATATATAAAGAAAATACCAAAAAGACAAGTGAATCCCCTTACAAAATACTATCCTAAACCATCTTATTGACAATCACTAACCGATAAATTAATCAAAAAAACACACGAATCCTTGAGCAAACAAGAAGTCCGTGTGTGATTTTATTGAGTCATATTTTGGCTAGAGATTAATTAAGCTTGTTGGTTAGCTAGGTATGTCTCGCGCGTTATGACATAAAAAGTCGTATCGACCATTTGTCCTTTAGATTGGTGAGAATCTTTCATGATATAGTCAAACGTCATGCCAATTTTTTTCAATACATTTCCTGAAGCATCATGGCCGGTATCATGACCCGAAATGATCTTGTCTAAAAGTAGGGTATCGAAACCAAGTGATAATATGGCAAAGCAAGCTTCAGTTGTTAAACCTTGTCGCCAATAGTTTTTATTCAACATATAGCCAATTTCGCCTTGATGCGTTTGATCATTTATTCTAAATTCTATCGCACCAATCATCTTACGATCCTCTTTATGCTCCATTGCATAAAAACCTAATGGAGAGGATACGTAATAATTCGCAATAAATTCTTGTGTTTGTTGCAAGGAAGTGTGTGGCTCAAAAATATGTTCCATCGTTTCCTCATCACTAACATACTCAAACACATCGGCTGCGTCTTCCAAAGTCAAAGGTCTTAAAATCAAACGTTCTGTTTCTAGAACGATATTCTCAGCTAATAACAAAGTACGGCTTTTTTTAATTGTCATAAATTCTCCTCAATAACCTTATCAAATTTAGCGATAGGTCATGTTATTTGTCTATATAATAGCACTATTTATTCAAAAAAATCTATTTTCTGTTTAGGGATGATAAGTTTTTTGTAGATTTGCCAAGCATTGAGTATCGATCAAGTTATTGATTTTTCAATAGAGTGGTCGTTTTCAAATTTCTATCAGCTTTTTGGGGGACAATCTTGCTAAAACCATTTCAATGTTTAAACTCGTGATTTGAGTTTAAACATTGAGGGCTACAATCATCAAACTCAAACTCCGAGTTAACACATTGAACGGAAAACATCACCTCACAGGTGATGATCAACCTGTAATTTGATCCATAATTATCAATTATCACCGGATTTAGTCGGAAATTCATCTGAAAACCAATTCAATGTTCGAACTCGCGATTTGAGTTTAAACATTGAGGGCTTCAATCATCAAACTCAAACTCCGAGTTAACACATTGAACGGAAAACATCACCTCACAGGTGATGATCAACCTGTAATTTGATCCATAATTATCAATTATCACCGGATTTAGTCGGAAATTCATCTGAAAACCAATTCAATGTTCAAACTCGCGATTTGAGTTTAAACATTGAGGGCTTCAATCATCAAACTCAAACTCCGAGTTAACACATTGAAAGGAAAGTATCACCTCACAGGTGATACCTAACTCGTTCTCCAGTTTTTTTGATGCATCTTTCAAAAAAACTCGACCACTGACTTTGCAAACCAATTAGATAATCGAAAAAGCTAAGCCATCAAAACAACTTTATCCATATACTTCCAAATATTCAAAAAAACGTGGACTGGTCCGTGGAATTTAAACTCCATTTAGCAGTTATAACTTAATACATGGATTTACTTTTGTTGGAATGTTTAACGTAGCTCAGCGACTTGTTTTCCAAAGCGGTATCAAGGGCAATCGGCGCAGCTGCTTTGGATTTGAGCGTAGCGAATTAGCCAGAGCCTAGCCGATTGAGCTGGAAAAGCCCTCACAACCGTGAGGCTTTGAAAGCGACCACCGCCTTGGAAAATAATCAGCTGAGCGAAGTACAAAATTTGATACATCAACATAAAACTTATAACCCTTATATTATCAAAAAACACCACGCCATTGGCGCGGTGTTCATCTTCAAAATTATGCGTTGAAATACTTCTCGTATAAACCAGCTAAAGCTTTCTTTTGATCCTTCATGGCAATCGCAAAAATCATACTGATTTCAGACGCGCCTTGGTTAATCATACGAATGTTGATGTTATTCTCAGCTAAAGCACTGGTCGCTTTATTAGCCAAACCTGTTACTTCGCGCATGCCTTCACCTACGATAACCATCATCGCTAAATCTTCTTCAATTTGTACCCATTCAGGATTCAATTTATCCTGAATCTCTTGCACAATTTGTTGTAACTCATTCTCTTTTAGACGGTGCGAACGAATAATAATCGAAATGTTATCAATCCCTGATGGGATATGCTCAATCGAAATATTATGGTCTTCAAAAATTTGTAACAAACGGCGAGTATAACCCACTTCGCGATTTAATAGATATTGACGTAAAGTAATTGACGTAAAGCCTTCATCACTACTAATCCCAATCACTGGATAATCGTTCACATCACTACGTTCAGCCACAATACGTGTTCCATCAATCTCTGGCTCGTTCGTATTCTTGATTTGGACGGGTATTTTGACTTGATAGAGAGGTTCTAAAGCTTCGTCATGGAAAATGCTGAAACCAGAATATGACAACTCACGCATTTCGCGATAAGTGATCGCATTAATCGCATGTGGATTACGGACATGGCCAGGATGAGCGGAAAAGATATGGCTTTGGTCGGTAAAGTTTTCGTAGACATCTGCTTCTAAGCCGCGGGCAACAATCGCGCCTGTAATATCAGAACCTCCACGTGGGAATGTGACAATATCACCTTTCTTGGAGTATCCAAAGAAACCAGGGATTACATATAAGGTGTCACTGCCAATTAACTGCTTCAAATAATCGTAAGATTCCGGTAATAATTGAGCGTTTGAAGGTTCATCCGTTACAACAATCCCCGCATCTTTAGGTGATAAGTAAGCAGCTTTTAGACCAAGCGACACTAAATAATCGCTCACAACTTGGGCATTAAAATCTTCCCCAGCAGACTTCAAAGCGTCTAACAAGCGAGCATCGTCTTTAATATTATTTAAATAGCTACGTAATGTACGCTCGAAACGATCAATCAAGCCATCAGATAGTCCTAGCTCATTAACAATCAATTGATAACGCGTTAAAATGCTGTCGATGGCAGGTTGCACATTCAACCCGGCCAAATGATTGGTATATAAAGCAATCAATAAGTCGGTGACTTTCGTGTCCGCTTCCTCACGTTTACCTGGCGCACTTACCACAACTGCGCGGATTTCTGGATTATTCTTAATAATAGTGGCCACTTTTCTAATTTGACCTGCAGAACTTAAAGAGCTGCCTCCGAATTTTGCTACTTTCATATACATACGTCCTTTATTTAAATTTCATCTCCTATCATCATACAATATTAAGTGGTAAAATCCTAGTAGATAAGGTAAAATAATGACAAATAGATTAGAAAACAATTAAGAAGGTAGAGGGAAATTTAGAATGAATATCGCACTTTTAGGTTTAGGAACGGTAGGATCGGGAGTTGTTGAGTTACTACAACTGAATCAATTACATATTAGCCAAGCAATTGACGAACAACTCACCATCACCCATGTCTATGTTAACAATGTGAATAAAGAACGTTCAGTTGACTTAACCGGCATGACAGTCACCGACAATATCGAAACCATCTATGAAAGTGATATCGATCTAGTCATCGAAGTAATGGGCGGCATCGAAGGTACACGGGATATCATCGCCAAATTTTTGACAAAAGGTATTCACGTCGTGACAGCTAATAAGGATATGCTAGCGGCCCACATCGACGAACTCAGCCAAATCGCCAACCAATACTCAGTCACACTCGCTTACGAAGCCAGTACAGCCGGCGGAATCCCCGTAATTCGAGGCATCCAAACAGGCCTTAACAGCAACCGCATTAACCAAGTGCTCGGCATCCTCAACGGAACCAGCAACTACATCCTGACACGCATGAGCCAAGACGGCTGGGATTACCAAACAGCCCTCACAAAAGCGCAAGAACTCGGCTATGCCGAAGCAGACCCAACCAACGACGTCGAAGGCTACGACGCTCAACGCAAAATATTGCTCCTCAGTCGATTGGCTTACAACAAGTCCCTCAACTTGGAAGACGTTTCTGTGCGCGGCATTTCTAGGATTGAAGTCCAAGATTTAGCGCAAGCCGCTCAAGCAGGATACACTATGAAACTACTTGGCACAAGCCGCCTCAACGAAGCTGACAACTCAGTGTCCATCAACGTTGAACCCGTCTTGTTAGCAAGTAGCCATCAACTCGCTCATGTGAATGACGCAATGAATAGTGTCTTTGTAAAAGGAAATGGAGTTGGTGAAGCAATGTTTTACGGTCCAGGTGCTGGTGGTTTAGCAACAGCTTCAGCAGTTGTATCAGATGTGATGAATATTGCGACTCAATCGCAACACTTTAATTTCTTGCCAACAGAAAAAGCGCGCGTTGTGGCAGATACAACAGCAAAAGCCTACTATATTCGCTTGCAAGCTGCTCCGACTAAAGCAGACTGGGTTGAAACAGAACTAGTAAATGATAGCGATCGTTTTGTGGCAGTTAGTCAGGCAATTACACCGACTGAACTAGCCGAAATTAGTCAGGATGCGGCCTTTGTGGTGGCTTATCCGATTGAAGCTTAAGAATGGAGCAATAACATGAACGAAGAAAAATTTTACTGTCGAATCCCAGCCACGAGTGCTAACTTAGGGGTCGGTTTCGATTCGATCGGCTTAGCCGTCGAGAAATTTTTAACGATTGAAGCACATGCAAGTGATCATTGGCATGTCGAAATGGTCGAAGAATTTTTGAATGTTTTACCAAGCAATAAAAATAATTTAGTCATCAAGACAGCCAAAAGGGTAGCCTCTCATTACGATGTGATGTTGCCTCCCTTACAGATTCGCATGTCTAGCGAAATTCCTTTAACGCATGGTTTGGGAAGTTCATCTAGCGCGATTGTCGCCGGAATCGAGTTGGCGAACTATTTTGGCCGCTTGAAATTAAGTATGGACGATAAAATTCGTTTAGGTAGTCAAATCGAGGGGCATCCGGATAACGTGGGGCCGTGTGTGACCGGTGGTTTGTTCGCTGGTTATTATGCGAACGATGAACTATTCTATCAGACGAGTCAGTTCGAAGGGCTTACCCTTGTATTGAGTGTGCCGCCTTATGAATTGAGTACGAAAGAAGCGCGCGGTATCCTACCGAAAACCTTTAGTCATGCGGAAGCGGTTGAACAGAATGCGATTGCCAACGTGATGCTGATGGCGATGTTGAAAGGCGACTATGAGACAATGGGCGCGATGATGATGCGCGACAAACTGCACGAGCCTTACCGCCAAAGGTTGATTGCCGAATTTCCAACAGTCAAAGCGTTAGCGCTTGAAGAAGGTGCTTACGCGACGGTGATTAGTGGTGCAGGTCCAACCATTGTGACGCTCTGTGCTGAAGACAAAGTAGGGGCAATTTTAAGTCGCCTTCAAACTGAAGTACCTGGTTGCCAACACGAAATTGTCGGAATTTATCGCAAATAAGTTGCACATAGCCCAGTTTACCTTTTGATGAAGGTAGGCTGGGCTGTTTTGTATGTGAAGGGTTTGTAAGTTTGTCGCTGAGCTGCGCTCAGCGTGGTGGTTTTTCAAGGTGGTGGTCGCTTTCAAACCACCATTGATAATCGTGACGTTCTCGGTTTTCTAGCTCAATCGGCTAGGCTCTGACTAATTCGCTATGCTCAAAGTCAGAGCCTAGCCGATGGCCCTTTATACCGCTATGGATAACAAGTCGCTGAGCTGCGCTTGATAGTACAACTGAAAGTCATGGTAGATTATAAATCTGATACACTGACCGTCGGTTAAATTGGCCTAGCTGATTTTTTTCTTTTCATGTAAGAAAACTTCAGAATAGTCCGAGGTAACTTGATTTTCTCTGTTGCTTCAATAAATTCGAAGCGCAAAAGGAGTGTCGGTCAGGTGACCGACACGAGTTAAACGTCTTGTGGTTCTAATGTAATCGTCGTGGACTGTGGGACACGACACTGCCTTGGTTTTCCTGAAAGAGAATAATTAGAATGCGAGGTTGAGGGCAGTATCGTGTCTAATATTTATGGTTCGATAGTGTATGTCATGATGCAACGATACATGAGGAGACGCTTCACTTTGTGTTGCGACGATTAAAACTAGTTCTTGAATTATCCAATCGTTCAGCTACACATTACACTGTTGAAACTAGGAGATTGTGTTGGTTAATATTTTGGTGGGGAGGGTTTTTATTTGTTATTTAGGAAGGCTGTGTAATACAATTTAAATGTGGAGAGTTGAATAAGAGATTGAAATAGAGGAGGAATTCTAATGAAAAAGAGTTTAGTTAAATTAGCAGGGGCTTTAGCGTTCACAACTGTTTTGCCGGCTGCAGCAACACTAGTAACAGAGGTAGCGCCGATTCAAGTTCAAGCGGCGGCGACGATTGATTTTGAGCAAGGGTCGAAGAGTGATGAGGAGTATGTACGTGATATTCTCAAGCAATTTAATGAATTAGATGCTTATCATTCGGAGATGAAGGATGAAGTGTCTGGTGGAACTACCACGACAACTTATGATAGTCAAACAGGTGGAACGAAGGTCGAATCATACATACCAGCTAGTGAGTACAGCGATGAAATGACGATGACGTATTATTTCTATGATGATGGGACTATGGTTTACGATGAGCTAGGCGACTTGAAATCATCAGCTTCTTATATGTCTTTAGCATACCCAGATTATGAAGCACAATTGAAAACAGTAGAGGAACAAATGGGCGATGCGCTAGTATTGACTCCACCAAGTGAAGCAGCTGAGGAACTCGAAGATATTGACGTGACAGGCACTTCAGGTGCGACGGACGAATTATTCGTACCAGAGGATTTAGTTTTCCAAGAAGTGACTAAAGAAGGTGATGTTGTGACGGCCACTGTCGACATGAGTACTTACATCGAGGAAAATCCTGAATTAGCTGAGTTTTACCCAGCGAATACGCAGTATTCAATGACTTATTCGATTGATCCAGCGGCTCAAACCATTACGTCAACGATGACGATTGATGTTGATGAATCAACTATGGAAGAAAGTTCTGATGACGAATTAGGTATTAGTTTAGCCTCTTTGATCACAGATTCAACGGTTGTGATTGTAACACAAGCTACGGACGAGAAAGTTCCAGCGATTGAAGACTTAAATACGATTACTGAAGAAGAATTTGATCAAATCTTACAAGATGCAGGACTAGATTTATACTAACCCCTAGCCAAAATACGACTTAAGACAGGCCTTGCCTGTCTTTTTTTTCATAATATAAGGTTTTATAAGTTTTATGTTGATTTATCAAGCTTTATACTACGTTCAGCTTATTGTTTTTCAAGGCGGTGGTCGCTTTCAAAGCCTCACTGACGTTCGTGCTTTTCCAGCTCAATCGGCTAGGCTCTGTCTAATTCGCTGCGCTCAAAGTCACACCAAGCTACGCCGATTGCCCTTTGTACCGTTATGGAAAACAATTAGCTGATCTACGTTAAATATTCCAACAAAAGTAAAACGATATAATCAAATTATCTTGCTAAACAGAATTTAAAATCCTTGGACTTGTCCGAGGTTTTCTTATATAACTAGGAAAGTATATAATTTTCCGGCTGTGGAACGTTGTGCTAGTGCATGTTTCACAGATTTTCTTTTGGTTCCACAGTGGTAAAATAGAGGCATGAATAAGAACATTCTCCATACTATTTTCTTTGATGAGAACAATCATTGGGACCAGTTTTCTAAAAAAATCAAGCTGAAGATAAGACCTGTGGTCTTTCAAGAAGTTGAGAAGTTTAGATACTGTGGGGATATTTCTAAAGGATTCCGGTTATTCGTTTGTGAAGGATGCCATGCGGTAAAAAAAGTTCCGATTCGGTGTAAAGGCAAATTTCGTCCGACCTGTTCTGTCGGTGAAAGTGAGCGGTGGAGTGAAATTGTATCTCAGGATATGTTCCACACCACTCACAGACATATTGTTTTTACAATTGATGAAGGCTTGAGGAATATCTTTTTAAAGTACCATCGGGAAATACTTTTGAAAGGACTAATGGACGAGGCTGCGCAAGTAATTTTGGACTATTTCAAGAAACAGAAGATTCGGCCTGGCATCATTTTGACTCTCCACATTTTTGGCTCCAAACTCGAGTTTAACCCTCATGTACATATGATTGTAACCATGGGTGGACTGACCAAAGGTGGTGAATGGAAAGATTACGATTATATTCCATACAAAATGTTGCGGATAAATTAGCAGAATGCAGTGTTAAAGTTGATTCGGCGCGTGTTATCTCCGAAGGAGAAAAAGGAAGTACAGCCACAGCTTCAAACAGCCTATACTAAAAATGCTGAAGGCTTTTATGTCAACGCTCCGAAGAGAAGCCGAACGTATGTCAAAAGAGTTCTGCAGTATATCAGCCGCTACATGAAACGCGGACCGATCGCGTTAAAACGTATCCTCATGTATGATGGCGATATCGTAATGTTCCGTTATCACGATAAGCGCACCGATACCGATGAAACAGAAATCATGCTTGCGAAGGAGTTTATTGCAGCTTTAGTAAGGCATATCCCTGATAAAAACTTTAAAATGATCCGCAGATATGGGTTATACAGCAGGAAACTCAAGACAGTTGCAAAAGAAGTCGTTAAAGAAATCCAATCAAAGATAAAGCGGCTGTTGCTGAATGTTTCGACTGCTATGAAACCAAAGAAATGGGCTGAACGAATTTTCGAATGTTTTGGAGAAAACCCCCTAAAATGTTCCTGTTGCGGAAACCTCTTTGTGTTCCGCGGGATTGTTGTGTCTAAAAATGGAGGGCTTATAATCCAATACGCGAACGATTCGGAGGCTAGGAGATATCTACGAGAGGAGATTCGGTACATTGAGTCAAAAGAATTCAAAATTAACCAAAAACAAGCTGAAAAAGAAATTTATGAAGCAATTCGCTTCGACTGGGAAAAACAGCGTCAACTATATATGCCTTCAATGCGGAATCAAGGAATCGATTCCGAAGGAAGTCGTGGATGAATTTGATCTTTGGGATGAAGGTGATTTATCTGATGCTCCTAGATTCACTTGTCAAAATTGTGGTGGAGAGATGTACCCGGAATACTACAAAAGTACCCACGGTGTGGAATATAAACTATCAGATTATCAAAAATAATAATACAACAACGCAAAAAAAGGCATCGGGGTGTTTTTCCCCGATGCTTTTCTTAGGCTATACTCCCTTTAACCGCAGGCTTAATGGAGACTTTCTGGTTACGAGGCCCATTCAATTTACCATTCTCTAAGCGTTTATGTAAGAGAAGGAAGCCGTCGCCTTCCCAATAAAGAGCTTTGAACCGGTCTTTATTTCCACCACAGAAGAGAAAGAGAGCGCCGTTATAAATATCCATGTCATATTCTTCAGTGATCGTTGCGGCTAATCCATCAATTTGACGACGCATATCCGTCTTCCCGCACACAATGAAAATATTCTCTACTTGAGTAAAGTCAATGAGCTTCATTACTAGTCATCTCCGTGAGAAGTATTTTCAACGTCGATGGTTTGATTCCCTCATATATAACAGCTCTATCTGACTATTTTTTAAATGTGCTACTAATTTCTGTGGTAAGGGCTTCTCAATCATTCGACGATTTCTTTGTTTCTCCTGCAATTTGACAGGAACGATGGACTGCTTATTCTTTTCCAATTTAAAAACCTCCAGTTGTACTTAAGAAATCTCAAGTTTAACAGGAGACCGCTAGTGCTCACAGGTACCTAGCTATTTATCGCTTACAGTGTATTTCAGAAAAATGCAGCATTTGTAGAGAAGTTTAATGGTGTAGGTGGGAATGTCTGAAAGAACGATTCCCATTCAATTATCCAGACAATAAACAAAAGATATGCATATATAAAATGACCCCAAAAGTTAGATCTAAAAAAAAACTAACTTTTGGGGTCACTCTAAAAACTCCTACCCCTCCTCTTTTTCATTCGCCAACATCAACCCTAACAATGATTCATAAATTGGTTCGGAATGGAATAGTTCAGCGACAAGGTAAGCAACAAAGGTGACCATTGCAAGGGGTAATAGATAACGAATCGATCCCCCTGTCATTTCAAGGATGAGAAAAATACCGGTCAGTGGGGCACGAACGATTGCAGCAAAATGAGCAGCCATTGCGATGACCGTAAAAACTAATAAGGTGTTCTGATCGATTAATCCACCCATTGATAAACTTGTTCCCACGATGTTGCCGGCAAGTGAGCCTAGTGCTAACAAGGGGAAGAATATACCGCCCGGCAAACCAGATGAAAAAGCCACTACTAATAAGAATAGTTTAATCAAGTAAACAGATAGTAGAGAGGCGAGAGCTATATTTTCATGGAATGGCATTAATATATAATGATCTCCTGAGCCTAATAGACTAGGATCCCATAATAAAAAGAGTGCTGTGACAACAAAAGGGAAGTTGCATTTTATAACAACAGGGACGTGCCATCGTGCATACACTCTCTTTCCCCACAGGATAACCCGATTAAATAGAACGCCTGATAAACCAATGACCATTCCTAATATAATTAAAAAAGGATAGTCTCTTACTGGTAACTCTAATGAAATAGGAATAGTAAGGGTAAAGGTGTTATCTAATAAGATAATTGATACGAGGGTGGACGTAATGATAATTAAGGAACTGGCTAAAAACCCTCTCCGCGAGGTTCGTTTCAAAAGTTCTTCTAATGCAAATATAATCCCTGAAATGGGTGAGTTAAATGCGGCAGCCATCCCCGCACTAGCGGCGCCTACAATCAAATAACGTTGGTTCTGACTATTTAAATGACTTTTTTCGGCAATACCTTGTCCAATTGCTGCGCCAATCTGAACCGATGGACCTTCTCGGCCAACAGTCAGACCGCTCCCAATCGTTAGAATGCCACCCATTAACTTATGAATCAAGACAGAGAACCAGGAGAAGTCTAACTGCCTACTTAATTTACCAGCTACTTGGGGAATACCTGAACCGCCAATCATCGGTTCTTTTTTGACGTTCCACGATACAACGACACCAATCGTTGCGAAAATAAAAATAAACAATAGTGAGTGAAGGAGACTTTGTTGTCCAAACTGCAATAACTTTCCTACCATCCCCATCAAAAAGGGAATAGCCAACCGAAAGCCACTCACCATAACACCAACTAAAAGCCCTGTCACCAGACTAACAAAACCTAGTTTAAAATCTAAACGCTTCTCTTCCATGACATCATCCTCCATTTAACTATTTTACACCTTTTTTGGAAAATGAAAAGAAGAGGGAAAAAGACGCTTGCTTAAGCAATTATTGTTATAGTAACCAAAAGAATCTCATTATCCAATCGTACCCATTAATATTGCGTTAAGTCCCTATTTAATGAGCGATGATTGCAGTGATCTGTTCGCAAGCGATGAAGAAAGCGACTGACTGTAAATGTTTATCTTTAGTTAATGTTGAGTTTATGAATTTGCTTTATAATGACAATAGGATTCTGGGAAATCAGGAATCAAGAAGGAGTATTAGCATGTTGAAAATTAAAGATATACGCAAGCAGTATCAAACAGGTGATTTCGTCCAAACTGCCTTGGATGGCGTCAGCCTGAATTTAAGAGATAATGAATTTGTCGCGATTCTTGGACCAAGTGGTTCAGGGAAAACGACCTTACTAAATATTATTGGAGGTTTAGATCGTTACGATAGTGGTGATTTAATTATCGACGGAACATCAACCAAACAATATAAAGACCGTGATTGGGATTCTTACCGTAACCATTCAGTTGGTTTTGTGTTTCAAAGTTATAACTTAATTCCCCACCAATCCGTTTTGTCGAATGTGGAATTAGCGTTGACGATTTCGGGTATTTCGAAAGCTGAACGCAAAGAAAGAGCCATTGCTTCATTGAAAGATGTTGGCTTGGGCGATCATCTTCATAAGAAACCGAACCAATTATCTGGTGGGCAAATGCAGCGTGTTGCGATTGCGCGTGCACTTGTGAATAATCCGAATATTTTGTTAGCGGATGAACCGACGGGTGCGCTAGATACCGAAACAAGTGTGCAAATTATGGAACTTTTAAAAGAAGTAGCCAAAGACCGTCTCGTTGTGATGGTAACCCACAATCCGGAATTAGCGCATGAGTATGCGAATCGTATTGTCAATCTGAAGGATGGTCATATTCTGGATGATACGAATCCTTTTGAATTGGATGCTTCAGCAAGTGAAGAAGCGGTACACCGTAATTTAGGTAAGGCTTCAATGTCATTCTTTACATCATTAGCGCTAAGTTTTAATAACTTAAAAACTAAGAAAGCACGTACTTTCTTAACGGCTTTTGCGGGTTCAATTGGTATAATTGGTATTTCATTGATTTTATCCTTATCAAACGGGGTCAATAATTATATTGAAGACATTCAAAAAGAAACAATGTTGTCTTATCCAATGACGATTGAAGCACAGTCGATTGATCTAAGTAGTCTGCTGCAAGTTGATGGGGAAGCGCCAAGCGATCCAAATCGTGAAATTGATCCCTCACGTGATGCAGTTTATGGTAATTCATTTGTGCTTGAGCGTGTTAGCAGCGTGACGACAAGTATTAAAGAGAATAACCTAACGGCTTTCAAGCAATATTTAGATGATCCTGAGAGTGAAATTCATCAGTATGTCGGCGAGAATGGGATTCAATTTACTTATGATATTGCCTTTGATACGTTCTCGTTTGATAGTGAAGAAACGCTCGTTAACAATGATGGTAGCAGCTTCGAAGAAGAAGATGCAGCTTCAAGTAGTAGTATGATGTCGCCTTTCGCGATGAGTGCTTCAACAAGTTCAAGTCATTTCCAAGAAATGTTACCAGGTGCGGACGAAGCTTCTGTCAGCCAAGCGATTCTGGATAGCTATAATCTAGAAGCAGGTGTTTGGCCAGCCTACTATGACGAAGTGATACTATTGTTGAATGTCCATAAGGAAATTGAAACATCTGCTTTATATGAATTAGGCTTATTGCCAGCAAGTGATTATAAAGAAATTCTTGCCGCAATTGATGCCGGTGAAACGCTTGAATTGGAAGAAAAAACACTCTCATATGAAGAAGTGATGAATACCGAATTCTATCTAATCCCGGCCTCTGACTATTTTGTCGAGAATGAAGAAGGACTATTCGATGACGTATCAGGCGATACCGCAGCAATCGAAGGTTTGTTGGAAGAGGCTATAAAATTAAAGGTCGTTGGGGTAGCTTCAGCTAACGAGGACGCAAGTTATACGATGACGAGCCCGATTGGTTACACACGTGCCTTAACAAATTACTTAATTGATTATTCAAACAATAGTCCAGTGGTCTTAGCACAAGAAGCAAATCCCGACATCAATGTATTGAATGGCCTTGAATTTGCGCCAGCTGATGATGAAGCTAAAATTGCAGATGCGAAAGCATATCTAAGCAATTTAACCTTGTCAGAGAAAGCTCAAATGATGCAAGAAATTATGATGATGTCCGCAACTTCTGCTTCAACTCAAGCAACAATGCCAAACGCAGAGATGCCTGAAAGTTCAGAAGAAACCGCTGAAGCGACGGAAGAAATGGCGATGCCTGAGAATGCTGAAGAACTTGCGGCTTTGGAAGCAGCCAATCCAGAAATGGCAAATAGCCCAGAAGCTCAAGCTGCTCAAATGCTAAGCATGGGTGAGGAAGAATTAGCTGCAATGTTTGATGACTTTTTAGCAGAGCCTGATACTGAAAGTTTATTGAGGCTATATGACAACTACTTATCACCAGGAACGTTAGAAGAGAACTTACTAGCCTTTGGTTCGATTAGTTTAGATGCTCCTACATCAATCAACATTTACAGTGATAGCTTTGAAGCTAAAGATGGTATCACTCAAAGTATTGACAACTACAATAAGACAGCTGCTGATGCAGATCAAATTTCATATACAGATTTAGTCGGTATGTTAATGTCATCTGTTACAACGATTGTTAATGTAGTTTCTTACGTACTAGTAGCCTTTGTCGGTGTATCCTTAGTCGTATCGTCAATCATGATTGGAATTATTACCTTTATTTCAGTCTTAGAACGTACGAAAGAAATCGGAATTCTCCGTGCAATGGGTGCCTCAAAACGTAACATTTCACAAGTCTTTAACGCCGAAACCTTTATCATCGGTGCACTATCGGGTCTATTAGGTGTAGGAATATCATTATTACTGCTTATCCCGATTAACGCTGTAATCCATAACTTAGTAGGAACAACGAGTGTTAACGCAAGCTTATCCATCCCAACTGCCATCGCATTGGTCGCATTAAGCATGACCTTAACGCTAATTGCGGGTCTGTTGCCATCACGAGAAGCAGCCAAGAAAGATCCAGTAATTGCCTTAAGAACTGAATAAACATACAAGACGCAAGGACCTATTTCTACCAAAATAGGAACCTGCGTTTTTTTGTAACATAAGGTTTTATAAATTTTTATGTTGGTTTACCAAGCTTTGTACTTCGCTCAGCTAATTGTTTTCCAAGGCGGTGGTCGCTTGCAAAGCCTCACTTACGTTCGTGCTTTTCCAGCTCAATCGGCTAGGGTGTGTCTAATTCGCTGCGCTCAAAGTCACACCAAGCGATTCTATTAGTAGCGAGGGATTGCCCTTTATACGCTATGGAAAACAATTAGCTAATCTACGTTAAATATTACAATAAAAGTAAAACGATATAATCAATTTATACTGCTAAACAGAATTTAAAATCTTTGGACTTGTCTGAGGTTTTCTTAGGGGGATTATAGGTTATTAAATCGCAAGTCACAATCAATTATCAAATGAAAGCTGCGAAATAAATTTTAAGGATTTAGCTTCTAAAGTGTCGACTCAGAATCTGAGTTAGCACATTATAATCTATCAACATCAATATAATGGTAAAAATAGTGAATAAAATGATAAATATTGAGAAATGTTTTTAAGTACAGCTAGAAGAAGAAAAGCATCAAATGCTTGTCTTAAAATATAATAAAGGGCGACTTCTTTTGAAAAAAGAAGTCCTTCTACTCCTAAGTTCTATAATGTATTTCAATGTCCAAACTCACGGCCTGAGTTTAAACATTGAAACTTTTTGAGGAAAAAACCAGGGATTAATTGGGGATAATTTCGTATTTTGCTCGGAATTTTGCTTAAATCTTATTTATAATAGAGAATAACCATCAAACAAGTCGGTTAAATCCTTTCGATGTTCAAACTCACGGCCTGAGTTTAAACTTTGAAATAAAAATAATCAATATAATGATAAAAATCAGCAATATAATAACAGCCACTAACAGTATCTCACGAGCATTAATTAATTGAACAGAAAGACAAAAAATCGGCCGACCGCCATTCGTTTACTAGCATTTATGCTATACTAAAGATTATTAAAGGGGTGACCAAAAGTGAAAAAATGGCTATTAGGCTTCCTATGTGGCGTGTGTTTAGCACCGAATTTGCTAGTTGCTCGCGCGATTGATTTGAACAACGTCGTAAATGAAGCAGATTTTAGGACAGTATTAAGCGAATTTGCTGAATTACCAGCTGTGGCATCGGATGTCGTGATTACGAACGCAACGCAAGAGACGTTTATCGAGATGGTTTATGATGCAAACGTTGCGGGCATGCGCCAGACGACGGCCATTCCATCGGGGGACTTAACCACGGCGTTAGAATTGATCGTCTATGTCTTTGATAATGGTATTGAAGTGACGGATATGGCACAATTGCTAGCTAGCACAGTCGAATGGACGTCGCAATATGATCCCAATTATCAAAGTTTGGTCGAGCAAGTAGTGGACGCAGTGGCTGGGCGCTTAGTGAAAACTGAGACGCCAAGCAGCTTCAGCGGTTTCCATCTTCAGCCGTATCATTTCTTCTTGAATCCTGATTGGCAATTTTCGCAAGTGAACATCGACGGTGAACGAGTGCGAGCAAACGTTGATTTAACAGCATACTTAGCGGATCATTCAGATGGAATTTACGCTTATTATCCAGAAGGCACTCAGTTCGCCTTGACTCTTGAAGTGGACCGCGCATCGCAAACGTTAAAAAGCGTGATGGTAATTGATATTGACGAGGAGCTGCAGAAAGAATTGTATGGTGGTCAAGTCAATATGACGCTGCAAGGGGCGATGACCGATACGGCGATTACTAGCACTTATCAGGCATCCGACGAGACGATTCCCGCATTAGAGGAATTACCTACGATGACACTCGCTGAATATGAGGAACTGGTGTCGGTTCTAGAGTAAATAAATGTTGAATTACTTGCCAAAATATAGTGAGTCATATTTTGCTGGTGGTAGAATTTGGAGGCAGAAAAGTGAAATTTAGAGGGGCAGATTATTATTATTTAAAGATGGCGACCCATCATATTGAGGTACCTTATTATCAGCATAAACGTCGCGTGCGAATCCTGTTGCCAAAGGATTACGAAACTGCGACTGATAAACGCTATCCTGTGCTTTACATGCATGACGGCCAGAATGTGTTCTACAGCAAGGAAGCCTATTCGGGTTACTCTTGGAAAGTCATTCCGACCATTAAACAACATCCTGAGTTGGAACAGATGATTGTGGTTGGGATTGATAATGCGGGTGAACAGCGTCTCGATGAATATGGGCCTTGGCCAGTGGATCAAACTCAGCTAACGGAAAGCTTTGAAGCGGGTGGTGATGGTATGTTATATGGCCAGTGGTTAGTTGAAACTTTAAAACCATTGGTCGATCAGCATTACCGGACACGTCCTGAAGCAGCGACAACGTTAATGGCTGGTAGTTCAATGGGCGGAATTATTACGGCCTATATTGGCGCAGCTTATCCTGAGGTATTCGGACATTTAGGCATTTATTCCTTAGCTTCTTGGTTTAGTGAACCCGAGTTTCTGTCTTACATCGCAAGTCATTCGTTGAAGCCAGATACGCACGTTTACCTGCAAGTTGGAACCAATGAAGGCAATAGTGGGGATGAGGCTTTCCTGCAGGAGAGCCAGATGAATCAAGCGTATATTGATGCGACCTTGAATTACTATCAAACACTTCTGCGTGCGGGACATCCTGTTGACCAGATTTGCTTAAGAATTACAAGTGGTGGCACCCATCATGAGAAAGTCTGGGCCGATCACTTTAAAGAGTTTCTTGAGTTCTCGCAAGTTAAACTAAAATAGGCAAAATATGATTAGGGATAAGAATGAATAAGATTGGAGAGAAGTGGTATGCAAGAAGCAGTCAGACAAGTGCGTTTGATGGGGACAATTATTACATTAACAATTTATCATACGAATAGCGAGGCGCTTTTAGTGGAAGCTGAAGCACGTTTGCGAGACTATGAACAACGATTTAGCGCCCATGCGGCTGATTCAGATTTGATGCGCGTTAATCAACAAGCAGGCCTTCAGGCTGTGCCAGTGGCTACGGATATGTTTGAGCTCATTCGTATTGGTAAAGAAATGAGTCTCGTATCGGATGGCGCCTTAAATATTGCGATTGGACCACTGATGAAATTATGGCACATTGGTTTTGAAGATGCTCAAGTTCCGAGCCAAGCAGAAATTGAGCAAGCATTACAATTAATTGATCCGCGTCGGATTCAATTGGATGCGGCTAGCCAGACGGTTTACTTAGAAGTAACCGGCATGGAATTGGATTTGGGAGCTGTTGCGAAGGGATATTTTGCTGACTTATTGAAAAGCTTTTTCGTTGAACAGGGTGTTGAAGCAGGGATTATTAATCTGGGCGGTAATGTTCTAACCATTGGCAATTCGCCGAAGAATCCTCTGGGAACATGGAATATCGGGGTTCAAAATCCGGAAGCACCTCGTGGTGATTTGTTAGCGCTGGCTCAAGTGCGCGACCAATCGGTGGTGACGTCGGGAATTTATGAGCGCAAGTTGGTTGTCGATGGACAGGAATATCATCATATCTTTGATTCGCGCACGGGTTATCCTGTTGCTAACGAGATTGCGAGCGTGACGATTGTGTCTGACAAATCGATTGATGGTGAATTGTGGACGACCGTTTTATTTGTGCATTCGCCTGAGCGAGCACTAGCTTTAATTGAGGCCACTCCTGGCATTGAAGCGTTAATCATCACCAAAGATTTGCAGCAATACCCATCTACGGGCATGCGCGACATTTTGCATTATTTTTCTTAAGTTTATATAAGTAAGTGCGCTGGTCCGTTGTGGGCTGGCGTGTTTTTTATGAATTTCCGTTGATTTAATGTACTTTATATTTCGCTCAACTAATTGTTTTTTCAGACGGAGGTCGTTTCCAAAGATTCATTGATATTCGAGATGCACCTACATTTTAACTCAAGAGGTAATTAGCTAAATTCATAAATTAGAGTAATTTCGACCTATTTATTGCCCTTAATACCGCTTAGATAATTCACTATGCTTAGCTGAATAGGTAAACGCTTGTCTCTGAATAAAAAGAAACCCCGCTGACAAATTCAATCAGTGGGGTATTTGACATAGGCTAAATTAATTCCGAGTTAGTGTATTGTCGATATTTCTGAATTGTAAAACTCATCGCATAGTAAGCGGCGGTTAACAAAAGTTGGATGCCGAATAGCTTCGCGATTTCTTGCTTATTGGCTGAGGTTAGCGTATTGACATTCATGATGATTTCATCAGCTTTAACTTGCCAGATAGGCGTTGCGATGGATGCGATTAGTTGCATGGAATTTGCAACAAATTCGCGAGGCGCGAACAATCCGCTACCAAAGGCAATGAATAGACTAATAAAGGTTGCAAGGAAAGAGATGATTCCTTTGTTAGGTGCTAAGGTAACGAAGAAATAGGACATGGCTTGAATACCCAACATGGAAATGAAACTCGATAAGATAATCAGTAACCCGTTTGGTGAGAACAAGGTGGCACCACCATAAATAAAGTAAGCAGCAATCATTAAAATGAACCAATAAAGGATACTGAAACTAATGCAGCCGAGTAAAATTTCAATCGTTCGGCGAGAAAGGGTCAAGTTACTCATGCGGTCTCGTTTAACAATTTCCTGCTGGCGCATCGAGAGAATGACAAAGCCAAATGTCATGATAAAGGTATTGGTTAAGACATAAGACGCATAATGAGTATAGTAAGCACCAAAGGCCATGAGGTCAGATGTCTGACTGGTTTGAGTGGGCAATATTTCAACTTTATGATTTAAAACCTCATCAAGTTGCTGAGTTAAGCGCATTATTTGATTAGAATTATCGACATCTGTAACCAAGGAGGTGAGAATCCTTACATTTTGCAAATAAGTATTTATGAGCACATCCACGTAAGCTTCATTGTCTTGCGCATCGACAACATACTTTTCAAGTGGAATAACTGTCTGTTTGTCTAAATCTCCACTAGTTGCATTTTTTAACAAGCTATCTGAAAAGCCCTGTGGGATGGTTAAGATATAAGATGTTTTTTGTGAAAATAGGGCGTCTGCGATGGCTTCGGGCTGGTTGTCTACGGAGATAATTTCCGTCACGTCACTTAGGTATTGATAAAGATGCTGGCTTAAAGGATGGTTTGTATCCTCATTAAAGACAGTGATTTGGCTTTTGCGCAATTCAAATTGATTGGATAAGTTGTTGCGAAATTGTGTATTAATCGGAATGGTAATACTTAAGAGTAGCACTAGACCGATGATAACAGCGGCCAAATTAGCGCGTATCAGTTGATAAAATAGTTTAAAGACTTTCATAATCTGGCCTCCTTAATCCTATGAGTGTTATCACGAAAAGTATCACAACCATGAGAACAAGTGTCATAATGTTTTGGTTGAATTGTTCGTATGTGGGATAGTTGTTTAAGGCGAACAAAGCATCGTGAATGAGGGCGACAGGATTGACTTTATTGAACCAGGGTAGCGTATCGTCGACAAAGAATTTTAAATTATGAGACATTAAGCCAGATAGTGCGCCGAAAATCAGAGGAATCCCTACGAATAAAGCGTTCAAAATATTACTCTTAGCTTTCGTGATACTCGCTAAGGCTGATCCGCTTAGTAAACCGACTAATAAACCCATCGACATCAGTAGGAGGATCCGTCCCCAATCATTGCCTAAAGGGACGCCGTTATAGTAGTAAATACCTAAGATTAGGTAAATAATTATAAAGCAAGGTAGACTAAAACTCAGTAAATTGCCTAAAAAACGGTGATACTTGGGCACCGGACTGATCATTGACCTTAAAGCTGCAGTATCATACTTCGGCTCGATTGAAGTAATCATGTGTGTGCCAATCGACATAAAGAATATACACAGGTAAGCCAGACAGGCATAGAAATAGATGCTGACACTAGATGTTCCTTTTTGTTCTTTGGCTGCTACGATGTAATTAGCGGCTTGTGGGTCAGCATTGAATTGTGCTTCTAATTTCATCATACTTAAAAGCGGTTGGTCTGAATCGGAGACAGCCGCTAAAGCTGTTTGAACACCTGCGTTGATAGAGGTAAAACTGCTGAGCGCCGAGTACAAGATACTGGACGAAAAGTTATTGACTGCGCTAGGGGCAAGCTCCATGGAAATCGCTAATTGGTGATCGGTGTTGTCGACATTAATGATGGCAGCGACTTGATTGTTCGCGACAAGTTGCTGTGCTTTAATGTCTGAAACGGCTACATAATGGATAAAAGGGTTGTCGTCGTTTTCATTTGCGGTAGGGCTAATTGTTGGTGCTTGAATTTCACCCGCTATCACTTCAGTTTCGGTAGCTAGGTTTCCCAGAATATCGCGTGCACTCGATATCTCACTGTTGTTACCACTGAAAACCATTGCGACCGGGATACTTTCAAAGGAGTTACCTCCAGATAGCAAACCCGAGAAGACAAACAAGTAAATTAAACTAAAAGCTAGTGGGAAAAACAGGCCAAAAGCCACGCCTTCCTTGTCGCGTACGAAGGTTTTAAAGGAATAACTCGTTAGATGTTTAAACATTATCCCTCAACTCCTTGCCGGTAATTTCTAGGAAAACATCATTCAAAGTAGGTTGCTTGATGGTCAAATTCAATACTTGAATGTCATCTTTTTCGAACAAGGCTAATAGATTCATCAAATGATTGTGACCTTTCTCGAACTGCAAGTTCAGACTGCCAGTTTCATAATTAAAATTTATTAGACCCGATAGGTCATGTAATTTTTGTTGAGTAGCTAAAGGCAGGTCCACGACTTCCACATTGATTACTTCCCCCGTCATCGACATTTTTTTTATTTCCTCAGTTGTACCTGTAATAATTTCCTTACCACGATCTAGGATAGTGAGGCGATCGCACAAATACTCAACTTCTTCCATATAATGTGTGGTGTATATAATCGTTTTTCCTTCAGCTGCTAATTGCTTAATACCATCCAATATTTTGTTACGGGATTGCGGATCAACCGCCACCGTAGGTTCATCTAATACAATTAAGTCAGGTTTATGAGCAATGCCACAAGCTAAATTTAAACGTCTCAACAGTCCGCCTGATAATTTCTTTGGTATGAATTTTCGGAATTCATCGAGTTCAACGAACTGAATCGCTTCATCGACATATTGACGTCGCAGTTTTTTGTCTGAAATATACAGGCCACAGAAATAATCGATATTCTCCTGAACGGTTAATTCATCGTAGACTCCAATGTTTTGCATGACGAGTCCGATTCTTTTTTTTACGTCATAATTAGAGGGTGTCATCGTTTGGTCAAATATCTTGACTTCACCACTATCATAACGTAACAAAGAAAGCATGCAATTAATGGCTGTTGTTTTCCCGCTTCCATTTGGTCCAAGTAAACCGTAAATTTCACCTTCACGAATGGATAGATTTAAGTGATCTAAAGCAACCAGATTTTTATAACGTTTGACAATATTTTTTAATTCGACAATCATTTAAGTCACCTTTCTTTCTTGAGAGTTTATGTTAAGGATTCATAAATTTGAGGTTGAGTTATTGCGTTTCATTCTACGCTCAAAGTCATAGTAAGTCATTCTACTAGTAGTGATGGATTGCCCTTTATACTGCTTTGGAAAACAAGTCGCTGAGCTAGGCATCAAGTGACACCTTTCTTTACACCTTTATTATCGCATGCATCCCAATCAGAACCAATTGCTGAATGTCAATTTGCTGATGACATTTGTCACCAGTTAAGCCGTATCAATGTGTTAAACTATAGCTATTAGAATAGGATTCGAAATATAATAGGGTAAAGGTGACGAAAGGAGAGAGGCCATGAAGTGGCTTGATTTAGTACTCAATGTTTTATGGTTTTTCGCAATGTTTTTATTAATATTACTCATTGAACCATCAGCCCAACCGATTGTTGAAGTAGCCCTAGGCGCTATTTTATTATCTATTAACTTATGGTTCAGTCTACCGAAATCACTGGAAAATCAAGTAGCGTATTCTCCTAATATTCTGCGACGATTAGGTTTTGTTTACTTGGTTAGCATCCTAATCATGACGTATTGGCTACCTTTATCTTTCTTATTCTGGCCAGTCTTTAGTTACACTTGGACAAACCAAAAACTAAAAGATCAGTTGATGTTTTTTTTACCAATTGTGTTTGGGGGAGTGTTAGGCTATTCAGTTGAAATGGTTTTATTCGTAACTTGCTTGTGTGTGTTAGCAAGTTGGACCCATACAATTTTAGCTCAAAGCCAAGCATTTGAAGTGAGTAGCTATCATGAAATTGACACCTTGCGTCACCTCAACGAACGCTTTAGTGTCGAACAACAAAGTTTGATTAAATTACAGGATGAGCGGGTGAAGGAAACCTTACGCTTAGAAAAAAGACGCATTGTGGAGGATATTCATGATTTGCTCGGACATCAGTTGAGTAGTGTGGTGATTCAAATTGCGGCATTGGAATACATTGTAGAAGAAGCGGAAGCTAAACAAGCTTTACACCAAATTAAGGAGGTTTTGACGACTAGTATGGATAATGTAAGACAGGTGATTCACACTGAACGTCAAGCGACCGTCCATTTAGAGAACGAATTACAAACACTCGTCGATAACTTTACCAAATGTCCCATTAATTTTCAGTTCAAACAACAATGTGCGATGAATAGTCAGACTGCGCATTCAATCGTGAATATTGTCAAAGAAGCCTTAACGAACATTAATAAGCATGCCGATGCCACGCTAGTGACTTTACGATTACTCGAAATGGATCAACAGTGGACATTGTTGATTGCAGATAATGGCAAGACTTCCAAGCCTGCTACGATCGAAAACTTGGTGGTCAACGAAATTCGGAACAACACTAGCGGGATTGGTCTGCTTACGATTGAAAAACGTGTGCAACAATTGGGTGGTAGCTTACATATTAATCAACAAAACGGCTTTAGAATTTTTATTACGATACCTATTCCGCAAGAGGAGGCGATAAACGATGAGAATACTGCTCATTGATGACGATGCATTGGTGACGAGTGGCATCCAAACCATTATAGAAAAATCGACGCAAGACAGCGATCAGCCAATTAAAGTCTGCGCTATTGGGCGTAACGGCAACGAAGCGTTGTTACTTTACGAAATCCATCAACCAGATATCATTTTGATGGATATTCGAATGCCAGAGTTAGATGGAATCACCGCTGGCAAGCAGTTACTGGAACGGCATCCCGATGCGCGTGTTATTTATTTAACCACTTTTTTGGAGGATGAATATATCGTTGATGCACTGCGTCTAGGTGCTAAAGGTTATTTGATGAAAACCGATTTCGCAAGTTTAATCCCAGCTTTTGAAGCAGTCATCAATGGGCAACGTGTATTTGGGGACGAAATTGTTGCCAAGATTCCAACGTATCTCGACAGTACTCAAGCTAACACTTCTGCCATCTTACCTGAATTGAGTCAGACCGAACAGCAGCTTGTTTATTGGGTAGCGGAAGGCCTGAATAATAAAGAAATCGCCGAAGCGATGCACTTTTCTGAAGGAACTATTCGTAATTATCTCTCAACCATCTTGGAAAAACTTGATTTGAGAGATCGCACGCAGTTGGCCATCCATTATTTTAAGAACTTACACTAAGCGACAAGTTGTTATTATTTTGTTCTTTGAAGCTTGAATGTTATAATTAAATTATTATAAAACGATTACAAAATAGGATTAAGGAGCGATTTGTTATGAACTATTGTCCGCATTGTGGTGCCAAAATCGAGCATGATGGTAAATTTTGCCAAACATGTGGAGAACCACTTGAAGTAAATGCATCCGCAACTAAGCCATCATTCACAGATTTTTTTTCGCAATTGAAACTTTTAGTTCCTTCGAGAACGAACTTTAATCGTGTCATTGGCTTTATGCACGCCAATTTCTTTCTGATCCATGCAGTCTATTTATTAGTATTTATTGTTACATTGTTGTCTCCATGGGCTGGTTTAATCGCCTTTGTCATTAGTGTGATAGGTATTTATTTAACTGGGGCTTTACATAGTGGTAAAGAAATTGACTTAAATAAACGAGTGAAAGAAGTCGTCACAGCTGTTGGTGAAAACCGTGAGGTAGCAACTAAAAAAGACGTTGTCCAATCAGTCCCAACACCTGAAGTTTCAGAGGAAGAAGTAACCGTTGTACCACCTGTTTCAGATACATTTGATGAACTGGATGTCGCTGCTTCGGTATTACCTGCTGATGAAGTTGAAGCATTAGCAGACTTAGATCAAGCATACGATTCTGAGCTTGAAGGGGAACTTGTTGACGAAACGCCAGAAACTTTTGACGAAGTCGTTGAAGAAGCTTTAGTTGAAGCAGCAGAAGCTCAATCAGATGAAGCGATTGAGGAAATCCCTGCTGGTACATTTGAAGAAGACGAACACAAAACGATTCTAGCTCCCACTGGTGAAGCGGAAGTGGTGTTAGATAGTGAACACTTAGATTCATCAGAAGATGCTTAGGATACTGAATAATAAATTGAAAAGTCTAAACCCTCTCGCGCAAATTGTGTAGATTTGCGGAGAGGGTTTTTGGTTTTATATGAGATTATAAGTTTTATATTGATTTATCAAGCTTTGTACTAGGATCAGCTTATTGTTTTCCAAGGCGGTGGTCGCTTTCAAAGCCTTCGCTAGCGCTTCAGGCTTTTCCAGCTCAATCGGCTAGGGTGTGTCTAATTCGCTGCGCTCAAAGTCACACCAAGCTACGCCGATTGCCCTTTGTACCGCTATGGAAAACAATTAGCTGATCTACGTTAAATATTCCAACAAAAGTAAAACGATATAATCAAGTTATACTGCTAAACAGAATCAAAGTCCGAGTTTTCTTATTACGGGGCCTATAAGTATAATGATGATTCGCCGATCTTATACTTCGCTAATCATGTCGATAGTGGAAATGAGTTGGCACGTTAGCAGGTCTAATGTGTCGACTCAAATTTCGAGTTAGCACATTAGAAAAGAATATCTGTATTTTTAAGCAAAAACCTGCTGTAAATGTGAGATTTTGTCTGAAAAAAGCAAGTGACTCGTCAAAAATATACTTGGAAAGCGAAAAATTATGCTAATCATGTCGATAGTCAAATTGAGTTGGCACATTAGTAGGTCTAATGTGTCGACTCAAATTTCGAGTTAGCACATTGAAAAGAATATCTGTATTTTTAAGCAAAAACCTGCTGTAAATGTGAGATTTTGTCTGAAATAAGCAAGTGACTCGTCAAAAATATACTTGGAAAGCGAAAAATTATGTTAATCATGTCGATAGTCAAATTGAGTTGGCACATTAGTAGGTCTAATGTGTCGACTCAAATTTCGAGTTAGCACATTGAAATCATTGAGAATCAATAAAGTGAGATAATTCGCTAATATATTGATAATTATTAGCGAAGTCTAAGTAATAAGTCGATTGTAAAATAAAACTGAGAGTATCTTGTTTAATATTGGATTATAAGTTTTATATTGTTCTACCGCGCTTTTTGCTCAGGTAACCCTGATGGTTTCCCAAGGTACTGGAAGCTTGCCAGCCGATTCTCACGAACTTCCGGATAGATTAAGCCATACGCACCTAGCAGTTGTTTTCTTGCAAGAAAACCTAGGCGGTGTCGTGTCCCAAGGTCCACGACGATTAATTTAGAACCACAAGGTGCTTAAATCATATGCCCAGTAGGCCGACACTTCTTTTATTCTTTAATTTTATTGAACCAACAATAAAGTAAAGATGCTTAACAACATACCACGAAATATGATTCTAACCTAACCGATTGAGCTGGAAAAGCCCTCACAACTGTGAGATTTTTAAAGCGACCGCTGCTTTGGATAAACAATAAGCTGAGCGAAGTAGAAAAATTTTTAAATCACCCTTAAGCTTACAATCTCTTAGACCATAAAAAAATCCCCTCGGACTGATATTTCCGAGGGGATGCTTCACTTACAGCTATTATGCTACTTCAAACTGACTATTATAAAGTTGGGCGTAGAATTGGCCTTCCGTTAATAAGTTATCATGTGTACCACTTTCGATAATGTCGCCGTCTTTCATAACTAAAATCAGGTCGGCATTTTTAATGGTAGAGAGACGGTGGGCAATGATAAATGACGTACGTCCTTTCATCAAGAGGTCCATCGCATTTTGAATTTGTAGTTCGGTTCTGGTATCGACTGAACTAGTAGCTTCATCGAGGATCAACATTTGTTTATCCGCAATCATGGCACGTGCAATCGTAATTTGTTGTTTTTGTCCTTCTGATAGGCTAACTTGGTCATTTAAGACGGTATCATAACCTTGAGGTAACGTTGTGATAAAGTGGTGAAGACCAACGGCTTTGCTGGCTTCGATAACTTGTTCGTCCGAAATATTCGGAATTGAGTAAACAAGGTTTTCTTTCACAGTACCGTTGAAAATCCAAGAATCTTGCAAGACCATACTGAATTGATCGCGAACATTTTCGCGCGTTAATTCACTGGTTGGAATGCCGTCGATTTTAATGGAACCACCCGTTACTTCGTAGAAGCGCATTAACAAGTTAATAATTGTTGTTTTACCGGCACCAGTTGGCCCCACAATCGCAATTTTTTGACCAGCTTTGGCTTCGGCCGAAAAGTTGTTGATGACTGTTTTGTCTGAATTAGGGTAAGAGAAACGTACATTTTCAAAGCTAACATCACCGTGAATATCTGTGATTGCTTTTGTTTTATGACTTTCATCGGCCATTTCAGGTGTTTCCAACATTTCGAATACGCGCTCAGCAGCTGCAGCAGTCGACTGTAGACTTTGTCCAGCTTGTGCCAATTGGCTAAGTGGTTGAGTAAAGTAACGCACATACATAATGAAAGCGACGATGACACCAAAGGTAATTTTTCCGTTAATCGCAAGCATCGCACCTACGATACAGACCGCTACATAACCAAAGTTACCAATGAAGCCCATAATTGGCATCATTAAACCTGAAAGACTTTGCGCTTTAAAACCACTGTCTCGCAAGTTGCGGTTAATTTCTTTGAAACGAGTCATCGCTTCACGTGAGCCATTGTAAACTTTAACCGTAGAATGGTTGCTGTAAATTTCCTCGATATGTCCATTGATGGCACCTAAATCTTTCTGTTGTTTCGAGAAAAATTGTTGCGAACGTGACATAATCAACATCATTAAACCGAAACCAGCTAAAGTTGCTAGAATCGCTGTGACTGTCATCGTAATGTTTGTTAATAACATCATCACTAATGAACCGATTAAGGTTGTGATCGACGTTACTAAAGTCGAAACACTTTGGTTTAAAGATTGAGCAATCGTATCAACATCGTTCGTTACACGTGACAGAATATCACCCGTCGTATTATTGTCGAAATACGAAATCGGTAAGTCATTGATTTTCTGTGATAAGTCACGACGCAAACTTTTAGATATTTTCTGAGTGATGGTAGCCATCACGAAACCTTGAATTAAAGAGAGAGCAGCTGCCACACCGTAGAGTGTCACTAAGGTGAAGCCTATTTTGCGAATGGCATTCATATCAATTTCGGTCATAATACCTTGTGTAATAATGTCCGTTAATTCAGATAATTTATCCGGTCCAACTAATGTTAGGATTGAGCCAATTGCTGAACAAGCAAGGGCTAAAATCATAACCCACCAATATTGGCGGAAATACTTCAGTAATTTTTGCCAAGTCTCTTTAAAAGCTGTTGGCTTTTCGTCTTTTCCACGGCCATGAGGTCCGCGTCCATGTCTTGGTTGATGCATTAGGCTAATTCCTCCTTCGAAAGTTGTGAGTAAGCTATTTCCTGGTAAACTTGGCAGTTTGCCATTAAATCTTCATGACGGCCATTTCCAACAATACGGCCTTCTTCTAAGACGATGATGCGGTCCGCATCCTTGATGGTACCAATACGTTGAGCAACGATTAATTTAGTCGCATCGGCTGCTTCTTCGCGTAATGCTTGACGCAATTGACGTTCAGTACGATAATCTAGTGCTGAGAACGTATCATCGAAAATTAAAATTTCAGCCTGACGCGCAATGGCACGAGCAATGGACACTCTTTGTTTTTGTCCACCGGATAAGTTCGTTCCGCCAGCTGTTACGGGCGCATTGTAAGTATCTTCTAATTTCTCTACGAACTCACTAGCTTGAGCCACTTCGATTGCTTCGACAATGTCAGAATCTAACACGCGTGCACGATTGTTATGCCCGTAAGCAACGTTTGATTTAATTGAACCTTCGAAAAGACTAGCCTTCTGTGACGCATAGCCAATATAATCATGTAAATTCTCTTGACTATACTGTCTAACATCAATGCCGTTCACTAATATTTCACCAGACGTTACGTCATAAAAACGTGGAATTAAGTTAACTAAAGTACTTTTACCAGAACCAGTTGCGCCAATAAAAGCGACTGTCTCACCAGGTTTAGCAATGAATGAAACATCTTCTAAAACAGCAATCTGAGCATCTGGGTATTTGAAGGTGACGTTTTTGAATTCAACCGTTCCTACTTCAGCGTTGACAGCATCTGATAAGCTACCGTCAAGAATCGTTGGTTCCGTATCTAACACTTCTTGAATACGTTGTGCGGATACAGCAGCACGTGGCACCATAATGAAGATCATAATTAACATCATAAAGGCCATGACAATTTGCATTGCATAAGACGAGAAGACAATCATATCTGAGAATAAAGGGATACGATCTAACACACCCGCTTGATTAATTAGAATAGCCCCAATCCAATAGATTGCTAATGACAAACCACTCATAATCAATTGAATAATTGGCATTATGAAGGCCATTGTACGACTTGTAAATAAATGTGTGGCTGTTAATATATCGTTAACCACACCAAATTTGTTTTCTTGGTAATCTTCTGCATTATAAGCACGCACGACACGTAAACCTGTTAAGTTCTCGCGCGTAACATGTGTTAAATTATCGGTTAATTTTTGAAGTGACTTGAACTTAGGTAAAGCAAGCAGTAAAGCAGTCATCACCACTACTAACAGAATAATAACGGCAATACCAGTCGCTAATGACCATTGCCAGCTCTTATCCATAATTTTAGTCACGGCCATGAAAGCTAAAATTGGCGCTTTAACTAAAGCTTGAAGTCCCATGATAATCAACATTTGAACTTGAGTAATATCATTCGTTGAACGGGTAATTAAACTTGAAGTTGAAAATGTACTAATTTCTTCTAATGAGAAATCAAGGACTTTACCAAATAATTTCTCGCGTAAATTTGCGCCAAAGTTTGTTGAAATCTTCGCAGCAATCACTGCTACTAAGATGGCCGTTAACAAACTCCCAAAAGCACAGAGTAACATCATGCCTCCTGCCGCATAAATATCACTCATTTGACTACCTTGTGTTTGAACGAGTAATGTAATTTCACTCATATAGTCTGGCAATTTCAAATCAAGCCAAACTTGAAAAATAATTAATAATACACTTAAAAGTGCTAACATTGATTCTTTCAATGTAAAATTCTTAAAAACTTTTAACATAAATTTCTCCTTTTCTATTGATTGACTGAGTGGTTGCATCAAATAATGACACAACATTGATTAAGCAGTACCGTTTTTCAATGTGCGTGAACATTGAAATAATCCAGCACCTTAATCACAAGATAGAATTATAGACTTGAAACATTAACTCAATCTAAACAAAATAATTTTTTTTTACAGCAAATAAAGAAGCAGGCCGCCATAAGGTAAGCCTGCTTAAGGATCAAAGATAGTGTCATGACATTTATTGGTGGGGAATTAAGTACGCTCTTTGGGTAAGGTCACACTGAAAATAGTTCGTATAGAATTGCTGTCAATATTAACTGAACCATGATGTAGAGCGATTACACTTTTTACAATGGATAGCCCAATACCCGACCCCACACTGGCATGGGAAGTATCCCCTTGCCAATATTTATTGAAGAGTTTATCGATATCTTCTTCATTAATCGGGGAACCAAAATTTTGAACTTCTACGATATATTGATCCTCTTCGTCAAGAATGCGGCAGTGAATCATCTGATTTTCAGGTGAAAATTTAATCGCATTATCGAGTAAATTAATCCAAACTTGTTTCAATAATTCTTCATTCGCTTCAATCATATATTCACTAAACTCTGGTTCAATCATCAAACCTTTCTTCGTCCATTTTTGTTCTAACAAGAGAATCGAACGACGGATTTGTTCGGATAGATTATAGGTACTGACATCCGTCAAGATCGCTTGGTTTTCTATTTTGGTCAAGTTTAGGGCATTAGTAGATAAATCAGCCAGACGCGAAATTTCTTCAACGATGATATCCAAGTATTCAGCTTCTTTTTCTTGAGACAGGTTGCCTTTCTGGAGTAGACGCGCAAAACCGCGAATCGACACAATCGGTGTCTTGAATTCGTGTGAAAAGTTATTAACGAAATCTGACCGCAACATCTCCGTTTGACTCAGTTCAGCTGCCAAGCTATTAAAACTTTCTTGTAATTCTTGGGCTATGTGCATATCGCCTAACTGAATGCGGGTATCGAACTCACCATTGGCCAACTTATCCATCCCATTAATTAGTATATTAACGGGACGCATCGGAATTTTACTGATTAAAGCAGCGACGACAGTCCCCGTCACGATGCTGACTAAAGCAAAGACCATCACGGGAATATGTGGCACTATCATCAAGGTTTCTTCGGACAGAATATCCGTATTAACCAACAATAATGTGCCGACTCCCACAATTAACATGGTGATGACGAGGGTCACGAATACCGTAAATGAGAATAGAATCGTTAACATCGTCTTTGGCGGTAATAAGTGTGTACGTTGTGAAAAATGGCTACTCTTTTTTTGGCAATTCATAGGTTCTTTTCTACGGTTACGTCTCATTGTATCGTCTCCGCTCGATAACCTAAGCCGCGTACAGATTCTAGGCGGAATTCGGGCCAATCAGCAAAACGTTTACGCAATTTGGCGATATGGACGGTTACCGTTTCCCAGCCCGTATCACTTTCAACGCCCCAAATTTCATCCATCAACTCGATGCGGGTGAATATTTTGCCAGGGTAGGAAAGTAGTTTATACAATAGTTGAAACTCTTTCTGTGGCAGAGTGTGGCTTTCGCCATTCGTGCGACTGACCGTGTAGGTGTCAAAGTTTAAAACGACTTCACCGATGGTCAATTGACGTTCGGACGTAATCTTAGCGCGCCTCAAGAGAGCTGTAATACGCAATAACATTTCTTCTTCATCAACGGGTTTTGTCATAAAATCATCTGTCCCCGCAATAAAGCCCAGTTTCCGATCCTGTGGCAATTGCTTCGCAGACACCATCAGAATTGGTAGGTCATTATCGTTTGCGCGCAATGTGCGAGTGAATTCATAGCCATCCATTCTCGGCATCATCACATCTAAAATCACCAAATCAATATGCTGCGTATCCATGACCTCTAGCGCTGCTTGTCCATCTTCAGCCGTAAACACAGTATAATTTTCTGCTTCGAGCACAGCTCGCATCAATTCGCGTGTATTTTTATTATCATCAACTACTAGTAATTTGAACATCTCGATCACCTCATTCTAAGTATAAGCGAAGTTGGTTAACTGAAGCTAAACAAATGTATCTTTTCGACAAAATATTACTCAAAAACTTGATGTTGATACTTTAATTGGCTTGTGGCATCAAGCAAGTTGAATTTAAGGGGATCGGACAGTTCGACGTTTCTTATAGTTGAGACTATTGAGACCTAGCTTGATTTACTTTCTTTGATTGACGTTCCATTGTGCTTCCAACGGGCACATCCACCTCATGTTATGAAGTAATATTTTCACAAAAGTGTTAGCGGTATCAGAATAGCTGATAAAGCCCAAATTGGCAGCGAGGTTTGCTATAATGTGTAACCATAAGATAACGCTTACAACAGTATGGAGGGATTTAATGATTGAGTATAATGAACGTCACTTAAAAGCCGAACAGAAAACGACTAAGCCGACCCACTATCATTTCAAAACAGCTCGTGTCAGTGCAGTTAAATTAGCATTTGTTGCGGGACTAATCTTTTCGAGTCAAGCTGTGTTAAATCAAGTTCAAATAAAGAAACTTGAGAAGGAGCCAACCGTTCAGACGGTTGAGCACAGTTCACTAAAGCAACTGGCATTCAAAATAAGTCCAAAGCAAGTGTTCGCGGAAACTGAGACAGCTGACCCAACAACAGAAGCTGACACTAGTCTAGCACCTATTGAAGCGGGTCATTTCCGTTTGCACTTCCAAGGCATCACAGAAGAGCAGTTAGAAACGTATGGTTTATGGGTATGGGGTGACGTTGTGACGCCATCTGATCAAGTAGCTGGTTGGCCGGATGGTGCCACATCATTTACAGAAGCAATCGCAACCGATACAGGATATTATCTGGACATCGAACTTAATGAAAATGCGAAAGTTTTAAACTTCTTGATTAATACGCGTACAGGTGATAATGTTACTGCGGATATGTCGATAGACATCACATCTGAGGCTATGAATCAAGCCTATATTACCGAAGATTTCAGCATTAATTTTTATGAAGCATTAGATAACGAAGGACTCTTAAGAGTCAACTATTACCGAGAAGACGGCGATTATGCAGACTGGGGTTTATGGACTTGGGATGACGTGGCTGAGCCAACCAATGAGTGGCCAACTGGTGCCCTTGAATTTACCAATGAAGGTGAATTTGGCCGCTACATTGATGTCCCCCTAGCTGAAGCAGCTAGTAATATTAGCTTCCTAATCGTCAATCGTGAAACAGGAGAGCAATCAGGCGATATGACATTTAACGACAGAGACAATCATGGTCAAGTATTTATTAGAGAATTAGACGCAACGGTTTATACGAATCCCAACTTTGCGAAGGTGGATCGTTTAGAAACCGCAGAAATTATTTCAGACACAACGATTCAACTTAATTTTTCTTCAGTAGAAGAAGTCACCCAAGAGTCACTCTTGGAAGAAATACAATTAGTCGACACCGACGGACAAGCCATTGATATCAGCGAGATTACGATTGATGCCGAGACAAGCAGCGTGCTTTTAACCGGCACATATGACTTCCTACAAGCACCTTACAAACTGACTTATGGTGATACTGCACTCAATATTCAACTCGGCTGGCGTATTAAAGACGAATTGTATGCATATGACGGCGACTTGGGCATGACTTTAAACGAAGATGGTACTGCCGAATTGGCCTTCTGGTCACCAAGCGCAGACCAAGTTAACGTGGTGCTTTATGACAAAGAAGATGCGAATAAGCAACTCAATACTGTGGCGATGACGCAAGCAGATCGTGGCGTTTGGCGCGTTGAGTTAAATGAAGAAACTGCCGGACTAACGGATATGAGCGGCTATTATTATCACTTGGAAATTGTCAGAGGGGACGAAAAGGTTCTTGCGCTAGACCCTTACGCAAAATCACTGGCAGCTTGGGATAATTTAACTGCAGATGCTAAGGTGGCCAAAGCAGCTATTGTTGATCCGGCGAGCATTGGACCAGACTTGTCTTATGCAGATATTCCAGGTTATGAAAAGCGCGAAGATGCGATTATTTACGAAGTGCACGTGCGTGACTTTACGTCAGATCCTTCGATTGAAGACGAGTTGACGGCACAGTTTGGGACCTTTGCGGCCTTCGTCGACAAATTGGATTACATTCAATCGCTTGGCGTGACGCACATCCAATTGCTACCAGTCATGAGTTACTATTTTGCCAATGATCTGGCGAATGGTGAGCGTAGTTTAGAGTATGCCTCAACGGACCAGAATTATAACTGGGGCTATGACCCGCAAAGTTATTTTGCATTGACGGGCATGTATTCCGAGGACCCAACAGATCCAGCCAAACGGATCGAAGAATTGAAGTTATTGATTGATGAAATTCATCAACGTGACATGGGGGTAATTTTAGATGTAGTGTATAACCATACTGCGCAAACGCATCTATTTGAGGATTTAGAGCCGAATTATTACCACTTTATGGATGCGGATGGCACAGCGCGTGAAAGTTTTGGTGGTGGCCGTTTAGGTACAACACATCATATGGCACGCCGTGTGTTAGTCGATTCAATTACGTACTGGGTAGATGAATTTAAAGTTGATGGTTTCCGCTTTGATATGATGGGTGACCATGATGCTGAGGCAATTCAAATGGCATTTGATGCTGCAGAAGCACTAAATCCGAATACGATTATGATTGGTGAAGGTTGGATTACGTATGCAGGGGATGAAACAGATCCTGACGTGCAAGCGGCCGATCAACATTGGATGAGCGATACGGATGCGGTTGGTGTGTTCTCGGATGAAATTCGTAATGAATTGAAATCAGGCTTCGGTAGTGAAGGCGAGCCACGCTTCCTAACAGGTGGCGCACGCAATATTGAGTTGATTTTCCAGAATATTATCGGATCACCCTCGAACTTCAATGCCGATGATCCGGGCGACGTGGTGCAATATATTGCAGCGCATGATAACTTGACGTTACATGATGTTATTGCACAATCAATTAAAAAGGATCCTAAAGACCACGAAGCCGAAATTCATCAAAGAATACGTTTAGGTAACTTAATGGTCTTAACCTCACAAGGAACGCCATTTATCCACTCAGGTCAAGAATATGGGCGTACAAAACAGTATCGCCACGAAGACTTTATCACGACAGTAGAAACGGGTAACGAGCCTTACAAATCAACCTATATGACGGATGCCGACGGTAATCCCTTTGAATATCCTTACTTTGTTCATGATTCTTATGATTCATCGGATGCTGTTAATATGTTTAACTGGCAACAAGCGACTAATCCGGAACAATATCCGATTCAAGGTGTGACGCAACAATACACGACTGGCTTAATTCAGTTACGTCGTCACACGGATGCATTCCGCAAAGCCACTGCCGATGAAGTAGCTGAGAATGTGACACTCATTACAGCACCAGAAATTATGGAAGAAGACTTAGTCATCGCTTACCAAGCAAGGGATTCAAACGGTGACCTCTATGCGGTCTTTATCAATGCGGACAACGAGTTAAGAAACATAACCTTAACAGAAGAATTTATTAACTTGGCACAAGGAGACATTATCGTGGATGGACTCGTCGCAGGCATTGAGGCGATTGAAAGCCCAACTGGTGTAAGCTTAAGTGAGAATAGTGTAAACTTAGACCCATTAACTGCCACAATCATTCGCTTAAAAGCACAATAATCATTCCAACATACGCCCCCTTATCGATAGGTGATAAGGGGGCGTTTTATATAGCGATTAGTTTATAAGTATCTATATTTAATGGACATGTAATAAATGATAACGTTTTTATTTCAGGTTATATGGTAAGATAAACGTACATTAAACAGTGAGGTGATAAAGTACGATGTCCTTTTTTAACCAAATTGATTTGAACACTTTAACAGAAGTTGATCGAGCTATCTATCAATATTTACATTCACATAGTGCTCAAATCCCTTATATGCGTGTAAGGGAAGTAGCGAACGAATCGCATACATCCGCATCCTCAGTAATGCGTTTTATTCGAAAAATGGGATATGAAAGCTTTACGGATTTCAAATTAGATTTTAAAGTTCCAACAATTCCGACAGGGGAATATCACTACGGACCAGAGTTACTCTCGATTAAAAATTTTCCAAGTAATTTATTTGATAAACTAGAAGAATTGGCGGATTTAATTGTGCCTGCTGAGAATATTATTTTTTGTGGTGTTGGAGCTTCTGGCAATATTTGTGAATACGCCTCGAGACGATTGGCTTCCATTGGTTTTAATACGTTTCCTTTAACTGATTTTACTTATCCAGTAACTTCAAAGCTAAGAAATACGGCGGATAATGTAATGATTTTTTTATCAGTTTCAGGACAAACCAATGAAGTCATTGAAATTGCCAATACGTTTAAAGAGTTTGATGATTGTGTTACGGTTGCTGTAACGAGTCAATCATCAAGCACGTTAGCGCTCATGACAGATTATTTGTTAGACTATAAAATATCTATCCAAAAATTTAATAAACATGAAGATTATACGAGTCAGTTACAAGTTTTATATTTGATGGAATTACTCATTGACACGATTAAAATGAAGAGTGAGTCATGAGTTGGTACAACATGTACCAACCTGACTCTTTTTTTATTATGAAGGAACAAGTACCGCATTGTTTGAAACCCCTTCCAATAAAAACGTTTTTATTCTATGATGATTTTGTAAAGTTAAGAGAGATGGTGAAGAAATGTTTAATAATCAACTACCAAAAGATTTCTTATGGGGTGGCGCGGTAGCGGCTCATCAAATAGAAGGGGCTTGGCAAAGTGATGGAAAAGGACTAAGCATAGCAGATGTGCTAACCGCTGGCTCAAATAAAAAAGCTAGACGTATTACAGATGGCGTATTAGAGAATGAATACTATCCTAATCATGAAGCAATTGATTTTTACAATCGTTATCCTGAAGATATTGCCTTGCTAAAAGAGTTGGGGTTGAAGGCCTTTAGAACTTCGATTGCATGGTCACGTATATTTCCCAATGGAGATGAAAAAGAACCTAATGAAGCCGGCTTAGCCTACTATGATCAACTATTTGATTGTTTAATTAAAAATAATATTGAACCGATTATAACGTTATCACACTTTGAAATGCCTTATCATTTAGCAAAAGAATATGGTGGCTTTCGAGATAAACGGGTGATTGATTTTTTTGTAAATTATGCTGAAGTGGTTATTAAACGATATCAACATAAAGTGAAGTATTGGATGACATTTAATGAAATTAATAATCAGGCTGATGGTACGCACGAATTACATGCTTGGACGAATTCTGGAATTCTTGTTCAACCAGATGAGAATCCTGAGGAAGTTATTTACCAAGCAGGTTTGAATGAATTAATTGCGAGTGCAAAAGCAATCATTAAAGCGAGAGAGATTAATCCGGATTTAAAAATGGGTTGTATGATGGCTTATGTACCCGTCTATCCTGGGAGTAGTGAACCCAACGATCAAATGGCAGCGTTAAAAGTAATGGAAAGACGTTTTTTTTATAGTGATATTCATGTTCGTGGTGAGATACCTAGTTATGCAATAAAAAAATGGCACAAAAAAGGGTATAAAATAGATTACTCTCAGGCAGAACTTGAGGCATTAAAAGAAGGCACGGTAGATTATATTGGCTTCAGTTATTATATGTCGAATGCGGTGACGACAGTTGATGATCGATCGAATCGATTAGATGGATATTCGGTTAATGATTATCCGAATGCTAAGATTGTAAATAATCCTTATCTGAAAAGTAACGATTGGGGTTGGCAAATAGATTCAATTGGACTGAGGTACATATTAAATGTTGTGTATCAACGTTACAATAAACCACTCTTTATTGTTGAAAATGGATTTGGAGCCTATGACCAAGTAGAAGCAGATGGAAGCATTCAAGATGATTATCGCGTGAGTTATTTACAAGCGCACATTGAACAAATGCAGTTAGCCATATTAGAAGATGGCGTCGAAGTATTGGGCTATACGCCATGGGGAGTTATCGATATTGTGAGCTTTGGGTCTGGTGAAATGGAAAAACGTTATGGTTTCATTCACGTAGATAAAGACAATCAGGGGAATGGTACTTTACGTCGTAGTAAAAAGTCCTCATTCTCATGGTATCAACAAATAATAAAACAAAACGGAGTGGAAGCTGAGTGAAAAAAGAAAAATTAGATCAACTATTGGAAAAATTATCCTTAGAAGAAAAAGTTGGACAGCTAGTCCAATTAGGGCCCATGTTTTTTTCTGAAGGCGGTGAAATAACAGGCCCGATGCAAGCGATGGATATGACGAAAACAGAATTATATCAAATTGGCTCAGTTCTCGGAACGCACACTAAAGAAGAAGTGAAAAACATTCAGAGTACCTATTTAGAACATTCTGCTCACGGAATTCCACTGATGTTTATGGCAGATGTTATTCATGGTTACGAGACCATTTTTCCTATTCCTTTAGCCTTAGCCAGCTCCTTCGATCCTAGTATTGTTAAAGAAATGGCACGACTATCTGCTAAAGAAGCAACCTCAGCTGGAGTTCATGTAACTTTTTCGCCAATGGCAGATTTAGTGAGAGATCCTCGGTGGGGACGTGTACTTGAAAGTAATGGAGAAGATCCACTATTAAATGCGACACTCATTAAAGCGTATGTTGAAGGTTACCAAGGAGATTCATTATTAGACCCTGAGACATTAGCTGCATGTGTCAAACATTTCATTGGATATGGTGAAGCTGAAGGAGGTCGCGATTACAATACAGTAGATATCTCAGACTTAGTCTTGTATCAAAATCACTTGCCGGCTTTTAAGGCAGCAATTGATGCGGGCGTTAAACTTGTTATGACTTCTTTCAATACAATTCGTGGTATACCTGCCACAGGAAATCGTTGGTTATTACAAGATGTTCTACGTCGAGACTTAAACTTCGACGGGGTGATCATCTCTGACTGGGCTTCCGTCCATGAATTAATTAATCATCGGGTTGCGGCAGATAAACGTGATGCGACCTTTAAAGCTGCCAATGCTGGTGTCGAAATAGATATGATGACAGATAATTATCAGCATCATTTAGTAGATTTAGTAAAAGAAGGCTTAATTTCAGAAGAATTCATTAACCAAGCGGTGATGCATGTCTTGCAATTGAAAAATGATTTAGGATTATTTGAAGATCCATACCGTTCGCTTGATAAACATCCTGAAAAAGAAATTATCGAAGTTGAACTTCGTGCTGAAAGCCGAAGAATAGCCAGTCAATCAATGGTTCTACTAGAAAATCAACAAGCAATCTTACCATTACAAAAAGAAGATCAACTAGCGTTAATTGGTCCACTAGCTGAATCACACGATCTTTTAGGGGCATGGTCTTGGATAGGTAAAACGGAGCAAAGTGTTACAATTTCAGAAGGACTCTTGTCGAAAACAAAGCAAATTGAAATGGTTAAAGACCGACATGATTACGTTAAACTGAAATATGTAGATAAAGTTATAGTGGCATTAGGTGAGCACTCTGAAGAGACGGGTGAAGGGGGAAGTAAAACAGAAATTACCTTGCCTCAAGAACAAATCGACTTATTGAAAGAAGTTTATAAATGGAACCAGAACATTATTGTAGTATTAATAAATGGTAGACCTCTAGATTTAACCGAAATAAAGATGTATAGTCGTGCCATTCTTGAGGCATGGTTCCCAGGCTCAGAGGCTGGCAATGCCATTGCAGATGTGCTTTATGGCGATGTAAACCCATCTGGAAAATTACCCATGAGTTTTCCACGATCAGTTGGGCAAGTTCCGTTAACATATAACATGATGTCTACTGGGCGAGCAATTAATGAGTATAATCATACGCAAAAATATGTCTCAAAATACTTAGACAATGAGAATACTGCCTTATATCCATTCGGCTACGGCTTAACATATAGCAATGTGAAATTATCAGAGGTAGAAGTCATTGATAAGGGGGATAATGTAACCGTTAACTATACCTTGATTAACCCGTCGATGCTTGACGCTCAAGAAGTCGTACAGCTTTATGTAAAGGACATTGTTACTGAAGTAGCACGACCAGAAAGAGAACTAAAATATTTCGAAAAAGTGTTTATATCTGCGGGCGCAAGCAAAAAATGTTCTGTTAACCTTACGTCAGAGGATATTGCGTACTATCATCCTGATTTAATTAAAAAAGCGGATGACGGCACTATCGAACTTTATCTTGGTTTAGATAGTCAAGCGCCACTTATTGGAAGCTGGCATTATAAAGCTTAAGAATGAAATGAGGTAGGGGAGTGATTGTATCAAAAGAGTATCAATCAGAGATGTGGCTGCTCAGGCAGGAGTGTCTATTTCAACAGTATCAAAAGCTTTGAATGATATTGATGTGGTCACTCCGACTACTAAACAAAGAGTGCTAGAAGCCGCAAAAAAATTGAACTATGTTCCGAATATGATGGGAAAGCAATTAAAATCAGGTCAAACAAAAATAATAGGATTTTATACAAGAAGTATTGAGGCGCCCTATTTTAGTTCGATTGCAGATGTTATTGCGCGAGAGGTGGGGAGTAAAGGCTATAGTTTGAATATTTTTATTTCAACCGACAAACCTTTAGTGATGAACAATATATTAGGTAGTATGGTGGATGGCATTATTGGTTTTGAAGAATTGTTAACCGAAGAAGATTTAAAAATTCTTCAAGATAATAATATATTTGCGGTCTTTATCGATCGCAATATAAAATCTAAGACGATGGGAAGTGTTGTATTTAATTCTTTTCAAGCAGGTTTTCAAGTTTCGGAGTATTTAATTAAGCAAGGCCATAAACGAATAGGCTTTTTGAAAAGCTTTGCTGGCGTTTATGATAGTGATGAAAGACTGCGTGGCTATAATGCGGCATTAAATAAAGCAGGTATACCCATTAATCCGCAATTTGTTCTCGACGGTAATTTCTCAGAAACAGATACTATAGCCGTTATTTCAAGTTACTTAAATAGTAAACAAGAATTACCGAGTGCCTTTGTAGCTGGGAATGATTTAAGTGCGATTGGTGCAATAAAAGCATTTAAGCGATTTGGTTACAGAGTTCCGGAAGATATTAGTGTGACTGGTTTTGATAACATTTCAGTTTTAGAATACTTCACACCTGGATTAACAACCTATGAAAGTCCAATCGAATTACAAGGTAAAACTGCAGTTGCACATTTAATTGATCTAATTGAAGGTAGAACGCAAGGTCGAGTATTTGAACTTGATGGAGAAATAGTCATCCGAAATTCTACAAGATCATTGAAATAAAAGCTTAAGGAGGTTAGAAGTTTAAATGGCAAACAATAGTGAGGCCCGTGCTGCACGGCGCCAGAAGCGTTTAACAAAATTTAAAAATCAAAGTATGTACCAATTGATGGTATGGCCAGGGATATTGTTATTAATCGTTTTTAATTTTATTCCGATGTACGGTATTATTATCGCATTTAAAGACTATTCGGTCCTAGGAACCATTGCTGAGGCAGAGTGGGTAGGTTTGGAATATTTTAGAGAATTTCTTTCTGACCGCATGTTTTGGAACGTCATGCGCAACACTTTAGGAATAAGTTTCTTTAAATTGTTATTAGGTTTTCCAGCCGCCATTTTATTAGCGGTCATGATTAATGAACTCGTCAATGAAAAATTAAAAAAATTAGTTCAAACGATTTCTTATTTACCTCACTTTCTGTCGTGGGTGATTCTAGGCGGAATGTTTATTACTTGGTTATCTGAAACAGGATTAGTTAATAATATCTTGATGGATTTAAACTTAGTTGAAAAGCCGATACGTTTCTTAACGGATCCAAACAAGTATTGGGCAATTGCTGTGATTTCAGACATTTGGAAAGAAATAGGTTGGAATACGATTCTTTATATTGCAGCTATGACCGGAATCAATCCGGCTTTATATGAGGCGGCAAAGATTGACGGCGCTTCCAAGTTGCAGCAAATATTTAAAATTACGATTCCATCCATCAGACATATTATTGCGTTAACTTTCGTGTTAAGTGTCGGAGGCTTGCTTGGCTCTAACTTAGATCAAACATTAGTTTTACAGAACTCAGTAAACTATCAAGCGAGCGAAGTAATCAATTCTTATGTTTATAAGATGGGGATTCAGTTAGGAGACTTTAGTTATGCAACTGCAGTAGGTTTATTTGTATCAGTCTTCTCGCTCATTCTCGTAGTCGTTAGTCATTGGTTCACTAAGAAACTTAGTGATGAGTCAGTATTCTAGGAGGTGGTAAGGATGAAAAGTAATTATTCAACCGATGAAAAAGTATTCAATGGTATTAATGTTATATTTATGATTTTCTTTCTGGCAATCATAGCCTTGCCACTTTGGAACATTGTCGCTTTGTCATTTAATGATGCGACGGATGCCATTAAAGGTGGGATTTACTTTTGGCCGAGACAATTTTCTTTAGAGAGTTATTATACGGTTTTTGAAGATCCAGCTATTTATAAGGCCTTTGTAATTTCGGTAATGAAAACTTTAATTGGGGTGGTGTTGCATACAATAATAAACGCTTTAGTTGCTTATGGCATGTCTCGTAAAGATTTGATTGGGCGAAAAGTCTACATGCAAATGGGTGTAATTGCAATGTTTGTAAATGGTGGGATGATTCCAACTTTCTTACTATTTAAAAGTTTAGGTTTATTAAATAATTTTTGGGTCTATATTATTCCAGTCTTATTCTCATTCTATGACATGGTGATCATGATGAACTTTTTCCGAGGAATTCCTTATTCATTGGAAGAATCAGCTATGATGGACGGAGCAAATCCATTAACGATATTCGTCAAAATAATATTACCTTTATCTCTGCCAGTATTGGCAACGATTGCTTTATTCCATGGCGTATATCAGTGGAATGATTATATGGTGGCGAATATTTATGTGGATAATCGTGATTTATATCCATTGCAAATGTTGTTGTATCGAATAGTATCGGAAAATCTGTCACCCGCTGTTGCAACAGGGACAAATGTAGTGAGAAATACAACCTCACAATCATTACAATTAGCCACAATGGTTGTAACAACAGTACCAGTTGTTATTATTTATCCATTTTTACAAAATTACTTTATCCAAGGCATGACTTTGGGTGGGGTCAAAGAATAATAAAAAAATTAAGAAAATAAAAGGAGATTTTATCACATGAAATTCATAAAAAAACTTAGCGTAGGTTTCTTATCAGCCGCTTTATTAGCAACTTCAGTAACCGGAACAATTTCCAATGTAAATGCAATGTCAGTCGATGAATTACCGGAATCACGTTTTGAAGTAGATCCAGCAACACCAAGTTGGCAAAAAGACACGGAATATCCTGCAAAATTAACTTGGTATGTAAACTTTGATTGGTATGCACAACCAGGTTGGGGAGTGGATACCGTTACAGCTAAAATTAAGGAAGATATGAATATTGAAGTAGAATTTATTTCAGGAAATGATGAAAATTTAAATACAATGTTAGCGGGTGGCGATTTACCAGATATTATCACGTTTGATAAAAACTTGTCAGTTGCTTCTGAAGCAAATAAATTTGCATTACCATTAAACATTCTAGCAGAAAAATATGATCCATATTGGTTAGAAGAAGCAGCGAAACCCGAAACATTATTATGGTATACAGAAGAAGATGGGAACATCTATGGGTACCCAAGCTTCTCAACTACAGCACAAGATTATGAAGATGGAAATATCTTTGGAGACCAAGTCTTTATAGTTCGTCAAGATATTTATGAAGCAATTGGCAGTCCAGATATGTCGACACCAGAAGGATTCTTGCAAGCATTACGTGATGCTAAAGATTATATGCCACAAACTGATGATGGGGCTGAATTAGTAGGATTTGGCTCAACAGCAGTTGATATCGCAAATGGTGGAGATGGTGCTTGGGGAGGTATTCTACAAGACTTCTTAAACATCGCACCAACTGTAGATGGACAAGTCTATGATCGTGATAGCGATGAAGAGTACATTACTTGGTTAGAAGTATTGCGACAAGCGTATAATGATGGCTTAATCACAGATGACCAGTTCTCTGATAACGATAATACAATGAAAGAAAAACTGGGACAAGGCCGCTATTTCGCTTACCTTCATACAAATACAAAAGGTTTGAATGAGTTTATGTCAGATAATAATGCGCGTAACCCTGAGCAAACTTATATTGCAGTAGATGGACCTAAAAATTCAAATGGGGACAATCCAACATTCTCTGGTGGAAATATTGGTGGTTGGACACAAACGTTCATTACAACATCAACAGAAGAACCTCAAAAAGCAATGGAATTAATTACCTATCTAACAAGTCAATATGGAACAATGGTAGCAACATTTGGTGTAGAAGGTGAAACGTATAATATTGTAGATGGGCAAGTAGAATATTCAGAAGAGACTGAAGCACTAAGAAACTCAGATATTGCGCGCTTTGACAAAGAAGTAGGTTTAGGTTCATATTGGTTTGTATTAGATGATAACTTTGCAATTGAAATGGGTCAAAAGCCAGCCACTTCAATACGTCAAATGGTAGAGTGGGCAGCAGATAAAGTAGCGCCTCGTTTTGAAACTGAAGATATGAACCCTACTACAGGATCTGAAGGACGTAACTTAACACAGTTAAATATTGCGCGTGTACAAGCTTTAGCAGCTTATATTCAAGCACCAACAGCTGAAGAAGGCCGTCAAATTTGGGAAGACTATTTAGCAAGTCGTGAAAATTACGGGTATAGTCAAATTTTAGAGTACCAAAATGCTAAGATTGCGGAGAACTTACAAAAGTTGTCAGCAGAATAATATTAATGAATATTTTTTAAGAAAATAGGAGGAAGACACATGTTTGCAATTGATGGAAAATTATATGCATTTAGTATGCGTCTCTATCGTTTACTAGTGTTAAATATATTATTTGTAGTGGGGTGTTTACCAATTGTTACAATTGGTGCATCTTTAACAGCGCTGATTTCGGTGTTGCATCAAGATAAGCGTCAAATTGTGTCTTCTTTTTTTGAAGTATATCGCCGACAATTATGGTCAACTTTACCCTATTTATTCTTTAATATAATGTCGGTAATCTTTGTATATTCTTTAAGAATAGCAAATACTGGTGACTCAAGATGGATGTATTTTGTTAAGTTGTGTTTTATCTTTTTCGTCTTAATGTATAATCTTAATCTTTATGTCACTCATGCTTATCACCCTAAGTTAGGCACGTTTAGAACCTTTCAATATAGTTTTTTCTTAACTATTTGGAGTTTTTACAAGACGGTTTGGTTACCCATAGCGATGGGCTTAATTGTATGGTTTCTTTACAAGTATATTGGATTAGTGATTATCGGATTGTTTTTTAGCCTACCATTATGGTTACATGTGCGCTTAGTGAATTATGATGTGGAACGTGTTGAACAATTTTTTGTTCGGGTAGGTATATTCTCAAAGTAATAGGAAAGTAGGAAGGCAAATGTTTGTTGGGATAGATATTGGTGGAACGAGTATCAAGTATGGTTTAGTGACGTTAGAGGGGCAAATTGTATCGAAAGGTAGCATGCCAACACGCTATGAGCCTGATGAATTATTAGCTGATTTAGAAACAGTAATCAAGGCTTATCAATCGGATTCAAAGCAAGAAATTATAGGTGTAGGCATTAGTGCACCAGGTACGATAAAACCAAACGGTTATATGGTAACAGCTGGAGCAATAAAACCAATGTATGGCGTCAATTTGAAAGAGCGACTTGAAGCACTAGTCGACTTGCCAGTAAATGTCATTAATGATGGTAACGCAGTAGCGATTGCAGAACATTGGTTGGGGAATGCAATTGGGATTGCCAATTACATATGTGTGGTTTTAGGTACTGGAATGGGTGGTGGAATTGTTATCAACCATCAACTGTACAGTGGCGCTCATGGTATGGCAGGTGAGTTTGGCTATATGGTTACTCAGGATTTACCAGGTGATCCTTTAGCAGATATTGAACCTAAATCATTGAATTTTACAGCGTCTGTTATTAACGGAATTTGCGTTGCTTATAATAATGCACTACAAGGAATGGAAGATTCATCACATGAAGCGACGATGGATGCAAGAGAGGTCATTTCAAGAGCCAAACAAGGGGACGAAATCGCACTTAGTGTGATGTCAGCGTTCTACGAAAAAATATCAGTAGGACTCCTTAATTTAGTGGGTGTCTTTGATCCGGAGATAGTCATTATAGGCGGCGGTATTAGCGCTAATGAGGATTTTATTAAGGCGCTGAGGGAAAGCTTCAAAGCTATTCAAAGAAGACATGCCAGCGTTGAGTTTTTAATGGATAAAACAATTGCGGAGATTAAACCGGCAAAACTTACGAATGATGCTGGTTTATTAGGTGCCGTATATCAAATACAAAGTGTTTTAGGATTGGTAAACTAATGAGTGTTCAATAACCCTACTTTCTTATGGTTAGCATAAGGAAGTAGGGTTATTTTGTCAGTCATCATAAAATTATCTAGCAAGCAACCTCCTATACAGATAAGGGTGCTGATTGCGACGGATCGTCATGCAAAAACTTCAAAGCTAGAGATAAACCAAGCGCAGTGTTAGCGTCCGTTAATCGACAAGCTAATAGTGCCTCTATTTTTTCCAAACGATAGAGTAAATAGGCTACACTAAGTAGACAGTAAAATTAAGGTCTATTAGGCTGTATTACCAAAGTCATAGACATATAAATTAATTTTATAACAAATTTAGTGGAAGTAGAAAAACGCCTGACCTTGATGAACAATCAAAGCCAGGCGTTTTACTAATTGTCGATTATTTATTCTACTTCTGCGTTAACAGACTTTTTACCATTGTAAACATCACGGTCTAATGCATCCACACTATTAGCGACTAACATTGACACGATTACATCATTGTTCACATTTAGGAACGTTCTAAACATTCCAGCAAACCAGTCGACCCCGATAATTAAGGCAATGGACTCAACCGGCAAACCAAGCGACGTTGCCAAGAAAGTCGCCACAACGGCTGAACCACCTGGCACTGTAATAGTTCCCAGAGTTAACATGACAGCTAAGAAAATACCAACCACTAACTTAAGCGCTGGTAGTTCAACACCAGACGCTTGTTGCATAAAGAGAATCATAATAACGTAAGACATTGCAGCACCAGCACTACCCATAGTCATCCCAACACTCATAGTAAAGTTGGCAATATCACGACGTACACCAAATTTTTCGATGGTATCTTTTAGAGCAGTAGGGAAGGTAATCGCAGAACTCGTGGTCGTTAAGGCAATCATCGACATATCGAGAAATTTCTTCGGCATTAAAGCAGGGTTCACTTTACAAATCGCTGCCGTAATCAATACCATGACAATCATCACAATGGCGACACCTACAAATAGAATGCCCAAATACTTAATCATCGGTCCAATTACAGCTAGTCCAATGGTTCCAGCCACATTAGCGAGTAAGGCAAAGATACCCAGTGGAGCAATTTTCATGATCGTTTGAATCACATTTAGCGTGATGTTGTTAAGTTGCTTTACAACATCTAAAATTAACGTATCGCCTGATTTCTTAATCCATTGGTTTAAACCTAAACCGAATAATACCGAGAAAACAATAATTGGAATCATATCAGCTGTTGCCATTGCACTAAAGATATTGGTTGAAACGAAATTGGTAATGGTTTCTTGGAAACCTAGCGTGGCCGTATCACTCGCAACATATGCTTCAGTGATTTGCATGCCGTCACCTGGACGGACGATGCTTGCTAAGACAAAACCAAGTCCAGCTGCAAGTAATGTCGCAAAGATAATCCAGAAAAAAGTATGGAGTCCAACTTTTAACCCCAGTTTATTTTCTTCATCCCCACGTGCCATTTCTCCAATTGCTGAAATCACCGATGTCATGACTAATAGAACCACCGACATTTGAATTAAGCGAATGAATATGTCCCCAATAAACTTTAGATTACCGGCCCAGTCCCCTACAACCGTTCCAAAAATAATGCCTAATACAACCGCAATCACAATTTGAGTCGTCAGTGATAACTTCAATTTGCTCATTTTTTTCATCTCCTTTGGATTGAACCTATTGAACAACAGTCGCCTCCGATTTTTATTTTTACAATTATAACTTAATTAACTGCAATTAATCGAATGAAAAGACTTTTAAGAAAGCGCTTTAATTACATAAAAGATTAAAGTAATTAAACTGAATAGTCAATGAGAATGTTGTTTAAACAAGGTAGAATAATAAAGTTTGTGAAATTGGGTTTCGCTAGGAAATATTTTGGTCATTAGTGACATTGACATGAAGAAAACGTCACTAATCAAATCTTGTCCGCGGCCACTTATATTTGATTAAGGTGTTTAACTTCTGTCCAGAATACGAAAAAAAGAACAAAAGTTTACCGACAGCTCCTCATTTTTCGAGCGAGGGGCATTGATGGGTGCTTTAGCCCGTCGCTCCAATAGTGAGGGGCCATCAGCGATTTTCTCATAAATTCAAGATGGCGAGTAGAGCACGAAATCGATTAGACCATCCTTAAAATTATCGCCTTTTCACATACAAAAAGGCGTCACAAGCTCAAAGCTCGTAACACCTTATCAAATCTATTATGGACGTTCAATCCCCACCATACCAAATGCTTCAGGTCCGCCATGGCTTGAGATAACAGTTCCCGTATCAAACCAAGCGCCAGGATTAGTTGCGCCATGTTCCGCAACCAATGAATAGGCTAAGTCTTTCAATTCGGAAGTTACTCCAGGCGACCCTCCAACTTTAATCGTTTCAGGATCAATATCGTAACGCTTAAAGAAATCATCGATGGTCTTCTTCAAGCAGCGCTCAAAGGAACCACGATATTTCTTATCTGATTTCAAGTAACCGTCTTCAACTTTTATTGTAGGGTGAAGATTCAATAAATTTGCACCATGAAAAGCCATGTTCGAAACACGTCCACCTGCATGTAAATAAACCAATGTCTTTGGCAAGAAGATAAAACGCACACGCTCACGAATATCTTCGACAAAAGTAATAATTTCAGCGGGTGTCACGGTCGGATTCGCCTCAATGTATTTAGCCGTTTCTTCCACAATCGACGCCAAACCTAAGGTCACGTTCTTGCTGTCCACTAAATGAATCTTACCCGCCTCAAACTCTTCAGAGGCAATGCGTGCTGCGTTGAAAGAAACAGTCGTCACAGCAGAATAACCAATATGAATAATCTGAGCATCAGGATAATCCGCGAAAATCTGCTGAAACACCTCAGTATTATCTTGTGGTGTCGAACCAGAAGTCTTCGGCAATTGCCCCGACTCATTATAATAATCAAAAGCCTTCGTTACAGGAAAACTCCCGTCAATATAAGTTTTGTCGCCCATCGTCACATGCATTGGCACGATGCGCACATCATAGCGGTCAATCACGTCTTGCTTCAAATCTGAACCACTTTCAGTTGTAATGATGTATTTAGTCATAAATCCTCCAAGTTAAATGAATTGGTTTTCATCATAGCATATAACCCCCCCAACATCTATTGCAAAATATGACACGAAGTGCTCCAATCAAAGAAAATAGGCGAGGAATAAAGTATTAAAGCTGTTGACACCTCAGTTAGTATAGTAAAATAGAAATAACCAAAGATTTTGGAAGGAGTTTCAAAATGATCTTCCCAGATAAATTATTAAAGCAAATCCCTGAAACAACTTACTTAACGACTGATAATACTTACCGCTATCGTGTGATTATTCGTGTTATGTTTCATCATTATGAAAGAATTCAATATTGGCTATATGCCCAAGATATTATTAAAGAAATGCAAGCCGATGACCGTTTTAAAGACTATACATTAGAAGAGTGTAAACGTGACTTACAGGCTCTTGAAGGTTGGGGCAATTTAATTGCTTTACAAGATACTTCCCAGGTTAAGACGTTAGATGAATATAAAAATCGTAACTTTCGTTATCAACTGACAGAATATACAGTTGAAATTGAACGGATGACGATACGATTAGAAAACCTTACGTTCGAAGGAGCATCGCTTGAGCCAAGTTTATTAGAAAGAATTAAAGAAAATTTCGAGCAATTGCCTATTTTGTTGAATAATCCGAACACAGATAATGAACAATTAACGTCTTGGTGGAATGCTCTGAACGATCAATTTATCCGCTTGAATCAAAATTATCAAGACTATATTCGCACGTTAAATTCTGCTTCGTCTGAAGAACTCATGAAGACGACTGAATTTTTATTGTATAAAGACGCGATTATTGGTTACTTAAGAAAATTTGTCCGAAGCCTACAAGTTAATTCGTCCATTATCGAACAGCATATGACAGGCATGACTCAAATTCAGTTAGACGAATTACTCGAAAGAGTAGTGCGTTATGAATTATCAATTCCACGTTTAGATAAGGAAGTGACCTATGATGCACTGAAGGAACGCTCAATAGGGCGTTGGAAAAGTATGTCAAATTGGTTTGTTTCACGACCTGGCCAAATGAGCGAAGCTTATCGTATATTTGATATAACGAATGAAACAGTTCGTAAGATTACGCGCTATGCTTCTCAAATTAGTGAAATTTATGGGTCCGGTTATAACCGCAAAGATAGCTATAGCAATCTCTTTCGGTTATTTGCTGAAGCAGAAACCCTAGAAGAGTGTCATAAGTTAGCGGCTTTGGCATTCGGAATCAAACAGCCGGTTCATTTGAAAAGTAACTTCGAAAGACCGACTGAAAGTGTCAGTCAAAGTGTCTATCAAGAAACGCCAATTGATTTAAGGCTTAAATCACGTGTCCGTAAAAAGGCAGCACCTAGCAAAACTCATAGCATCCGTCAATTTAAAGAAGAAAAACAGCGTGTACTGAGGGAAAGTCTCCAACAACAAGCAGAGGATCAAGCGCTAATTGATCAGTATATCCATCATCAAACCATTGATTTCGAAAACTTAGGAATCGTTGACACGAAAGTTCGTAATATTCTATTGCGATGGTTATCCAAAGGTTTAGAGAATCAAAAGAGCACAGTTCAGACTGAAGATGGACGGAAATATAGTGTGCATTTAAAAGATAAGCAGCGCAGAATTATCTTGAAAGCCGAGGACGGTTGGTTTGAAATGCCGGCGTATCAACTTATTTTTCATGATGACTTCGTAAAAAGTGAGGTGGAGAACGAGTGACTACTCTAGAAGAACTATTTAATCGTCGCTGGATTGTTAGGGACTATGATAAAGAGTTATATTATCGTGTTCGCGATCAGTTGCCGAAATATCAAAAGTTTTTACAGGAAAAATTAGATTATCCTGTTATTATCACACCACAACTGATTAAATTAGAAAAAATTCCAGGAGAGGCAGAAAGTTGGATGGGAATTCAAGATTTCTCTTCAAAATTGGAATATCAATTTTTCTGTCTGATTCTGATGTTTTTAGAAGACTTAGATGCGGGCCAGCAATTTGTGTTATCAGAGTTAACGGAGTATCTGCAAGTTCAATTCCCGAAAGGAAGTTTAAAGTGGGAAAACTATACCAACCGTCGCCTACTAATACGCACCATTAAATATTGTTTTCAAGAACAATTGATGCTTAGACATGATGGCGCTGAATCGGACTATTTAAGTGATCAAACGCAGGATGTCTTATACGAGAATACGGGTTTATCTCGCTATTTTGTCAGAAGGTTTAGTCAACCCATCACAGATATGAATTCCTTAAAAGATCGTTCGGCGATAGGGGATATTGAGCTGGATGAAGAGCGCGGTTATTTGAGAAGACAGAGAATTTATCGCAAATTAGTGATGGAGATGGCTGTTTATAAGACCGATCAAACGGATGAAGATTTTATCTACATTAAGAATTACCGTCGCATACTCGAACATGATTTTAATGAATTGTTTCAAGCGCAATTGCACATCCATAAGAACAGTGCTTATATTGTGCTCGATGAGGAAGCTTCGCTTGGCACAACGTTCCCAGACCGTAGTAATTTGAGCGAGGTGATATTACTCATTAATCGCTTCATCCGTGATAAAGTCAGAAATGGGCAATGGCAAGCGAATGATAATGATCAAATTAATGTGAGCCAATTGGAGTTTTTAAACTTAGTGACAGAGTGTAAGCAACGTTACCGAGCAAATTTCACAAAAAAATTAAGAGATTTATCGAGCCAAGATTTCTTCCAAAGTGTGACGGATTTAATGCAGCGATTTAACATGATACGCTTAGACGAAGTGAGCCGCAGTGTAACCATTTATCCAATCTGTGGGAAAATTATTGGCTTATATGAAGATGAAGATGAAGAAGGAGAACGCGATGACGACACAAATGAAGACGAATAGTTGGCGTTTAAACCGGGCCGGATTAATTAATTTTTGGTATTATGATCAGCAAGAATTTGAGTTTGCAGAAGGGCGTATGTTGTTAAGAGGGTCTAACGGTTCGGGTAAATCAGTAACCATGCAATCGTTTATACCATTGTTATTAGATGGAAATCGCAGTCCCGAGCGTTTAGATCCTTTTGGCTCTAAATCAAGAAAACTTGATAATTACATGCTGGATGATCAAGACGCGCAAGATGAACGTGTCGGTTATTTATATTTATCTTTCAAACAAACCGATGTCGACTTATATCAAACGATTGGTATGGGGATTCGTGCTCGCAAGCATATGCCTTTGGAGACGTGGTATTTCCAGCTGAACAACAATAAACGCATTAATGATAACTTCTCTCTCTATCGTAACCAAAATCAGACAAACGTCTTGACTAAAAGCGAGTTGAAACAAGCAATTGGTGAGGACGGTCAATTGTTTGACACCCAAAGAGAGTATACGGAAGCTGTCAATCAAGTTTTATTTGGTTTTGAATCAGTTGATGAGTACAAAGAGCTAATCAATCTATTGATTCAATTACGTTCTCCTAAGTTATCGAAAGATTTTAAACCAACAGTTATTAGTGAAATACTAACGCAGTCATTACAGCCTCTGACTGATGAAGATTTGAGACCATTGTCTGAATCAATTGAGAATATGGATGGTATCGAAACCAATTTAGCTTCACTAAGGATGGTTCAAACCTCTTTGAACCGATTATCGCAAGCCTTTATTCATTATAATAGTGCAGTTTTTAGAGAAGAAACCAAAAAATTGGAAGCAGAGATAGGTGATTTGAATCAGCAATTAACGCTTTTGATTCAGAGTTCTGAACGAATTACTACGGGGCAGCATGACTTACTCAATTTGCAACAAGAATTGGCTGAGTTGGAAGCAGAGCAAGAGGTCGTAGAGAAAAAAATTGAAGACTTGCAGCACCATGATGTTGTGTCATTAAAAGAACGCCAAGAACGTTTACTTCAAGAAATTGGAGCTGAAAGAAATTACCGCATACTTAAACAAGAGCAAATTGAAAAGAAAGAAGCAGATATTTTACGCCTAAATACAAGCTTGCGAGACAAGCAGCAAGAACAAGCGATGTTAAAACGACAAATCAATCAATTGCTTCTAGAAATGGATGCATTGGCTAGCGACTTTTCTTTTGACGAACATGATTTCTTTAAGACGGAATTGCTGGAACAGTTTAACAAACCTTTTAAGTTTGCGTTAACCAATGATGCATTGAAGAAATTTAAACAATTGTTGCATCAAACAAAAGACGCTTTACATGCCACTGAAATCCATCAACGTGATTATGAGCGATTACTACAAGAACAGGATCAATTAATGGCAGAACGCAATCAATTAGAACGTTCTGAAAGAGATTATTTGAATCAAGTCACTGAAATTAAAGCGGAATGGCAAAATCAGTTTATGCAGTGGATTCAACATAACCGAGTGTTTCAATTGGATGGCAATTGCCAAGAAGCAATATATCATCTGGTTCAACGTTCAAAAAATACTTACGAAGATTTACCGACAGTTCAAACGAAAATTGCTCAGGTACAAACAGATATTACTCAAACGCTCTCAGCCAAACTGATCAAAAGTGAACATGAACAATCTCAACTTATTGAACAGATAAACGAGAAACAAATGCTTTATAGTGAATGGTTTAATCGACAAGATCCAGAACCTGTTCGCTCAATCGCGTCCCAAAAAGCACGTCAGTATTTAAAGTCACAGAAAATTCCTTTCGCTCCGTTTTATCAAACCTTAGATTTTCAGGAAGGCTTGTCAGAAGAATTAATTAATCGTTTAGAGGAACTGTTACTTGAAACTAAATTACTGGATGCGCTCGTTATACCCAAGTCTTATAAAGAAGAAGTGTTGACTTTTCAACTAGGACAACAAGAGACTTATTTATTTGTGGATTATCCGGGGCAATTAAAAACTTTAAACCTATATCTCGTAGATGCAATTAGTGAAGACCACTTATCTGGCTGGGATAAAGGAAAGCTTAAAGGGCAGTTAGAGGCTATGTTCCACGGTGAGACCAACAATTCGCAGGCTATTGCAATCGAACCAGTTAAAGGTCAATTTAAATTAGGACCTTTATATGGAACCATTAGTGGAGAGTATGAAGCAAAATTTATTGGTGTTTCAAGACGAGCACGCTACCGTGAGAACATGTTGAGTCAAATACAACAAGAAATTGATGGTTTGGAAGCGAAAGAATTGGCCGTTCAACATCAAATTTCTCACTTAAAAAATGATTTGCAACAGCTAATAAACGAAGCGAATCGCTTTCCAGATTTTGAAGATTTGCGTCTAGCCTTTAGAGAGCATGATAGCCTAGTATTAAAGCTGGAACAAAACCAAGGAAAACTTACACAATTGGAAGCCTCTTTAGCAACAGCTAAGCAAATCTTCGAGAAATTTAGAAGCGAATCGCAACAGTTATGCCGACGCTTAAACATTTCTGAATCGATTGAAGCAGCACACGAATTAATCAGTCTGAGTGAAGAGTATACAGAACAATTTTCTAGTTTAAAACAAGACCACCAACGCTATGTGGCGATTATTGAACAAACTCAAACCTTAGAGGAGAATATTGATCACTCAGATCTAGAGTTATCTGATTTTATCGGTGAACTGACACGCTTTGAGCATAAAATAAATGTCTTAGAACAAGACTTGGAGTCGGTTATTGAACAATTAAAAACGTCAGACTATGATGAAATTCGTCAACTATTAGACGAAGCGTTAAGCAAACGTAAAAGTTTACCTCATGAAATTAACACTATCAGGGAGCAATCTGTGCGTTTAGATCAACAATTAATCACCTATCAAGAAGCAATAAATGTCTTACATCAACACGTACAATCTTCAAGACAAACTATTAAAGATACTTATCATGGCTATATCGATGAAGTGAAATTAGCGTATGTTTACGATGAGGATAATTTGCGTTTTCAAATGGAACTCGATGATTTATGGCAACGCTACTTAGGGACAGATTATGCTGAAGCAACAGAACAAGTTTGTGAGGCTTTGAAGCAACTGATTAAACGCTTAGAGAGTGAATTGACTACCGTGAAACGTAATCGCCGATATAAGATGCATGAGGTAGCAGCGAAAGATAGTCTACACAGTTTGCAGCAGGAATTCATTTTACAGCAGAACCAATTAAGCCATTATGCCCCCCAAATGAAAGCCTTTTATGGTAAATTGGCTCCAGATTACTCACGAATGGACATTCAAGCGAAATTGCAAGGAAGAAACGTTTCGCTATTCGAACTGAATGATTCGATTGAAAGTCAAGTAGAAGTTAATCAACATCTCTTACAAAAAGAGGACCGTGAGTTGTTTGAAGAAATCATTACGAACACAATTGGGCGTAAAATCAGAGCGAGAATTTACTTGAGTGAAAATTGGGTAAAAGAGATGAACGCTTTGATGTCCCAAGCTGAACAAAAGACATCCAATGGCTTTATGCTATCTTTAAAATGGAAATATAAAGAATCGCAACAAGAAGGTGAATTAAGCTCACGTGAATTGATCAATTTATTGAAGAAAGATTCGGCCCTGATGACGGATTTTGACCGCGATAAATTAACCCTACATTTTAGAAATAAAATTAAGCAAGCACGCGAATTGTTGAGTGAGTCTAATCACACGTATACTTTCCATACAATGTTGCGAGAAGTATTGGATTATCGTCAATGGTTCGAGTTCCAATTATTGTTTAAAAAAGCTGGCGAAAAAATGGTTGAATTAACCAACAATAAATTTTTCGCCTTAAGTGGTGGCGAGAAAGCCATGGCAATGTATGTGCCACTGTTCTCTGCTGTAGTAGCGAAATATCGAGGAGCTAGACCAGATGCGCCGCGTATTATTTCTTTAGATGAGGCTTTCGCTGGAATCGATGAATTGAATATTCGTGAAATGTTCCGCTATATGATCCAATTTAATTTTAACTTCATTATTAACTCACAAATCCTTTGGGGAGACTATGACACCGTCCCGAGAATGAGGATTTATCAATTGTTGAGACCGCAGAATGCGAAGTTTGTAACGGTCATCCCTTACATATGGGACGGTAGTAAAAGAATCACCGAAGTTAATCCTTTGGACTTAATAGAGGAGCCTTAACATGAGGTCACGACCTGAGCACGAATTACTTCTACAAGAGGCAGTCGGTTACTTTAAAAGTCGCCAAGGCCTACACCGACTTTTGTTACAAATAAAAAAGAAATATCAATCGCTAAATGCATTTGGCGGGACGATTAAATTGGTTAAACTGAGTGAACTTGAAAAAGAACATTTAGGACTATTTCTCAATCGTAGTTTTAAAACTCAAGAAAGTCTAACCATCGCCGTATCTAAAATTGAAAAACAACTACAGGAAACGCGCTTTGCTGAAGTTGAGTTAAAGGCTATTTTAGAGGCTTATTTTGGTGAGGAATTACTAGGGAATAAAATCGTTGAACAAAGTTATCACTTAGAACGAGAACACAATATTACTAACTGGCTGCTCGCTCAACCAGAAACCTCTATCAAAAAATGGTTGAGCGAGCAATTTAAAGTAGATTCAACCTGGAGGCGTTGGATTTTCCAGAAATATCGTGAGAATCAACAAGCGTGTTTCGATCAATTAACAATTCTGGCAAAGTCATTGAATCATTTGGTGGAGAATCATTTTAAACCAAAAAAAATTGCTCAGTTCGCGGCTGAAATGACGGGGAATCCTCATTATTTTGATGTAGGGACAGAAGGTGAGAAGTTATTAACGATTAGTTTGAATCGCTTGGTTGATTCACCGATTCAAACTCATTATGCTGAAGGACGCAATGAGCTATATTTCAAATTTGGCTTGCTGCGGGATACCCTGTCAAATTATACCTTTTGTTATCAGGTGGATGCATTTCTCAAGGAAGGGCAACGTCATCCGGGCATTGCGGGCTATAATTCAATTGGAGAGCCTCAGATTGTCACACTAGAAAGTATCAGTCAATTAGAAAAAGTAAGTTGCCAACAAAGTCGTGTCTTTGTATCAGAAAACCCGACAATTTTTCATAACCTAATCAAGGATCTTACGAATCAATCGCAAATATCGTTGATGTGTACGAATGGGCAGCTGACAATCGCTTCTTTGTTGATGTTAGACTTAGTTGTTCAATCTGGTGCGACCATTTATTATGGTGGAGATTTTGATCCTGAGGGATTAAGGATAGCTGAACGATTAAAAAAACGCTATGGCAAGCAATTAGTATTCTGGCGCTATGCTCCTGAGGACTATAAGGCTGCACTTTCCCATGAAGTTTTATCAGCTAATCGGCTGAAAAATTTGAATGGTTTGAAAAACTCTGATCTAGAGTTACTTGCGAATTTTATTCGGGTAAAAGAGCGAGCTGGCTACCAAGAAGTTATCTATTCACGTTATTTACATGATATTGAGACTTGGGCTTTTCAATCAGAGCGCTCAGACTAGTCTAATGATTATTAATTAAATCTATATACTTTTAGCCCGTTACCTCAAGGTGATGGGTTTATTTATGGTCTAAGGGATTATAAGTTTTATGTTGATTTAGCGCGGTTTGTGTTTCGCTGAGCTACGCATAGTTTTTCGACAAAAGTAAATCTATAAGATTAAGTTAAAATTGCTAAACGAAATTTAAAGGATTAATTTTATGAGGGATTTAATGGACTAGCTAGTAACAGAAGCATGATCACTCACTTGTTGCAAGGTAGTCTCATCCAATGTGTCGACTGGCGATTTGAGTTAGCACATTGGACTACTCAATGTGTCGACTCAATTTTTGAGTTAGCACGATAGAAAAAAATATAGAAATATTAGTAGATTTTGACTTGAATTTTAGGATTTAATCGAGAGAAGCTGGAATTTAAGGGGAAAAGTATACCCAAATAGTGGCATTCTGAATCTAATGTGTCGACTGGCGATTTGAGTTAGCACATTGGACCACTCAATGTGTCGACTCAGTTTTTGAGTTAGCACGATAGATTACCATCTAATCAATATTGTGATAGAAAACTAAAATATATTGATAGTTAAGTTCTAATATTAAGTTCTAATATAAGGGAACTTAAGGTTTATGTTGTTATACCAAACATTGTGCTTCACTAAGCTTGTAGTTTTTCAAAGATGTAGGCCGTTCTCAAAGCCAACAATCATACCGCTCAACAAATTCTCCGTAAGCCCACAAACAAAACACGACCTAGTCCGAGAACCAAGTCGTGTTGATTAATATCCACCTATAAATCGACCTTAAGCCATTAAAAGTTCAATCATTAGTCATCCAGCTCAGTTTTTAATACCTCTCCAGTTAGACCTTCAATTGTCACCTCAGCTTCTTCTTTACTCTCAGAGTCATAAATCTCTAATTCCCACTCGAAACGCTCATAACGACGGTCAAACTCTAAATTCCAATCCGTGACCTCACCGAAACCAGCCTCCGCTAAAGCAATCTCAGTAATCTCATCAATCGACAATAACTGCTCGAAATCCAAAGGCGTCTTCACATCATCGTCATCCAGCTGATCTTCCTCACGACTGACAACTTCATTCTTCTCACTATCAAACTTAAGCTCATGCTCAGAGTCCGCATCCTGACCATCCAACTGAATCTCAAAAGAACCATCCTTCTGCAACTCAATATCCAATTCTACAATCTCTACATCTGGTAACTCAGCCTGAAAAGCCTCAATTGCTGCCACCACAGCCAACTGCAAATCACTACCCTCAGCCGCCAAGAAAGCCGCAACCTCCTCATCACTCGACTCAGAACTCACCACCTCACTCGAAGACTCAGAAGAATCATCCTGAGCAGCTACCGATAACAAATTCACCGCACCCAAGCCAACCACGCTCGCCCCAAACAACACCAAACGCTTAAACGCCAAAGATTTTTTCATCGAACACCTCTCCATTTCTATTAAACACTCAACATCACGCTTAAGACTAAATAAGTCCCCAAGCCACTCGCATGCACTCATGTCCCTCTAAAAACTCCCAGGACAAACAGGCGAGACTTTAACTAAGAATGCGAACCATCCGAAGCAAGACTTACTTATCTCCTTACTTTAACGATACAAATAACCAACATCATTTTCAACTAATTCAACTTATTCGATCATGAATCAACCTCATGGGTCCCATGGGTGTTATTATTTTAATAGTGCCAATAATGATTCATCCTATCGAAATGTATGTCAGTAACTAAAAAAACTAGTCGAAAGTTTTACAGTTTTCTATTAGAAGCGTTAGGCTACGAATTATACCAAAAGTGGGAGGAAGGACTTCTTGCACCACCGCCTCAAAGTCTTTCTGCCCCTTGAATCCGGTCTGCATGGCCCAAAGTTTGGTCCGGGATGGGTCCGGAAGTTGGTAGCGTGCGCTCAAAGTCTCTAAAATTCTAAGTAAAATGGTTTGTCCATGACTGCCTCCTATAAAAGTCATAAATAGTCTCTCTATATAAAGACACCATTCATCGGCAAATCCATTATTTAATTTGAAGATTATCTAAAATACCATCAAAAAAAGTTCGAACCACCCATAAATCAGCGGTTCGAACCTTATTAAAATATATGGAGAGGCGAGGGCCCCAGTTAAGCTTAGCCAAGCTCCAACTATATCCTTTCAACAACTCTCCACTACCCCACAGAACCTTCCATCTCATATGCAATCAGACGGTTCAACTCCACAGCGTATTCCAACGGCAACTCCTTCGCAAAGGGTTCCACAAACCCCATCACAATCATCTCCGTGGCGGTCCCTTCATCCAATCCACGACTCATTAAGTAAAACAATTGCTCTTCAGAAATCTTAGAGACTTTGGCTTCGTGTTCTAAAGTAACATTACTATTGTGAATTTCATTGAAAGGGATGGTGTCCGATCGCGACTTCTCATCCATAATAATGGTGTCACATTCAATATGTGAGAAGGCACGGTCGCTCTTTTTACCAAAGTAGACTTGGCCGAGATAGTCGACCATACCTCCGTCTTTGGCAATCGACTTGGCCACGATTGTACTTGACGTATCCGGAGCCATATGGAAAATCTTAGCCCCTGTATGCTGGTGTTGGTTGGCACCGGCAAAGGCAATCGTCATAACCGTTCCACGAGCCCCACGACCGTTCAAGTAGATACTCGGGTACTTCATGGTTTTGTAGGAGCCTAAGTTACCATCAATCCATTCCAAAGTCCCTCCGTCGTAACAATAGCCCCGCTTGGTCACAATATTGTAGACGTTATTGGACCAGTTTTGGATGGTTGAATAACGACAGTAGGCGTCTTTTTTAACGACAATTTCGACAACGGCAGCATGTAAGTTGGCATAGGAGAAAGTTGGAGCGGTACATCCTTCAATATATTGGATGCTGGCACCTTCGTCGACAATAATTAAGGTGCGTTCGAATTGGCCTGCTTTCTCATTGTTCATCCGGAAGTAAGTTTGTAGAGGGACTTTGGTTTGGACCCCTTTGGGCACATAGATGAAGGTCCCACCACTCCAGACCGCACTGTTCAAGGCAGATTGGAAGTTGTCGCCTGAAGGAACAACTTTACCGAAATATTCTTTCACTAAGTCAGGATACTCGCGTAAGGCGGTGTCCATATCGGTGAAGATAATGCCTAGTCGCTCATACTCTTCTTTCATCCGGCTGTAGACCGCTTCTGATTCGTACTGGACAGTAGCACCGGCTAAGTAGGCACGTTCTGCTTCAGGAATACCGAGTCGGTCGAAAGTCTTTTTGATCTCATCGGGTACATCATCCCAAGAACGGGCCGGCTTATTGGTCGCTTTTTGATAATAAGTAATATCATCAAAGTCAATGCCTGACAGGTCGGCCCCCCACGTAGCAACGGGCTTTGATTTGTAGATTCGGTAAGCTTTTAGGCGGTAATCTAACATCCATTGGGGTTCGTTCTTTTCTTGTGAAATCGTTCGGATGACATCCTCATTCAAGCCGAGGCCGGTGGAGAAGATAATCTCCGCTTTATCTTGAAAACCATATTCATATTCGCCAAGGATTGGCACTTCACTCATATCTCATCACTCTCTTTCTTATATATTGGTCGGACTCTGACTAGGCGGTTGTGTTAAAGCCATTTCACTGGCTCGCCAAGCTAGGACGCCGCATTTGTAGCGGCTAGGGAATTGTTTCAAGCTTTCTAATAAGTAGGCATCCCCAATGCGTTTCATTAATTCATCTTGTGACATAACATTCGTCTCACTCAGCCCCTCATCTAAAGGATCGCCACCAATCAAATGGGCAAAGTTGTTGATAATGTCGATCGCTTGTTCGACAGGCTTGTTCAATAAGCTTTGGCACATCATGTCTGCACTGGCCATACTAATGGCACAACCTTGACCATTGAAGGCGATCGCTTGGATGTGGTCGTTATCAACTACCATCTCCACGACGATGGCATCCCCACAAGTCGGATTGAGCAATTCAATGCGGTGACTAGGATCTTCGAGGGATTTTTTGTAACGAGGGTAGTTGGAGTGATCCATGATAACTTCTTTGTACAGACTACTTAAATCATAGAGTGACATGGTCAAAAAACTCCTTTACTCGGTGGGTGGAGGCGACGAATCGATTGACTTCTTCCACCGTATTGTATACACCCATACTGGCGCGTAACGTAGCAGCCGCGTCTAATTGACGCATCAAGACTTGGGCGCAATGATGACCAGCCCGGACAGCAATGCCTTCCATATCGTAGGCCGTAGCAACATCATGTGGATGAATGGCCCTAAAGTTAAAGCAGACAATGCCGTGGCTCCCTTGTGAGATGGTTGTAGGACTTTGGTACAATTCAATGCCGTCAATCGCTTGAAGCCCCTTATACAAACGTTGGGCTAGGGCGGTTTCGTGTGTATGAATAGAGTCATAACCCACTGATTCAATAAATTCCAAGGCAGCTTGCAAGGCAATAGCTTGGGCAATTGGAGGGGTACCCGCTTCGAACTTCCAAGGGGGGGCTTTATAATTACTTTCAAAGTCACCAACATAATGGATCATCTCGCCACCGAAGTTCACTGGTTGAGTCTGAGTATGTAAGCTTTTGTTCAAATAACACACTCCAATCCCAGTCGGTCCATAAGCCTTGTGGCCACTGAAGCAATAGGCATCCACGCCTAGGTCGCTGACATTGACTGGCATATGTGGAAGGGCTTGAGCGCCATCTACTACTACTAAGATGTCATGCTGATGGGCCCATTGGCATAGCGCCTTAATGGGCTGTTCCACACCCAAGACATTGGATACATGTTGGATAGCAATGGCTTTGACGGCTTTCAACTGGTCTTTGTCCATCGCCTTGAGCGCCTCTAAGTCAAGAACTTGGGTCGCTTCATCTAAGTCTAAGTATTGTAGATGAGCCCCAGTCCGCTTAGCGACTTCTTGCCAAGGAACTAAGTTAGAGTGATGTTCAAGCCGGCTCGTTAATATGATATCACCAGCCTCTAACAAAGGTTCGACTAAACCACGTGCGATTAAGTTAATCCCTTGTGTAGTTCCACTGGTGAAAATAATTTCACTACTATCTTGGGCACCGATAAATTGTCCGATGAATTTGCGGCTATTTTCGTAGGCGTCTGTTGCCCGCTGAGCCAACTGGTGAATGCCACGGTGGATATTGGCCTTGTAGTGGGTGTAATAATCGCTCAATGCCTCGAGAACGGCAGAGGGTGTCTGCGATGTCGCCGCATGGTCGAAATATATTAAAGGCTCATTGTTTACTTTTTGTTCCAAGCCCGGAAAGTGGGCTCGGATCGTCTTATTAATCATTTATATCACTTCAATTCTCCTTAAAGATTGCCAGGGTGGAAGAGCTGTAATTTGTTATCAATCATCTCAACCATTTGTTGCCTGATTTGCATTGACGGAATGGTCTGGATAACTTGGCCGAGGAAGCCGCGAATTAATAAGTATTCCGCATCAGTTTGTGATAAGCCGCGACTCATTAAGTAGTACAGTTGTTCAGGATCCACTTGGCCCACGCTGGCTGCGTGACCGGCCGTCACTTCGAATTCATCAATATATAAAATCGGGTTAGTATCGCCACGTGATTCTTGCGACAGCATCATTAAGCGGCTTTCTTGTTGGGCGTCGGCCCCTTTAGCGTCTTTAACAATTTGACCGATTCCATTAAAGCTTAGGCGGGCTTGGTCTAATATAACCCCGTGTTGGAAAATGTTGGCAGCGGAATGATGGCCGACATTTAATAATCCAGTATTTACCATTTGGGTTTGCTTGCCATTGGCGATACTAATAATATTTGTATTGGAGGCGGAACCTTGGCCTTTTAATTCCGTATAAGTGTCTAAAATCGTATTACCTTGGTTCATGGCCGCAGCGGCCCATTCAATATTGGCATCGTCGTAAGTAATGCCGTGGCGACGTACGAAGGCGCAAGTCGATTCCCCTAGAGCATCCATGGCGACGAATTTCACTTGGGCTCCGGCTGAAGCAACGACTTCGGTCAATAGGGTGGCGCTGTTAGCATGGTCACCGACAGTAGCGGATCGTTCTAAGTAAGTTAGCTGACTATTTTGCTCACTAACAATTAAGATATGCTTGTTAAATGCTAATTCATCGCGACTATCTTGAACTAATACCGTTTCAATCGGTAATTTAATCTCGACATTTTTCGGTATATAGATGAACAAGCCACCATTCATATAGGCCGTGTGATAAGCATTAATCTTATCTTCCAAGGGGGCAAGGGTAGAGAATAAGTGCTTTTGAACTAAGGCCGGATGGTCAACCAAGGCCGTGAACAGGTCTTGGATAATAACGCCTTTGTCAGCTAAGTCTTGGGCGATATAGTCAAGGTAAGTTTCATTACCGTAATGGATAATTCGAGCTGCCACTTCATCATTAGATAATAAGTCTAGTGTGACATCATCTAGTGGGTTGGCCGGCTGTCTCGTCCTGGTGCTAGTAATTGTTTGTGTAAAAAGCGGCCATTTCTTATAACGCATTCGTTCAATAATTGGAAGCTCTAAGCTATCCCATTGAGCAGCGGCTTCGGCTTGAGCCGTAAGGAAAAAGTCTGGCAGTTGATCAGAGTGTATGATGAGTGATTGTTGTTGGTCTAAGCTTGTTTGTTCCAATGTCATCACCTACTCTTCCACTTCAAAGTCTAAGCCTAATTCTTCAATAATCCCTTTGTAGCCTTCCGCTTCAAGACGATGTGCTAATTCTGGACCACCCGATTTAACGACTTTTCCATCAATGACAATATGAATATAGTCCGGTGTAATGTAATTTAATAGTCGTTGGTAGTGGGTAATAATTAAGGCACCAAAGTTATCACCACGCATAGCGTTGACTCCGCGGGAGACAACTTTTAAGGCATCAATATCTAAGCCTGAATCAATCTCATCTAAGATGGCGAAGGTGGGTTCAATCATCATTAATTGAAGAATCTCATTCCGCTTCTTCTCGCCCCCTGAGAAGCCCTCGTTCAAGTAACGTTCAGCCATGGCTTCGGGCATATCTAAGATGGCCATCTTCTCGTCCAATTTTTTAATAAATTCCATGACGTTGATCTTATCATCTTCGGCACGGCGTGAATTAATGGCCGCCTTCATGAATTGGGCATTGGTTACCCCGGGGATCTCGCTAGGATATTGTACGGCTAAGAACAAGCCGGCACGTGCACGCTCATCGACATCCATCTCCAGGACGTCCTTCCCATCGATATAGATCTCTCCTTCAGTGACTTCGTAGGCAGGGTTCCCCATAATCGCAGCAGCTAAAGTTGATTTACCGGTACCATTAGGTCCCATAATGGCATGGATCTCGTTGGTGTTAATGGTTAGGTTCACACCTTTTAGTATTTCTTTGTCTTCAATGGATACGTGTAAGTTTCTAATGTCTAGTGTTGTCATGTCTACCTCCAGTAATATGATTTCTTTTTATTAAATTAAGGTTGCATCAAGTTTGCGATCTCTTGGATTTGTAAGTGGGTGGATTCTAATCCTGACCCAGAAACATACCATAATTGAGATGATAAGAAGTGAATCTGATCATTTTGATAAGCCTTGGTCTCTTTGACTAGGGCATTCTCCACTAAGTCCGTATTGGCTGAGTTGTCAGAACCAATGGCTTGGGTACGGTCAATGACGAAGATACGGTCTGGGTTCAAGTCTAAGATACCTTCAAAGCTAACCGATTGCCCATGACGTTGGTCTTCGATGACGAAGTCTTCAATCGACTGGAATCCAAGTACTTGGTATATCAATCCGAAGCGTGAGTCAGCCCCATAGACTGCCATCTCGCCTTCATTCAATAGTAGAACTAAAGTTTGCTCATCGAGCGTACTATTAATATCACGAACCGCTTGGGCCTCTTGGTCAATCTCTTCGATAATGGCAGTCGCTTCCTCTTCTTTATCGAATAATTTGGCCAGTTCGGTATTAATGGCTACAAAAGATTCCCAATAGTTAGCATTATCGGTCGAGAATTGGAAGACCGGGGCAATGTGTTCTAACTCAGGAATTAAGCTTGAAGACCGGCCTGTTGCGATAATTAAGTCGCTATTAGCACCCGCAAGCACTTCTAGATTCGGTTCATGTAAGTTTGCTGTGTCAATCACGTCGTCGTTGTAACTCCCAATATAGTCTGGCGTTGAATAGACGGGGGCAGCGACGACAAGATCTTCCAAGCCAAGGGCCCGTAAGGTATCGAACTCGGGGTAGCCAAGAGTGATAACGCGTTGGAGTGTACTGTCTACAGTTACTTCCTCGCCACGTGAGTCCGTCACGCTTGTCTGGGCTAGAATGGGGCTTAGAGTGGCTGCGTTAAGGCTGACTGCGAGTGCCAATGTTGCAAAGCATTTTATGAATTTTTTCATGTTAGAAGCTCCTTTTCATAGAAGTTGATTAGGGGGTGTTGTTGTGTCTCAATCACGTCGACACCAATATCATAGAGTTCTTCTAAGATGGGACATTGAAGGACTTCTTGGGTGCGCCCCTGGTGGAATAAGCAACCGTTTTTTAAGGCGATAATATAATCCGCGAACTGACTGACACGATTAATGTCATGCATAATGATGACTACTCGCTTGTTGAACTTTTCGACTAAGCGCTTGAGTAAGTTCATCAGGTGAATTTCTTGACGAATATCTAAGTTGTTCAAAGGTTCATCCAATAAGATCAGTTCTGTATCTTGGGCCATAACCATCGCAATGGCACACCGTTGGAGTTGGCCACCAGATAGGGTATTGATGTAGCTATCTTGCAGGTCATGGAGCTCTAGGAAGTCAATAATTTCTTGGATAACTTCATGGTCGAAGTCACTAAGACGTCCTTTGGAATAAGGATAACGGCCGAAAGCGATAAACTCATAGACGGTGATTTTTAAGTCATAATGTTGTTTTTGCTTGAGAATGCTCAGCCGTTTGGCTAAGTCATTGCGACTCCATTTGTCCAAAGAAATATCATCTAAGTAGATCTCACCCAAATCTTTGTGGTCCAAATTGCCCATAATATTCAACAAAGTAGACTTACCGGCACCGTTAGGTCCGATAATAGCGGTCAGTTGCCCTTGGGGAATATCTAATGAGATGTCGTCCAAGATGATGCGTGAATTTTTACGATATGGAACATGTTTATATACACTATTGAGTCTGATAAGCTCGTCCTCCTTTAAATAATAGAGTGAAAAACATCAATGCACCTGCGACGTCTACAATTACTGAAAGATTGTAGTGGTTATTGAGTAGTGATTCATTCACCCATTGCCCCCCAATGATCATAATCAGCCCTAACAAGCTGCCGATGATGAAGTATTGCCAGTGGTGAGAAATTTGAGTGTATTGATAAGTAATATTGGCAATCATAAAGCCAAGAAAAGTAAGTGGCCCAACAATTGCGGTTGACGTTCCAATCATCAAGACAATGATGAAGATTAATTGATAAGTGACTTTTTGAATATTAATGCCTAAGCTTGCGGCGGTGTCGTGGTCTACCTTAATGACATCTAGTACCGATGAATATTTGAATAATATAACAAGCCCAATCAACACAATGACCATGCCGATAATTAATAAGGTGGTCGAGATGCGTTGGAAACTTGGATTAAGCCGTGAGAACAGGGCATCATAGTCTGATGGATCCATAATCACTTGCATAAAGGTCGTTAGACTCCGAATTAATTGGCTTAAGATTAAGCCCAACATGATAAGCAGGCTTTCATCGAAACGTTCTCTTAACTGACGTGGCCGGACTGCAATATAAAGTAAGGCAGAGAAAAATAACATTAATACTAAATTAATCAAAAAAGATGAAGTGGTTAAAGTGCCGACCTCTCTATTCATAAACCGACTTCCAATAAAAAAAATCAAAGTCTGGCAGAGGCTGAAGATAGCATCCATCCCCAGAACATTCGGCGATAAATAATGACTTCTGAACAAGGTCTGAAAGGCGAAGGTGGACGGCACAATCGCTAAGACAATGACAATATAGGCAGTCAACTTGGATACTCTTAACCGCCATATATAGTCGGTCATAGTTGCATAGTTATTCAACAAATAAAAAAGGGACAACAATACAACGACCAAGGAAAGTAAGTAAGCGAATGGTTTAAATTTCATAAACTAACCTTCTTTCACGATTAAGATATAGATAAAAATACCACTACCGATTAAGGAGATAATCACTCCAACGGGTATCTCAAAGGGCATTATAATCATCCGCGCCAAGATGTCACATAATAAGACAAAGCTGGCTCCAAAGATCATAACGGCTGACATGGAGTGGGCTAAGAGATCGCCAGATTGAATTCTTAATATATTAGGGATAATCACTCCTATGAAAGGAAGTGTTCCGACAACCATGACATTGACTGCTGTCGTCAATGAGACACACATAATAATAATGAGCCAAGTGGCTTGGTAGTTAATACCCAAGTTGGTAGAGAAATCCTCTCCTAATTTCACGATGGATAATCGGTGAATCAGTAAGTAACTGATGAAGATCGTAATAATATTCAAAAATAACCATTCATATCGTCCAACTTGAATCATGGCAAAGGACCCTTGCACCCAAGATTGAATATTTTGAGTCAATTGGTAGCGGTAGGCGATTGCTTGCCCGAGTCCATTAAGCAATTGACCGTAAATAATACCAAAAAGAGGTACCATCCAATCTTTCTTAATATGGATTTGCCTAAGTAAAGTAATAAACCCTAGGGTGAAAACGGCCGCACTCAAGAAGGAGAAGAAAATTTTATTCCCATTCGTAATTCCCGGTGTGATCAGACATAGGATAAGACCTAGCTTGGCGGCTTCAATAGTTCCAACGGTTGAAGGACCAGCAAACTTATTATTAGAAATACTTTGCATCAACAAGCCTGCCAAACTCATACTACTACCGACTAAGACAATGCTAAGGGTTCTGGGAAAGCGAGATTGCCAGAAAATGAGTGAGTTCAAGCCGGTTAAATTGAATCCATCTGTCCCAATAGCCAACGATAACAAACATAAAGCAACCATCACGAACTGACTAACAATATTTTTAACTGACATAACACTCCCCTTGATTTCTAATTTTAATTTAATAAAAGACGTTAGTCTCTTAAAAATTATTAATACTATAGCACATGCAAATTATAAAAACTAGAAAGTTCTCATAATTATTTTGAAATAAATTGACTTTTTTTGAGTTGAATTAAGATAATGGTATATTTTGAATAAGTATAAACAACTAATTATAACCGTTCTATTTAAGGGTTTAGAGTGATTGTATCAAGGTGTATCGCAATAAAATATTATTAATATCCAATGGAATAAATAGCGATAATATAATTAAATTATCATTATATAGAGCAGGATAATAACTTATAAATAAGATATATTGATTTATGTTATAAGTGTTGACTTTAGATAGTAATTAATCCATAATGGTTCTAATTAATTTTTAATAAAATGAGGAGGATAAGGCATGTTTCCAACTATTACATCAGAAGATGTACTTACTGCGTATAAGTCATTAAGGCAGAGCGTCAACCAAACGCCGTTAATGTATGATCCCTATTTGTCAGATAAGTATAAAGCGTCGATCTATTTAAAGCGGGAAGACTTACAAATTGTACGTTCATTTAAACTGAGAGGAGCGCTGTATGCTATTAATCAGTTATCAGACGATGAGCTTGCTAAGGGTGTTATTTGTGCGTCGGCTGGAAACCATGCCCAAGGCGTTGCTTATACTTGCCAGTTGAAGAAGGTGAATGGAATTATCTTCATGCCGACCACAACTCCAAGACAAAAGATTGACCAAGTTCAATATTTTGGAGGCAAATACGTCAAGGTTGTCATTCAAGAAGATACCTTTGATAAGAGTAACGTCGCTGCGCATGTCTACGCTGAAAAGCACAATCTTACCTTCATTGAGCCCTTTGACGATTTGAACGTTATCTTAGGGCAAGGAACGATTGGCGTCGAGATCCATCAAGACTTAGTGGCCAATGGTGACCAAGCGGATTACATCTTGCTACCCGTAGGAGGGGGTGGCTTAATCTCAGGAGTGAGTGCCTACGCCAAAGATGCCATGCCAACTTCCGCCATTATAGGAGTGGAACCAGATGGGGCAGCTTCCATGAAATTAGCGATCGAACAGGGAGGTCCGGTAGCACTAGAGAAAGTGGATAAGTTTTGCGATGGGACAGCGGTGGCTAAGGTGGGTGACTTAACCTACCACTACACAAAAGAATTTGTTGAAGATTTTATTACGGTTCCTGAAGGACTGGTCAGCCAGATGATATTAGATTTGTATACTAGGCAAGCGATAGTCGTCGAGCCCTCAGGTGCCTTAACGGTAGCTGCCTTAGATAAGATGGCTGATGAGATTCGAGGCAAGACCGTCGTCTGCTTAATATCAGGTGGGAATAATGACATTAACCGCATGGCGGAAATTGAAGAGCGTGCCATGGTCTACCGCGGCTTGCAAAAATATTTTATCGTCAAGTTCCCCCAACGTGCTGGTGCTTTGAAAGACTTCGTAACGGATGTGTTGAACAAGGATGATGATATTACCCGCTTTGAATATACGAAGCGGATTAATCGATCCCAAGCACCTGTCTTTATCGGCATCCAATTAGGTAAGCGCGAGAATTTAGAAAGTTTACTTCGCCGGATCGAAGCCTTTGATTCTAACTATATTAACGTCACGGAAAATCCGAGTCTGTATCAATTATTAGTGTAGTCGATGATGAATATTCGAGTGATTTATCAGAGAAAGATTTTGAGGAGGAAGAAAATGAAAGTAGTCAATTCGCCCCTAGCTCCCGATGCAGTAGGACCTTATTCTCAAGCAATCAAGACCAACGGACTGATATTTCTATCCGGTCAAATAGGGCTCGATAAAGAGACCGGCCAATTAGTTGACGGCTTAGAAAAGCAAACGCAACAAGCCTTCAGAAATATTAGCTACGTATTAGAGTCTGAAGACTTAACTTTAGCTAATATTGTCAAAGTCACGGTTTTACTGAGTGACATTCAACACTTCGATAAAGTGAACGAGATCTACGCACAACAGTTCAAAGCCCCTTATCCAGCTCGCTCGGCCTTTGCGGTCCGAGACTTGCCATTAGGTGCCTTGGTTGAAATTGAGGTGATTGCTGAAGTTGAGAAAGGTTAATGATGGCTGAATCAGTTGCCGACCCTAAGAAAAACAAAAAAAACTTGCTTCTGTAGTTGAAGCAAGTTGAAGGGCAGAATATTTAACTAATTAGGATTAATTCCTAAGGCGATCCGGCCAATCCGACTGATGTTTTGAATATTCCAAGCAGGCTCCCATACGATATTGACCTTAACGGTATCGATGCCTTCAATGCTAGTTAACTTTTCAGTTAGCTCAATGGGCACTGTGTCGACGCAACTGCAAGCCATACCGGTAAAAGTTAAGGTGATCTCACAATGCTTGTTACTATCGACCTCCATCGCATAGATTAAGCCGAGGTTGTAGATGTCCAAGCCAATTTCTGGGTCGAAAATCGTTACAAGTTGATCAATAATCGCTTGCTTTAAGTCATCGGGAAAGTTGTTTGTTTGAATATCGTCTCTCATACTTATATTACCTCCGTTGTATTATTAGTTTTAGATGTGAATTTCAATTAAAATTAATCAATTATCAATTATTTTACCGGATATATGGAACTTGTCAAAGTGAAAATGAAAGAGTCAATCTTGAAAGGATGAACGACCATGTCAAATAAAAATCTAAAAAAACGTAGTCATGTGTATGACGGTCCTGTAAAGGCGCCTAACCGGGCAATGATGCGAGCGACAGGAATGGATGATGAGAGTTTTGAGAAGCCGATTATTGGTGTGATATCTACTTGGGCTGAGAATACGCCGTGTAACATTCACCTTCATGACTTAGGAATTATTGCTAAGGAAGGCGTTAGTGAAAGTGGTGGATGGCCCGTTCAATTCGGAACGATTACGGTATCCGATGGAATTGCCATGGGAACGCAAGGAATGCGGTATTCCTTGCCCAGCCGGGATGCCATTGCAGATTCAGTAGAGATAGCCATTGGCGGTCATAACTGTGACGCCTTTGTAGCCATTGGTGGCTGTGATAAGAATATGCCGGGTTGTGTCATTGCGATGGCTAACCTGGATATTCCGTCCATCTTCGTCTACGGAGGAACCATTGCCCCAGGTAAGTTAAACGGCAAAGACATTGACTTAGTATCTGTCTTTGAAGGTGTAGGTAAATGGAATAATGGTGAGATTAGCGATGAACAATTAAAGAAAATTGAATGTAATGCCTGTCCGGGCCCAGGTGCATGTGGTGGAATGTACACTGCCAATACCATGGCGTCAGCCATTGAGGCCCTTGGCTTAAGCTTACCAGGCTCTTCCTCCAACCCAGCCATTACCCAAGCCAAAGAAGATGATGTCCTCAAAGCAGGACGCGCAGTCCTTCAATTAATTGATAAAAATATCCGACCAAGCGATATTTTAACCCGCAAATCCTTTGAGAATGCCATTACCTTAACGATGGCCTTAGGAGGGTCAACCAATGCCATTTTGCATTTGTTAGCCATCGCCCATGCCGCCGATGTTGACTTAAAGATTGAAGACTTTAATACGATTCAAGCTAAAGTGCCGCATCTAGCAGACTTGAAGCCAAGTGGTCATTATGTCTTCCAAGATTTATATGAGGCGGGTGGAGTACCAGCGGTACTCAAGTATTTATACCAAAATGGTTACATTCATGGAGATTGCTTAACAGTAACTGGTAAGACCTTAGCTGAGAACTTAGAAGATGCTCCTGACTTAGTGGCTGGACAACAAGTTATTATGCCACTATCAAATCCTAAACGTGCCGATGGCCCGTTGATTGTCCTTAAAGGGAACTTAGCTCCTGAAGGTGCTGTTGTGAAGGTATCAGGATTGAAAGTTCGCCGCCATGAAGGACCAGCTAAAGTCTATAACACCGAGGAAGAAGCCATTGAAGCGACCTTACATCATGAGATTGTTGATAACGACGTGGTCATTGTTCGATATGTAGGACCTAAGGGTGGGCCAGGTATGCCAGAGATGCTGTCCTTATCCAGTATGTTAGTAGGTAAAGGATTGAAAGTCTGCTTAATTACTGACGGTCGCTTCTCAGGTGGATCTCACGGATTCGTAGTCGGACATGTGGCCCCAGAAGCACAAGATGGTGGACCAATCGCCCTTGTCCAAGACGGTGACACCATTATCATTGACCAAGATACCAAGGAATTAACGATGGTTGTATCTGAGGAAGAATTAGCCGAGCGTCGTGCTCAGCTCGTCTTACCACCACTTGAGACACGTGGTGCCTTAGGTAAATACGCCCATATTGTATCAAGTTCATCACGAGGAGCGATTACCGACTTCTATAAGCGTGAAGAGTGGAACGATTAAGGGTGAGATCCATCGAACAAAAATTATTAAAAAAGGAGGCGTTGATGTGTGGAACCGTACAAAAATGAGCACTCAAATCAAACAAAAACAATAAGAACTGGGGCAGACTTACTCATTCAAAGTTTAATGGACAACGATGTGGATGTAATATTTGGCTATCCAGGTGGCGCAGTCTTACCAATATTTGATTCACTCTATGAGATGAATCCTAGCTTTAAAAATTATCTCTGCCGCCACGAACAAGGCTTAATTCATGCTGCGGAAGGCTATGCCCGCGTTACGGGCAAGACGGGAGTGGTTATTGCGACATCAGGACCAGGTATCACGAACCTACTTACAGGGATTGCTGACGCCATGTTAGACTCACTTCCCTTAGTCGTCATCGCTGGGCAAGTCTCCTCGGCAGTGATTGGAACGGATGGCTTCCAAGAAGCGGATGTTATCGGTCTAACAACCCCTATCTCAAAACACAATTATCAAATAAAAAATGTCGCAGACATACCGCGCATAATGAATGAGGCCTTCCATATCGCTTCAAGTGGCCGTAAAGGGCCAGTGGTAATAGATATTCCCAAAAATATATCTGAAGCCTTAGTGGAGGGGGATTATTCAGGCGACTTCCACTTAGCAGGTTACCAGCCAACGACTCAACCGAATGCGGGGCAGATCGAAAGAGTGCTAGAAGCCTTACCCCAGGCTGAAAAGCCCGTCTTATTAGCTGGAGCGGGTGTGCACTTTGCCAAGGCCAATGAAGAATTATTAACTTTCCTCGACCGCTATCCCATGCCGGTTGTGAATACTTTGCAAGGCATTGGGGCCCTACCAGGCTCGCACAGACTATCACTCGGCATGGGAGGGATGCACGGTAGCTACGCCTCCAACCAAGCCATTATCAATGCTGATCTCTTAATTAATATCGGGTCCCGCTTCGATGACCGACTGACGGGCAAGTTGTCAGAGTTTTCACCCCATTCCAAAGTGGTGCATATTGACATCGACCCCGCTGAAATTGGCAAAAATATCAAAGTCGACATCCCCGTCGTCAGCGACGCTAAGTTGGCTCTAGAAGCTTTACTTGAAGCGGAAGCCGTTCAGGTAGACTATAGCGATTGGATTGACCATTGCCTAGCCAAGAAGGAAGATAATCCTTTCTGGTACTACAATTACGACCAACTCATCTCACCCCAATGGTTCATTGAGAAAGTCTCGCAAAAGACTAATCACCAAGCCATTGTGATTACCGATGTAGGTCAGCACCAAATGTGGGCAGCACAATTTTACTGTCAAGATAAGCCATTAAGCTTTGTCAGTTCGGGCGGTTTAGGAACTATGGGGTTCGGCTTGCCAGCGGCAATAGGTGCTCAGATTGGTCGTCCAGATGAGACGGTCGCACTCTTTGTAGGAGATGGTGGCTATCAGATGACCATTCAAGAACTGGCGACCATTAAGCAATACAATTTGCCGGTTAAGATTTTTATATTGAATAATGAGACCTTAGGCATGGTACGGCAGTGGCAAGAATTGCTTTACGACGAACATTATTCGGAGTCCTTATTCAATGACGGTAAGAATCCAGACTTCGTGAAGATTGCAGACGGTTACGGAATTAAGGGGATGCAGATTAGTCAAGAATCCATAGTCGATGAGGCTTTGGAAGAGGTCTTCGCTTATGACGGACCGGTTGTTGTTGAGGTCATGATACCGATGAAAGAAAAAGTATTCCCCATGGTACCAGCAGGTAAAGGGAACGGCGAGATGACTGGGGTGAAACCAATATGAGACACATTATCACAGCCACTGTGGAAGATGCTAGTGGGGTATTGAATCGCATCACTGGCTTACTCGCCAGACGTAGCTTTAACATCGAAAGTATTACGGTCGGCAAGACAACCAAAGAGGGGATCTCTAAGATGACCTTTGTCGTTGACTTGGACTCAGCTAATAGTGCTGAACAACTCATTAAGCAATTGAACAAGCAAATTCACGTCTTAAAAGTCAATGATATTACCCACCAAGATATTGTCGCCAGAGAATTAGCCTTAATAAAAGTCAAAACTAGCAAGTCTTCTCGAGCAGAAATTCAAAGTCTGATTGAGCCATTCCGAACACGTATCTTAGATGTAGCCCGTAATTCAATTACGATTGAAGTGACTGGAGGACTTTCTAAGGTAGATGCCCTTATTAATTTAGTCAAGCCTTTCGGCATTATTGAAGTGTCGCGAACAGGCTTAACTGCCTTTGTCCGAGATACAAGTAGTAAGTAATTTATTAAAAAAACACACATAAAAAGGGAGCCTTTAACATGACAAAAGTACTTTACGATACAAATATTTCAACAGCCATTCTAGAAGATAAGACGATCGCCATCATTGGTTACGGATCGCAAGGACATGCCCATTCACAAAACTTACGAGACAGCGGGTTCAAAGTAGTAGTAGGTCTACGTGAAGGTAAGTCATTCGATGCCGCAAAAGAAGATGGGTTCGATGTGAAATCTGTCGCCGAAGCTACAAAAGAAGCGGATGTTATTATGGTTCTATTACCTGATGAACGACAGGCGGAAGTATACGATAATAGCATTAAAGACAACTTAGAAGCGGGCAACGCCTTAGTCTTCGCTCACGGATTCAATATTCACTACAACCAAATCGTTGCACCTGAAGATGTGGATGTGTTCTTAGTAGCACCCAAGGGACCGGGACACTTAGTACGTCGAACTTTCGAAGAAGGTGCTGGTGTACCAGCCTTAGTGGGAGTTCATCAAGATGCAACCGGCCATGCTAAGGAAATCGGCTTAGCTTACGCGGTAGGGGTTGGTGCAGGACGTGCTGGAATCTTAGAGACAACCTTCAAGGAAGAGACCGAGACGGACTTATTCGGTGAACAAGCCGTACTTTGTGGTGGGGTATCTCACTTAATTAAAGCTGGATTCGAAGTTTTAACAGAAGCTGGTTATCAACCAGAGTCTGCCTACTTTGAAGTGCTTCACGAATTGAAATTAATCGTAGACTTAATTTACGAAGGTGGCTTAGAGAACATGCGCTACTCCATATCAGATACAGCAGAATGGGGAGATTACGTAAGTGGTCCGCGTGTTGTCACATCGGACACTAAAGAAGCCATGAAGGGTATCCTAAAAGACATTCAAGACGGTGAATTCGCACGTAACTGGATCTTAGAGAACCAGACTAACCGTCCGAAGTTCAACGCGATCAAACGCCATGAGAAAGAACATCCAATTACAGCAGTAGGTAAAGAATTACGTGGCCTCATGCCATTTATTGGAGATTCATTAGTTGATTAACATTTCCAGATACACGTCGAAACTCGGTAATAGCTCAATGCTGTTACTGGGTTTTCTTGTATATAGAAACAAGACAAAGCGATGACTAAAAGGAGTCGAGGCAGATTGAAGAAGACAATATTACAATTAGAAGAGGTGACTTGGCGACGACAAGGCCAGTCAATACTCAAAGGCATTAATTGGCAAGTTCAGGAAGAAGAACACTGGGCAGTCCTTGGTTTGAACGGCTCGGGCAAGACATCGATATTGAATATTATTACAGGCTACTCCTATCCCACTTCCGGAGCTGTTAAAGTGCTGGATACAAAGTTTGGCGAGGCCAGCCTACCTAAGTTGCGTGAAGAGATTGGTTATGTAAGTTCAGCCTTGGACCGCTTTGGCTCTACATTTAACAAGCAACGTGTGAAGCATATTATCCTCAGTGGGAAATTCTCAACGGTTGGCTTGTATAACAAGCAAGATATTACTGAGTCAGACTGGCATTTGGTTCAGGCGATTCTTGAGGAATTGCGAATTGGTTATTTAAGTGAGCAAGCTTTCAGCACCTTATCCCAAGGAGAGAAGCGTCGCGTATTAATAGGCCGGGCATTAATGAACCGCCCGCGCCTGATGATTTTGGATGAGCCTTGCTCGGGTCTAGATATCCTAGCGCGAGAAGAGTTGTTACAGCAGATGAATTCAATTGTGAAGCAAGACTGCCACTTGATTTACGTCACCCACCATATCGAGGAAATCACCCCAGCTATTACGCACATTCTATTGATCCGAGATGGGGAAGTTGTCAGCAGTGGACCTAAAAATCAAGTCCTGACCGCTGAGAACCTAACGAATACCTTCAAGGTAAACGTCAAAGTCCGCTGGGAAAACGACCGCCCTTGGATAAGTGTGGTTCATTAAGGTCTGAAATACGATAGTCTGCCAACAAAGTCGATTCAATGGCAGAGAATTACCAAAGTACACTATCACCCCCGACTCATCGACCGCCCTTGAGCAGACCCGCTAATCCTAGTCCAATGTCCACTCAATCCATTATTTAAAATAAATTATTTTGGCGGATTATTATTTACGATGTAAACAGTTGGATAATCAAGGATTAACTCACTCGTCTTGAGACTTTTGTTAATCACCTTGTTCTTTAATTGTTCAATGCCATTTAAATCGAAATTAATTTCTTGAACTAAAGATCTTGGGGTTTTAGTCATTGTAAAATTCCTTTCAATCACACATTTTGACTATTATATCATAATGTTCTAATTAGAGGTTGACTTAGAAAGCACAGGAAACCATTCAAAACTTAAGGTGGTAATAATAAATTTATGTCTTATTTATTGTAATTAAAGTAAATTAGTGAATTTATTAGCTAAGTCTAAAACATAAGATAGTAATCTTTCAAGTACATTATAATAGAAAGTGGATATTCGAAGGTTTTTAATTAGGTGATAATGACAAAAGTTAAAGATAGATTAGAAAACGACTTGACAAGTGAGGAGATTAACATTAATATAGCATTAGAATAATTATTAAAGGAGAGGAATCACATGCAAACAGCTAATTATGATTCAATCATAAATTTATTATTATTAAGCGCGTTATTAGACAAGTTTGATTAGCCTTTTAACGAGCTTAATTTCTTGCTCGTTTATAAGTTTAATCAAACTGATTAAATCATTTAAGCGGGTAATAATAAACTGTTATAGCATGATGAGAACTTTCATCAAACTATTGAACAACCCGACTTAGGTGAAAACACTGAGTCGGGTTTTTTGTATAGTTTGAAAAAATGTTGGTTGCTGAGTGACATGATCTAAGTAAGAAATTTAATATTTGAGAATAGGAAGGATGTTAATCAAATGGAGAATAAACACATAAAGTGGTCAGGTAATTTACAAGAAGAAGCAGTGACCTTATTAAAAAGTGGTGGAAAAACTATCGTCTGTCCTACAAAGGTAGGCTATATTATTGCAACAATGGATAGAGTGGGCTTGGAGAGGAAATTTTCTGCTAAAAATCGAAAACGAAACAAACCTGGTGTCGTTTTAGTAGGCTCATTAGAACAGTTAGATGAGCTAGCGGAAATGACTCCCGAAATAAAAAAGATTTATGAGAAGTGCTGGGAGGAAGACGTGTTATTAGGTTGTATACTTCCTTGGAAAGCTTCAGGCAAACAGTATATACCCGCCGATGGCTCCTCTGAGTTGATGTCAGATACACGCGGAACTAGTTGTTTCGTTATTAAATTCGGTGTACCTGGAGAACAAATCGCTGCTAAACTTTGGACAGATCAACAGTCACTATTATTCGCAAGTTCTGCCAATCCATCAGGAAAAGGTAATCGAGGTGTGGTAGCTGGTATTGGTGAACAAATAGAACATGAGGTAGATCTAATTATTGACGGAGATGACTACGTCAAATCTATTCAGCCAGATAAAACGGTAGACACACGTTATGAACAAGGAGTGATGATTTCTTTTGTCGACGCACACGGTCAACTCGTGCCTGAACAAGGTAATCAACGTTCTGTTGAACCAGCACCTGTCTTAATCCGTAAAGGGTTAGATTTAGAACGCATTATGTTTCATTTGTCAGAAGGTTATCATTCATGGAATTATCGCCACGGAGAGTATTATTGATCCTGTGACGCACTAGAGGAGGAAATAGGATGGTTAAGCAGATTCAATTTTTTGATACAACCTTGAGAGATGGCGAGCAGACACCAGGTGTAAATTTTAATACGAAAGAAAAAGTTCAGATAGCACTTCAATTAGAAAAATGGGGTATTGATGTTATAGAAGCTGGCTTTCCTATCTCAAGCCAGGGAGATTTTGAAGCTGTTCAAGAAATTGCAGCTCAGATAAAACATGCTACAGTTGGCGGCTTAGCAAGGTGTTCTATTGAAGACATTGATAGTGTTCGTGAGGCACTAAAAGAGGCAAATCATAAGCAGATTCATGTCTTTATTGCTACAAGTCCGATTCATCGTGAAAGTAAATTATCCATGACAAAAGCTGAAATTCTGGCGTCAGTTAAGAAACACATTACTTATGCCAAGCAATATTTTGATCAAGTTCAATTTTCGCCGGAGGATGCTACTCGGACTGAATGGGATTTTCTTGTTGAAGTGATTGAAGTGGCAATTAAATGTGGCGCAACGATAATTAATATTCCGGATACGGTTGGTTATACAAACCCAACGGAATACGGTGCTTTATTTGCGTATTTGAAAGAGAATATATCGGCCTTTGATGAAGTTATTTTTTCCTCTCATTGTCATGATGATCTAGGAATGGCGACAGCCAATGCTCTTGCAGCAATCGAGCAAGGTGCACTAAGAGTTGAAGGAACAATTAATGGGATTGGTGAGCGTGCAGGAAACACCGCTTTAGAGGAAGTTGCAGTGGCCCTACATATTCGTCGTGATGCCTATCAAGCTGAAAATCAGATCAAACTGGATGAAACTAAGAATACAAGTGATCTTGTCAGTCGTTTATCTGGAATGCCTATTCCTCGCAATAAAGCGATTATTGGCGCTAATGCTTACGCACACGAATCCGGTATTCATCAAGATGGTGTATTGAAGAATCCTGAAACTTATGAAATTATTACCCCTCAACTTGTTGGGGTTTCAAGTAATGATCTGCCTTTAGGGAAGTTATCCGGAAGACATGCCTTTGTCGATCGTATGGTGAGTTTAGGCTACGATATGTCAGATAAAGTAGTGGTGAAAGAACTTTTTGTGAAGTTCAAAGAATTAGCAGATAAGAAGAAAAACATTTCGACAACTGATTTACATGCCCTTATTGCTGGCGCAACAATTGAAGACCAAGCAAATTATGAATTAGCGAGACTTCAAGTTCAACATATTGAAGAAGGGCTTCATGCCGCTACAGTTGCTGTTCGAGATCGCCAGCAGGATAATCGTATTCTGTTAGATACCGATACAGGAGCGGGAAGTGTTGATGCGATTTATAAAACCATCAATCGCATGCTGAAATTGAATATTATCTTGCATGAGTACCGGATTGATGCCATTACACAAGGACACGACTCACAAGCTCAAGTGCATGTGACGATTCAATTGCCTAATGGTTATCTATCTTACGGTACAGGGATTGATTTTGATGTACTAACTGCTTCTGCCAAAGCTTATTTACAAGCAATCAATTAGAAAGGACAGTGTTGTATGACTAAAAGAATCGTCGCCCTTGCAGGTGATGGGATTGGTCCAGAAATTATGACCAGTGCTTTAGAAATATTAGCCGTCGCCAGTAAGGGGAAGTTTGCTTACGAAGTGGTCTCTTTTCCTTTTGGCGGGGCTGCGATTGAGCAAGTTGGTATACCGTTACCGCAAGAGACTCTAATGGCTTGTCAACAAGCAGATGCTATTTTGTTAGGTGCGATCGGTGGGCCTCGGTGGGAAGGGGCTAAAGAAACACCAGAAAGTGGATTATTAGCTTTGAGACAAGCTCTTAAATTGTATGCAAATTTGAGGCCAACAAAAATGCAAACTTTTTTGGAAGAAAAGTCTCCATTAAAAGCAGACAAAGTGCGGGGAACAGATTTTGTGATTGTTCGCGAACTAATAGGTGGTTTATATTTTGGACAACCGAAATATTATGATTCAGATGAGGCCATTGATACGATGAATTATACAAGAAAACAAATTGAACAAATTGTTCGATTGGCTTTTGAATTGGCGCTCACTCGTCGTCAAAAATTGACCTCGGTCGATAAGGCGAACGTCTTAGCAAATAGTAAGTTATGGCGACAGATAGTGCGGGAAGTATCAGAAGAATACCCGTCTGTTGAAGTGGAATATATATATGTTGATGCAGCAGCAATGAAATTGATAATGGCTGCTCCCACTTTTGATGTCATTGTGACTGAGAATTTGTTCGGAGATATTCTAAGTGATCAAGCTTCTGTGATCACAGGTTCACTGGGGATGCTTGCAAGTGCGAGTCTAAGTATTGATGGACCAGCTTTATACGAACCAATTCACGGTTCTGCTCCGGACATAGCTGGTTTAAATATTGCCAATCCGGTGTCGATGATCTTATCTGTGTGTATGATGTTAAGGCAGAGTTTTCAGCAAATAGCTTTAGCCGATCAAATTGAGACAGCTACTTATGAGACGATTGCGGCTACTGGTGGAACGAGAGATTTAGGTGGACAATTGATGACAAGTGAATTTAAGCAAGAGTTAATTAAACGATTGGAGTGAAAAGCATGGGACAGACACTATTTGATAAAGTTTGGCAAGAACATGTTTTAGCTGGTGAGGAAGGAAATGCTCAGTTATTATACATAGACTTACATATGATTCACGAAGTAACCACACCGCAAGGTTTTGAAAGTTTACGTTCAGAAGGACGCCAGCTGAGGGCTCCTGAAAAAACTATCGCAACGATTGATCATAATGTGCCGACTAAGAATATCTTTACGATTAAGGATGCCATTTCAAGAAAACAAATTGAAGCATTACAAAGAAACTGTCGAGATTTCGGAGTTGAGTTAATGGATCACGGCAGTGAAGGTCAAGGAATCGTTCATATGATTGGACCGGAACAAGGGGCAACTCAACCTGGTAAAACCGTTGTTTGTGGTGATTCACATACAGCAACCCATGGGGCTTTTGGCGCCATTGCTTTTGGAATTGGCTCTTCAGAAGTTGAACACGTTTTTGCGACGCAGACAATTTGGCAAAGAAAACCTAAGATAATGGGGATTAAACTGACTGGTAAACTACAAGCGGGTGTTTATGCAAAAGATATTATGTTGCATCTTATTCATACGTATGGCACTGACTTTGCGACAGGTTATGCGATTGAATATTATGGCGAAGCAGTGAGTGACTTGTCAATGGAAGGACGCATGACATTGTGCAATATGGCGATTGAGTTTGGAGCAAAGTATGGCCTAGTAGCTCCAGACCAGAAAACCTTTGACTATCTTGAAGGCAAGCCAAGAGCTCCCAAAGATTTTAAACGGGCAGTGGCTTATTGGAAGACACTATATACAGACCCAGATGCTGACTTTGACTATGTATTAGAAGTATCTATCGATGATTTAGCACCTTATGTCACTTGGGGGACGACTCCTGCGATGGGGTTACCTTTTGGAGAGAAATTCCCGCAAGTAAGTGATCATAATGATCAACGTGCTTATGAATACATGGATTTGAGACCTCAAATGGATGCGACGGACATCCCTATCTCTTATATATTTTTAGGTTCGTGTACAAATTCTCGTCTGGAAGACTTGATTGAAGGGGCTAAATATATAAAAGGGCGCAAGGTTGCTCCTCATATTTCAGCTTGGGTAGTTCCAGGTAGTCGGCCGGTGAAACGTGCAGCCGAAGCAATGGGAATTGCTCAACAATATATAGACGCTGGATTTGAGTGGCGGGAACCAGGTTGTTCAGCTTGTATATCGATGAATGCGGATCGTGTACCGCCGGGAACGCACTGTGCCTCGACAACAAACCGAAATTTCGAAGGGCGACAAGGAAAAGGCTCACGCACTCACTTATGCAGTCCCGCGATGGCCGTCCTAGCAGCAGTTAAGGGACACTTCTACGACACAAGACTCGATGACGAGGAGGTACCAGTCTTATGAGACCTTTTATAGTTCATAAGGGAACAACCGTGGCTTTAATGGAGGACAATATTAATACCGATCAAATCTTACCAAGTGCCTTTTTAAATCGGATTGAAAAAACGGGGTTCGGTGAATTTTTATTTGATAACTGGCGCTATCTACCAGGATCAGACTATCCAAGAAAAGTTAAAGCAGAATTTCCATTGAATCATCCCGATCGCCAAGGTGCGAGTATTTTAATAACTGGTGATAATTTTGCAGGAGGATCGTCTCGAGAACATGCAGTATGGGCTTTAGATGATTTTGGTTTTAGAGTAGTGATTGCCGGAAGTTTTAGCGATATCTTTTATATGAACAGCCTGAAAAATGGGATGTTAGCCATTAGTTTATCAGCAGAAGAACGTCAAGCACTAGCAAGATTAAAGGGCGACGAACAGATTAAGATCGATTTAGAAACACGAGAAATAGTGACACCGTATGCTAAGTATAAATTTTCAATTGAAGAAGAATGGCGCCGTAAATTATTAGGTGGAATTGACGATATTACTGAAACAATGGCCTATGAAGAACAAATTAAAGCGTATGAAAGTAAGTGGGACGAGTTTTATGCTTATGACGCTATCACATAGTTAATTGATCTAAATTGGACTGAACTTTTGCCGTCCTTATAGCAATAGTTTTGGAATTTTTATACAAGATGTTGAAAGATAGATGTATATTAAAAAGCTTTTTAATTCCTTGAATTGTCAAATTAAACGCAACGCCTTGTTAAAGAAGAGCTCATAGGGTGTTTTCCAACCTAAGCACTTACGCGGACGTTTATTTAGTTTTTCGATACAAGTATTAATGTATTCTGTTGAACACTCTGTTAAATCTTCTGTTTTTGGAAAGTACTCTCTGAGTAGTCCATTTGTATTTTCATTTGTGCCTCTTTGCCAAGGAGAATGAGGATCTGCGAAATAAAAAGGAATCCCATTTAAATGTTTTGTGACTTCTCGATGCTTCGAAAATTCTTTTCCACGGTCGGGTGTAATTGATTTTCTTTTACGCTTTGGCAGTCCAGCTAATAAATTTATCATAGAATCAGACACGTGAATCGAAATTTTCTTCTCAACTTTCTGTGCGAGTAAAAATCGTATTTTTCGGTCAGTAAGCGTGACTAGACAGGCTTTTCCAGTTTTCCCTAGGACGGTATCTGCTTCCCAATGGCCAACTGTTGATCGATTATTCGCTGTCTCGGGTCTTTCATGAATCGTATGCGTAATGGAAATTTTCCACGCTTCTCAGTATGCTTTTTTGTATGGCGTGTTCTTCCCTTGTGTCGTAACTTTCGAACGGCACCACGATTCCCATGACTTAAATTAGCTTCATTAAACTTACCCCGATAAATAGCACGATAAATCGTATTAAAGCTAAGGGTAAAGACAGATTCCTCTAGCTGGATACGATGGGCAATTTGTTCAGGCGACCATTGTTCAGTTAAAAAGAGCTTTTTAACGAGTGTTTTTAATTCAGAATTGTCTAATAGGTACTTTCGACCACACTTAGCTTTATTCTTTGTATATTTTTCTTGAGCAGCTGAAGGAGAATACGTTGACAAATCCTTATTTCTAGAAAGTTCTCGACTAATCGTAGAAGGGCTCCTTTTTAATTTTAGTGCAATGGATCTCATAGAGTACCCTTGATGGTAAAGAAGAAATATCTGTTCTCGTTCATTTATGGTAAGATGTTTGTAGAGGCTCATCATTATCAACCCTTTCAATAGTTGTCGTCGTAAACACTATTTTACTAGGTTTGATGTGAAGAGTCTCTTTTGGTGTTGCACTTAAATTGTAAATTCAAGATTAACTTACAATGGTTTATAAAGTATGTAACCAAAACTTTAGCAAAATAGGTACTCACTTATGACAAACTAGATGTAGTTGACAATGTTAAGGAGAGGAAGTATACTGGAAATTATAAAATTAAATAGTCTTCAGGGCAGGGTGAAATTCCCGACCGGTGGTAAAGCCCACGAGCCGCAAGGCAGATTCGATTAAATTCCGAAGCCGACAGTAAAGTCTGGATAAAGCGAAGACAACATAGAAAGAATATGAAAGACACACAGGTAGTGGTCGTTTTTTTGGCTACCGTTAGAATCTTTCGTATGACTTTTACTATGCATTGTATTATATACAAATGAACACGTAAGCCCTGGAATTATATTATTCCAGGGCTTACTTTGTACTATAAGTTTTTTTGACGAGCAGATTTTTAGCTCGAAGCCAAACTTTTTAGTCAATTCTTTTGATATTGTTTACTTTGAACTTTTAAAAGCCCTGATGATTTTTATCAGGGCTTTTTATTTTTGAAAAAGGAGTTGGTGGAGATGAGCCAAGATAGAGATGAGTATTATATGAGCTTGGCATTGAGGTTAGCAGAAAAAGGAAAAGGATCTGTTACCCCTAACCCAATGGTAGGAGCCATTATTGTGAAAAATGATCGCGTTATCGGAGAAGGATACCATGAGCAATATGGACAACCTCATGCAGAAGTGAATGCTTTCAATTCTGCCTCTGAGGATGTAGAGAATGCAACTATCTACGTCACGTTAGAGCCTTGTTCTCATTTTGGAAAAACACCTCCATGCGCCGATCTTATTATCCAGAAAAAAATTAAGCGAGTTGTCATTGGCGCACTAGATCCTAATCCTTTAGTATCTGGCCGAGGCATTAAAAAGATAAAGACAGCGGGAATAGAAGTGACATACGGTGTGCTTGCTGAAGAGAGTCAACAATTAAACGAGGTATTCATAAAGTTCATCACTGAAAACACACCATTTGTAGTACTCAAAACTGCTATGAGCCTGGATGGGAAAATTGGTACTTCTATGGGTGAATCCAAATGGATTTCAGGAGAAAAATCGAGGGAAAATGTCCATAAGGAACGGGGCAATTTAACCGGTATTATGGTAGGGATTAACACGGTACTAAGAGATAATCCCAGACTGACGGTGCGAGTTAATGACGCCAAAAATCCTGTTCGAATTGTCGTTGACAGCCAACTTCGAATTCCATTGGGTATGAATATATTGCAGCAACAAAAGGAAGCGCCAACCATTATTCTCACTACTAAGCAGGCCGAGCAAGAAAAGGTGGATTTACTTACTGAAAAAGGTATAACAATATTGATTGTGGCAGATCGCAAAGGGAAAGTTGATTTGCGAGAAGGAATGAGAAAATTGGGTGAAATGAATATCGACAGCATATTGCTCGAGGGAGGATCGGAACTGAATTATTCCTCTTTGGAGGCTGGAATAGTAGATAAAATACAAGTTTACATTGCGCCAAAAATTATCGGAGGCAATACTTCTCCCACACCGGTGGGAGGAAAAGGAATTGATAGTTTGGGCAAAGCTTTTCCAATAGAAAAAATGAAAACTAGGATGATTGGAGAAGACATTTTCATTGAAGGGTACATTAAAAGAGGGGTGGATTAAGTATGTTTACAGGAATTATAGAAGAAATTGGGAAAATAAAGGGTATAAAAAAAGGAGAGAATTCTTCTGTATTGACGATTGAGGCAAAAAACGTATTGGATGGAACGATTATTGGGGATAGTATATCAGTCAACGGGGTTTGTCTCACAGTGACTGATTTATTGTCAACTACATTTCAAGTGGATGTGATGGCTGAAACTTTAAACCGTTCTAACATCGGTCAATTAATACCTGGTCAAGAACTTAATCTAGAAAGAGCATTGACTATGGAAAAACGATTAGGTGGGCATATCGTTAGTGGCCATATCGATGGTACGGGTACTATTCAAAATTACCGAGAAGATGATAATACCGTTTGGGTTACCATAGCGACTAGTCCTGATCTCTTGCGCTATGTTATTGAGAAGGGGTCAATAGCGATTGACGGGATTAGTCTAACAGTGGCTGGGGTAGATGAGAGTTCTTTTGAGGTCGCTATTATTCCTCATACCGCTGAAAAAACCATATTATTGAAGAAAGAAGTGGGGGACACAGTAAACCTAGAGTATGACATGATCGGAAAATATGTCGAAAAATTATTGGGATTTGTTAATCCTTCTAACCCAACAAAGAGTTAAATACATCTAGACAATATGAAAGGAAGAAAAGCGATGTTTAATACAATTGAAGAACTATTGGAAGATTTAAAAGCAGGGAAAAATATCCTCTTGGTAGACGATGAAGATCGTGAAAATGAAGGAGATTTAATATGTGCAGCCGAATTTGCTACGGCGGAGAACATCAATTTCATGGCTACACATGGTAAAGGGCTTATTTGTATGCCAATGACACAAGAATATACTGAGAAATTGGCTTTACCTCAAATGTGTTTGTACAATACAGATCATCATCAGACTGCATTTACTGTTTCAATTGACTATAGCGATACTATAACGGGTATCTCCGCTCAGGAGCGTTCCCTAACAGCAATCAAGACTATAGCAGATGATGTTGGGCCGGGCAATTTTCGTCGACCAGGACACATGTTTCCGCTCGAAGCAGTTGAAGGCGGTGTGCTTGTACGAAATGGCCATACCGAAGCTACCGTTGATTTAGTACGCTTAGCTGGTATGAAGCCTGTCGGGTTGTGTTGCGAAGTGATGAAAGAAGACGGTGCCATGGCGCGACGTGATGACCTGCTTTTGATGGCCAAAGAGCATAATCTTAAAATTGGCACGATCAAAGATTTGATTGAATATAGAAAAGCAAATGAACCGTTGATAAGTCGCGATGCGAAGGCTAAATTACCTACTGAGTATGGGGAATTTGAAATATCTACCTATCAACATGTCTTTACAGGCGAGCACCATGTAGCTTTGGTGATGGGAGATGTTACGGATGGGGAGCCGGTTCTTTGCCGAATTCACTCAGAGTGTTTAACCGGAGATGTGTTCCACTCGAAAAAATGTGATTGTGGTCAACAGCTTGATACAGCATTGCAGCTGATTGCAACGGAAGGTCGAGGAGTTCTTCTATACATGAGACAAGAAGGGCGTGGTATCGGATTAGTTAATAAAATTCGCGCTTATGCTCTTCAAGATCAAGGTCATGATACTATTGAAGCTAACCTAAAGTTAGGTTTACCAGTCGATATGCGAGAATACTATGAATGCAAACAGATTTTCGATGACCTAGGAGTCAGTCGTCTACATCTGATGACTAATAACCCCTTAAAGATGGAAAGTCTCGAAAAGTATGGACTGAAAGTGGAGAAACGGATTCCTATTCAAATGGAACCTTTTCCAGAAGATCAAGATTATTTGAAGGTTAAGCAAGTGAAATTAGGACATTACCTAGTTTATTAATAAAAATCAACATAAGAAAAGGGGAAATTAGAATGAAAATGTATGAAGGAATCTTAGTTGCAAATGATTTAAAAATTGGGATCGTGGTGGCACGTTTTAATGAGTTTATTGGGTCTAGTCTATTAAAAGGGGCAATTGACGGTTTAAAAAGACACGGAATGTCAGAAGATGACATTGAGGTAGCATGGGTACCAGGAGCTTTCGAAATTTCAGTGGTAGCTCAAAAGATGGCTGCTTCGAAGAAATATGATGCTGTAATTACTTTAGGTGCAGTCATTAAAGGATCTACTTCTCACTATGATTATGTATGCTCTGCTGTAACGAGTGGTGTGAATCAGGCAGCGTTAAGTACTGGTGTGCCGGTACTATTTGGGGTATTGACTACCAATACAATCGAGCAAGCGATTGAACGTTCTGGGACGAAAGCAGGGAACAATGGGTATGATGTTGCAGTTTCGGCGATTGAAATGGCTAATCTTTTAAAAGTGGTGTAAGAATATCGTATGGATAAAAGAGAATTAACCGAAATCCGGACCATTATCTTCGATTATGATGGAACTCTACATGATAGCACTGAAAACTATATTTTAGCATTTAAGAAGGCATACAATTATTTGATCAGCCATGGAAAGGCTGAGCCCCGTAAATGGGAAAAGTCTGAAATAACTCAATGGTTGGGATATAGCAGTAAAGATATGTGGGCTAACTTCATGCCAGATTTAGAAGTGACTTATCAGCAATCGGCTTCAAAAATAATTGGAGAGACATTACTACAAAAGGTACAGGCCAATGAAGTCATACTCTTCCCAGGTGCGTTAGAGACAATGACGTATTTGAAGAAATCTGGTTATAGGCTAGTGTTTTTGAGTAATTGTCGTAATGAGTATATGGAGGCTCATCGGCAGGTTTTTCAATTGGATCATCACTTTGAAGGTATGTACTGCACTGAGAGTTATAATTTCATGGCGAAGCATAATATTTTTATGCAAATTAAAGATAAATATGAACCGCCATTTTTAATCGTAGGGGATCGAAGCCAGGATTTTGAGATCGGTACCGTTCACCAGTTAAAGACTATCGGCTGCAACTACGGATATGGAACAGAACAAGAGTTACAGATGGCAGACATGCGAATCAATGACATACGAGATTTAAAAGATATTCTTTAGAATTCAGATTCAATTTATTTTAATAAATAAAACATTCAGCCCCTTTGCTCAGTTAATTATAATGAGCAAAGGGGCTGAATCTTATGCTATTTAATTTCACCAGCTAAGAAGTAAACTTAGTCAAAGTTGACGAAGCAGCGCCTTTAGAGAAAGTATGTCTGTTGGGTTGTGGCGTTACAACCGGATTGGGTGCAGTCAAAAACACAGCCAAAGTAGAAGAAGGTGCCGTAGCAGCCGTATTCGGACTAGGTGCAATTGGTCTAGCTGCTATTCAAGGCTTGAAGAAAGCTAAAGCGAAACGTATCATTGCGATTGATATTAATCCTGGGAAATGGGAACTGGCTAAAAAGATGGGTGCCACAGACTTTGTGAACTCCGCAGAACATGACCGTCCAATCCAAGAGGTAATCATCGAAATGACAGATGGCGGCGTTGATTATAGCTTTGAATGTATTGGCAACGTTGATGTTATGAGAGCCGCACTAGAATGTTGTCATAAAGGCTGGGGCGAAAGCATTATCCTAGGCGTAGCAGGTGCAGGTAAAGAAATTAGTACACGTCCGTTCCAATTAGTGACCGGTCGCGTTTGGCGCGGGTCTGCTTTTGGTGGTGTAAAAGGAAGAACTGAATTACCAGGAATGGTACTAGATTACATGAATGGTGAAATTGATTTAGACTCATTTATTACTCATGAGCTCGATTTCAACGACATCAACGAAGCATTTGACCTACTACACAAAGGTGAATCGATTCGTACCGTGCTGACTTACTAAAAACTGAATGATTGAATCTATTGCTTTCATCTGATCCTATAAGGAGGAAATGAGTTGTCAAAAGTAGAGCTTTTAGAAGAACACCGTAGTTTTGACGGAACACAATATAAGTACCGTCACCATTCTGAACTATTGGACTGTCCGATGACATTTAGTTTATTTTTACCAAATAAGGAGCAATTTCCGGAGCCGCCTTTACTATGGTGGCTGTCTGGTTTGACATGCAACGATGATAATTTCACTCACAAAGCAGGAGCTCAACGAGCTGCAGCCCGTCTAGGGATTGCAATGCTTATGCCAGACACGAGTCCACGTGGGGAAGAAATCGCTGATTCAGCCGATTATGACCTCGGTCAAGGGGCAGGCTTTTACTTGAATGCGACGCAAGAACCTTGGGCGCCTCACTATAAAATGTATGACTATTTGTTAGAGGAGTTAACAGCTTTAGTTCGTAATCAATTTGGCTTAGCAGGACCGGAATTTATTTCGGGTCATTCAATGGGTGGACATGGAGCGTTAGTTTTGGGCTTACGTAATCCAGAACGGTTCAAATCGATTACAGCCTTTGCCCCTATTGTGAATCCATCCGAAGTACCCTGGGGGATAAAAGCGTTCGAACATTATCTTGGTGAAGACAAAGCAGCTTGGTCTGAGTGGGATGCGGTGTCATTGTTGAAGCAGTATTCAGGCAAGAAGATTCCTATTCTGATTGATCAAGGTGACAAGGATTCTTTTTATCCACAAGAACTACAACCAGAGAAACTAGTAGCAGTAGCTAAAGAGAGGGATTATCCTCTTACTTTGCGGATGCAAAGTGGACACGATCACAGCTACTATACTATCGCAACCTTTATTGAAGACCATCTTGAGTTTCATCTTGAGCGAACTAAATAATTAACCATAAAACCGAGCCTGGCATTCAATTGATGCTAGGCTCGGTTTTATATACCGCTTAAATTGCTAAGTAATCTACTTCTTCAGCACTGAAATCAAGCGACTGTTTTTCTGCCATATCCCAAAACTTTAATTCATAGACACAACAGTTTCTGAAAATATTCGTTAATTGAGTTTTTTCAACGTCAGATAGATACTCGCCAAACTGGTCCACTCGAGTTAGAAACGTCCTCTTCACTAATGCCTAAGCGTTCCATATACCCGCGATGGATAGCCATTTCAGTATTTAACGTGGAATTAAGCGAGCTAGCAAATAGTTTCATGTCATCGTTGTTATCGGATTTTAAGATGCCAATCGCAAAGAGTTTAGCGTAGTCATAGAGATAAAGGTAGTCTTGAATCATATAAAATTTAAATTTCTCAATGTCTAAATTGCCATTTTCAATGCCTTTAATAAAAGGGTGGTTAAAACACTGTTTCAAAATATCTTGAGTTGCTCCATATAAATCTTGCGTGAATGTCATTAAATCTCCTCCATTGCTTCGGTAGTAATCGTAATATTTTGACTTGGTTTAGCCCAATGATTCGTTGGGCCGTGCCCGTGTCCCACATCAATCCCGTCTTCAAGCGCCCCTTGTAAATAAGCACGAGCTGTTTGAATGGCCTCTTTCATTGGCTCACCTTTAGCTAGTTCAGCGGTAATGCAAGCTGCAAACGTATCACCTGTCCCATGGGTGTTTTTTGTGTCGATACGGGGACCATTTAACCAGAAAGAGTCACCGTCTTCTAACAACACATAGTCGCTAGATAATGTCGTAGCAACATGTCCGCCTTTGATAATGACATTTTTGCTGCCGAGTGCTTGGAGCTCGACTGCTGCTGCCAAAATATCCTTAATGGAACGAATGTTGCAATTTAAAATTGTCTCCGCTTCAGGAATATTCGGCGTGATAACATCGGCTAAGGGAATTAATTCTTTCCTAACGGTATCCACTGCTCGATTAGTCAGTAGAGCATGACCTCCCTTAGCAATCATAACGGGGTCTAGGACATATGGGCCAAAGTCAACTTCGCGCAATTTCTTAGCGACAGCTTTTACTTGGTCACTATCCGCTAACATACCCGTTTTACAAGCCCGAATGTGATAATCGGCTTGAATTGAATCGAATTGCGCTTCAATAAAATCTGTAGGAACAGACATTGAAGCTTGAACGCCATAGGTGTTTTGTGCGGTAAGGGCAACGATAATATTCATACCGAAAACGTCTCGTGCTTGGAAGGTTTTTAAATCTGCCTGAAGTCCGGCACACCCACCAGAATCTGATCCAGCAATTGTAATTGCTTGTATTGTTTGATTTACCATACTTTATTGCTCCATTTCCTCAAGTTGATTTCTCAGTCTTTGAACTTTCTCTGTTATGTTCTCTGCTTGCATAATCTCACTAACAACTGCTATGCCAGCAAGTCCCGTTCCTTTTAAACGTAAAATGTTTGACGAATTTAGACCGCCAATAGCTAGCACAGGAATTGAAACGGCTTGTGTAATCGCAGTTAGCCCATCAATCCCAATTGGGGTAGAAGCTTTCGTTTGAGTTGGGAAAATTGCACCGCTACCTAGATAAGTGGCGCCATTTGTTTCAGCATCTTTTGCTTGCTGGATTGTTTTGGCAGAAACACCGTAAATCTTATCGGCGCCAAAAAGTTCTTGCGCTTTCTGAAGAGGTAAATCACTTTGACCTAAATGAAGGCCCTCAGCATCGATCGCTAACGCAATGTCCAGACGGTCGTTAATAATTAAGGGAACTGCGTACTTTGTAGTGATTGCTTTGGCTTTTAAGGCGAGTTGATAAAAAGCACCAGTATCCGAGTCTTTCTCGCGTAGTTGAACATAGTCAATACCTGTCCGGCAAGCCTCCTCTATAATGTTTAAAAATTTATCCACCGGGTAATCGTAGCGTTCAGTCACTAAATAAAGAATTGTCATAATAGTTCACTCCTTATTGCTTTGTACCAGTTTTTGTCGAATTTTAGTAAGGATAATTGATTGAGTGTTTGATGGCGAAAGGCAGCGATGCCCATTGGTTGAGTGAATTCTTGGTAAACTTTCTCACCGCATAAATTAAAGTAAGAAACCGCAAGGATTGCTGCATCAAATGCTGTGACGCCTTTTGCCATCCAATAGGCAGCTAGAGCACCAACGATATCACCTGATCCAGTGAAGCTTGCGAGTTCAGCGACACCATTTTTCAACAGGAGACTTTGATCCTGATTCACAATTAAATCCACCGAACCTGTCGCTAGATAGGTCAAACCATTTACCATGGACATCGCCTTTAAATGCCGGGCAAGTTCGCTCACCGATGCAAGTTCTTCATCGGCCTGCCCCGCATCGACGCCATTACCCTGATTTGATAAATTAGCATATGCACGCATTTCGCTCATATTTCCTTTGATTAAACTCGTTGGAGGAAACTGTAAATCATCTGCTAATGCTTTATTAATAGAGTTGGTGCTGATCGCCACTAAGTCGACTACAGTCGGTGTGTGCAAATTATTGGCGTAATAATTTGCAAGTCGAAGCGATTTTTCTCTAGTGAGGGACATATGACCGAAATTTAATAACAAGCCATCACAGCGTGTCACCGCTTCTTCAATACTGCGATTGTCTTCAGTCAAAAAAGCACTTCCTCCCACGGAGAGTATCGCGTTAACTAAGACTTCACTTGTGACCGCACTTGTCATACAGTGGATTAAAAGGTTTTGTCCTCCCTTGAAAGCAGCTTCCACTACTTGTTTATGGTTATAGTTCATCGCTAAAAACCTCTCTCATGCGTTGAGTAACCCCTCTAACTTCTAAGGCCTTGACTACAGGAAACGTAATAATAGCCCCAATGATGCAAGCACCTATAAAGCTAGGCATAAAAACGAACAAGTTACTAGCATCGCCTGAAATCAACCAAGCCGAAACCAAAGCTCCGATGATTCCTGTTCCGATAAACTCTCCCACTATTGAAGAGCTGATACGTGGGTATAATTTGTAAAAAATACCGGCTAAAGCAGCACCAAATACTGCTCCAGGAATAGTAATAATTGAAGAACCTAGTAAAAGAACTCTGAGGAGGGCCGCTGCTGCAGCCATTAATGTCGTATAAGCGGGTCCAATTAAAATGGCACACATCATGTTCATCACACTCGAAATTGGCGCTAAACCGTAGACACCTACTAATTTAGTCAGAATCGTATTTATAGCAATTAAAATAGCCAACATTACCAATTTATTTGTCTTCTTACTTGTCATACCATGCTCCTTAAATTAAATTTTCGAATAAAAAAACCCGACTTAAATAAGTCGGGGTCCATTTGCGCACAAAAAAATCGATACTCCCTTCGTCAGTATTAGCTGCATCAGGTTCAATGGGTATAATCTCAGCGTTCACGCACCCCAGTAAAATTTTATTCAATTAGATTAAGTATATCACATTGTGCAAATAAAAGAAACCGTATCCAATTAATTAACGGAACGATGATTTCTAGTGGTATAAACAAAAAACAGCCGAGATTAGATACCTCGACTGTAACTTTTAATATTCTAAGGCGATTAAATCTTCGATCGTAACATCATTATCTTCTTCATATCCATCAACATCAAAACCACTTAAGTTTTGTATTCTTTCATGAATACGTCGTAGCCCGTTAGATCAGAATTAAAGTTGTCACCATTGATTTTCTCAATTAACGCTTCAGTCGCAGCTTGAACTTCAGGATTCAATTCCCAGCTATCGGGACGCAGACGACCCTTTTCGTCATACTCAGAATTGTTTCCGTAAAGCATGTCACGGTAAATACGGTCTTGGTGCATGATAGGTGTCTCGTGCGTCCCGTTGTCCGTCATGACTCGATATAAGCCCATGCAATAAACAGGGAAGAACGGAATAACTGAACTCGCTTTAGTGGTAACAGCTGTTGCGACCACGATAGTTGCCTTACCATTGATATCAGCTAGTAAGTCGTTGATGTTGTCTGCTTTCACTTCACAATCAGCTTTAGCACGACCTAATGTGCCGTCGCCATAGTAAGGTTTATTGATGTCAGAGCCTAGGTATGAATAGTTAACGGTTTGGACGCCATCAGCTAGGACATCAGCTTCTTTTAAAGCTTCCATCCATAATTGCCAATCTTCGCCACCCATTACTTTAACCGTGTCAGCAATCTCTTCTTCAGTAGCAGGTTCTAGCACATGCTCATAAAAATCTTGTTTTTGAATATCCACATTCGGACCTACAACTGTTTGATCAATGGATTTGATCACTGAGTTAAAACGTTCACCTGAATCAGGATCCACACGGACACTTGATGCCAGACTATAAACGACCAGGTTTAACTTGCCATCGAATTCATCTTTGATGTATTGAATCACATCTTGCTTAGTTTCATGGCTAAAAGCGTCTTGAACAAAGTTTTTAGCGACTAAACCCTCTGCTTCGGCAGCTTGCTTGAAATAGATATTGTTATACCAACCAGCTGTCCCTAAATTCTTCTCAGATTTAGGCCCTTTTTCGAAAGAAACGCCGATTGTATCAGCGCCAGCACCGAAAGCAAGCGTGATTCTGGTTGCTAGTCCGTAACTTGATGAAGACCCAATGATTAACACTTTTTTAGGAATGTTAGCCGAAGAATCGATGCGTTTACGTTACTTCTTTCCGGATGTACAAATCAAAGGTTACTACCCGAACTATGTGCTGAAAGAGTTTGAACGTGATGGTTTAAATATCTCGATGGAAGCTGGAGATGCAGAAATCTTAGCTAATGGTAAAGTGGACTATTTAGGTTTCAGCTACTATATGTCAAACGCTGTAGACATAAATCATGAAGAAACCGATAATGGTGAGGAGAACGTTCACGGTAAAATCCCTCATCAAGTAGATAACTCATACTTAACAGTAAGTGATTGGGACTGGACGATTGACCCAATTGGCTTGCGCTATGTCATGAACCGCCTATGGGATCGTTACCAAATTCCATTATTCATCGTTGAAAATGGCTTTGGTGCCATTGATACGATAGAAGAAGATGGTAGCATCCATGACCTAGAACGTATTGAATACTTAAAAGGTCATGTTGAACAAATGATTAAAGCAGTGGATTATGATGGTGTTGAATTAATGGGCTACACACCGTGGGGCATCATTGACCTTGTTTCCTTTACCACTGGCGAAATGAAAAAACGTTACGGCATGATTTACGTTGACCGTGACAATGAAGGAAATGGAACACTCAACCGTTCTAAGAAAGCTTCCTTTAATTGGTACCAAAAAGTAATCGAAACAAATGGTGAAGACTTAAGCCTCTAGGCTAAAAGAACTCAAGAAAAGCGCTGAGAAGACATTCCTTCTTAGCGCTTTTTTATTTAGAAAATTACTGAGTAGATTAAAAACAAATGATAAAAACTTGACTTTAGATTAAAATCAAGTTATAGATAAGACTATCTTAAAACTCATTCAGAAAGGTGTGTCGACACGATGCTCTTAAATTTATCATATCAAGTAGTCATAATTAACCGTATTTACATTAGATAGTGTTTGTATCTTCTTTTCATGGATACAAACACGGCGCAACCGCGTGATTTGTATCTATGAAGTACTGTTATTATGAGTGCCTGCATAGATAGTTTGAATCGATTAAACTCTATGTAGGTGGATAAATGTAACTGCTAAACTAAAATTAACATAATTTGTTCAATAAGAATTAACAGGTTATGGTCATTAATAATTAACATCATTAGTGATTGTTAACACAAGCATCTCGTATAATAAGCTTATTCTTATACGGGAGGAAAAAAGGTGGACAAATTATTGATGTATACACAGATTAAACAGCTTAAATAAAGGAAGTTTACGAACAAGCATTAAATGTTTCCATGTTAACCGATCCGGTTTTAGACCCGGCACTTACAACCGATACTTATTCGCCATTCCTACTCAAAAATATTTTTGAGGGCTTAACTTGGATCGACAGCGAAGGTGTTACGCAGCCAGCCATGGATTCGTCTTGGCAAGTTAGTGAGGACAGCTTAGTATATACCTTTACGCTACGCGAAGGAGCTGAATGGTCGAATGGTGACCCAGTTACGGCTCATGATTTCGAATTCGCTTGGAAGCGTGTGTTGAATCCTGAAACTTTAGCATATGAAGCAGATGAATTATTCATACTTGCTGGCGCAGAAGCTTATTATTTAGGTGAAGGTTCCGCCGAAGAAGTGGGCGTTAAAGCCTTAGATGACAATCAATTGGAGGTAACCTTAAAATTACCGGTACCTTATTTCTTAGAATTAACTAGTCGCTTAGGTAAACTACTTCCCGTTCATCAAGCAAGCGTCGAAGCAAATAGCGCTTGGGCACAAGAAGGCGGCGATAGCTTTGTCAGCAACGGACCGTTTACCGTGTCAGAAATTAATCATAATAGCCACTATGTTTTGGCCCATAATGAGCATTACTGGGATCAAGAAAATGTTGCCTTAGAAACTGTGACCATCTATATTGTGGAATCTGAAGCGACTGCCAATACGATGTTCCAAGCGCATGAACTAGACTTTATCGGAATTCCTTTTAACTCGGTATCGCTCGATGCCATCGATTTATATCGAGAACAAGATTTGTTTAACGTGGTTGACTTTGCGGCAATCTACAACTATAAAATGAATACAACTGATGAAACGTTATCGAATGTCAATATTCGGATGGCTTTAGCTTTAGCAGTTGACCGTCAAACATTAATTGATAATGTGACAAAAGGCGAAGAAACACCCGCTTTAGGTTTTGTACCGCCAATGATGAAAGGTTTTGAAGAAGATCGCGGCTATTTCAAAGATGCTGATTTCGAAAGCGCTCGGGAATATTTAGCCAAGGGAATGGAAGATCTTGGCTTAACTGACCCTAGTCAAGTCAGCGTGACCCTGTCAACTAATACAAGTGAATCACACTCGGCAATTGCTCAATTTATTCAGCATGGTTGGGTTGAAAACTTAGGAATCAGTGTCGAAGTTGCTAACACCGAATGGCAGGTCCATTTAGATCAATTGAGTACGCTGAATTATCAATTGGGCCGGATGGGTGACACTGGTGAATATAACGATGCGTATACCTTCTTAACCAAATTCGAAGAAGTAGATAACGCCGATAATCGTACCGCTTGGCACAATGACACTTATACTGATTTACTGACGAAATCGAGAACTGAAAATGATTCAGCGAAAAGAGTGGCCTTACTACAAGAAGCTGAAGCACTTCTAATGGAAAGCGTTCCTTTTGTACCGGTATATTATTACAGCAATTCTTATGCTTTCCACGATAATGTAAAGAATATGGCGCCTAATTCTTTCATCGAAGTCAACTTAAAAGAAGTTGAAATGAAATAAATTTACCTTGAAAAGCAACTACTTAAACCATTGGAGGCAACAATATGTTAACAAACGAACTCATTACGAATACGATTTTTAAAGAAGAAGCGGCTATGATTGACTTTCGCCGTGAACTCCATCAATACCCTGAATTATCGATGGAAGAATTTGAAACAACCACACGAATTGCCCGCGAACTAGACAAGTTAGATGTCTCCTATCGTCTCACTGAACAGACTGGAATCATCGCTGAAATTAGCGGTGGCTAGCCCGGTAAAACCATTCTGCTGCGTGCAGACATCGATGCTTTACCAATTTATGAGATGAACCGTGACTTGCCTTACCGCTCTGATACGGATGGCAAAATGCATGCCTGCGGCCACGATTCCCATGCTGCAATGTTGTTAACAGCAGTCAAGGCCTTATTATCCGTGAAAGATCAGCTGAAAGGGACTGTGCGTTTAGTGTTTCAACCTGCTGAGGAAAGTGCTTTAGGGGCTAAGAAAATGATTGAACAGGGCGTGTCCGATGGAGTTGATTATGTCTTTGGGATTCACATTGCGTCTTGGACGGAAGCAAACCGCTTTATATGTCCAGTTGGTGAAATGATGGCTGCTTGCGATATCTTAAAAATAAGATTTGTCGGAAAAGGAGGCCACGGGGCTCATCCTAACCAGGCCGTTGATGCGGCAGTTATGGCGAGTGCTTTTGTGGTCAATGTTCAAGCAATCGTAGCCCGTGAAGTCGATCCGATTGAATCAGCCGTTGTCACCATTGGTAAGATGGACGTTGGCGATCGCTTTAACGTTATTGCCCATGAGGCTGTTCTAGATGGAACAGTCCGAACATTCAATGAGACAACGCGCACTCAAGTCGAAGCAGCCATTAACCGCTATGCCAAAGCCATCGCAATGCAGTACCGCGGCGAAGTGGAAGTCGAATATGTTCGTGCAACCGAACCAGTCTCGAATGAAGTTAAAAGTGCTGAACTAGTTCGTGGCATCATTCGTGAACGTTTTGGAGCAGAGGCACTTAAAGCAGACACTAAAACAACTGGCGGAGAAGATTTTGGCTTCTATATGTCAGCTAATAATACCCCTGGTGCTTTTGCAATGGTTGGAACACGCAATGAAGCAGCCGGCAGTTACTACGAACACCATCACGGGATGTTTAATGTGGATGAAGGTACCTTGAAAAACGGTGCGGAATTGTATGCACTATACGCTTACAATTATTTAGAACAAGCGAGCGAGGAGTTGGAAGAACTCTAAAGGCTTGCTGTTAGAAAGAGCGGCTCTCCCTTTATCAAGGAGCTGGCAAAATAATAAGAATATGTCGAGACGAATCTTTAGGGGTTCGTCTTTTTTTATTGCCCATCAGAACATCGTCAAGACGCTTGCTAGCCTGTGACGTGCTGGACTGAGGTTTGAAAAACAGTGTGACGAACTAAGAGGTCATGAATGCGACTGGATTGGATATCTTATTTATATGGTTAGTTAGCGTTCGAAGGCATAAATTCTCCTTCTAAAGTAAGAAGTGTCTTTTAGTTAAGAAAACTAGTCCATCGAACTATATGTAGGTTTTTTTGAAATCTATATGAAACTGCTTGATAAAAGGAAAACCTCCTGAAAAAATCTCATATCATAAGAGAAATTTTAGGAGGGATTGACATGATATATGCATTATCTATTCAATTCAGAACAAAAATCGCTAGACGCATCAGGCGAACACGAAGTTAGTCTGCGAGCTTTATCGGCAATATTTAAAAGACAATTGCCCCGAACTCAGCCGTTAAAGAACATAAAGAAACGAAGAGAATTTATTGGGTTTCATTATCATTAATTTTTGAGAAATGAATCAGTTTGTTTAGTGTATCTGCAATTAAAAACTAAACAAACAAATGTTGAATTGCATTCAAAAACTCCTCCTTATCACACTATTTCAAGTGATAAGGAGGAGAGTTTTATGATCTAATAGAGTTGCTTTCACTTACCTTACTGACAATGCCTATAGAGTTAATCTATATAATGAAGGGATAAGAATTAAGTATACAGAGGTTTGTCATCCAAGTGGACTTATTGTCCGCATTCGATGGCCGTCTTGTGAAGCGGTAATCGTTTAGAGATATCTCAGAATTAAACCTTGAGCAATTAAAGCCACGATAACAACCGAAGTATCAATAATGACTCCAGCAACCATCGGTTTGAAGCCCACCCCTGCTACCTCTTTCAAGCTAGTTTGCATACCAATAGCTGCTAATGCCACGGCTAAGAAGAATTTAGATAAAGAAGTCAGCTGTTCAACCATCAAATCTGGAACTAGGCCTGTACTTCTAATGGCAACAACAGCGAGAAAACCAAGAATGAACCAAGGGAATATTTGGACAATATTTACTATTGGTTTATTTTTTTCAGTGGATTCTTTTTTAGCATAAACCCAAGAGAAAATCAGTACAAGTGGTACGATAAAAAGGGTCCTAGTGAGCTTCACAATGGTCGCCAATACGCCGGCTACATCTGAAAAGGCGTATCCTGCTGCAACAACGGATGAAGTATCGTTAACTGACGTCCCAACCCAGAGTCCATAACCTGTATCACTAAGGCCTAACATGTGACCAATCCAAGGGAAAGCAATAACGGTGATAATATCAAAGATAAATGTAGCGGAAATGGCATAGGCGATATCTCGATTTTTCGCTTGAATGGTTGGTCCAAGAGTTGCGACAGCTGTTCCACCACAAATTGCCGTACTTATAGAAAGTAGACTAGCGAGTTTCCAATTAATTTTAAATACTTTGTGGCAGACATAACCAATGCCGAACGCTGTTATAAGCGTAAAAAAAAGAAGAACAAGTGCATATTTACCTGCTTGGGCTACTTGGGAGAAACTAAGCGAGATTCCGCCCAGAATAATTCCATAACGGAGGATTTTTTTGCCACTCCAGCTAATTCCTGGTTCAAAGCTTTCATAGTTCGCAATTATTGGGTTCAGCAACATACCTAAAAGTAGCGATAAAAGAGTTGCTCCTAGAAAATCTATCGGAAGCAAATCGTTGATCAGGTAGGCCGCAGATGCAATCATAGCGGACAGGACGACACCCGAGAGATAAGATTTTTTCTGAATCATTTTACAATCATTCCTTTCAAATATATAAATGATGACTAGAATCATTTTAACAGAGCAATTGGATAAAATAAAATTATGGATTATAATGGTAGCATTAGTTAATATTATAGGTGGAGATGATTAAGATGTTAGACTTTAGACACGAAACTTTTCTTGTGCTTTGTTCTTGTGGTAGTTTTACAAAAGCAGCAGAGCAACTACATGTTACGCAACCGGCTGTATCTCAACATATTAAATATCTTGAAGAATACTATGGTTGTAAATTGATTGATACATCTAACCGAAAGATTAGAATAACTCAGCAAGGATTACGGTTAAAGGAATTTGCAACCACAATCTATTCAGATTCCCAACATTTTAAGGGGAACATACGTACATTTAAATCAGAGGAAATCCATTTTTCCTTTGGCGCAACACTGTCGATTGGAGAATATGTCATGCCGACTATTCTTTCCCGTTTGCTGGCAGCCTTTCCTGCAATAACTTTCCAGATGACGGTCGCAAATACGAAAACGCTGCTTGAACAGTTGAATCAAGGTGAGTTGGATTTTATTTTAGTAGAAGGGTTATTTGATAAGATGCAATACGATACAACGCTCTTTAGACTCGAAAATTTCATTCCTGTTTGTTCGCCGCAAGCAGAATTTGCAACTCAAGCTGTTCGATTTGAATCTCTGAGAAATAATCGCTTAATTCTGAGAGAATCTGGTTCAGGAACACGCGAAATTTTTGAACATATTCTGCTAGATAGAAATTACTCACTCAATATGTTTGATAGAATTATTGAGGTTGGAAATATGGCAGCAATCAAACAGATGGTTTCAAAGGATTTAGGAATCACCTTCTTATTTGAAGTGGCTGCTAAAAAGGAAATAGCGTCCGGTGAACTTTCAAAAATTAACATTGTCGACTTTTCTGAGCAAAGAGAGTTTAATTTCGTAACATTAAAAGACAGCTTTTTCCGCGAACAGTATATGAGAATATTCCAGTTATTGAATCAGGCAGCAGCAGAAGAAGAGGAAATGTAATATAAATTGGCTGTTTACCTAGGGGTTCAGGAAGTTGCTTCAATTTAAACAAGGTCAGAAACACCTGAATTTTCTCCCAACTGATATCAGATTACAAGAGGATTCGAATGCATACGAAGTTGGATTTCTTGAATGTTCCATGATTAATCTAATCTATTTGGTTGAAATGACAATATAAGGGAGCTGTATAAAATGACTGATATCAAGACGACCGAAGCAAAACTCTCCTCAAAAGCAGAAATTATTCTTCTAAAAATCAAACACAATCGTCTGTTAGGTAATTTACGTAAAATTGCAAAAGACATTAAAAAGGATCATGAACTCGCGTTGGAACTTTGGTCAACCGCTGAGTTTTTACCAAGACTGTTAGCGGTCTTAATTTTGGATAAAAAACGTCTTTCAGAAGACGACTTAAACGCGTTCACGGCGGATATGCAGACTCATGATTTTAATGAGCGAAACAACTTAATGGACTGGCTGTTTGCGAATCAACTCACTAAAGACAAGCAGAAAATTGCCTTAATCGAGTCATGGGCGAATAGTCCTTTTGCATTGCAAAGGCGAACGTTTTGGTATTACCAAGGGCGTTTGAGATGGACCGGGAAAACACCGCCTGAGAATACGGAAGACTTGTTATCTTTAATAGAAGCTACTATTACGCAGGAACAAGCAGAAGTCCAATGGGCGATGAATTTCACAGCAGGTTGGATCGGCGTTTTTGATGAGCAGTATCGTGACCGTTGTATTGAACTTGGTAAGCGAACAGGCCTTTACAAAGATGAGAAGGTATCAAAAGGCTGTACACCTAACTATTTGCCAGACTTCATTAGGATTGAATACAATAAACGACAGAAGGATTAGACTAAAAGGTCAGGCGATTGATTTGCTTGGTAAAGCAGGAGATGAAACATGGAGACGATCGATTCAAAGCAAGTGCTCCAGTTAGCTAGCACTGTACGAAGAATATGACCTTAAAATAGAGGAAAGCAGTCATCAGCCTGATGCATTTACGCAGGCAATTCAAGAGCAATTATATGAGGCCTATCATCGTTTAATGTTTAGAAATGAGACGAAAACGTGCTAAGAATCAGTTAATGTGGCTGGGAAAATCTATGACCTTTGCCTTGGTAATCAGCGGTGAGAATGCTAAGAATGCTTATTCTTTTCTATATTTGAAATTGCCAATTTCGAGAAGTATGAATGAGAACGAAAAAGCGAGGATAAATCTGTGCTTGATACAGCCACCTACTTCCATCACGTCATGCTAATGATCACGCAGCAACTCATTTGGTGAATCCTCAATCAACAATGCCACACAATCATCAGTCGGAACATAGGACCGTTTTTATGTAAGTGAAATACTGTGGAGACATTGCGACAGGAACTCACCAGCACTATCAATAATCGAAGCGCATTAAATGTAAAGAATGCCTATAGATTAATCACTTGAAAGAGTCCTTCATCTATGAGTTTTCACTGATTAATTTTAAGCTGAACGGTACTGGGTGAAATATTTTGAAAAAAGTGATTTTTTATGTTTGAAAGGGGTCGCTTGATAGTGAAGACTTAATGTATCATAAGGGGAAAAAGGGGAGTGTAAATATGAACAGAGTGAAAAAGTCTAACACATCAGATATTGGCTATCTTATAGGTGTCCTTGCTGTTTTATAAAACAACTGTATAAAATTTGATAATTCAGATTCTATTGTCACTACACGACAGTTGCCTTCTGTTGGAACAATAAAAGTCATAGCAATATTAACATCAAAATTGAAATTCTAGTGTTTTTTTGCCTGAGTAATATTGTTATTATCCAGGCCTTCTGATAAAATTCTAAGTGCTAAAGGAGGCATTAAAATGAAGAACTTAGATTTACTGCACGGGAAGATTCTGCCAACGATGATTCGCTTTTCGGCACCATTGATGGGGACAGCTTTTATTCAAATGGCTTATAATTTATCTGATATCGCTTGGATTGGGCGTATTGGAACGGAGGCCGTGGCAGCCGCTGGGCAAGTAGGTTTCTTGATCTGGATAGGGACTGCCCTCATGTTGATGCCACGCGTGGGTATGTCGATTCTGACTTCCCAATTTTATGGCGCTGGCGATCACAAGCAGGCTAGGCTTTCAATTAACAACGGTTTTTGGCTGTCTATTGTGATGGGAATTCTCTACGGCGCGATACTTTTAGTTTTCAAAGACGTCTTTATTCAATTCTATAATCTAGAAGAGAGCGTCAACATCCTTACTGAACAATATTTAGTTGTCATTGCTCTAGGCATGCCATTATTCTTCATTAATCCCGTACTATCTGGGGCCTACAACAGTTTAGGCAATAGCCGAACACCGTTTCGAATTAATACCGTAGGCTTGATTGTTAATATTATTGGTGATCCGCTCTTGATTTTCGGGTGGGGCCCTTTTCCAGCCTTGGGGCTTCAAGGAGCTGCTTTGGCGACGGTCTTCGCTCAAATGGTAGTCTTTGTTTGCTTTGCTTATGTGATTTTTCGCAGTGATAACTTGATTCATCACAGCCGTCTCTATGCTTTTCAGCCTGACTTGCCTCTGATAAAGCACATCAGTCGTTTAGGCTTTCCTATTTCACTGCAGTCCAACATCCATGCGGTTGTCAGCGTATTATTAAACCGCTATGTGGCTTCTTATGGTGCTATGCCTCTTGCAGTCACATCCGTTGGTAGTAATATTGAGTCTATTTCTTGGAACACTACGGAAGGATTCTCGTCAGCCATCACGGCCTTCACAGGGCAGAACTATGGCGCCCGTTTTCTTAACCGCGTTAAATCTATTTATTCTACCAGTATGAAGTCGGTTGGAGTTATCGGAATCTTTGCGACTCTAGTCCTTTTAGTGTTCCGCTATCAGCTTTTTCACCTTTTCATTCCGAATGATAGTCAAGCGATCGCCTTAGGGGCGGTTTACCTTTTCATTTTTGGCTTGAGCCAATTTTTCATGAGTATTGAAATTGGTGGCAGTGGATTTCTTAGTGGGATTGGCGACACACGTACACCTGCTCTTATCAATTCTATCCTCAATGTTCTGCGACTTCCTTTGGCTTTGATCTTCATGCCCATGATGGGAGTGGCTGGTGTGTGGATTGGGATGTCGTTGACGTCTGTCTTTAAAGGCGTAATCATCTATATCTTCACCCTTATTCGTTTAAAGGGGGTTCTAAGAACGGAAATGGAACCGGTGGTTCAAGACTCTCTATAGGAGGATCAATAGCTGCCTATATCTTGGTCTATTGAACTGAATGAAAAGCGATAGCTGTACTCAATAGGTCGGAACTTGGGCTCCAAAGCTATAATAGGTGAAGAAAAAAAGAGCTCATTTTGACAAAATATTTACTGGGGCCTTCGTGTAGTTTCAGTTAATTGAATTCGCTCTACAAATTCGGTGGAGGTCTGATTCATATCCTATTGATAACAGCTGGTATTATTCTTATCGATCAACTAATCACGGGTAAATAAAATTATAAAGAAGCATTAGATAATGAACTTGAGCTCACCGACTTGTTGGTGACTTCGAGTTCATTTTTCGTCGTGATGAGAGGGAGAAAAGGCTTGTAATTCGTGATATAAACGAAGTTTAATAAAAATCTTACAGCCTGAACTCCCGAGACTCATAGCGATTAAAGGAGTGATAAAGATGATAATATCAGCCTTTATCACACGTTTTCGTCCCCGTGGTGCTCGTTCTGAGTTGTGTTTATCATAACGAGCAGCAACAATGGGGATGCGAAAATAAAAAAAGTTTCTATCTTCTTCCGTCTGCTCGATCTATCAATAAGGTATCATCAGAGTATGCTGGCTGAAATTTTAGAATTATTCTCCAACCGCGGCCTCCAACCGGTCAATTAATAACTCTAGAAATGTGTGAGCAATCGGTTTTAAGGTATGCATGTCATTTGTAACATATCCAATTTCGATAGCCTCTGAGGAAACTAAAGGTCGGGAAATAATTTCACTTCCATTCAAGTTAGCATAGATAATTCCTGAACTAATCGTGTAGCCATTTAGTCCAATTGCTAGATTAAACAAAGTCGCTCGGTCACTGACGATGATTGATTTACGAGAAGTATAGTCTGCTAACACTTCTTCCCAGAAATAAAAGGAATTATGACGCCCTTGATCGTAACTTAACTTTGGATAAGGATCCAGATCGGAGATGGTTAATTGGTCATAATCTGCTAAGGGATGGTCTTTATTAATGACGAATTGCAATAATTATTGCGACAATTTTTTATTTACTCAATTAATGAAGTTTCGTGCATGAATTTTTCTAAAGGTGTTTGATAATTCAGACATTTTCTTGGTCGATTATTCATTAGCCATAAAGCCGTGAATAATTCAGTTTCACTCACTTTAGCTAAATCAGTTTTCTTCGGAAAGAATTCGCGCATTAAGCCATTCGAATTTTCGTTTGTCCCTCTTTGCCAAGCGCTATAGGCATCCGCAAAGTAGAAATCAATGCCTGATGCCTCTACTTCTGGATAGCAAGCGAATTCTTTCCCGCGATCGGAAGTAAATGATTTTAAGGCGTGATCAGGCAGATTACTTGTTAACTGCTCAATTGCATTGTGCATAGCGTCTTTAGTGCGGTTAGGTATCAGAAAAGCAAGGTATAAACGACTTTTACGCTCTGCGAAGGTCGCTAAACAACCTTTACTCTTTCCGCGTGAAGAAACCATTGTATCCAATTCCCAATGTCCAAACTCTTGTCTGTTTCTAACTGACTTAGGTCGTTTGGAGATCGAGCGACCAATATTGAACTTACCACGTGTTTCTTGAGGTTGGCGACCTTTACCTTTGTGTCTTAGTACTTGTAAGGGAACGTTTAAGATGCCTTCATAAATCCAGTTATAGATTGTTTTAAAGGATAGTTTCTCTTGATAATCTCGACCCACAATCTGTTCGGGTGACCAGGTCATTTCTAGTTTATGTTGAATATCCTCAAGCAACTTGGGTGTATGTTTTGCTTTTCTGCCTTTGTGAGAAGCAAGTTGATTCGCATCTGCTTGAGAAGCTTTCGCAACATAGGATGGAGTCGAACAACGATTAAGTTCACGATAAATAGTTGAACGATGACGACCTAACAAGTTCGCAATATGGTTAATTTTATAACCTTCTTGAACAAGCACTTCTATTTTTGACCGTTCTTCTATGGTAAGATATGTATGACTCATAATAGACCTCCGTGTGTATGTTTTTGTGGTTATTAACATCTTACACGAATCTATTATGAGTTTCTTTGTTGTCGCATTTAATTTTACAATTCATCATTAAAAAAAGCTCAACGAAATTTACATTCCGCTAAGCTCGTTTATGAATATCATACTAAAGCAAGTGGCTTTACTAGGTTATACCATTCTGCACCACCTAATGTTGATTCAGATCGCCCATGATTGATGTAGCCCATCTTTTCATAAAAATGAATGAGTTCTTCATGACAAGTTAACGACACTCTTTCGCGATGTTTTTGCTGAGCTTGTTGCTCGAAGGCCTCCATCAACAACAGGGATAATCCCCGACCTTTAGCCTTGGCTGAAACACTCAAGCCAAGTATGCACTGATTGCCACCCTCTAACGGATTTGCTTCAACCGTTTGAAACAAATTATCTGTTATGTAAGCTTGTTCGACCACTGGGCCATTCACATATCCTAATAATTCTCCCGCTTCTTCAATCACCAAGAAACTATCGGCTATCAACTGAAGTCGTTCAGCAAATGCTTCTTTCGTATCTGCTTCGGCTGCCGAAAAACTTTCTGCTTCTAAATAAGTAATGTCTTCTAAATCCTCAAGAGTTGCATTTCGAATATTGAGAGTCATTGCTTCACCTTCCTCATTGGTTAGGCACTAGTTTAGTAGTTTGTGCCTACAGAGTCAAGGCTGTTAATGAAACTTAATTGCTCTGCAATCCAGCACAACCTTCGTTAAAGGACTATCACTGAAACGACAAGTTTTGGTAAAGTATTTTGCGAAAGTGTGTTTAATTAATATTAGCAGGCAACGACTATAATCTTGCGACTTTAATACGCTTTTCATTGGCATCCACTTCAGCATGCGCACCGTATTGTAACAGCATCTTAGGATAAGCGTGGCCAATATTGACATTATAAAGAATCGGCAGTGACTCATCTAACACCTCAGTTAAGACGGCTTTGTACTCCTCATAATACATCTCGTCTTGGGGCTTTCCAAAGATCAGACCGTTAATGTCTTTAAACAAGCCATGCGCCTTCAACAATTCGAGCATTTTTTTGAAATGTTTTGGACTCGGTTTTTCCTCTGACGTTTCTAGAAAAAGAATTGCACCCTCTAGCTGACTTTCAGATGGAAATAAATTGTATTGTTGATTAATCATCGCTTCTTCTGGATAGCGCTCACCCACCAACAAATCATACAAACTTTCAACACAACCCCCGATTAACTTCCCGGCAAAATACGACTCACCCTGTAATAATTCATAACCATGCACTTCTTGATGCTTCACTCTCTCAGTTCCAAGCGCTGCTAGCGAAAAATCTGTTCTCTCTTCATACCATACTTCGCTTGCTTGATAGTCAAAAGCATCAGTCGTAAATAAATGCTTAAAAGCTGCTTCAGAGTAAGGTAGCATGCCGTTACCTAGCTCAGCAAAACAAGTTAGAAAACTTAAACCATAATAGGATGGCACACCAAGTTGTTGCAACATCAAATGATTGATGGTTGTATCCGAATAGCCCATGAAAAACTTAGGATGCTTGCGGATAATCTCTTTGTTTTCTTCTGTCAAAATATATGGCGCTATTCTAAAGGTATCATCACCTCCAATTGCACACACAATCCCTTTAATACTGTCATCCTGAAATGCTGCGATTAAATCCTCTGCACGTTTATTCGGATGAGCCTTTACAAAGTCAATCCCTTTTAAGGTATGCGGCATAAACACAACCTCTAGGCCAAAAGATTCTAAACGCTCAATTCCTCTTGTAAGCTGATGTGAACAAAAACTTTCCCCTAACGTTCCAGCAGACAAACTAACCACCGCCACTTTATCCCCCTGTTTTAAATGAATCATGACAAACACCCCATTCTTTTTCTGAATTAAAATCTAATTCCTCCAATTATACAGTAGCCTTGTTTAATTGACCAATTCTTTGGGAGATTCAAATAAAATTGTGAAGGACCCTCGTCTAAATATAGGCACCGGAACAGATCGAACGTTTTTGAAAGCTTTATAAGCGACAGCCACCTTGAAAAACAATAAACTGAACGTAGTACAAAACTAGATAAGTAAACATAAAAACTATAAACCCTTATAAAATAAGAAAACCTCGGACAAGTCCAAGGATTTTAAATTCTGTTTAGCAGTATAATTTGATTATATCGTTTTACTTTTGTTGGAATATTTAACGTAGATCAGCTAATTGTTTTCCATAGCGGTATAAAGGGCAATCCCTCGCTACTAATAGAATCGCTTGGTGTGACTTTGAGCGCAGCGAATTAGACACACCCTAGCCGATTGAGCTGGAAAAGTCTGAAGCGCTAGCGAAGGCTTTGAAAGCGACCACCGCCTTGGAAAACAATAAGCTGAACGTAGTATAAAGCTTGATAAATCAACATAAAACTTATAAACCCTTATAAAACAAAAAAAGCTAGCACCGAAGCACTAGCTTTAAACGCATTATTATTTGTTATCTTTTAACCAAGAAATCGCTGAGTTTAAGAAGACAGCCACTGCTGGTGCCATCATTTCTTCATTGAACACAACTTGTGGATGGTGAACAGGATAACCTTGAACGCCTTCTGGTTTCATACCAATAAAGTAATAACAAGTTGGAACTTGTGCTGATACAACCGCAAAGTCTTCTGATGCTTGCATAGGTTCAAAGTCAGTCACTTTATACTCTGATCCAACAGCTTCTTCAGCGTAAGCACGAACTGAGCGTGTTAACTCTGGATTGTTATTTAATACAGGAACGTCTGATAAATACTCGAATTCAGTTTCGCCACGGTAAGCTTTTGCGATACCTTCCGCTAATTCTGGTAAACGTTCTTTTAAGTATTCACGTGTTTTCTCACTGAAAGTTCTTAAAGTACCTTCCAATACTACTTCATTCGGAATAATATTACGAGAACCTGGGCTTTCAAAACCACCGGTCGTGATCGCTGCAGATTCCGCAAATGAAATTTCACGTGCGACTAATGTTTGAGTTGCACTAATAATTTCAGATGCAATAAATACTGGGTCAACACCATTATGTGGCATCGCACCGTGTGCTCCTACACCTTTAACTTTAATACGATAGTTATTAGCTGCAGCTAATGAAGGTCCTTCACTAAACATAATTGAAGCTGGAACCATTGGTTGAACGTGAGCAGCCATCGCTACATCTACGCCATCAAGTAAGCCCGCATCAACCATCGCTTGAGAACCCGTTAATAATTCTTCAGCCGGTTGGAATTCGAAACGAACCACACCTTCTAACTCACTTTCATGAGCTTTCATTAGCTTAGCAACACCTAACATGATGGTTGTATGAATATCATGTCCACAAGTGTGAGAAAAACCATTGTTAGAAGCATAATCTAAACCAGATAGTTCCTCAATTGGTAGACCGTCCATATCAGCACGCAGTAAAATTGTTTTGCCACCTTGACCTACTTCAGCAATAATTCCGTGTTCCAATATATTTTTAGGTTCATAACCAAATTCAATTAACTTCTCTTTAACGAACTGGCTTGTGTTTGGCAAATCAAAACCAACTTCTGGATTTTGATGCAAGTGACGGCGCCATTCAACTAATTCTGAGAAAATCTCCTTAGCTTCATTCAAATAATTCATACTATTCATCACCTTTCTCTTTCTATATTAATTCTAACACAAATTAGACATATTTCAATTTTTATTCTGTTCAGAATCAATAACCAAGCATTTAAAACGTTACAAAAATACTTTCACTATCGCTTTTCCATTTCCTACACAAGATAAAAACAGATATATTTTTTCGTTTTATTGCAAGCAATATTACACTAACATACCGATGAGTTCAATATTGAACCTTGTAACTATATGATGCTTAATTTTATAATCATCAAAAATTTATCATTCAATATAACAAAGGTTTCATTCGGAACTTTCGTCACTCAATAAATTGATTAATTTATAGCGTCGTAATAATCGGACCATCTTTCGTAATAATGATTGTATGTTCATATTGTGCGACCAAACTCTCTTCAGTATACAAAGTCCAACCATCTTCAGCTTGAATCACTTCCTCTTCTAAAGTAGAAATAAACGGTTCAAAAGCAATCACTAAACCATCCACAAGGATCTCATCATCCCAACGTGAGAAATAATTCAAGACATACTCAGGCTCTTCATGAATCGAACGACCAATTCCATGTCCAGTAAGATCCTTAATAACCGTCAAACCATGACGCTTCGCTGTATTGTGAACTATTTTACCTAGACCACTTAACTTCGCACCCACTCTTGCTTTCTTAAGTCCAGCTTCAAAAGCATCTTTAGCAACTTCACACACTAAATGAGCTTTTGGATCACCCTCACCCACTACAAATGAAATCCCAGTATCAGCGAAATAGCCATCCTTAGAACCTGAAACATCAATATTGACAAGGTCGCCTTCTTGAATCACGCGCTCACCCGGAATCCCGTGCGCCACCTCCTCATTTACACTAATACAAACATTGCCTGGAAAATCGTAAATTTCAATTGGCGCTGACTGAGCACCCTCTTTCGCGAAATACTCCTTAGCCAAATCATCTAATTCTTTTGTCGTGATACCTGGTTTAGTTTGAGCAACCAATTCATTTCTAATAAGCCCACAAATTCTTCCAATTTCTTTCAAGCCAATTATATCGGCATCCGTTTTCGCTATCATATTATCCCTCTTTATCTGATTATTTCGCTTATAATTCTAACGGAAAGATACCAAGACTGTCTATCGAATACTCGTTTCTCATACAGATAACCCACATTTTACAAAATATGCCCCAACAAACCCTTAAGCGTAGCGAGCTAGTCATAGCCTAACCGATTGAACTGGAAAAGCACGAACCTCAGTGAGGCTTTGAAAGCGACCACCTCCTTGAAAAATCAACACGGCGAACGCAGTGCAAAGGCTATTAAATCAATCTTAAACACCATATGAAAAAAGCACGCTTTTCTTATTCAATGTTCAAACTCGCCGACTGAGTTTAAACATTGAACCCCTCAATCATCAAACTCAAACTCCGAGTTTGAGCATTCAATCCGTTTTTATCAATATAATTACAAAATAGAGTTAATATCTTGATATCCTACACAACTACATCCGATTTCTTCCGAGCTTTTAATTCCCTGCACTAACTTCCCAGTCTTTGTTCCAATTTGATTAAATCATCGCCACCAGATACCCTAATCGTGTCGGTCACCTGACCGACACACCTTTTGTTCTTCTTTTTTATGGAAGTAAATGGATAAACTTAAGCTAACTAACAACGCACAAAACATAAACAATAAGGTGTCGCTCCACTATGTTTCGCGACGATTATAAAAGAGCCTAGCCGATTGTGCTAGAAAAGCTCGAACGCCACGATCATTAATAGAGCTTTGAAAGCACCACCGTCTTGGAAAATAATAAGCTGAGCGGAAGTACAAAGCTTGGTGAATCAACATAGAACTTATAAACCCTTATATTACAAAGAAAAACGCCTACTCAACATGAATAGACGTTGATCATTTTTATTAAAATGGTAAATCTAAATCTTCAAAAAGCCAATCGGGATTCTCTTCTATTTCTTGGACTTCTTCTAGTGGTAATCCAATAGGCAAAGCTCCTGAAGAATAATACACAAAGAATTCCAATCCGAAATATGTGGCTTATTCCTCTTCTGTCATCACGTTCGACTCTACTTTTTGCTTACGTCTTTTTTTCATCTATCCATCACTCCATTACATAAAACAAGTACATCAATTCTATTAAGGTTACCTAGAATTATTCCGAAGCCTTTAAATTCATTTTAGCAGTATTAACTTGATTAGATAGCAATATTTTTATTGAAATACTAAACATAGTTAATCGTGACATTTTTCCAAAGCGACCACCGTCTAAGACTAACCAACACGGTGAACGCAGTGCTAAAATTAATAATCCCTTATAATCTGAGTCAGAATGAAGATTTTTAACTAGCTATTAGTGCAATTATGAAGCAAATGTTTTCAGCAACACCATGATGTGTTCAACACCTTGATAATAGTCGGCGATACGGATATTCTCGTTAGGAGCATGTGCACCTGACTTCACCCAGCCTGTTCCAGCACCTAGAATTGGCACATCTAAGTATTGGCCAAAACCAAACATTGGGCCGGTTCCAGCTGAATTGAGTTCAAGAATAACTTGATCGTCTCCGTAAACTTCTTTTGCAGAATTAATCACATCCGCTACAAAGTCATCTGAGATATCTGTTCTAAATGGTTTTACACCTGTTAACAATTCCAAGTGAACATCTTGGAAACCTTGTTTATCCAAGTGAGCACGCATCACTTCATAAACCGTTTCAGGTTCATAACCTGGCACAAGGCGGACATCAATTTTAGCCATGGCTTTACGTGGTAAAACTGTTTTCGTTCCTTGTCCCGTATAACCTGAAAGTAATCCGCTAATTGTCATCGTTGGATAAAGAATCAAAGCTTCTTCAGCTGTATAAGGTAATTGTTCTGTAATTAGTGGATGCTTTAAGCCATAAGTCTTAATCGTCGCTGCTTTATTGTAAGGGAAATTTGCCACATTCTCGATTTCTTGTTCTGTTGGTTCAATGCGCATTTCCTTAAAGCCTTCAATTGTAATGTTATGATTCACATCACGAATCGTAGATAAGGCATGGACTAAGCGCCAAGCTGCATTATCAATAACTGCAGCTTGTGATGAATGAATATCAATATCGGCACTTTCAACGCTGGCTTCGAAATAAGCAATCCCCTTAACACCGGCACTAATTACCATTCTTTCTTCACTATCTTTACTACCTGATTCCCAAATACATACATCAGCTTTAAACTTATCGGCATATTTCTCAAGATACAAATCAATATTGGGGCTACCGATTTCTTCCTCTCCTTCGACAAAGAATTTAACGTTACATGGTAAGCCACCCTCACTTGCGACTAAGGCTTGAATCGCAACGATACGCGACATGAAATTTGCTTTGTTATCCGAGACGCCCCTGGCAAATATTTTGTCATCAATGATTGTGGGTTCAAATGGCGCTGTTTGCCATTCATCAATTGGGTCTTCTGGTTGCACATCGTAATGATTATAGAACAATAACGTTTTCGATGCGTCGCCTTGTTCTCCAGCCTTAAAAAAACCATAAACGACTGGATGCCCTCCTAGGTCATCTAACAATTCGCTTTCGCCACCTGCATCTTGAATAATGCGGCTCACAAATTCGGAAGTTTCTCTAATGCCGCGGCCTTGAGCTGAAACTGTTTCAATGCGTAATAAATTGAATAATTCCTCCATGTTTTTATCTGCGTATTCTTTTGCGATTGCTTGATAGTGTGTCATATTGATTATCCTCTCTATGTCTATTTTGGTAAGTAGTGTGGCTTAGTTTTTCTTATATTTCACTTCTTTGAGTTGTACATCGACCATGCCGTCAACCACTAGCCCTTCAATATGGTCGCTGACAACTTGTGGATTCGTGTAGTAGTAAATTGGAATGAATGGCATTTCATCCATTAGAATCGCTTCGGCTTCAAGGTATAGCTCGTATTGCTCATCAGGATCTGTAACAGTCGTCACTTTATCTAGAATCGCTTGGAAATCTGCATTCTCCCAGCCAGTTCGGTTACCTGCAGTGTCCGCTGTATAATATTGTTCCAAGTAAGCAAAGGCAGAGTTATAATCGACTGTTGGTCCAATGCGGCCAATTTGGAAATTCAATTGCGTCATACTATCGAAATGCACATTGATTTCTACTGTTGCAATGGTTGGTTTTAGCCCCAATTCGCTGGCCCATTCATTCTGAATAAACTGTGCAACAGCCATATGTGCATCATTCGCATTTGTTTGAATCACAAGCGGTATCTTGCTCGCATCGTCGTAACCTAACTCTTCCATCCCTACAGCTAAAAGCTCACGCGCAGTCTCATAATCTGCATCCTCGAAATAATCACGGTCCTCTTCAAAACCTGGTACAGTCGGTGCAATTGCACCTTTAGCTGGTGTTTGTTCACCTTTGGCAATATTATCAATCAATTTCTGACGATCAATCGCGAATGATAAGGCCTTACGGATATTTTTGTTCTGTAGGACTTTGTCAGTAGTATTCAACTTATACAAGTAAGTCGCGCCAATATCCGTTACGATCAACTCATCATCTTTACGATAAGCATCAATCGCATCCGTTGGAATCGTATTAAAAGGTATTCCAATAAAATCTAGCTCGCCTGACATAAAATTCATATTCGCAGTGGCAGCGTCTTCGATAATTCTTACGTATACTTCATCTAAATCAACATTCTCAACATCCCAATAATCTGGATTCTTCTCAATACGATAATCCCCACTATGGTTCCATTCAGTAAACAAGAACGGCCCATTCGATACAAAGGTTTCACCGGCTTCACCAGCCCAAGCCGCATCTGCTTCAACAGTCGCTTGGTGAACAGGATAAAGGGTCACCTGTCGTGCAGTTAATTCAAGGAAGTGAGGTGTGGGTTCAACTAATGTCACTTCTAGCGTTGCATCATCCACCACTGTAATTTGAACATCTTCTGCCGTTCCCTCGCCCATAAAGTATGCTTCTGCCCCTTCAATGACAAATAGTTTAGAGGCATTAGGCGCAATCGTTTCTGGATTCAGCACGCGTTTCCAAGCATACTCAAAATCTGAAGCGGTCACTGGGTCCCCATTGCTCCACTGGATGCCTTCTCTCAAATAAAATGTATAAGTTCGTCCATCTTCACTAACATCCCAGCTTTCAGCCATTGCAGGTACAATGTCGCCTGTGCTTGTTGGGCGTGTCAGCCCTTCTAGTATATTCTTCAGCATCGGCATTGAATAAGAATCCGTCACAAAAGCTGGATCCATTACTGGCTCGGAAGCAACTGATAAGTTAAGCACTTTAGCCTCTTCTTCTTGACCGATTGTCTTGACTGAGAAATGTTGAACCATAAAGCTAATTAAAGCAATTGCCACCAGCACTGTCATAACTGTTTTCATACTAAACTGCTTAATTCTCATCGTTGTATCCTCCTAAAATTTTCTATTCATATTGTTTAAATTTTCCAAAGAAAAAAACCTGCTAAAAGATTTTTTCAAATCCTAGCAGGTTTTAAATACAACGACCTAACGAGTCGTCTCTTTATTCACCCACAAAAGATTTGAATCCTATGTGGGCACGCTAAATCAATGCATCACATAGTACCGAGGTAATAATAAAGCTGCATCTAATAAGCTATTAATTTGTAATAAAGATAGACGATTCATATAGGTTGCTCCTTTGCTCTTATTTGTTTCACAGTATATGATGCTGAAAATTAAAAAGCAAGCATTTTGTCTCATCTTTTTCTAATTTATTTTTTATTTTAGTATTTTGGCTGTTTAAAAAGGTCCACTAATCAACAAAATACGCCTCAAAATAATGAGACGTATTCTTTTAATTTACTATTCAATTCTCATTTATACTTCTTTCAAAAGGTCAAGACGATCAAATATAATTTTCACTTCATAGTTGCCAATTTGTTCATGAATCTTTTGTTCAATTTGCATAAACAATGCATCGTCTGTCAACTGAGGATTATCTGGCAACACGATATCAAATAAAATGGTTTGATGTTCGACCTTGAAATCATGAAATTTCAAGTTAAAGTCTTTAAGAATGGCTTTCACCTGACGATAGATTGCTGTATCATGTTCGTTTTGAATCGCAATCGGATCAAGGTGACAAACTAATTCCACACCCAGCTTATGTTTAAAATCCTCTTCGATACAATCAATCAAATGATGGGCGCGTGTCAAATTCCAACTATCATCAATTTCAATATGAATCGTCGCAAACGTCTGATTTGGCCCGTAACTATGCACCAATAAATCGTGATAACCCACGATATTATCATATTGATCTAAAAGATCTTTCATTTGACGAATCTCAACTTTTGAAGGTCGTTTCCCCAATAAATCATCAATCGAATCGCGGATCGCTTGAATACCACTATAAATGATAAATAAAGATAATAAACCTCCAGCATAGCCGTCAATTTGCCAGCCAGTCCAAGTTTCTACTAAAGATGACACTAGCACCATTGTCGTAATATAAACATCATTAATACTATCTTGTGCAGAGTTTTGTAGTGTATTCGATTGAATTTCTTTAGCCATTTTACGATAAAATTGCCCTTGCAATACTTTGATAACAATTGACACAATCAATAAAACGAAAACGAGTGCTGAAGTATTTAATGGAGTCGGATGCATTATTTGATTGAATGATGATGATAGAAATTGTAAGCCGACATAGATAATAATAATCGAAATGATCAAACCACTAATATACTCTGAGCGTTCGTGTCCAAAGGGATGTTCTTTATCGGCCGGCTTAGATGCTGCTCTAAATCCAAATAACGTAATGACAGAAGACGCAGAATCACCAAGGTTGTTCATCGCATCAGTCACAATCGAGATACTCCCTGACATTAAACCAGCGATTAGCTTAATCACAAACAAAAATAAGTTACTGACGAGCCCTACTCTACCTGAAAGTATCCCAACTCGCTGTCGTCGTTCTTCTTTATTGTTAGCATTTGTCATTTGGTTGATAAATTTATTAAACATAATTCGCCTCACTTTTACTTCTCAAAGAAATTGTTGGAATCAGTTAAAATTGGTTTAATGTAATCCGCAGTATAACTGCAGCATACCTTAATTCTAACATTAATCCTAATACAATGAATAAAATCAATGCAAAATAGCTTACCATATTTCGTCGTGATGATAAAGACTTAACTACTTAAAAGAATATTTAATCTTAATAAAGAAGCCTCGGACAAGGTCCGAGGTTTCCTCAGTTGATTAGTTCCTAATTTTTGATTATCCGCATAAAACATTTAATAGCATTGGACATTATAATTCTATCCACGTTTGACTTTTTTTCATACTTTAAACCACTTTTAATCATGTTTTATCGCTCGTTATAGATATTATCAACTATAAATGTAACATGCCTAATATTCGAAGATTGACTTTATCTGCGTCATTTTAAAATTGTAAATTATATAATAAGGTTGGAACATCCTAAACGGCCCTCGTTTTTGACGCGATGGGCTTTCTGGGGTACTTCGAAACGTCGCTCAGATAACGAGGGGTTTTTTCAACTTTTTTATCCATACATTGCAAAAAAACGCCTCGAACTGTCATATTTTGTCCGAAGCGTGATTTTATTAATAAGCTGTTTCTAAATTCTTTGAAAAGCGTGATAATCCGTAACATATTATAAAGTATAGAACTGCCATTGCTAAGTAAATTGGCAAGACAGCTTGCGTATTCTGACTGTAAATAACCTTTGCGTGATGCGTTAAATCTGGTAAAGCAATCATGGTCGCAAGTGAACTATCCTTGATTAGCGAAATAAACTGACTCACCAAAGCCGGAAGCATCGTTTTGATCGCTTGTGGCAACACAATTTCTCCGTAAATTTGCATTGTATTAAGACCAGTAGATTGCCCTGCTTCAATCTGTCCTTTCGGGACACTTTTAAGGCCTGCCCGAACAATTTCCGAAATCATCGCAGATTCAAAAACGGTTAAAGCAGCAATTGCTGCCCAGAAAACGTTCAATCGAATACCAATTTGTGGCAAGGCAAAATATGCGATAAATATGTGCAGCATTAGTGGTAAGTTTCGGATGATATCGATCGTCAAAGTCAAAACGTTATGAATAATCGGCACTTTAATATGACGCAGTACACCTAATACAATACCCAAAATAAAGCTAAAGCTGATAGCTACTAGCGCAACTTGCACTGTCACCCATAGACCTTCCAGAAGGAATCTGATATTAATCCAAGTGTAAGCTTCTAACAGTCTCATTGTTGATTAGCTCCTTTCTTGAACTTTTCTTGCGCCACTCCAATTGAGATAACTTTAAACTAAAACGCTTTGGCTGATAACCCCAAGCTAAACGCATTTCTAAATAACGCATTAAATATGACAATGGTAACGTTAAACTTAAATACATCAAGCCGATTAATAAATAGGTATCAAGCGTTTGAAACGTATTACTTGCGATTAAATCGCCGTGATACATTAAGTCACCAGCAGCTACTACCGCTAATATTGAACTATTCTTAATTAAATCCACAAATTGATTACCAAGCGCTGGCAATACTACACGGAAAGCTTGAGGCAGTATAATTTCTCGCATTATCTCAGATTCACGTAGACCCGTTGATTGCCCAGCTTCCTTCTGCCCTTTTGGAATACTTAATAAACCTGTTCGAATCGTTTCCGCAATAAAAGCTGTTGTGTACAAGATTAAGCCCAAGACTCCCGCCGTAAAACCATTAATTGGGATGAAATATAATGGAACGACAATAAAGAAAAACATTGCCACGACTAACAAGGGAATATTCTTGAAAAATTCGACATAAATAGTCGCTAGTTTTCTTAACCAGCTGTATTTCGATAATTGCCCAATCGCAAGTAAAGTCCCAAACAATAAGCTGAAAATTAAAGTGATGATACTTGCGCCAAGTGTAACAACTAGGCCTGCCTGTAAATCAGTCATAAATTTAATCATTAATTGATTCATTTCGCAATTCCTTTCTTAGCCCTTTAACTAGGGAATCCATTTTGCATAAATCTGCTCATACGTTCCATTTTCATGGATACGAATTAAAGCTTGATTAATCGCTTCTAAAAACTCTTCCTGTCCATGATTAACCGCAATACCATAGGGTTCTTCAGTAAAGTTCTCTCCCACCAATTTATATCCACCAGGTTGTTGCGCTAAAATCCCCATCAAAATAACATCTTCAGCAGTCATGGCGACACCTTGATTAGATTCCAATGCTGTAAAAGCTTCTGCATAATTTTCTAACTCAATAATATTTGCATCAGGTTTAATTTTGCGTAAGCTATCCGCTAATATCGTACCTTTTACCGCTAATACCACATCGTTGGGTCCAAGATCATCCAAACTTGTTATCGTACTATCTTCAGGAACTAATAAGGTTTGCCCGGCATTGAAATAAACATCCGAAAAATGCACCACTTTTTTACGCTCTTCAGTGATTGACATCGTTGCGATAATCGCATCAATATTGCCATTCTTCAACATCGGTACCCGACTCTTCGAATTAACCTCAACGAATTTAGCATTCGCTTCATCGCCGGTCAACTCATGTGTAATAGCCTTGGCTATATCCACATCAAAGCCTTCAATCTCACCATTTGCGATATTATAATAACCAAACAAATTGGTGTCGATAGGGACTCCCCAGTAGATGATTTGTTCTTCCGCTTCAATATTAGCTCTGCTAAATATAATCGATACTGCAATAAGCAAACTCAATAGCAATAAGACTACTAGACTGAATACTTTTTTCATAGGCCACCCTCTTAATAAGCAACAATTTGACTAACAAATTGTTGAGCTCTTTGATTAAAGGGTTTCTCGAAAAATTCACGACTAGGTCGATCCTCTTTAACTTGCCCTTGATCCATAAACACGACACGATTCGCTACCGTACGAGCAAATCCCATTTCGTGCGTTACGATAATCATAGTCATTCCCTCTTGAGCTAAGGAACGCATAACATCCAACACCTCACCAATTGTTTCTGGATCTAGGGCTGAAGTTGGCTCGTCAAACAACAGAACATCGGGTCTCATCGCAAGACTCCGCGCTATCGCAATTCTTTGTTGTTGCCCACCAGATAGTTGATGTGGATAACTATCGCGTTTATCGGCTAATTGAACTTTCGTTAATAATTTTATGGCTTCAATTTCGGCTTCCGCTCGAGATTTCCCTAAAACCTTCATCGGCGCTAGAATTATATTCTCCAACACCGTTTTATGAGGATAGAGATGGAAATGTTGAAATACCATCCCAATCCTATGTTTCATTTCTTTGGGTTCGGCCACAATATCCTCATCTAAACGAATGGCTAATTGTCCTTCATTAATCGACTCCAGGCCATTAATACAACGTAACATTGTACTCTTACCAGAGCCCGATGGACCAATCACCACTACTACTTCACCCTTGTTAAAACGCAAATTTAAATTCTTCAAGGCATGAAAATCACCATAAAACTTATTAACATTCACAAATTCAATCATTGGGCTCTCTCCTTTTTGTTATGATACAGAAGTTTAATTCCCCCTCTGTTATAAAACAGATAATACTAGATTATTAAATGAAAGGCAAGTCTTTTTAAGAATTTGATTAGAATATTTTTTCACTCTAGCTCTCATTACTTGAACTACGAGAGTTGACATCTCTTCCTTACGTTCCTAGCGGAGCTCATTATGATGGTTTTCCAAGGCGCCTCCGTCTTGAAAAATAATTAGCTGAGTGAAGTATTAATCACGTTAAATCAACATAAAACATATAGAACCTTATACAATAAAAAAACGAAGTTTTATGGCTATTATGAACCACAAACTTCGCAACGATTATTGCCTATTTAATTTTATTGGTCACTGCTTAAATTTCTACATAAGTAAATTTATTGCCGTGATTTAAAACAAGCTGCTCTAAACCAGAAGGCGATAGCCACACTGTTGCGGTGTTATCATTCGGATGAATCCCCACCTTATCGAAAGTCTGTAGCTCACTGTCTAGAACCACTTCAACTTTACAAGCCTTATCATTTAAGATGCCCAATGGTGTCACCGCACCTTTATCAAGTTTCAACAATTCATGCAAACTTGCTTCAGAAGCAAAACTCAAAGGACGGCTGTCTAACTTAGTACGTAATTCTTTCAGATTCACTCGCTTGTCTTTCACTACTGAAACTAAAAAGAAGCGTTTCTTTTTATCATCACGTACGAATATATTTTTGACTACTTGGTCTAAATTTGCCAATTCTAACTGTTCCATTTCTTCAATCGTATAAACCGCTGGATGTTCGACTAAAATATACGCAATCTGTTGATCATCTAATAACCTCAATGTCTCTTGCCTCATATTATCCACTCTTTCAATAAATACTCTAACTGACGCCGCTCCAATTGCACGAAATATTAACCAATCTACATTAACACTAAACACTTAATCGGTTAATATTCTAAAATTATTTCCTGAAAAATCTGCTTCAAAACGGAAATCTTCTCTTTCTCCATAGACGTTGGACCATAGCAGTCCTGATTCAGATTGTTCGCCAAAGTCCAACCAAACTTGAGTCTCACGATTTTCATCCAATGCGTGATTTCCCTCTTTCAAAAAGGACATCATCTGTGCATAGAAATCGGTAATCCCTTGAATTGGCACCTTTTCCAATGCTAAGTCGCCAGATAAGACCGTTGGTTTGTAGGGTTCACCTTTCTTCCAGCCAGAAAAAAGAATGCTGGTGCCATTGTACCGATAGTTGTCATAGTAAGTAGGTTGGTCAGGATCTTGAACAATCCCCCTAATATAATCATTTGATAAATAAAGGCTGATAAATTTAACCGGTTTGCCTGAAAAATCATCGGACAATTCATCGAACACATTTTCCAGCTTGTCTTTATCTTCTAGCAGCGTTGATTTTTTCCCAATATAACCGGAGCTCTCTCCACCCATTCTAAACGTCTCGTAATAACGAATTTGCCCAGTCGCAAATAAATAGACAATCCCGAACGCGATCATCGCTAACACAAATTTAAGTAAGAAACGCTTCAAAAAAACACCCCTTTGCCAGAATATTATCAGTTATACATCTTACTAACAGTATACTTGAATGATAATTTAGCTACAAAGAAAATAGCCTTTCAAACGATTACGCTTAAAGACTGCTAATTGTGATGGTGCAAATTGTTTAATTTATACAAGCTTTTAGAGCATTCTATCAGAAAAAATGGCCGGTCCGAGGCCTTTAAATTCCGTTTAACAGTTTTAAATTGATTATATCGCTTTACTTTTATTGTAATACTTAACGTCGCTCAGCGACTTGTTTTCCATAGCGGTATAAAGGGCAATCCAACTCTACTAACAGAATAGTTTGTTCTGACTATCGATAAAGAAAGCAAATTAGTCAGAGCCTAGCCGATTGAGCTGGAACAGCCCTCACAACAGTGAGGCTTTGAAAGCGACCACCGCCTTGCAAAACAATAAGCTGAACGAAGTACAAAGCTGATAAATCAACATAAAACTTATAAACCCTTATAGTATAAAAAATAGAGCACCTTATCTTCGGTTCGTTCCGAAAATAAGACACTCTATTAGGTACTGAATATTAAATTATATAAACACAACTTTTGAATGATCACTCTTTATTTAAAACGTATGCATCATAAGATGGTAGTTCTCTAAAATGATAGAACTCTTCCATTATCATCGCATATTCATTGATATCGTCCACTTCAAAGTCTAAAACCTCAAAAGTCTGGAACAACCTATTAAATACTGCAATCAGGAATGCTCGATATAGAGTTTCGTCACCGCGGTAGCCTAAATAAGAAATAAAAGCTTGTCCCTCGACTTCTTCTATGCAACAAAAATAGAGTTGCTCATCTATTTTATAATAATAAGAATGAGTAAGTGAAAGTTTTTCGCACATTATTTGAAAACATTCTTCAACAGTTAATTGTGAACTCAGTGGATTAACTATTTCGTGTGTCTCTTGATAAATAGCTACAATCAATTTCTTTAACGCTAAGAATAAACCAGCATCAGCTTCTTTAAATGTATGAATTTGTATTTCTAAATTATTTTGATTACTTTCTAAAAATTCACTGGCTTCAATTGAAAATTCCCAACAGCGTCTTTTCCGTTCAAAATTACTGCTTAATAACAAGCTACTCAACTCATCATTATTAGACATAATACTTGTTTGTAGTGAGCGTTGTTTTTGATTGTAAACAGCCTCTAACAACTCTATATAAACTTTCTGATTAGGGATCAAACTATTTTCAAATGAAATATACAGATTATTAGGATGAAAATAATTTTCCCATGTCGTTAATTTCCCTAAAAGCTCACCCGAAAGTTCATTTACAGCAAGCCAATCGCCATTATCTGTCGCTCTAATTTCCAATTTCATTCCCCTTTAAAATCAATTTTAAACTCAATATTATAGCACATCATGAGGCATTAAGATTCAATTATATAAACTCAATTATTGGTTAAGCATTTGACCATTTACTCCTGGATATAAGTCGCATCAAATTCAGGGATGTCTTCAGGTTCACAGACAAAACGTTCGACTTTCATCGTCAGTTGATATTTTTCTCGTAATTTAATAATTTCTTCCATCATCTCTGATTGGTGATGTTGATCAAGCGCGGTCTGATTTTCCCAACTATCAATTAGCAGAATCGTTTCTGATTGATTCAATGGGATAAAATAATCATAACGTAAATTGCCAGGTTGCTGTCGTATCCGTTCAACTAAATTTAATTCAAGCATTTCACTGGCAAATTCTTGAGCCTTCCCCGCTAGACCAGTGTAATAAATATTTAAAATAATCATGTAATAACTCCTTAATGTTGATTAGTATTTTGGCTAATTAAGCACTTGGTGGTGATGATAAAACGCTTTGACTTTCGGATTAATCAATAGTGGTTGGTGTACTTGATGCAAACTAACGCCCGGTCGACTATTGCCTTCGAGTAATTGAATGCCCTGATCTGTCACCACTACATCCCAGCCCACATATTTAATTTGATGGCGCTGATTTATATAGTTGGCAACATCCAATAAATTAGTTTGAATGTCCGGCCAATGCGGCACCTGTTGTCCAGTCAATAGTTTCCCCGTATTCGGATGGCGTTCAAACCAATTAACGATGCCTTCGTGGGGAATCATGGCCGCCTTGCCGAGTTGCCCCGTCTCTAAATCAATCGCAACACTCAAGCCTCTTCTACTGAAATTATCGGTCGGCGCTGAAAGGCGTGTCCCCACTCTAAAGACTGCGGCCGCAATAAAAGCTTTGTCTGTCTGTGGATCGATCATCGTCAGAATTCGAATCGTATTCAAGCTATCGCTGAAAAGCTCATTCGCAAACTGCCCCTGTTGAATAAATTCCGAAATAAAATAATTGTCTAAACCGCTAATATATTCCCGAAAAGCCTGCAAGGTCATGTGCTGACTATTGCGTTTGATGACACCATTATTCCATGAAATCAGTCCAACACCCCGACCTTCTGCACCGGCGATTGGTTTGATGACTAATTTCAAGTCAGGATTCTCTTCCAAATACTCAAGCAAACTTTCAGTGTCATGAAATAATGTTGTCCGTGTACTTATTTTCCCTTCATTAATCGTCGCAAAGGTCTTCGGTAGTCCAATCCGTCCTTCCAACATATCAACAAATACCACTTTATTATTCAAATAATAAGCCCCATCTTGATTAATGGTACCTGTTTTCAAAATCTGGCTATCGGATAGATAGTGGGTATAATTTTTAGAGGTCAAGCCGTAAAGAATCATCGACTCATTCATAAAACCTTTGGTTAAATAGTAGTATTTCTTCACACCTTTAATCGACTGATGCCGTTGTTTATTATTGATTAAAAGGGCCACAGGAATTAATAATTTTCTCATTACCTTTCCTGATTCCACCATACTTAACACCCTTCCTTTCACAAACACTGGCAAAATACCCATACAAATCATTCTGTCCTTTAGTAATTTTTCTTAGTCTCTTTCTTTCTAAAGAATGACAAGCTCCCAAATCCACTAATGATGGCCATATAGAAACCTAAATCGTACCACCAACCCGTGTTGAGTGTCTCATATACACGCAACTGATTGTTGAATATTCCCATAATCAAAGAAACTGGCGCAAGCCAACCGTGCCAAATCCCCCAGAAAAAACCGGCGCGATTCTCATCAGTATAACTACCATCACCTGGCACACAACCACTCAGTAAGATCATCAGTAAACTAGCCAAGCAAACCAACATCAGCTGCTTTTTCTCTTTCATGAAGACACCTCTTTCTCTTTTGCTTTAAGTATAATATGTCATCAGTGAATTTGATAGGTTTATGAATTTGAGAAATATTAAGAATAGTATAAACTTTTCTCAGTTGAGGCTTATGGTTTTAGCTCTAGTATTTTGCATGTTATATTGACTATAAATAAGCTTATAGGAGGATTCATATGGCTAAAATTGCAACAGTCATTCATGACTTATTCGAAGATTCTGAATTCACTTCTCCCAAAGCAGCCTTGGAAGCTGCAGGTCACGAAGTCGTGACCATTGGATTAGAGGCTGGTTCGGAAGTTGTCGGTAAAAAAGGTGAAGCGAAAGTAATCATCGATCACGGGATTAATGAAGCTAAACCGGAAGATTATGATGCCCTACTGATTCCAGGTGGATACTCACCCGATAAGTTAAGGGCTAATGATCAAATGCTAGATTTCACTCGCCACTTTTCAAATGCTGAGAAACCCATTTTCTCAATCTGTCACGCACCCCAACTTTTAGTAAACGCCGATGTCCTGCGAGGGAAAGATATAACCTCTGTCAAGCAAGTCGCGGTTGACGTTAAAAATGCTGGAGCCAATTTCATCGACCAAGCGGTCGTGATCGATCCATCCGGCTTAATTTCGTCTCGTACACCTGATGACTTACCTGAATTTAATCAAGCAATCGTCGCAGCACTGAAATAAAAAATTAGATAGAAAGACGCACTCCTATGGTCGGGCAATAGTCGGTTTAATTACCTAAACTTATTGGCGATATCCTTACGGGGTTCGCCTTTTTTATTTGAGAAGTATTCGGTGCTAGCGGGAATTCTGATATATTAGATTTTATTGTTAGCATATTAACTATTTGTATCGCTATATTGATAATTATGCATTCAATGTTTAAACTCGGAGTTTGAGTTTGATGATTGACCCCTTCAATGTTTAAACTCAGTTGCTGAGTTTTAACATTGAATTACATTCTGTCAGTTCAAAAATAGAATGACTTCTTTTTTCAAAAGAAGTCGCCCTTTTATGGTCTTTTAAAAACAAGTATCCCTTACGATTCCTTTTAAAATTAAAATTTCAAGTTCGTGTCCAGTAATTATCATTATATTCACAATTCGTATCACTATATTGATTATCTTGAGTTCTAACGTGCCAACTCAAAGTTTGAGTCGACACATTAACATATCCAATGTGTCGACTCATTTCGCCAGTTGGCACATTAGATACTAATTTCCAAATTCCAGGCAAACTTTTAAGTTTTTAGCCACTATTTTAGGTTCAATTTTAATATTTACAGCCGAAAATCAACCGAATTTCTTCAATTTTTTCTAACGTGCCAACTCAAAATTTGAGTCGACACATTAACATATCCAATGTGTCGACTCATTTCGCCAGTTGGCACATTAGATACTGATTTCCAAATTCCAGGCAAACTTTTAAGTTTTTAGCCACTATTTTAGGTTCAATTTTAATATTTACAGCTGAAAATCAACCGAATTTCTTCAATTTTTTTCTAACGTGCCAACTCGAATTTCCAGTCGACACATTAACATATCCAATGTGTCGACTCATTTCGCCAGTTGGCGCGTTGAATCCATATGCCCAACTTCTTAATCAATAACCACCTACCCCACCTCAATTTTCAATCCCCCATCGCTTATAACTTAAAAAGCCACCCACTTACGGCAGCGCAAGTTGGGTGGTCATATTTTGGTAGTGTTATAGTTCTTGTCCGTTAGTCGCAATCACTTGTTTGTACCAGTTAAATGACTTTTTCTTCGTACGGTTTAAGGTTCCGTCTCCCGCATCATTGCGGTCTACGTAAACAAAGCCATAACGTTTCGACATTTCACCAGTCGAAGCTGATACCAAATCAATTGGCGCCCAAGTCGTGTAGCCCATTAAGTCCACACCGTCTAATTCAACTGCATCCCTCATCGCACTAATATGGTCACGCAAGTAATTAATGCGGTAATCATCTTCAACGTAGCCGTTCTCATCTGGTCGATCAATGGCTCCTAAGCCATTTTCCACAACGAAAAGTGGCTTTTGGTAGCGATCGTAAATTTCATTCATTGTGGTACGGAAACCTAATGGATCAATCGGCCATCCCCATTCGCTTACTTCTAGATAAGGATTTTTCTTGCCCACAATGATGTTTCCAGAGGCATCCTCATGTGATTGAAGGTTATCCGGATGGGCCGACATATTCGATGTATAGTAAGAGAAGGTAATGTAATCAACCGTATTCTCTTTCAATAATTCTTTATCGCCATCTTCAAACGGAATCACAATCCCTTCACGCTCAAATGCTTTCAAAGCGTATGCTGGATAAGCACCACGCGCTTGTACATCCACAAAGAAATAGTTGTTACGGTTATCTTGTTGGGCTTGTAAAACATCTTTAGGATTAGGTGATGCTGGATAGAATGTTCCCGCTGCTAACATACTCCCCACTTGGATAGCTGGGTCGATTTCATGCGCAATTTTTGTTGCTGAAGCGCTCGCGATTAACTCATGATGAATGGCTGAATATTTCGCTTGTTTTTCGTTTTCGCCTGGTTCAAAGGTTAATCCAGCCCCCATAAATGGCAGGTGTAGAATAATATTGATCTCATTAAAGGTAATCCAGTAACGAACCAAGCCTTTATAACGCGTGAACAAGGCACGCACTAAGTTCTCATAGAAGCCGACAACTTTACGATTCTTCCAACCACCATATTCTTTGATTAAGTGAATCGGCATATCAAAGTGAGTAATCGTCACTAAAGGCTCGATGTTATGCTTTTTCAATTCTTTAAAGACATTCTCATAAAACTGTAACCCTGCTTCATTGGGTTCAGCCTCGTCCCCCTTAGGAAAGATACGACTCCACGCAATACTCATACGGAAGACCTTGAAGCCCATCTCAGCATATAAGGCGATATCTTCTTTATAACGATGGTAGAAATCCACCCCCACTTGAGCTGGATAATGATGATCAGCGTCAAAATCTAAATGTAGCTTTTGACCTAAACCGATGGGAAAGCGATCTTCTCCATGCGGCATCACATCTACGTTAGCCAGTCCACGTCCACCTTCATTGTATCCACCTTCGTATTGATTAGCAGCTGTCGCGCCGCCCCATAGAAAATCTTTTGGAAAACTCATCATTTATTTCCTCCTATTTTGGATTAATTGTTATACAAGCTTGCACCGTTTGTTTCAATTACTTCTTTGTACCAACGGAAAGAGTGTTTCTTGTAACGATTTAAACTGCCTTGACCATTATCATCGCGGTCAACATAAATGAAGCCGTAACGTTTAGACATTTGCGCTGTCGACATTGAGACTAAATCAATCGGCCCCCAAGACGTGTAGCCCAGTAGCTCTACGCCATCCTCAATGGCTTCGCCGACTTGTTGCAAGTGAGCTTTTAAATAATCTATACGATAATCGTCGACGACTGTAAAACTGCCAGCTCCATCTGCGATTAATTCATCTTTCGCGCCTAGCCCGTTTTCGACGATAAATAAAGGCAACTGATAACGATCCCAGAAATCATTCAAGACTAAGCGCAAACCAATCGGATCAATTTGCCAACCCCATTCGGAAGCTTCTAAGTAAGGATTCGGAATCCCTCGGAAAATATTGCCCGCAGCCGTCTGGTAATTTTGTGGATTATGCGCTTGAACCAAGGAAACATAGTATGAGAATGAAATAAAATCTACCGTGTTCTCTTTCAAAATACGCGCATCCTGTTCACCAAATTTAATCTCGATGCCTGCTTCACGTAAATGGCGTTTTAAATAACCTGGATAAACGCCACGCGCATGAATATCGGTAAAGGCATAGTTTTCATTCATAAAGTCGCGCACCGCCAATTGGTCTTTAGGATCTGGCGTCATTGAATAAGTCGGCATCGAAATCACCATACAACCCACTTGCATGTCAGGATTAATTTCCTTGGCGATTTTCGTTGCTAAAGCCGAAGCTACTAATTGATGATGGGCTGCTTGCCACTTATCCGCCAAACTAACTTCAATTTCATCTTCGAAAATAGCGCCATTAGCCGGTGCGCTAATAATCGAATTGACTTCATTAAAGGTTAGCCAGTATTTAACCTTATTTTGGTAACGCTCAAAGACTGTTCTGGCGTACTTCTCAAAGAAAGCAATCACGTCTCGGTCAATCCATCCGCGGTATTTACGGGCTAAGTTTAACGGCGGTTCATAATGAGACAGTGTGACTAAGGGTTCCATGCCATGTTTGTGTAATTCGTCAAACAGGTCATCATAGAATTGTAGGCCTTCTTCATTCGGTTGCGCGCCATCACCATTCGGAAAGATGCGTGACCACGCGATTGAAATTCGAAAGACTTTAAACCCCATTTCTGCCATCAAAGCAATGTCTTCAGGGTAGCGATGGTAAAAATCGATGCCTTCCAATTTCAAGTTATCTTCAGTTGGCTCTGGTGTGGGTGCGCTCATTAAGCCGTTAGGCATTACATCTTGCACACTTAGGCCACGTCCCCCTTCATTGTAAGCTCCTTCTAACTGGTTAGCAGCTGTCGCGCCACCCCATAAGAAGTTGTCTGGAAATTTGGGTGTTGTCATTTATTTTGCCCCTTTCTAAGCAGTGTCCATTCTCTTGCTAGCAGTCGTTAACTAGATTAAACCGAAATGTTTAAAAGCATTGTATAAGCCGTCGTCTGAAACAGCATCTGTCACATAGTCCGCCATGGCTTTAATTTCCTCGCCACCATTGCCTACTGCCACCCCAACTGCAGCATATTCCAGCATCGGAATATCAACTTTCGCATCACCAATTGCTATCGTATAGTTAGGGTCTAGCTGATGGTGCGCTTCAAGAAACTCGAGTGCAGTTCGTTTATTAATACCGCCGCGCGCCACATCACCGAACAATGCATGCTCGCCTTTTCCACCCCAAGTATTAACTTGGAAACCTGTGAAATATTCAGTCGCATCCAAATAGTCTTGATAGGTGTTTAAAATGAAAGATATTTTGTTAACATCGTCTCTAACGGGCTCTGCTCCATAAATCATCTGCGGGAAACCATCATCCACCGAGAACGTTTCATCGGTCTTAACTCCCTTGCCCTCTACATAAAGACGCATTGTTTCTTTGCCGCGCTCTCTAAAGTTTTGCGAACCATACAAGCCAGAATTGGCCTCAACATAATATTCCAAATTTTTATCATGCAGCCAATTCACGATTTTCTGAACATCTTCAATCGGAATTGCTAGATGCATAAGTGCTTCGTTGTCCGCTTCGATATAATTTCCATTGCCCCCAATGTAGCCATCTAAGCCAATATCCAGAATTTCGTCGTACATTTCTGCCTTAGAGCGTCCCGTCACTGCATAGACTTTATGCCCATTTGCGCGTGCCTCTCGAATTGCTTGTACCGCCGATTCCGGTAAGTGGTTATTATAATCGACGAGCGTTCCATCCACATCGATAAATACATGCCAATTTTCTGTCATGAAATTGACTCCTTTCGCCTTCAGGTTTTCATAACTCTACGTTAACTTAAGTGCGGGAGCTTTTTCAATCAATAAGCGCATTTTCTTCACTTTGACACAGTAACAATAGGAATTCCCAGCTTTTTTGTGTACAATGAACACAAACCAATGGAATTTATGTGTATAGGAGGACCTATGTTAATTATCGAGCACTTAAAAGCAATGACCTTTTCCGATGCAGAAAATCAAATTGCAGACTACCTGATTAAACACCCGCATGAACTCGACCAGCTAACGACTCAAAACCTGGCTAATTTTACCCATACTAACCCTAACTCCGTCATTCGTTTAGCCAAGAAATTAGGCTTCGACGGTTGGACGAGTTTACGCACCGAATACCAGAAAGAATGGCAGTACTTAAACAGCCACTTCAACGTGATCGACGCCAACATTCCTTTCGACAACAAAGACGACGTCATCACGATTATGCACAAACTAGCCCAACTCGAACAAAATACGATATCAGATACCGTGAGTTTAGTTGAGCGTGATGCCCTAGTAAAGGCGCGAACGCTTTTGCTTGAAGCCAATCAAATTATTGTGTTCGCCTCTTTAACTAATGCTAATATCGCGACCGACTTTATAACAAAAATGCGCCGCATCGGCATGCCGGTAACCTTATCCAGCGAGTTTGATATTAGCGTCTACGAAGCTTACAATGCCAGCCCCGATACCTGTGGATTAATCATTTCTTATACGGGAGAAAATGCGACCTATATCCATTGCGGCAAATTCTTGAAAGAAAAAGGCGCTAAAATTTTGTCACTAACTAATATGGGCGATAACCAAATCGCCCGCATGAGTGACTGCAATCTTAGCATCACGACACGTGAACGACTCTATTCTAAAATCGGCAACTTCACTTCCAACACATCGATTATCTATTTGTTGGATTTACTTTATTCGGTAGTGTTTGCTGCCAATTACCAGAAAAACTTGGACCATTTGATTCAAATCGGGCAAGCCTATGATGGCAGAAAGACGACTAACGCCTTAATTGAAGAAGCCGGCAGCCTTGCAGGCAAGCCAGCTTATGAAGTGTTGGAGTAAATGATTCGGGTGTATTGGCTTTCTGGATAATTTGGTAAGCTTTATTCCGGAAAATCAGCTTATTCTGCAGATTTGGCCCCTCTTTTATCGAACGAGGGGCTTTTTAGCCCCTCGCTCAAATTACCTAACCAAACAAAACGAGAAACACCTGTAAATCATGTTCAGTGAGAAAATCTTGAATAGCTGATTTAGCTACTTGCAAAGCTTCATCTTTAGGATAACCATAAATGCCACTAGAAATTAAAGGAAAAGCGATACTTTCACACTGATGTTCAATCGCTAATTTCAATGCATTGGCATAAGCTTCGCGTAAAAAATGTTCGCTTTCTTCTGGGGTCCAGTCTGCATAAATGGGGCCCACTGCATGAATCACAAATTTTGCTGGCAACTGGAAACCAGGCGTTATCACCGCTCCACCCGTTCGGACTGGTGCCAATTTGTCACACTCTGCTTGAAGTTGTTGGGCACCCGCCGCACGAAAAATCGCACCACACACCCCGCCACCCATTTTCAATCCAATATTTGCAGCATTTACAATCGCATCAGTGTTCATCCTCACAATATCTTGTTGAATCATCGTAAACGGCATACAATCCCTCCTCAATTCGAATATCCTTCAATAAAAATGAATACTTCTTCTACCTAAAGCTTACCATAATGTGTAGAAGTATTTTGGAATAAGACTTTTTAAGCAATCAATTGACTAACGCTGTGATACACCAAAAAGATGGCGATGAGCGCAATGACTAGCGGTGTTAAGCTATCTGAAAAACGGCCAATCAACTGTTGAATATAGGCATATAAACGGTCGAACTGCTGATTAGCAAAGTGATACACCATAAACAAAGCAATTAAGGGCGCTGTATAGAGCACATTATAAATCACTAAAATCATCATCACGACCAGCGGGGATAAATTTTGAGAAAAAAACACAGCCAAGAACGCAAAGTAAGGTAGCGCCGTCACAAGTTCAGAAATGGCGGCCCCTCCCCCGATCATTACTAAAGCCGTCGGAGATACCGCACGAACTTTAACTAGGGCCGCACTCGTATCAGTTTGCTTAGGCTGAATCATTTGATACACAACAAAAGCATCTAAACCAAACGCCAACACCAACTCAATCGTCACCACAATCGGCTGATAATTCACCAACAAATAGTTAAACCCCTCGAACACCACATTAAATAAGCCAAAATACGCCAACACACCGCCAATCATATTCGCAACGCCCGTTGCGACAATATAAAACCAAATGTGCCATTTCTTCTTAACAAGCCCCTGCAAAACAAACTGCATGGATACACCAAGGGATTTAGACTGTCGACTAAACCTAAAGAAACTGTTGTCATTAATAAAGAAATCATTGTTTCCTCCGTAAAATAATATTTCCAAAAGCAAAAGAAAAAGCCTAGGAGCCCACAAAAATGTGGAACTCCTAGGCTTTTATCCTACCGTGTACCTAAACAATACTAGGCGTCTTCTCTCGGACCAGACAGAGTGAACTCTCGGAACCCTAGAAGACTTTGCTCTTGAATTCATTACATCCTATCAAAGTGCACACAAAGTTTCAAGTTTAAAGACTACCCAACTTTATTTAATATTAATCAATACCATCATTTCAATACTGTTGAAAGTATCGGTTCTTTGAAGCGATAAGACTAATAGCTCTAAAGAAACTTGTTCATTTTCAACTGTAAAGGTCGCATCTTCTACCGATAAGAATTTATCTTCAGAGTATTCTAAAATGGATAACTCACCTAGCACCTCATCAAATAGTTCCTCCAGGCTAGACTCAATCAAAGGCTCACCGAACTCATTGCGGACAGTTAACGTATAGTACTGCCCATCAAGTATTCGTTCGAGTTGATAGTTCTCATTATTTACACTAAAGATCAAATCGTCTAAAGTTTCATCAACGGGTTGATTTTCTGTGTAATTTAACATTTGAATGACCATTGTATCTGCCTCTCCCAACTCAAAGACAAGCTCTTCACGATTTAAATAGAAGTATTGCCCTTCTAATTGTTGGATATCCGTTTGAGAATACGTCAAGTTAAAACCAAAAGTCGGGTTAAAATCCGTGTAAAGATTGAAGTCTTCCGGCAAGAATGCCAGTTCATTTTGATAACCCATATTGTAAACATAGCTGGCGACATTGGTGATAATGATTCGCTCGCCTATGGGCACGTCCTGATTAGGTCTCAGCTCGTTTTCAACTAACAAATTATTTTCTTTTAGTTTTTGTTCAAACAATTTAAGCTGACTATGCTTACTTACTGTAAAGGCATCAATGGGCGGCATAATCGAAAGCAAGCTAAGTATCAAGAGAACTAACGCAATCGAGCCATGAAATTTTAGCTTCATAAAGCTATAAATCAGCCCAACAATCGTTGCGAACACACCAAACAGAATCACATAATAGCGACCATGAGTCAGCCCCATCTCATTGATTTTGATGATTGAAGCGACCGTCTGAAAAATCGCCATCGGTATCAATACTTTAGGAAAAATCTGTCTAAACAAAATAGTCCAGCGATTATCAATGTTAAAAGAGAGAATCAGCACAATCATTCCAATGACAGCGTAAGAAACCATTAAAGGCTCTAGTAAATTATCACTCCAAAATTCAGTGCCTATATTTAACAAAATATACGCAACCAAAATAAGTGTATAGACTGTCACGAGTGGAATCACAATGTAAGATAGGAGCACTTCAAAAAAGCGTGGTACTCGCAAGTGCTGTTTCATTGTATCGGATACTTGTATGTTTTCGGTTGGAAACTCTGGCGTTTGAGAAAGAAAGTATAACGGTGCGAAGAGGCATAGAATAATATTTAGCAAGTGACTTAATAGAGTTGAATTTAAATCGACTAGCAAATAATCGGTAGCGCTATAAATGGCACTAACACCTAAAGCTAGCACACTTGAATACAATGCAGTCACAAAGAAGGCTTTAAACGTCGAAAGAAAACTTTGGTGAAAAGCAATTGCCGCGTTATCAATTGAGGGTACCCAGATAAAGGCAACCATTAAGGCAAATAGTGTTACGATGCTTTTTGTTGAAATAGCCAGATTAAACTCAACTTGCGGGCCAATCATAAAGAAGTAAGCGATCGTTAACGCAATGCTAGCCGCTAGGATTCCGTAGCGAATAGTAACTGTCTGCTTCACCATATAAAAGCGTTCGTAAATCATTTGACCCACTAAACTTAAAGAGGCTCCAATCAGAAAAGTAAACAATAGACGCGTAAAATCTAATATCGTATTTTCAATCATTAAGGCATTTAAAACCATCACTGCCAACATGAACAAGACCGTTAGAGGAAATCGTTGGATCGAACGATTCATCTCTTTAAACGTCACTTTTAAAGACTCAATGAATTTCATTATTTTCACTCCTTTCGCCTTTACAATCCAATTATAATAATCAGTACCTGATAGAAGAGACAATATGATTTATTTAGTGTGGGGTGTCGGATCGTATTTTGGAAGGGGGTTCTTCTTGCTTTTATTATATCAAATCTTTGGACTGACAGATATATTTAGCAAAAAAATACCACACCAGTTTGACCAGTGTGGTTTGCTTTAATTAAAATGTTTCGCCACGTTTAGCAGCAATTCTTCCTGCTAAGAATGGAGATAAAATAGATGTAATCACAACACCTGTTAAAATAATAGCCGTTGCGGAAGTGACATAAGGTTGTAACTCTGGAATTGCCGCAGCAACAGCAGCAGGTGTCGAAGTCGAAACGCCTGCGATCGTTGAGATTGCAACTGCTGAGTAACCTTCACCTTTCAGTACTTTGGTTTCGAAAAGTAACATTACTGGCAGCGTCACAATGATAAAGAATACAGTCATCACGACACCAGGTAAACCTGATTTCATTGCTTCAATAAAGTCCATACCTTGTCCAAGTGTCCAACCTAACATCATCAATAATGCTGGCATACATTTAGAGAAGATCGCCGTGAAGCCTTCGTCAAGATTTCCTAAGATCATACCTAAGATTAGAGGTACGAATACAGAAATCACTGGCCACCAGTTAACGCCACCTAAACCACCTGAAAAGTAAACCGATAAGACAATTAACGGAACGATTGGTAACGCAATCAAACCAGCGAATGGATAAATCCCTGCGTCTCTTTCGCGTCCAAATGCGTTTAAAAGTGCTACGTAGACTGCCGGGTTAGTCGAAATAATTGTCGCAGTAAAGGCTAAACCTGAAATTCCCCAGATACCTTCTAAACCAAAGGCATATAAAAAGGCAACGGTCAGTATCAGTGATAACACTAATTTCACTAGAATTAAACTACCTTGGTAACGCATTAAATCTTTCAAATCATTTAATTTGATGGTCGTACCAGATGCAAAACACAGCATCCCAATTACAAAACCAGAGCCATCGGCTGATAAGAACGACTCGGTTACACCACCAATTCTAAAAAGATTTGGGAAAAACGTAAATAATATCATCGAAAGAATAAGCGGCACGATAAAATTCCCAGCTGGAATTTTATTCATAAATTTCATAATCATAACTTGATCTCCTGTCATCATAGTATTTTTGAATAACTTTATTTAGTATATAATTATTAGAACTTGTTATCAACAAAAGCCGAGATAATAACGTCTTCACATCATAAATTTATTACTCAACAGTGATTAAATTTAACTGAAATCCGATTATCGTTTAAATACGCTATAAAAATATTGTTCGCTCACTAATCGTTTAAATTTCAGATACTTGCTTTTTTTACAGGATGACGCAACACCGTACGCCATTTATCTGACGCGACCTTACGCGCATCCGATAAATAAATCTCATGATGCATGCGCTCATCACTAAAATCATTCGCATAACCTGCTTCTTTCAGAAAGGCATCCATCACTGCTACGGTCGCCGGTTCATCATCAAACGGCCCCACATGTAGCATTTGGACACACAAGCCTTCTTCAAAAGTCATAAATTCTGCGGCAGAACAATCAATTTTCTTCTTATTCGTTGCCGTTTCAACTGCCCAAACAAAATCCTGTTCCGTCACGAAATCAGGCAAACGCAATACTGAAATCCATTGAAACAAATCCTTATTGGTATAATCCACGCCTTTAATATAATCCTGCCACCAAAAGCCTTCCAGTGGCGGTACAACATATTGAAAATAACCCTTGATCTGATAGTCCGTTTTATAACTCATCCTTAACGTATACGCCACCGCATAAAGCACCTTAATCGCTTGTTGATAAGCACCGTCTTCATCGTTAGGATTCCCCTGCCCTCGCACCGCAATATAATTCATCTTCGGAACCGTCACTATTTCTGGCCGTTGCTTCGCCGTATAAAGCTCCTTGTACTCCTTCTTAAAATCAAATACCATCGAACAACCTCCTTTTACTGACTCAACCAAATCCCACTACTTTCGATTATAATCGAAAGCCAGCTAAATTACCTCGTTTAAGCCAAACAATTACTGCCAAAATATGACAACACAGATTGTTTGAATGTTACATACTTGTTAGTGTTAATCAGTTACTACTAAAAACGAAGGCAGCATCATGCCTGTTGACCTTGAAGAATTCGGTGAAGACTTAAAAAGTTTGATAGCTACTTATATTCAAGGGGGCATTAGAAGAGAGGCTGTGACGGCAAAAACGCTTATTAAAAGACCTCACTCGAGCAACCTTATGTTACGAAAAATCTAGATATTTCAGGATTTCTAGCCGATTGTCTTGGACCTTCGGCTAGATTAAAGGCTATTCTAGTCGATTGTTTGGGACTTTCGGCTAGATTAATTGCTATTCTAGTCGATTGTTTGGGACTTTCGGCTAGATTAATTGCTATTCTAGCCGATGGTTTGGGACTTTCGGCTAGATTAATTGCTATTCTAGTCGATTGTTTGGGACTTTCGGCTAGATTAATTGCTATTCTAGTCGATTGTTTGGGACTTTCGGCTAGATTAATTGCTATTCTAGTCGATTGTTTGGGACTTTCGGCTAGATTAATTGCTATTCTAGCCGATTGTTTGGGACTTTCGGCTAGATTAATTGCTATTCTAGTCGATTGTTCCAGAGATTCGACTAGATTAAACACTATTCTAGCCGATGGTTCCAGAGGTTTGACTAGATTAAACGCTATTCTAGCCGATGGTTCCAGAGATTCGGCTAGATTAAACGCTATTCTAGCCGAAGATTCCAAAGAATCAGCTAGATTAACTGTAAAATGGACCCTAAAGAATGGACAGTGATTTTTACGGCCTCATAAAAATATAGACAGCGTGGAATAAGGTGCTTGTTTTTACAGACACTACTAACTCGTCCAGTTTTTCTAACAGACACGTTCGACAAGGCCACTTATTTAGCTAGACAGCTAAATAAAGGCCTAGCGTGTACTTTATCCAGTATTTCATTATGAAGCATTTTAAACAAAGGAGTCCATACTATGGCCAAACATATATTAACTCAAGAACACATCGATCAATTAAGATTATCGCCTTATATCTTATCAGTCACACAGTCGCAGATTCGTTACACTGACGAGTTAAAGGCACTTTATTATCAGAAAAAACGAGAAAAAGTGCTGCTACAATTGATTTTACAATCGTACAGCACTTTCTGCTTGTTAGATATTGAAGTTATCCAACAAAGGACTATTTAAGTTCAGTTTTAATCCCAAGCTAAATCAGCTAAATCATCAAAGTCATTGTATGATTCCCACTCAGCAAGCCATTCTGGCATACATTCTTTAATATCATCACATAAATCTGTGTAGTTCTCTTTATCAACATAGCCATGTTCCATCATCGATTTATAAAACTTCTTAATGCTTGTCGCATTAGACTTGATTGAAGCTGGTGTTGACCACATAACTTTTCGTATGAAAAGGCCTCCTAGATAGCCATCAATTTCATTTTGACACCCCCCAATCATTTCTAACGGTAAATATCTCAATAGATAATCATTAATGTAGAAGTCAACATTAAATATGTGCTTTTCAATTATCTAGGCTTCAAATTTGCTGCATTTAAATCTGCTTCAAAAATAGCTAAATATTGCTTATTCTGCCCTCTTATCTGTGCACACAATGCTTCGTGTTCTTCTTTTTCCATTTTGCATACTCCGTTGTTTAATACCATATTGACTCAGCTTTATCCTCCCAACATTATGAATTGGGATAATGGTACAAAGACATGTTAATCGTTCAAAAGTCGTCCATTATTTTACAAATTTTTAACTAGGAGCATTTTTTTTAAAGATTGGTTTTTGGTATGATAGACACTCAGTCTTAAATAATATTTTGTCAAAGGAGTTTGTGTCGTGCTGTTAAATAAATAATTAGTCCATTACATTGAAAAGAATATCCTTCCTCGATATGCATAATTTGATCGTAGTCATCAAGAACATCATGCCTTCAAGTTATTCAAAATTCTTTGGCCATTGCAAAAGATTTTGATGTAGATTTGAATATGGTTTATGTTATCGCTGCTTTTCACGACTTAGGTTTAGCAGTAAATAGAGAACAACACCATTACCACTCCAAAATAATTTTACTTTCTAATCAAACTTTGCTCAATTTTTTTACCAAAGATGACATCAATATCATGGGAAAAGCCGTTGAAGACCATAGAGCCTCTAATACAAACGAGCTTCGTTCTATTGATGGGAAAATCGTCTCTGAAGCTGACCTAGATTTAAACGCTGAAAGAATCATTCGCAGAATTTTAGAATTCGGAATGGATGTCCTCAAGATTGATCACAAGGATGTACTGCTTCAAGAAGCACAGCATCACCTGAAGCAAAAATACGGTCAGTATCGTAAATTTAACTTATGGATTAATCAAAAAAATAGTCAAAAAGCTTTAAATGACATCCAAAGTTATATAGATGACACTGTACTCTTCGAAGAGTACACAAATCATCTATTCGAAACATATTTTTCACCTTCTAATTAGAGAATAGTCTCAATAAAAGCAATGTAGATTTTCCACTGTGTATATGGTATTATCTAAATACAATTAAACATCACAACTTATCCAGAGTAAGCAGAGGGAATTGGCCCAATGAAGCTTCAGCAACCGACCAATTGGCACGGTGCTAAATCCAACTCGAAAGAGGCAGATGAGTCTAAACCAGTTATGGCACGACTTTTCTAGTTGTGCTTTTTTGATTGAAAAAATAACTAGGAGTGGTTTTAATGTCACGTATTGTAAATGTAAAAGGGCAAGAATTTTTTAATCGTTTCGCCTTTGATTCTTGGTCAACCGAAAAAAAATTGGACTTTTTAGAAATGGCCATTGAATTAAGGGTTAAACACCTGCTTGAGCGAATTGATCCTCAATTTATAGCCAGTGCTAATGTTGTTAATCGTCGTCTGAAATTACCGCTGCAATATCAACAAGAGCTTGCGTTGTTAAAAGAAACCCATGAGCTGAGTTCTAGTGAATTTAGGCAAGAGCTGCTCAGAATTGAAGCCCTATTCTTCGGAGCACTCGAAACTCAATAATATTTTTGAAAAATAGAAAACGACGAGTACACAGTTTAAAACGTTTGTGTGCTCGTCGTTTGTTTTAATTTTATTTTGGATGAATGGTCTGTCCTTATTCTCAATGTATTTTGTTGATCTTAGTAAGAAGAAGGGCCATGTTCAGAGGCCAATATGCCATAAACGTAACTATCCGTCCACTCATATTGACTCCAATAATTTTGAAAAAAGTGGGGATCTTGTCGCATAGGCGCTCGCTCACAAAGTTTATAGAGTCTAAGTTTCTTGCATCTAATTCCACTTGGATCCGTTGAATGGGATGTTCTGAGAACCGATATTCAATGATGTGCTTTATAACTTCACTATCGTATCTTTTTACTGAGTAAGAGGATTAAAAAAAAATCAATCTCAATTGTCTCTTTCATACGGTGTTGGAAACAGAAACATCGCTAACAACTTTCTCCTCAAGTATTCATGCTATATTCAATTAAATAAACTCCAACTTTTGGGGTTCAATACACCCCTCCTCAAATTCGTACTCACACATTCTTGGAAACCATTTATCATAAGGTGTTTTTACTTCTAATGCTTCATGTAAATCACGATCGAGTAAGGTTGGTCGTTGATTTTCATAATTGATTTTTACTAATTCGTCCATACGAATTACCCCCTGTAATATAGTCAGAGGAAAGTTCCTCTACCTAATAGCCACAGGAGGTAATGATTGTTGAGGATTTTGAAAAAATTAATTTTGAATTCTGATTATCATACGGAATTTGTGTATGTTAAAATGGAATCAAAGACTGATTCAATAATAGTGGTCAATTCAACTAACGGGCCATTATCTGGAATAACGCATTGTGCAATATATTGTGTGGAGAGTCAATTTTTAATAGTGATCCTACTTTTTTAGGCATGAAATGTCGGGTAAATAGTGTCTAATCTGTATTAAAGTAGGAATTGAAAGGGAGAAAACCATGGAATGGTTAGAGAGAATGAATAATGCATTGGACTACATTGAAAATAGTCTAGATGAAGAAATAGACTACAAAGAGATTGCAAAAGCAGCTAATTGCTCCGAGTTTCATTTTTCAAGAATGTTTTCTTCAATTTCAGGGGTATCGCTTTCAGAATATATTAGAAGAAGGCGATTAACTCTTGCAGCATTTGAGATTCAAAAAAGTGATATTCGAATCATTGATGTGGCAATTAAATACGGTTATGTTTCTTCTGATACTTTTTCACGTGCTTTTCAAAAAATGCATGGAATAACCCCCTCCAATGCTCGTAATAAAGGGGTACAGTTAAAAGCCTTTCCGAGAATTTCCTTTCAAATTTCTATTAAAGGAGATACCGAGATGGAGTACAGAATTGAAGACCTTGATTTTGAAATAAGAATTGTAGGAAAAAGCAAGCCAGTAAAAACAAGTAGAGCATTTAAAACAATCCCTACACTCTGGAATACTGCAAAAAAAGAAGGGTTTATGCAAGAACTAAAGGACATGTCATGGGAAAATCCAAAATGTACGCTTGAAAGCCTTTTGGGGGTTTGTGGAAAGGAAGCTGCCATAACAGATGAAGAGTTTTCCTACTTTATGGGGGTAAGATACGATGGGGTTCCACCTTCAGATATGGAAACGCTTATTATTCCTGCAAGTACATGGGCAGTTTTTCCAAATATAGTAGATGCATGGAAACGTTTATATTCTGAGTGGGTTCCAACATCTGAGTATGAACTTGCAAATTTACCGTGTATCGAATGTTATTATGGTCCGAAGCATAAACCAAGACATGAACTTTGGGTTCCTGTTATCCCTAAGTAAAATACATATTCCATTATCGGGCGATTGTGGAACAAACAGGATAGCACTTACTAGTTATAAAATAAGTGCTATCCTATCTTCGTCATTTAACATTTGAAGGTCTGTTAACCTCATTCCACAAGTTAATCCGAATACCCAATTATATATAACTTAATCTTTTTTATAAAACTGACACTCATAGCCGTCAGCACTAAGTAACAGACCATTTGCCCAGATTGGTATCCTAGCTATCTGCTCACAGATAGCAGAAAGTGACATTCCCATATCTGCCCTGATGATAATTTCACCGTGCACATGGGCCACAATGGAACAATTCTTTAACGTCTGCATGGCGCGGCACAAAATGTCACGACTGATTGCCTGAACAATATTCTCTACAAATTTTGGACCGTAGCTTTCGATTCTTTCCCACTTTTTCGTCCCACCGATACCTAAGCTGACCCCCAAAAGTTGGACTAAAAAATCTAACCTTTCGGGGTCTTATTATGTCAAAAAATAATTTAGATACGAAACTACAAATCTATCCTACAAATACCAGCTGATTCCTTGCTCTAGAGCTGGCAACAAACCTTAATTGTTTCTTATTCTGGATTGTCAACACTAAATCAAACAAATATTATAAGGTCTGTAATCGGTATTCCACAGGGCTTTTATAACCAAGCGTTCCGTGGATTCTGATATTATTAAACCAATTTACATCATCATTTAATTCAAGTTCTAGCTGATCAAGGCTGCTAAAACATGCACCGTTTGTGAATTCCGTTTTCACGACCTTAAACATCGCTTCGGCCACTTCGTTGTCGTAAGGGCATTCTTTCATACTCAACGAGCGTTGAATGCCGAACGTTTCTAATGCATCATCAATCAATTGATTTTTAAATTCGCT